>DIVG01000066.1:0-3658 GCA_002422425.1 Akkermansiaceae bacterium UBA6138 | reverse complement strand
GAGCTGACCATTAAAGGCACATTTTGGCCGAGGCTTTATTCGTCTACCGGTAAATCGATAAATAATTGAGGGAAATAGGAACTCCACGTTTTTTCCGATATCGCAAATTGAAGGACCCCTTTGGGAGAAGGGGAAGTGAAATAGCCTTCAGAAAGCCCCTGCTTGATGATGCTGGCGACAGTGGTTGCACCCTTGCCCGTCAGAGTTTTGACACGCTCACGGGGTATTTCGCCTTCGTAGGCCAGTGTGGTTACAATGGTGCTGATGGCTTCCTGATGTCGATCGAGGTGCAGGGCTTCGTATCGGAAGTATTTCTCAATTCGGGTGCGCAGATCCTTCAGGTTCAGCAAGCCATTCATGAACTCCACCTGATCCAGCAGAGTCTCGAGGAAAAAGAGGCAGAACGCAGACAGTTGACGGGCGCTGAGGTTTCCCCGCCCGTCAAAGTCGTTCCCCCGCTTTTGGTCCGCCGCCTGCAAGTGGTTGAAATAACGCTGGCGATTGCGGGCGAGTCCGCGGGAAAGAGTCCATAATCCATGACCGTGCAGGTTGTGTTTATGGAGCAGGGCATGGGAGTGAAGGCGAATCACTCGTCCGTTTCCGTCACCGAAAGGGTGGATCCAGGCCAAGCGGTGATGGGCTGCTGCGATGGCTGCGAGTTGCTGAGTGGCCAGTATATTTGCACTGCCGTAAACCAGTCGAAACCGCTCCAGAAACTCCGGCAATGCGGCATGATCTGGCGGCGTGTGCCGTCCGACGTCCACCATGAAGTCGCGTTGCTGCCCCGGGATGATCCGGTAAGTCTCACCTGAGAGCGTTCGGGCGTCGCGCATCGACTCAGGCACTAGCTCGAAGAATGTCTGGTGAATCCAGCAAATGAATTCGGAAGAATAGACATCCACTTCCTCTTCCGAATTCAGACGGTCGATCATCGCCGTTTCGGTTTGAATGTGTGCCTCCGCCAGGAGCTGCTTGTCACGTTCTTCCTGGGGTCCTTCCGCGAGCTGTCGCCTCTCGGCCTGCTCGATATCCCGGGGGAGCGTTTTGTGGCCTTCGATGAGATTACTGTAGTAGCAATTCATCTTCCTTACCAGTTGGCGCACCCGATCCCGCACCACCGGGGAAGGGAGATGGGCGTTCAGCTCGCCGATGGCCAGGGTCGCTTTTTGGCTCAAC
Source organism: Akkermansiaceae bacterium UBA6138 (assembly GCA_002422425.1). Classification (GTDB taxonomy): domain Bacteria; phylum Verrucomicrobiota; class Verrucomicrobiia; order Verrucomicrobiales; family DEV007; genus Arctic95D-9. The sequence goes on along the minus strand of DIVG01000066.1, from coordinate 2,482 downwards.
TCCGCCAGCTCAGCCGATTGCAAGTCCGGGAGCATCGGCTCCATTGACGCAATGCCTCTGTAGACTTCTGTTGGGCTCATAGTGAAGATCTAAATGAAAATATTTAAAAAAATTAAATTATTTAAGATAAGGTGTTTATGATATATTATCGATTAATTTACTTCAAAAAACGAATATCTCAACGAAGAACACACCGAAGATCTTTCAGAAGCGATGAAATCGCAACAGCCTGCGACTAGATCCCCGAAGAATCGTTCTCGGGCCCGGAAATGAGGTGCCTGATGCACGCCGGGTTCCGGCGGCTCGCGCCGGACATGAAAACGGTCGATCTGGACGAGCCGTATCTGGTGGCGCTGGAGATGTTTGAGCTGGAGAAGAGACTGAGGATCAGGCAATGCGGCACCGAAGGCTGATGCCGGCCATGCAGTTTGAGTCCGGGCCGAAATTTGCGATACGCCCACCATCTCTCGGCGTGGAAAACGCCGGTGTGGCTCATTTCCGCCAGTTGGCTGGACTACTCCTTCTTCGCGTCTCAGATTGACCGTCAACTCGACTCTGCTGACGAGCCTCGCGCTCGGCTTGTCGGCCCGAGGCGCATTCAAGCTGATTTTTCCTCATGAAACATTTTTGCTAAATGAAACATACTCATTGACCAATCGGGGGGAATCCATTGACTATTCGTCTTCAGCCGTCCCGAAGACTCCGCTTCAACTAACCATTTCATCCCGTGCCTTCGGCGGGCGGGGAGACGAAGGAGTAGATAAACCATTCACTTCTCGAACGGCGTGCAGTCAGAGCCAGAGACATCCGGTGGCCTTGACGAATGAGGACATTTTATGAGCTTCTCAGATATATTCAGTTTCCCGAAAGATATCCTTTTATCAACGGTGATCAGGCCGTTTGTTCAATCCTCGCTTGACCCCTACGGAACCATAACTGAGTTGCAACTCGACTCGAAGGCAAAGTCTATCAGCCTGTTCCTCGATCTCAAGGGAGAGGATCGTCCCGTTGAAATTCATCTCAACGATTATGAAATTGTCGAGCAAGGGGGGGAAACGCTTATCCGGTTCGGAGAAATGGTGACGTCGCGTGAATGGCTCACGCAATTGATTCGGGACTATGTGCCTGCGGAGAGCAAGAGTTTGCCGCTCCCGGGAAATATCGCCGCAGCGGCGCGCATGCTACTTTGAACCCGATGGATGGCGCATCCCGCGCCGACTCGTTCCTGCGGGGAAATCGGGTCTCTTTACCCTCGACGAGGAGGGGGCCGCCCGACTACGGCGAGCGCATCGCCTCCCGATAAGGTGTAGTCGATCTTCCGAATCAGCCAGAGATCCGCCGAAAAGGGGACTTTTCAAGTGGGTTGCTTTCCGCCATGGTTAGCGGATGAGACGGATTTTTTATGGAACTTTCACAGCGTTCTTTTTCACGATGAACGCGTCTTCCCAGGTCGAAGTGATCGCGGGCGCGCCCGGGACGACGGCGATCAGTGAGCCGTTCAGTCTTGACTTTGATTCGCGCGGCATTGCCTATGGAGTCGAGTTTACGAAATCGAACCGACTCTTCCGTCTCGTCGACGGGCGCGTCGAGTTCGTCGCGGGAGTGGAGCACAATGTCGAGGCAAACAAGCCGGCTCCCGATGCGGATGTCAAAGACGGCAAAAATCCGCTCGAGGCGATGTTCAACGGCATGCACGACATCCAGATCACGAAGGATGACACCGCCATTATCGGCGATTCCTTCAATCACCGGGTTCGTCTTTTTGATTTGAAAACGGGCGAGGTCACCACCCTCGCCGGAACCGGGGAAAAGGGTTTCGGCGGCGACGGCGGGCTGGCGACGGCGGGAAAGTTTAATATTACGATGACGGCGAGTCTCTCGCCGGACGGCGAGCGGGTCTACATCGCCGACATCGGAAATCACCGCACCCGCCTTCTCGATCTAAGAAGCGGACGGCTCTCCACCATCGCCGGTAGCGGGGAAAAAGGCCTCCCTGTCGATGGTGCGGTCGCGACGGCGGCGGCGATGGGGGATACGCGGGCGGTTTGCCAGGCGCTCGACGGCACGCTCTATGTCCTCCTGCGCGGAGGCAACGCCCTCGTCGAGGTGGTGAACGGCAAGGTCCGCACGGTCGTGAATCGCGCCGGGGAGAAGGGCTACAGCGGGGACGGTGGGCCTGCCGCCGAAGCGACGATGAACGGCCCCAAGTATGTGGCGATGGACCCGCAGGGGCGTGTCCTCATTGCGGATGCGGAAAACCATTGCATCCGCCGCTACGATCCGGCGACGGAAACGATCGAGCTCATCGCGGGGCAGCCTCCGGCGGCGTCGGACGGAGTCGGTGAGACGCTGCTCACGACAGGTCTGCGTCGTCCTCACGGGGGCCGCATCGTCCCTGACGGGATGATCTACGTCTGCGACACTTACAACAACCGTGTCCTCCGGGCACCTTACGCGAAGTGATCGCCGGCGATGTTTGAGA
>DIVG01000071.1 GCA_002422425.1 Akkermansiaceae bacterium UBA6138 | reverse complement strand
TGCCGGCTCCTCGTGCCGGTAGCCGTCCCGCAGGCCCTCGCCCCAGAAGAGGACCACACAGCCACAAACCTCAACATTGAAGGTCTTGAACCGCATCGAGAGAGACTCCATGATTCCGCCGAGTGAATCCTCGGAATTGGAAAAGGCTCCTTTCCTATTGTAGTGGCTCATCAGCCAGGTTGCCGCCAGAGGGCGCTGGATGTCTTTTCCCAGAATCGTGGATCCGAAAAGCACGCCGTCATTCGCCAAAAACGGAAGAAGTTGGTCACAGACCATTCCCGCTTTGACCTCAAGAGCGCCGGGGAGGCAGTGGAGCAGGCTGTTAATCGCGATCGAGTCAAAACGCCTCCCCCCGAGATGAAGGGGCTCGAGCACGTCACTGTGGTAGATCTCAGGCTTGCAGGCTTCGATGCGCCGTGCGGTATGATCGAGAAAGTCGCGATTGATGTCGAGCAGGGCGATGCGCGGGAGGGTTTCGGTGAGACTATGCCGGAGGAAATACCCCGTCCCGACCCCGACCTCAAGATGATTCCCGGAGCGCTTCCCACGATAGAGGTCAAGGAACTTTGCCTTCCGGCACTTCCAGATCCACTGATTCGTGACTCCGAGAACCCACCAGTCGTAAAAGGCGAGCCTGCGCTTCGTGCGGGCCGCGTGCGCAAGATCAGGGGCTGATAGTTCGGCGTTCATGAAATGATGCTATTCAAGAGAGTAACCAGCCAGAGTCAACCCTCTTGAGGAAAAGGCAACGAAGGGAAAAGCTCTCGTTTCATCTCCCGCCGAAGGGTCTATCTTCACCTGAGCATGGATTCCCTCAACCGACGCCTGGAGCGAATGAAGATCTTCGAAGAGGATCTTGAGGAACGATTTGTCCTTGGCTCGGGAAGCGGGGGACAAAAAATCAACAAGACCTCCTCGTGCGTCTACCTTAAACACCTCCCGAGCGGCCACGAGATCACCTGCCAGGAAACCCGCTCGCGCGAAAAAAACCGGGTCATCGCCCGCGAGCGACTCTGTGAATATTTCGAAAGAAAAGCCGAGGCGGAAAAACTGGCTGCGGCAAGGGACCGGGCGAGACGGAGGTATCAAAAACGGAAACCCTCGCGTGCCGAAAAGGCCCGGGTCCGCCTCATCAAACGAGTCCGCTCGGATCGCAAGCAATCGCGCCGGCGAATCTCGGAGTGACCAGGCCGCCCGCTCACCGGGAAAATCCCGCTTGGCGAAGGGCCGCTTGGGCTTTTAGTTAAGACGAATCCGTCTACCGATCGTTCCACCCATGCCTCCCTTTACGAACCGACCTGCCACCGTCGTCATATCGAATCTTTCGCCCCTTGTGGAGGGGGGGAAATACCCGACCAAGCGGGTCATCGGGGAACCGCTTCGCATCGAGGCCGATATTTTTAAAGAAGGGCACGACGAGGTCGTCGCCGTGCTGCGATGGCGCCGCGTTGGCAGCGTTGACTGGCACGAGATCCCGATGCGGCCACTCGAAAACGACCGCTGGAGCGCCTCCCTTGGATTCGCCGAGCGCGGGCGTTACGAAGTTTCCATCACCGCCTGGGGCGACGATTTCCTCACCTGGCGGCACGATTTCGAGCGACGTCTCCACGGCGGTCAGACTGACCTTTCCACCGAGATCGAAGAGGGCCGGGTAATCCTCAACAATGCCGCGATTCGTGCAGCGGCAGCCCGGTCCAGCGACGACGCCAACGCGATTGAAAACCTCACCACTGAACTGATGCAAACGCCGCCTTCCGGAGTCCCGGACCTCACCGGCACCCCCGCGATCATGGCAATGCTCGCCCGTTGGCCCAATCGCGGCCTCGCGACCACCGGAGAAGAGTACATTCCCGTCCTCGTCGAATCAAAACTCTCCTCTTTTTCCGCCTGGTATGAATTCTTTCCCCGCAGCGCCGAGGGACTCGGGAACCGGCACTCGACCTTCCGCGACTGTATCCCCCGTCTCGACGATGCCGCTGCGATGGGGTTCGACATTGTCTATTTTCCGCCGATTCACCCCATCGGCGTTTCCCATCGTAAAGGAAAAAACAACGCTGTCAGCTGCGAACCCGGCGACGTCGGCTCACCCTGGGCGATCGGGGGTGAGGCGGGCGGTCATCGCGCGGTCGAACCAGCCCTGGGAACGATCGATGATTTCGTCTGGCTCCTAAACGAAGCAAGGTCACGCGGGATCGAGATCGCCCTCGATTTTGCCCTGAACTGCTCGCCCGACCATCCCTATGTCCGGAATCATCCCGAATGGTTTTACCGGCGGCCTGACGGTTCGATCAAGTATGCGGAAAACCCTCCGAAAAAATACCAGGACATCTACCCTCTCGATTTTCACTGTGACGATTGGAAGGAACTCTGGGAAGAGCTCCGCGATGTCGTTCTCTTCTGGGTCGGTAAAGGTGTTCGGGTTTTTCGTGTTGATAATCCCCACACCAAACCGGTCGCCTTCTGGGAATGGCTTATCAGCGAAATCCACTCCGTCGATCCCGATGTCATCTTCCTGAGTGAGGCTTTCACCCGGCCGAAGATGATGCAGACACTTGCCAAAGCAGGCTTCACCCAAAGCTACACCTATTTTACCTGGCGCGAGACTGCCGTTGAGTTGCGAGACTACGTTACCGAGCTCACGAAGACATCGATGCGGGACTACTTCCGGGCGAACTTCTGGCCGAACACCCCCGATATTCTCCCCAATCACCTCCAACACGCCAACCCGGCGATGTTTAAAATACGCGCGGCCCTCGCCGCGACCCTTTCTTCCTCGTGGGGGATCTACTCGGGCTACGAACTCTGCGAAGGCACCCCCCTACCGGGCCGCGAGGAATATCTCGACAGCGAAAAATACCAGCTTAAGGCGCGTGACTGGGACAAACCGGGCAATATCAAGCTTTTCATCGCGCGGCTAAACCGTGCGCGACGAGAAAATCCCGCCCTGCAATCTTATGCGAATATTGAGTTCATCCCGGCAGATAATGACCAGATCCTCGCTTTTCACAAATGGTCCGACGACGGTCAGGATCGCCTCATCGTGGTTATCAACCTTGACTCTCAGAGGCGACAGGAGTCCAGCCTCCATCTCCCGCTCGCTGATCTGGGGCTTTCACCCGATCAGGAGTTCGAGGTCGAGGACGTACTCTTTGAGGAGGTCTACACATGGCGTGAATCCACCAACTTTGTGTCCCTTGACCCGCGCACCAAGCCAGTCCACCTGTTAAAAGTGAGAAGTTCGCCACCGTGCGCGTGACTACCACCCCCTCCCCACCCCCCCGGAACCCCCCTTGGACCCCGCTCTCTATGCGTTCACGCTTTCTTATCTTTGTTATCTTCGGTAGCCTCCTTGTTTTAATCGGCGAATGGGACCGCTACGCTACCAGAACGACCCCCCTCACGGGGTTGAACGACTTCTGGCTCGAATTCTGTATCGGCAATGCCGGCGACTCGGTCAGAAATCCTGCAATCTCCCTGATTCGTATCGATGACGGATACGAACCACTCCGTATTGGAGAAGACGAGACAGTGGCTGACGACGGACGGCTCTCCCGTCTCGACTTCGCCACCATCCTCGGTTTTGTCGGCAAGATGAATCCCCGCTCGGTTGCTTTTCTCCCTACCCCGACCTTTGACGAAACCCTCGTTCTCAACCGGACTGACATCGTCCCGCTGAAGGATGCGGCCATGCAGCTGCCAAAGCTCACCGTCGCCGCCACGGTCTCCAACGACGGCGAACGGGCTCAGGAAGCCGCACCGCTGAACTTCCCTGCCCTTAAAGTCGAGGGGGACCCGTCCGACATTCCCGCCTTCTCCCGCACCATCATCCCGCCCGACCCCCAGATCCTCCAAAACGGCACGCCTGCCTTCCGGGTCATTGAATCCTCCCGCAATCTCATCAATGAAAAGACGATCCGCGTTCCCCTCATTGCGAAACGGGGCACCGAAGTCGCTCCTTCCGTCATTCTCGCCGCCGTCGCCAATCATGCCGGGGTTCCCCTCGACAAAATTGTCGTAAAACTCGATGGTCACAAACCAACCATCGAAGTCGGTGAGGTCTATTCCATCCCGATCGGTGCCGACGGTACGATGACGGTCCCGCCCCAAAGCGGAATTAACTCATCGATGAAAAGTCCCTCCCGAGCCGCAGACGGCAGCCTTCGGGAGTCCTTTCATTTCACCTCTCTCACCGTTGACGAACTCGCCTATACCGGCGAAGCCGAGGACGAAGTCGCGAAGCGGATCCTTGCGAGCTACCAGCCGAAATTCGATTCATTGAAAGAGAATCTTGTCGTGATCGGCTTTGACCGCACCGCCGACCGGCGTATCACAACAGCCCGGGGAGAAATTCTCTCGGAAACGACCCTCCTCGCGCGGGCCATGGCCGTCATCCAGAGTGGACGGCATATTGAGTGGTGGCCCTCCTGGGCTCGCTGGCTCTCCGTCATCGTCATCTTCAGCATCGCGCTGTATGTTTTCACCCTGCCGCGCCGGAAGTTTCTCCCCCTCAGCCTCGTCGCGCTGCTCGCGTTCTTTACCGCGCAGGTCCTTATCTTTTCGACAACCCTGACCTGGACCCCGCCTTTCGTTGCGATGTCCCTCTTCGCCCTGATGGTCCTAACCGGCTTGGCCGTCCCGGTTGGCAAAACTGTTGAAAAAAGCTCCGTTTAATCGGGATCATATCTCCATCTCCAGTCCCCGGCGGCAACCGCGCCGCCTGCCCCCGTTTCAGTCGTCCCCGAAGGCCTTCTCTTTCGCCAGCTTAACCACTGCGGCGACCAGTCCCGGGATATCGCTGGTCTTTGCCTCAAGGTCGGCCTCATACCCGTTTTCGACAAGCGCTTCCGAGGTCACCGGACCGATGCTCGCAATCGCGGTTTCGTCGGGAATGGTCAGCCCGAGATCGAGGAAGCACTCCACCGTCGAAGCGCTCGTAAAAGTAATGATATCCGCACCCTCCTCCTTGAACCGCTTTACCGCGCCGGTCGGGTCCCCGGTCTCAGTGACGGTCTCATAGGCAATCGCCTCGTCGAGAATGACCCCGGCTGCGCTAAGCTCCGCCGCGAGCACTTCACGGGCACCCTTGGCCCGCACCCAGAGCATCGTCGTATTCTCAATCGAACCCACCTCAGTTTTGAAGGCTTCGGCGAGCGCTTCGGCGACGTGCTTTTTCGGCATCAGATCCGTGCCGATGTGATACTCCCTGAGCTTGGCCGCAGTCCCGGGGCCCACCGCAGCGATACGCGCTCCGCCCAGTTCCCGAGCGTCAGAGCGGGCCATGTAAAAGGCATTGAAAAAATACTCGACCGCATTCGGACTCGTGAAGATGAGCCAGTCATAAGTATGAGCATCGATCACGAGGCGGGCGAATTCCTTCGCCTCATCGCCCTGTGAGGGCGCAAGCCGTATCGTCGGCATTTCGAGGACATCTGCCCCGAGGTCGCGGAGGCGACGGCTCATCTCGCTGGCCTGATTCCGCGTCCGGGTTACGACGACGCGTTTTCCCCGAAGAGGACGTTTTTCGAACCAGTTCAGCTTCTTGCGGCAATTCACGACCGTGCCGAAGACCGCCACGGCCGGTGCTTTGAAATCGGCTTCCTCGGCCACCTTCGCGATCGTCGCGAGCGTGCCCGTGATGGTGCGGTGCTGCCCCGTCGTCGCCCATCGCACGAGCGCCACCGGCAGTTTTGGGTCACCGCCTTCTTTAAGTATCGCGGCAGTGATAATGGGGAGTCGCTCGACACCCATCAGCATCACCTTCGTGCCGGGAGCCTTCGCAATCTGGGCGTAGTCGAGCGACGATTCCTCTTTCGTGGGATCCTCGTGTCCGGTAAAAATAGTGAGCTGCGTACAATGGCTGCGATGCGTCACGGGAATGCCCGCATAGGCCGGGCCGGCGATCGCCGAACTGATCCCGGGGACAAACTCGAAGGGAATGCCCGCGTCGTAGAGTTCTTCGGCCTCTTCGCCCCCGCGCCCGAAGATGAGCGGATCGCCGCCCTTGAGCCTCGTCACGATCTTGCCCTCTTTCGCCTTCTCGACAAGGAGCTGATTGATCCCGCCCTGCGGAATAGCGTGGTCCTTCGCCTTCTTGCCGGCGTAGATCTTCTCCGCGCCGGGTTTCGCCCACTGTAAAAACTCGGCGTTGGAAAGGTAGTCGTAGACGATGACGTCGGCTATCTCGATGCATTCCTTGCCGCGCAGCGTCATCAGACCCGGATCGCCCGGACCCGCCCCGACGAGGTAGCAGATTCCTGTTTTTTTGCTCATGTCAGGTTAGGGGCTTGGATTTCAAATTCATCAGAAGATCCGCCACGGAAGCGGGATCGGCCGCGTCACCCCGAACCTCGGCGATAAAGGGTTCAGCGTCAGGGTGGCTCTCATCAAAGACACGCACGGCCATCGCGAGGGTCGCGCCGTCGTCTTCGAACCAGGTGTGCGCCCCCACCGGCGTCTGGCAGCCCGCCTTGAGACGCCCGAGGAAGGCCCGCTCCGCCGTGACCCGGCAAAAGGTGGGCGCGTCGTTGATTTTAGCGAGCGCCTCGCGGGCCGCGACGTTGTCTTTCAAAATCTCCATGCCCACCGCACCCTGACCGGCCGCAGGGAGAAAGACGCGGGTGTCGAGTTCGTGCGCGTGGACAATGGTGCCTTCAAAATCAAAATTCGATTCCCCCGGCGCGTAGATCCCGAGACGCTCGATCCCGGCCCGGGCGAGCAGGATCGCATCCCACTCTTCGCTCTCGATCATCTTGCGAATTCGGGTCGGCACATTCCCGCGGATGTCGACGACCTCCACTCCGGGGCAGAGCCAGCGCAGCTGGCGGGCACGTCGCACCGCGCTGGTGGCGATCACTCTGCCATTCAAGAGAGTCAGGTCATCGCCCAGCCCCTCTTGAGTCGTCAGAAACACGTCAGCGATATCGGCCCTCGGGAGAGTCGCACAGATCTCGAACTGGGGCCCGAGCTCGGTAGGGACATCTTTGAGGCTGTGCACCGCGAAGTCGATCTCGCGACGCAGCAGCGCCTCCTCGAGCTCTTTGGTGAAGATGCCTTTGTCGACGACGGGATTGTCCCCCTGGCTGAACTCGCTCAACTTCAGATCGGGGCGCTTATCCCCTATCGTGCGTATCACCTCGAGGCGACAATCAACCCCGACGGCAGCGAGGGCGGCTCGGGTCATATTCGCCTGGGCTAGAGCAAGGTCGCTCCCCCGGGTCCCTAGGATCAGAAGTTGGCTCATGGATTCGTAAGAGGGCGGGCCGCCGTATCCGGCTGGATACGGGCGGTTTCGTCGCCATGCCGTCCTTCGGGCAATCCGGCGAGAGCTTCAATCCCTTTTTCCCGGAGAAATGCACTGATGACCTCACGACAGACGGCGATCTGCTTTTCCCGCCTCGCTTTGCCCTCGGACGCGATCTGCTGGAGCTGATCGATATTGTAGAGGTAAACATTATCGATCCTGTTAACCTCATTTTCGATATCCCGCGGCACCGCGATATCGATAAGAAAAAGGGAGTGCCCCCGACGCTCCGCCATCACACGATGAATCATCTCGTGTCTCACTACCGCGTGCGGTGCCGACGTCGAGGAAATGATGATGTCAACCTCGTCAAGACAGCTCTCCCAGTCATCGAAGCGAACAGCCCGCCCCTTGAGTTCCGCCGCCAGCTCCTCGGCCTTATCGAAGCTGCGATTCGAGACGATAATACTTTTCGCTCCGCGCGAGAGCAGACTCTGCGCCGTCGTGCGGCTCATCTCGCCGGCCCCGATGATCATGACCCGGCAACCGCCGAGCTGACCAAAGATTTTTTCCGCGAGATCGACCGCCGCCGAGCCGATTGATGTGGAACCCTGTTGAATGCGAGTGCTTGAGCGGACCAGCTTACCCACCGAGAAGGACTGCTGGAACAATTTGTTCATTCGCCGGGCAGTCGTTCCCGCCGTCTTCGCCGTCGCGTAGGCCTTCTTGACCTGTCCGAAAATTTCCGTTTCGCCTAGAACCATGGAATCAAGGCCACTCGCCACCTCAAAAAGATGATTCGCCGCCGCCGCCGCCTCATGCCGATAAAATTCGACCTCCCCCGACTCCACCGCAAAATGCCCGACGAGGTATTTTGCCAGCTTATCGAGAGCTGCGGCCGGGTTCTCAGCTCCTCCGTAGATCTCGACCCGGTTGCAGGTCGAGAGAACCACCGCTTCAGAGATTTCGTCTATCCCGCAAATCTCGGCGAGATGCCGAGGCACTGCCTTCTCGGCAAAAGCAAGACGCTCCCGGATCTCAATCGGGGCCGTTTTGTGATTCACTCCAAGACAAAAAATGGGCACTTTCGGAAGGGGTTGAAAACAAAACGCTCAGAGCGCCGAAAGAGTCAGCAGCGCAAACGCAAACGCGATAATCGCCGAGAAGCAGAGAGGTTTCGGCGGGATCCGTTTGATTAGGTGAACCAGAATCAGGGTAAGGTAAGCAAGCCAGACCGCCCCGGAAATCAGAAGGTGACTGCGGGCGGGTATTGTCCTCATAAAAAAGGACGCCACGATACCCACACTCAGAAGCAACGTCCCAATGACGAGCAGGCGTACCAGCGCATCGACGAGGTAGCGGATCGGAGGCATCGAGTAAAAAAGACGCCCGGGATGGTGGCTCTTGAGCTGTCGATCCTGAAAGAAATACATCACCCCGGCAACACCGGCGAGACCGAAGGCACCATAGGCCAACAGCGACATCGCGGCATGAAGCTCGAGCCACGGATCGAGCGTCACGGGTCGCCGCGGACCGGGATCGGCAGCGAAGAGATAGGTGATCGCGATTACCTGAAAAACGAACACCATGGGCATGGAAAAAACCCCGAGGAGAGAGAGCCGGAAAGCCTTGCCGAGCGCCAGATACATGATGACGATGCTCCAGCTCACGAAGACGAGGACCTCGGCGCCGTTCGTGATCGGGCAGCGTCCGTGCATTTCTCCGCGCAGCTGAAGGAAGAGGCTCTGAAAAATCAGCCCCACGATCGCGATGGGAATGTTCAGCCCCTGTTTACGCGGACTCTCCGAACGCAGGGAGACCGCGGCGAGGATAAATCCGCCGAGAAATGCCAGAGTGGCAAGTATGAGATAAAGGTCGTCCATCCGGGGAGACAAAAGCGCACCGTTTGAGCGCAAGGGGTAATAAACCTAACGGCCCGGAGCCGCTTTGCAAGGAGCTTGCGGGCACGGAATGGAGGGGCATCCACTCCCCCTCAACGGGTCGTAAGCGCCGCACCGACAATCACACGATAGCCCGGGCAACCAGTTCGATCAAGCGCCCCAGACTGGTCGCGCTGGTTTTTGCCACAAACCCCCGGGCATGGGCGAAATGAACGTCGCACTCCGCTGCAATACGGGTGAAATCGAGCAGGGCGGAGTCCTCGTGCCGGGAAAGGCCGTAGCCCTCGCCGCGCCGGTCGGGATAAATAAGGCCCGCGACCGCTTCACTGCGGCTCTCGATGAATCTCCCGAGACCCGAGGAGGGATCGTCAGGCATAGGATCCGTCCGCGGCATGAAGAGGATACGCACTTTTTTACCGCCCTCGCCGACATCGAGGAAGGAGGCGTGGTCCGCCACGTAGTCGAGTCGCTCGCGCAGGGTCCGCAGATACATGAAAAGATCCTCCCCCACCATGCGCATCACTTCCCAGACCGGATCTCCGGGTCCCAGCTCGCGCTTCTGGGCGAAACGGCGCAGCAGGGTGATATCGACGGGAGAATTAAGGCGGTTCACAATGGCACGATCAACCCCGAGCCACTCCGCCGTGGCAAAGGGGCCGCGCGTATCGAACCACTCGGCCGGTTCGAGCCATTCGCAGAAGCTGCGCGCATCCTCGTAGAGCCCAAGATCCTGTAACACAAGCGAAAGAGCGCACACCGGCTCGTGATCGCGGGGAAACTGGTGATGATCGAAATTCGACTTCCCGGGATCGTGCTCGCCGCCCACATCGACCACGGCGATGCGCGGATCGGCGATCTCCTCGTCAGTCGGATCGCGACGCCAGACCGGCACGCCATGGCGCGCCACGAGGAGACAGCAGGCGAGAAAGTCGTCTTTATGCGCGCTGCCGGGGTGGGTCAAAATGGCTTTCATCAATTCTATTTCGCCGCCTCCAGGAGCACCTCCATCTCACGAACCACCTGCGCCGGTTCGATGCGCAGCATGCAGCGATAGTCGATGGGACAGTCGCGCAGGAAACAGGGGCTGCAATCGACCTTATGCCGGATGACCCGGTGAATCGCGCCAATCGGCGCGGTCAAATCCGGCTCGGTCGAGCCGAAAATCGCGACCGTTGGCACACCGAGTGCGGCGGCGAGGTGCATCGATCCGGTATCGTTGGTCACGACGAGATGACAGCTCTGTAGCTCCGTCATCAGCCCCGCGATACTCGTCTGACCGGCCCGATTGACCCGCGGCTCGGCGATGAGCGCGGCGAGGTCCTCGCCAATCTGCCTTTCGACCGGACTTCCGAAGATCGAGACCCGAATTTTTAAATCCGGTCGATTCGCGCGCAAATTCCCGATCGCCTCGGCGTATCGCTCGATCGGGTAGCGCTTCGCATTGCCATACTCGGCCCCGGGGCAAATGCCTAGATGAATTTCCGATCCGGCATTCCCCGCGTTCGGAGTCGGCGGCGGCGGGATCGCGAGCAACTCATCGAGGGGCTCCATCTCAATTCCCATCGCCTCAACAAGGCGAAGATAGCTATACAAGTGATGCCGCTTTTCCAGCGAAGGAACAAATCTCTTTACCGCCCGATGCAGGAGAAAACTTCGCAAGTTTCTAGCGTAGCCGGTCAATCGGCCAACGCCTCCAAGACGCAGCTCAAGCGCCGAACGAAGGGAGTTAGGCAGTAAAAGCCCTTCGTCAAAGGGACCATGCTCTCGAATCAAGCGCCCAACCCCCGCCGGTCTGAGCGTTTTCGGAAAAGCAATCACTTCATCGACCTCCTCGCACGACGCCCATAGGGGAGCGAGGTTTTCCCGGCAACAAATCGTGAGATGCAAACCGGGACGACCTTTTTTGAGAGCAACGACCGCAGGGAGCGCCATACAGGCATCGCCGAGAGGATTCGGTGAACGCACCAGATATCGAAGGAGGCAAGACTCACCGCCCTCCGGCGCACGACATTGTCCCGGGAGGCTCATGATAAATCGCCGACCTTTTCGCCGGGGCGGCTTTAAAGCCGATCGGGAGATCGCGGCGAGCTCACTCACCCTTGGCCTTGCCGTCCGCTGCAGGTGCAGGTGCAGGTGCAGGTGCAGGTGCAGGTGCAGGTGTCGTTTCAGCCGCCGGGGCGGGAGTTTCCGCAGCCGGAGGTGCGGTCTCCGCCGGTGCCGGAGCGCTCTCCGGCAACGCGCCGGGCTCGAACGGGATGTTCTCGAGGCCGGAGATATTCATCAGCTCGGGGGGCAGACCCGAAAAATCGGGCTGCTTGGCCTCGACGCCTTCGAGCACATTACTTGCCGCCGAGTCACGGAACTCGCGGGTTTTCACCATCGCCAGGCCGATCGCGGAGACAAAAAAGAGGATTCCGAGCCAGGTCGTGAACTTCTGGAGGATGTCGGTGGTATGCGCGCCGAGGGCCGAATCGAGTGTGCCGCCGCCGAACGCTGCGCCGAGGCCCTCCTGCTTCGGACGCTGGATCAATACGACCAGCACCATCAGTATGCTGACCGCGATGATGATCACCGTTAACAGAATGGATAGAATTGCCATGGGGCGGCGAATATGCGACACAGGTAAAGGCTTGTAAAGCGCTAGAATCGACTCCCTTCAGCGCATACCGGCCGCAATCCCATGAGTCAGACCGCCCCAGACGCCCCTGAGATCGAGGGATCCGTCCATTCCATTGTTTTTCACAACGAGGAAAACGGCTACACCATCATGCAGGTGCGGGACGCCCGAGGCGAGACCGTGACGGTGCGCGGGCGCATCCCTGCCGTCGTCGAGGGCGAACAAATCCGGGCGGCCGGCCGGTGGAAAAACGATCGTCGCTTTGGCCGTCAGCTCGAAGCGGATTGCATCCACGCCCTCCCCCCGGAAACACCGGACGGCATCCGCCGTTTCCTTGCGAGCGGATTCATCGACGGCATTGGGCCCGCCTACGCCGGACGCATCGTCGAAGCCTTCGGCATCGACACCTTCCGCGTCATCGACGAAGAGTCCCAACGCCTCGAAGAAGTCGCCGGTATCGGCAAAATGCGACGTCTCCGCATCAAGGAATCATGGAAAAAGCAGCGCTCCGTCCGCGTCATCATGATCTTTCTCCACGCCCACGGCCTCTCCACCGCCCGGGCCCTGCGCCTCTACAAAACCTACGGCGATGAGGCGGTCAACATCCTCCGCGCCGATCCCTACCGACTCGCCCGCGAGATCCCCGGGGTCGGATTCCGCACCGCCGACGACATCGCCCGTCAAATGGGTCAGGCCCCAGATGCCCCCCGGCGTCTCGCCGCCGGCCTCCTCCATGTCCTCGAACAGGCCGGTCGCAACGGCCACTGCGCCCTCCCGCGCGAAAAACTCATCACCGACGCTGCCTCGACCCTCGCCTGTGATCCCGACACACTAGAGATCCCCCTGAACCAGCTCATCCTCGAATCCCGCGTCATCGTCGAAAACAACAGCGAAGAAACCCTCGTTTTCCCGACCGGCCTGCACGAAGCCGAAAGCCTCGTGGCAAAAGCCATCCTCCGACTCCTCGCCGCCCCCGTCGCTCTGCCCGCGATCGATCCGGTAGCAGCTCTGGACTGGTTCGAAAGGCACAGCGACCTCAAACTCGGAGCCGAACAGGCCGACGCCGTCATCCGGGCCGCCCGCCACCGCTTCTTTGTCATCACCGGCGGTCCCGGCGTCGGAAAAACCACCATCCTGAAAGCACTTTTACAAATTCTCGTTGCCAAAAAGGTCAATCCCGTCCTCTGCGCCCCGACCGGACGCGCCGCCAAACGCCTCGCCGAGAGCACCGGACGCGAGGCCTTCACGATCCACCGCGCCCTCGAGTATCAGCCCCACGCCGGCTTCACCCGCACCGCGCACAAGCCCCTCGCAGGCGACCTCTTCATCATCGACGAGGCGTCCATGATCGACATCAACCTCATGGCCGCGCTCATGAGCGCGATCCCGCCGCACGGCAGCGTTCTCCTCGTCGGCGACGTCGACCAGCTCCCCTCCGTCGGACCCGGCAGCGTCCTCCGCGACATCATTGAGAGCGGAGCCGTCCCCGTTGCGCGCCTCACCGAGATCTATCGACAGGCCGCTTCCAGTCGCATCGTCCTCGCCGCCCACGCCGTCAATGAGGGGCAGCGTCCCTCCCTCGAAAGAGTGCCCGACTCCGATTTCTTTTTCCTCGAAAGACAGGGAGGCGAGGCCATCACCGAAACGATCAAACACCTCATCGCCGAGCGCATCCCCGAAGGGTTCAAGCTCCATCCCCGCGACGACATCCAGGTTCTCACCCCCATGAACCGCCAATCTCTCGGAACAAAAGAGCTCAACGCCACCCTCCAGGCCGCGCTCAATCCTCCCGCCGAGTTGAAATTCGAGATCGAGCGCTTCGGAACCACTTACCGCACCGGCGACAAAGTCATCCAGGTTAAAAACAACTACGAAAAAGAAATCTTCAACGGAGACATCGGCCACATCACCGAGATCACGGCCGAGCCCGCCTCCATTTACGTCACCTTTGACGGAAACGAGCACATCCACTACGAACCTGGCGAACTCGACGAACTACAGCTCGCCTACGCCATCACGATCCATAAATCCCAGGGCAGCGAATTCCCCGCTGTCGTCATTCCCCTGTCCTCACAGCATTACATCATGCTGCAGCGCAACCTTCTCTACACCGCAATCACCCGGGGAAAACGTCTCGTCATCCTTGTCGGAGAAAAAAGAGCCCTCGATCTCGCCGTGCAGAACAGCGACAGCACCCGGCGCTATTCCGGTCTCAAAGACAAACTCAAAGCGGCACCCGAATCGGTCCCCGATCAGGTAGATCAACAGGGTTGAGTTGGATGCCCGAAAGAGTTACACTCCCATCATGAATCTCAACCGCCGCCGTTTCCTCACCACTTCCGTCTCCGCTCTCACCACCGGCGGATTCCTCTCCGCCTGCAGCGAATCCGGTGAAGGAGTACGGAGCGACGCCGGGGCCCCTTTCAAGATTTCGCTGGCCCAGTGGTCTCTTAACAGAACGATAAAAGCGGGCCAGCTCGACAACCTCGACTATCCGAAATTCACCAAAGAGACCTTCGGCCTCAACGCGATTGAATGGGTCAATCAGTTCTTTTTCGTCGAAGATGCCAGACTCGGCTACCAACCCAAAGACTCCGCCTATCTGACTGAAATGAAAAAACGCTGCGACGACACCGGAGTCACCAGCCTCCTCATCATGTGCGATCGTGTCGGTAACCTCGGAGCGCCCGACGTCACCAAACGAACCGCCGCTGTCGAGGGACATTATAAATGGCTTGACGCCGCGAAACTTCTCGGATGCCACAGCATTCGTGTCAATGCAGCCTCGGACGCCGGCCTTAATCCCGAAAATCAGGCCGACCTCTGCACCGAAGGGCTCCGTCGGCTCGCCGAACACGCCGCCCCCATGGAACTCTCCGTCATCGTCGAAAACCACGGCGGACTCTCGTCCAACGGAGCATGGCTTGCCAACGTCATCAAAAACGTCGGCCTTGAAAACTGCGGGACCCTTCCCGATTTCGGTAATTTTTATGTCGCCAAAAATCGCGGAAATGCCGAACAATACGAGAAGGAAAAGGCGGCCTACCTAGGCGACCCCGCCTACAAGGAAGACGTCGGGGGACTCGCCTATGATCGTTACCTCGGGACGGGGGAACTAATGCCCTACGCAAAGGGCGTTTCGGCGAAGGCTCACGACTTCGATGCGGAAGGCAACGAGACTCACACCGATTTCACCAAAATGATGAGAATTGTCAAAGAGTCCGGTTACCGCGGTTACATCGGGATCGAATACGAAGGGAATGCACTAGGCGAAGTCGAGGGGATCAAAAAGACCATCTCACTACTTGAGCGCTCCTTCGCGGCAGTCTGAAAGACTGCCCGGCCAACGATGGCGAAACGACTGGAGCGGGCCCACCCTTGAGAAAGGGGATCCCGGCTGAGTTTCCTCTTCCATCCCTTCTCAGCGGTCCGTGACCTTTCCGATGACCGCTTTG
>DIVG01000080.1 GCA_002422425.1 Akkermansiaceae bacterium UBA6138 | reverse complement strand
GCGAGGCGTTCCCAGATGCGGGCCTCGACGTTGTGCTGAAAGAGGACCACCGGGGTGCGGAGTCGATCAAAGTCGAAGTTCACGGCGGGGGTGAGGAAGTCGCAGACGATGAGGTCGAAGGCGCCGCCTGCCTCGAGGTCGAGGAGGGTCCGCGCGAGGGCCTCGTTGCGGTAGCGGTCGAGAACAAAAGGCTGCGTCGAGAGAAAGACATTTTTGAGGAGGGAAAGAACCCAGTCGGCGGATCCTTCGCGCGGCTCGCGGGAGGGGATCCAGCGTTTTTCCTGCGCGTAGAGAGCCCCGGGTTCTTCCGGATCGAGGACGGTCCCTTCGGAAAGGCTGGCGAGGTAGGTCACCTCGTGATTTCGCGCCAGCTCCACGAGCATGGCGTGGGTGCGCTTGCGCCCTCCCGTATTGAGGGGGTAGAGCGGACCGGATTTGACCCAGAGGATTCTCATGCGTCCGGCGCGGGAGTGAGGGTCCCGGCATACCACTCCATCGCGAGGGCGAGGCCGGTGGCGAGATCGTGGGTGGGGGCAAAGCCGAGTTCGTCGCGGGCGCGGGAAAAATCGGCGAGGGAATGGCGGACGTCGCCGGGCCGGAAGTCGCGGTAGACGGGGTCGGGGATCCCGAGTCCGGGACGGAGGGCGCTGAGACAGTCGCGGAGGGCGGCGAAGAGCCGGTTCAGGGAGGTCTGCCCCCCGATCGCGACGTTGAAAACGCGGCCGGGATCGGCGAGGGCGGGCACGGTCGCGGCGAGAAGGTTGGCCTGCACGACGTCGGCGACGTAGGTGAAGTCGCGGGTCGTTTCCCCGTCCCCGTGGATCACGACGGGCTCGCCCCGCAGCATCGCGCTGACCCAGATCGGAATGACGGCGGCGTAGGGGCCGGCGGGGTCCTGCCGGGGGCCGAAGACATTGAAGTAGCGGAGGCCCGCGAACTCCATGCCGTAGGCGCGGGAGTAGGCATTGGCGTAGACTTCGTTGACGGCCTTGGTGGCGGCGTAGGGGGAGAGGAGGTTGCCGGTCGCTTCCTCGATCTTGGGCAGCTGCGGGTCATCTCCATAGACCGCGCTGGACGAGGCGTAGACGACTCGCTTCACGCCCGCCCGGCGCGCGGCTTCGAAGAGGTTGAGGGTGCCGGTGGCGTTGCTCAGGTGGAACCCGGGAGGGTCTTCGAGGGAGCGGGGAACCGAGCCGAGTGCTCCCTGGTGGAGGATGTGGTCGACTCCCCGGACCGCTTCGAGGCAGTGGTCGGGATTGCCGAGATCGCCCTCGAACAGGTGCAGTCGCGGGGCCCGCCCGGGATCGGCCGCGAGGAGGCCTTCGAGGTTGGCGCGGCGCCCGGTCGAGTAGTTGTCGAAGGAGACGACGTGCTGCCCCAGATCGAGGAGTTTTTCGATCAGGTGGGACCCGATGAAGCCGGCGCCGCCGGTGACGAGCCATCGCCGCGGCGCGGCGGCAAGATCGAGGGAGAGGGATTCGTAGGTGCCGGGCATGGAGGAAGGTCACGTTCAACGGTCATCCTCTGATGGTCCATTAAAAAGACGGTATCGCGGGATTTTCCCCCGAGGCGCGAGGGCGGGGGGCGGCGAAAATCGCAAGCGGCTTTCGTCCGGATTCAGTTGAAGTCTGCGCGCGAAAGGGCACTTTGCGGTATTACTGACTGCCCGATGAATGGTCTCCGCCTCTTTTGCTTCGCGCTCTTTTATGCCCCGGTTCCGCCGGCTCTTTCTCCGTCACTAAGCGCCGACGAGGTGAGGGCACCCGAGCCCGGCTTCACTTCGCTCTTCGACGGAGAGAGCTTTGCCGGCTGGTCCCATGCGGGGAACTGGGTCATCGAGGACGGGGCTTTTTACCGTAACGATGAGGGGGGATCTCTCACCTATACTCGTGAGCCGGTGCCGGATGACTTCGAGCTGCGTTTCGAGTGGAAGGTCTCGGCCGGTTGCAACTCGGGGGTGTATTACCGCCCCGGTCAGGTCGAGTATCAGATTCTCGACAATGGCGGCAGCCCCTACGGGGAAAATGCGCGTCAGGCGGCGGCTTCGATTTTTTTCTGCCTGGCTCCGCGGAAGGATGCAACGAGGCCGGTGGGTGAGTGGAACACGGCGCGCATCATTTGCCGGGGTAGTGTCATCGAGCATTGGCTCAACGAGGAACGGGTCCTTTCCTTCGACTACGAAGACCCCAAATGGGCCGAGTATGTGGAGCTGCTCGCGGTCCGGGGAGGCGACCTCAGCGGGCGCGGCGGAAAACTCTGGCTGCAGGATCACGGGCAGGATGTCTGGTTCCGCCATCTCCGCTGGCGCGAAATCCCCGAAGACGAGACGATCACGCCGGATCCGGCCTTCGAGCCGATGCCGGTCACGGGCGAGGCTCTCGAGAAAGAGCGGGCCCGCGTCAGAGCGATGCTTGAAAAGAAGGCAAAGCCCTGATTCTGTGATACTTACTTTGGTTTTATCTCCAATCCGTTGAGCCACGGGGCGGGGATCTGGGGAGGCATCCCGCCGAAGGGCTGGTAAAGGGGGAGCTGGATCACGCTCATGCTGTGCGGCTGTGAGGCGATGAAGAAGAGCGATTCGGCGCAGTCGTCCGTCTGGATCATGGCCTCGCAGTGCTCGGCGGTCGGGCGGACGGGGCGTTTTTCGACGAGAGGGGTATAGGCCTCGCCGGGGGCGTATTCCGAGACGACGATGCCGTGGGCGGCGAGCTGCGGACGGGCGGTGAAAAGGAGCCCGTGGACGGCCCACTTGCTCGCGGTGTAGGGGACGCCGGCGAAGGAGTCGAACCCGTGTCCGGCCGTCGAGGAAACGACGACAATGCGACCGCTCCCGCGCCCCGCCATGGGCCCGGAGACGGCGTCGATCATGTTCACGACGCCGAGCACATTGATGTCCATGACCCGCTGCCAGCTTTCGGGGGAGGAGAGGCGGGCCGGGTCGGGGTGCGCCATGAAACGGTCCGGTGTGTTGATTCCGGCGGTGTGAATGAGGGTGTGCGGCACCCCTTCGCGGAGGACGATCTCCATGGCGGCGGCGATGCTGGCGCGGTCGGCCACGTCACAGATGACCGGAATGATGAGGGGGGAGAGGGCGGCACTTTCCTCAAGCGACGCGAGGGTGCGTCCGAAGACGAAGGTTTTCGCCCCGGCCGCAGCAAATCGTTTCGCGGCGGCCTGTCCCATCCCGCCACCGCCACCGGTGACGATCACGATTCTGTCGTTCCAATCTTGATCCATGGCGGAAGGGTAGCAGGTCCGCCGCAGGAGTCCAGCGGACGAATCACCAGGTAGCGCCAGGTAGCGCCAGNNGCCTCTTCGCCGGGAATACTCTCCCCTTCACCCGAGCGACGCTCATCCAATCGACGATGTGCCTCTTTCACCCAGAGTCGATGAAAGGGCCCGTCCTCGGCGGGGTCGGGACTCTCGACAAGTCGATCGGCCAACAAGGCTCGTGCTTCGCTTGGTGAGGCTAGAGCCTCTTTCGTGAGGTCTTCGACCTGCATAGGCCGATCCCTTGAAATCCCGCCGGAGGCAAGGCTAATGGATTTCCTGCGAAGGCTCCGGGGGGATCTTCTTTGAAAAAGGGGGCCACCCACCAACTAATCTAACTCCCCCCAAAGACGAATCCCTTCACCCTCCGCCGCGGCATCAATACCGTCCGGAATCAGGTCGGGGCGGATTTCGGCGAGCGGTTTCACCACGAAGGGACGTCCGAACATCCGCGGGTGGGGCAGGATGAGGTCTCCTTCACTGATGGTGATATCGTCGTAGTATAGGAGATCGAGATCGGCGGTGCGGGGGGCATTCACTTCCCGCCCGGAGGGACGGCCGAGATCGCGCTCGATCGCCTGGGTGCAGGCAAGGAGATCGAGCGGGGAGAGGTCGGTCTCGATTTCGATGACGGCGTTGAAAAAGGTCCCCGAACCGGGGGGGCAGTCGACCGGTTCGGTCTCGTAAATCGAGGAGACGAGAAGGTGGACGGAACTCCGCGCTCCGGAGAGGCCGGCAACGGCGGCGCGGAGGTTAGCGAGGCGGTCTCCGAGGTTGGAGCCGAGGCTGATTCCGACTCGTGCCATGACGGGTGACGGGTGGCGGGGGGGCCTACTTCAGTCCGAGGACGTCCTGCATGTCGAAGAGACCGCTCGTGAGGCTCTCGCTTTTGATCCAGCGGGCGGCGCGCACGGCACCTTTGGCGAAGGTGAGTCGGCTCGAGGCTTTGTGGGTCAGCTCGACCCGTTCGCCGTTGCCAGCGTAGATGACGGTGTGGTCGCCGACGACATCACCGCCGCGGAGGGCGTGGACGCCGATTTCATGATCGGTGCGGGCTCCGACATCACCGAAGCGCCCGTGGCGGCAGTCTTTGTCATAGGAAAGATCCCGCACCTCGGTGAGGATTTCGGCAAGGCGGCGGGCCGTGCCGCTGGGCGAGTCGAGTTTGTGGCGGTGATGCATCTCGACGACTTCGAGATCGAAACCGTCGCCGAGAATCTCGGCGGTGCGGCGGGTCAGCCAGAAGAGGGTGTTCACTCCGACGGAGAAGTTCGGGGCGTGGACGATGGGGATGGACTGTGAGGCACGCTGGATCAGCTCGAGCTGGGCGTCATCGTGCCCGGTGGTGCCCATGACGAGAGGTCTGCCGGCATCGACGCAGCCCTCGATGAGCTCGCTGGTAAATGAGGGGAGCGTGAAGTCGATGACGATGTCACTTTTGCCAAGGGCTTCCTCGAGGGAATCGCCGAGGTCGATCCCGGCGGCGACGCGGGTGCCGGTGTCTTCACTGACGGCGGTGGCGACGGCCTGGCCCATGCGGCCGCGAAATCCGGTGACAAGTATGTTGAGCATGAGGGGAAGGGGGAAGGAATGGCGGGTTAGGAGACAAGACCGAGCGAGAGAAGGGTCGAGCGCAGCTCGGCCACTTTATCGTCACTCATCTCGACCATGGGGAGGCGAAGCCTGGGCTGACACTCGCCCGTCAGACCGAGGGCGGCCTTGATCGGTACCGGATTGGTGTCGAGCTTCAGGAAGGCACTGAAAAGACCGGCATACTTGTCGTGGATCGCCTCGGCATCGGCAACGCGGCCTTCGAGCATGGCCCGGGTGAGATCAGCCATGGCACCGGGAATAAGGTTCGAGGCGACCGAGACAACCCCGACGGCCCCGGCTTTCATGAAGTCAACCGTGAGAACGTCGTCGCCCGAAAGGATCTCGAAGTCGGGCGGGAGCGCGGCACGCAGTTGCACGACGCGTTCGGTCACGCCTCCGGCTTCCTTGATCGCCCGGATATTAGGGAACTCGGCGAGGCGCACGACCGTTTCGACATCGATCTGGATATGGCAACGTCCGGGAATGGAGTAAAGCATCAGCGGCAGTTCGGTCGACCGGGCGATGGCCCGATAGTGCTGGTAAAGCCCCTCCTGCGACGGCTTGTTGTAGTAGGGCGTGACAAGGAGGGCGGCGTCGGCCCCGGCCAGTTCCGCCGCCTGGGTGAGATCGATGGCTTCGCGGGTGGAGTTCGAACCGGTCCCGGCGATGACAAGACCGCGTTTGGCCGTTTGTTTCACCGCCATCTCGATGACGAGCTGGTGTTCCTCGGTCGAAAGGGTGGCCGATTCACCGGTGGTGCCGACGGGGACGATCCCTTTGATGCCGTTATCGAACTGCTTGTCGATGAGGGCACGATAGGCGTCGGGGGCTATCATGCCCTTTTCATTGAAAGGGGTCACGAGGGCGGTATGGGCACCTTCAAACATGGGGTAGAGCGGTCTCCTGAGAGGGGTGAAAGGAAAGAGGGGAAAGCGTGCCGGAGAAAGTGAAGTCGGCCGGGCCGAGCAGGGTGACGTCAGTGTAGACGCCGGGGGCGGTCCGGGTGAAGCCGATTTCGAGGGTATCGCCGCCGGCGACATCGACGCGGATGGGCGAGGGGGCCCCGGTCAGTTCGTGGTGGATGATGGCTGAGGCGACCATGCCGGTGCCGCAGGCCAGCGTTTCGTCCTCGACGCCGCGTTCGTAGGTCCGGATCGCGATATGGTCGGGGGCGAGGGCCGTGACGAAGTTGGCGTTGGTCCCGGCCGGGGAAAAGTGGGCATGGTAGCGGGTCGCGGCCCCGAAACGCCTGACATCGACCCCGGCGAGATCATCGACAAAGACAACCGCATGGGGAACCCCGGTATTGACCGAATGAACCAGGTGGGGGACCCCGTCGAGCTCAAGTGACTGGTTGAGCTTGAGGTCAAAAGGGGTGCTCAGCTGAAGGCGCACCTGATCGCCGGCAAACTCGGCTTGAATGACTCCGGCGATGGTCTCGAAGCTGGTCCGGGCAAGGGCACCGCCTTCGAGGAAGTTCACAAAGCGGGCAAAACAGCGCGCCCCGTTGCCGCACATCTCGGCCTCGCCGCCGTCGGCGTTGTAATAGCGCATGCGGAAGTCGGCTCCGTTCCGGGCGGGTTCAACGGCGAGGAGGCCGTCGGCACCGATACCGCGCTGGCGGTGGCACATCGCGGCGATCTCCGCTTTCGTCAGGCTGAGGGTGTTGTCGCGGTTGTCGAGCACGACGAAGTCGTTGCCCGCCCCGTTCATCTTCCAGAAATTGACCATCTTTTGCTGCGCTTCGGCGAGAGGGAGGTTAGACTGACTTGGCGGCGTCCACAAGCGGTTTGACGAAGGCCCCGACGAGAGCCGCGATTGCCGGGTCCGCCCCGTGCCGCTCGACCTGGCGGACGATGGCGCTGCCGACGACGACGCCGTCGGATGACCGCGCGACCTCGGCGGACTGATCCGGCGTGGAGATCCCGAACCCGACGACCACGGGCACGCTGGTGTGACGTTTGATCGCGGCGACGTTCTCCCGAATGCCTTCGGCAAGGGACGTCTGCGCGCCGGTGACTCCTTCGCGCGAGACGTAGTAGATGAATCCTTCACTCGCCGCCGCGAGTTTCGGGAGCCGCTCTGCCGGCGTCGTCGGGGCAATGAGCCGGATATGACGCATCCGCCCGCTTTCGCTCAATTCGCTGTTGAGCGATGCCTCGTCGGGCGGAAGGTCGAGGAGGAGGATGCCGTCGGCTCCGGCGGCGGCGGCGTCTTCGTGGAATTTGGCGAAGCCGTAGCTGTAAATAGGATTGAGGTAGGTGAAGAGCACCAGCGGCGTCTCCGAACGCTCGCGGAAGCGGCGGATCAGGTCGAGAACGCCGTGCGTCGTGGCCCCCGCTTCGAGGGCGCGGTGGGCTGCCATCTGGTTGACGATGCCGTCCGCCATGGGGTCGGAGAAGGGGACCCCTAACTCAATTACGTCGACTCCGGCCTCTTCGAGGGCGAACATGATCTCGAGGGAACGATCCATGTCCGGATCACCGGCGCAGATGTAGGCGACAAAAGCGGCTTTACCCTCGGTTTTGAGGGAGGCGAAACGCTGATCAATACGATTATTCCGGGTCATGAAAGGCTGCACTATCGTCGCAAAAGGTCTCGGGGAAAGCGGAAAAGGCACTCGTTGATCGGTGGCATTCCCACGACCAACATTCCCGGCAATCTCATCGTAGAGCGGGTCTCCAGGCCGGATCTACGAGGGGCCGGGACATCGCGGAAAGAGGCGCGGAGACCTGTTCCACGAGAGAGGCTGTTCTTCACTCGCCGGCGAGCGCTTTGTTGATCTCGGCTTCAAGGTCGGGGCCCCGCAGATTCGAGGCGACGATCCTGCCGCCCTTGCCAATGAGAAAAGTGGCGGGGATACTGCGGATCCCGAACTCCCGGGCGAAATCGTTCTCCCAGCCTTTGCCGTCGACAAATTGCGGCCATGGCATCTTGTTGTCGGTGATGAATTTTTCGACGGCAGCCTTGTCTTCGTCCAGGGAGATCCCGATAACTTCAAAGCCCTTGTCTTTGTAGGCTTCATAGGCGGCGGTGACGTTGGGCATCTCGGCGACGCAGGGGGCGCACCAGGTTGCCCAGAAATCGACGAGGATGACTTTATCTTTCATCTCTTCGAGATCGACTTTGTTCCCTTTCAGATCGGTGAAGGCGATCTTCATTTCATCTCCGGCGCCGGGCAGGTAGAGATCACCGCCGACCTGGTCGAGAAACTGCCCGACCTGAGCGAGCTGGGGATGATCGGCGAGGTCTGTCTTGACCCGGGCGATGAAGGCCTTGGCCTTGTCCCGCTGATTCGAGAGGATACTGGTCTCGATGAGGGGGCGGGCGATCTCCTGCACAATCACCTGAAGATTCGCCTCGAGCCCTTTCGGCTGCGCTTCGTAGCGCCGGGTGAGAAGGTCGGGAAGCGGCTCGAAACGCTCGATGACGAGGTGCGCTCCGACGAGCATGGCGAGGGCCGCGTCCTTGTCGGCCGCCTCCGGATTATCGGCAAGATAGGCTTCGAGAGCGGCGATCTTCCCGGTTTCAAATTCGGTGGCGATCTCGAGCGCCTTCTGGGCGTGTGCGGTCGAGAGGGCCGCGAGGATGGCGAGTGAGGTGATGATTTTTTTCATGATCAAGTGGGGGTCTGTTGGCTGAATCTACCTCAGTTTGACGCAGGGAGCTGTGAAGCTTGCGTTTTTTTTCTTACGGGAATCAGTGAGCCGCGAAGACGGTGACGCATGCAGCATCGGGGTGGACGTGCCCTCGGCACGGGCGGATCGCCCGAAATGACTCCACCGAAGGATCGGTGTTTACGGACTTTCGCGGATTGATTTCCCGGGTGAATCCCCCTAGCGTTGGACTCCCGGGGCGCGTCGTGTCCTGCCCGGCCCCGTTTCTTCCCCGCTATCATGGACTTTGACTGGATTGATTGCCATTTTGACCTCAAAAAAATCACCCCGCGCGAGGTGGAGGAGGTCTTCGAGGATCCTTTCTCCATCCGTCTCCTCCCCGAGACGGAGAACAACGCGACCGAGGCCCGTTATTTCGCCCTCGGAAAAACGATCAATAACCGGCCTCTTTTCAGTGTCTTCTGGACCGACGGGAAGCGTTACCGAGTCATCCTCTGCCGCGAAATGACCGAGGATGAGGTCACCTTCTACGAACGTAAAAACGCCGAGTGGCTCTAATCGTCGGCGAGCTTGCCGGCAAAACTTTTTCTCCCATCAACCCCGCTACGCCCGTGAAAATCATCGAACGCTGGAGCCAGATTCCTGACTTTGAGGATGAAAAGGAGGAGTCGCTCTTCTGGGCGGGTCATGCCCTTGACCCTCGGCTGATGAATGCCTCCATCCTGCGGCAGAATGTTCGTGAATCCACCACGATCACCCTGCGCTTCGATCCCCAGATGCTGAGCCGCATCAAGCGGCTTGCCCGCCACCGCTATCTCAATTACCAGAGCATGATTAAACAGTGGCTGAGCGAGCGTCTTGAGGAAGAGGTTTCGAAGCAGAATGATCGCTCCGGTGAACGGAACCAGGATTGAAACCGCCCCCCCTCTTCCCCACCGCTGCATGAGTCCTCAGGATCCGCAGACCGAGATCGCCCGCCTTGTCGCTGAACTTGAGCGGCATAACCGCCTTTATTACGAGCAGGCCGATCCGGAGATCTCCGATGCCGAGTATGACGTGCTCTATCGGCGTCTTGAGTCGCTCGAGGCGGAATACCCGCTTTTTGCCGACCCGAACAGCCCGACGCGGCGCGTGGGCGGCCGTCCGGGCGAGGGATTCGAGCAGGTGAAACATCCCGTGCCGATGCTGAGCATCGATGATCTTTTTGAGCTTCCCGATGACGAACGGGACAAGATCGAAGCGAAGACGGGGGCGCGTCCGCCGAAGGAGCAGGAACTCGTTGAGTTCTATCGCAGGCTTCAAAGAGGGCTCGGAACCGACCGCATCCCCGTGACGATCGAGCCGAAGATCGACGGGGTAGCGGTCTCGCTTGTCTACCGGGAGGGGCGTCTCGACTACGCGGCGACGCGGGGTGACGGAACGACGGGCGACATCATCACGGCAAACGTCCGCACCATCAGATCTATTCCCCTGACCTTGCCCGGGGCGGCCGGATTGCCCGCTACCCTCGAGGTGCGGGGCGAGATCTTTATGCCGGGCGAGGGCTTCGCGAAGATGAACGAAGAGCGTGACGAAGCGGGCCTGCCGACTTTTGCCAATCCCCGTAACGCCACGGCAGGCGCGCTGAAAATGCTCGATCCCCGCGAAGTGGGGAAACGTCCCCTTGATTTTATCGCGCACGGGATCGGTCTAATCGAAGGCGGTGAGATCGCTTCGATCACGGATTTCCACGAACTGCTCGACCGCGCCGGCATCCGGAAGAACGAACCTCTCTGGGTCGCCGATACCCTCGAGGGGGTCCTTGAGGCGGTGCGCCGCCTCGAAGTCGAGCGCCACACGTTGTCGCATGCCACCGACGGAGCGGTCATCAAGGTGATCGATCACGATGCCCAGCAGCAGCTCGGCTCTACGAGCCGTGCGCCTCGCTGGGCCGCTGCCTATAAGTATCCGCCTGAGCAGAAAGAGACGACCCTGCTCGACATTACCGTCCAGGTCGGACGCACCGGCAAGTTAACCCCGGTCGCGGAGCTCGCCCCGGTGCTGGTCTCGGGCACGACAGTGCGCCGCGCCACGCTGCACAATGAGTCTTTCATTCTCGAAAAAGGCATCCGTGTCGGCGACACTGTCCTGATCCAAAAGGCCGGCGAAATTATCCCGGAGGTGATTAAGGTGGTCACGTCGGGCGGGGGTGCGACCCCGTTCTCCATGCATGCCCACCTCGGTGGCGTGTGCCCGGTCTGTGCGGGGCCGATTGAGCGGCGGGAGACCGTTTCGGGTTCGAAAACCGAGGGGCGGACGATCGTGACGCATTTCTGTGTCAACTTCGAGTGTCCCGCCCAGGTCGCGAGCCGGATGCGGCAGTTCGTCAGCCGCAAGGCCCTCGACATCGAGGGCATCGGCACTATCGTCGCTGAAAAGCTGGTGGAGCGCGGACTGATCCACTCGCCTCTCGATCTTTTTGAAATACCCGGGACCACCCTCGCGTCCCTGAATCTCGGCACCGAGGAGAGTCCGAGAATTTTCGGGGAAAAGAACGCGACCAGGATTATTCAGTCCCGCGAGCGGGCGGTTAAAGAGATGCCTCTCTCGAGGTGGCTCTATGCGATGGGTATCTCACAGGTCGGGGAGTCCGCCGCCCGCGAACTGGCGCGGCTTCACCGCAGCGCCGGAGAACTTTCCCGATCGGAAATCCTCGCCGCCTTGCGGACCTTGAAGACGGGTGACAGCAAAGAGAAGAACCCGTTTCTGGCTCCTTACGGGATCGCTCCGGAGGTCGGTCCTGTCGTGGCGGCCGGTGTCCTTGATTTCTTTCAATCCGCCGCCGGAGCCCATGTCCTGGCGCGGCTCGCGGCACTCGGCATCGATCCGCCATCGGACAACTACGATCCGAAGCCGTCCGAGAGCGGGGAAGGACGGGGAAAACCCCTTGCCGGCAAGGTTTTTGTCATCACCGGCAGCCTCTCGAAGCCTCGTGATGAGATTGCTGCCGGGATCCTCGCGGCCGGGGGCCGGGTCTCCGGGGCGGTCAGCAGGAATACCGATTATCTCGTCGCGGGAGAGGGCGGGGGATCAAAATACGATAAAGCCAGTCAGCTCGGCGTCGTCATTCTCAACGAGGCCGGCC
Organism: Akkermansiaceae bacterium UBA6138; assembly: GCA_002422425.1. Taxonomy (GTDB): domain Bacteria; phylum Verrucomicrobiota; class Verrucomicrobiia; order Verrucomicrobiales; family DEV007; genus Arctic95D-9. The sequence goes on along the minus strand of DIVG01000080.1, from coordinate 57,106 downwards.
TCGCCTCGTTGCTCGCGGCTGAATCAGCGACGCCCGAAGAGCCGTGAAATCCACGAGCGCTTTTCTATCCGGGACTGACGCTCGCGCTGCTGGTTCACCAGAAAAAGTGAGTGATCGTCGGTCAGAGTGGGGGAAGTGGTGAGGCCCGGCGAGGGAGTCCCGGTCCCGCAGGGGCGAAACTTCTTTTCTCTCACGACCTTGCTGCGTTCGGAAAACATTTAAAATGGGGCGGGGGATTTGGTTTTAACGAGCGATGGATTCGTCAATAAGGCAAGGCGGGAATCGGTTCTGTCTGGCGTCGTTCAGGCATCAAGCGGCGGAAGGCCGAAAAAAGTCGCCGCATTTTGTGAGGTTGTCCGGCAGATCTCTTCATAGGAGAGCCCGTGAAGGTCGGCCAGGGTCCGCGCGGTATGTTCCAGCATGGCGGGCTCAGAGGATTTTCCGCGAAAGGGAACCGGCGCGAGAAAAGGGGCGTCGGTCTCGATCATGACGCGGTCAAGGGGAGTGAGGCGGGCGGCCTCCCGGACCTCTTCTCCGTTTTTGAAGGTGAGGACTCCGGTGTAGGAGAGGTAATGCCCCCGCCCGAGCGCGCGTTCCGCCTCGGCCGTGGTGCCGGAAAAGCAGTGGAGCACCGCGGTGACACCGGGAAAGTCATCGAGCACGTCCATGACATCGCCACCGCAGGCGCGCTGGTGAACCACGACCGGAAGACGCAGATCCAGGGCGAGCTGGAGGAGCTGTTCAAACACCGCCCGTTGCCGCTGCCTCCAGGAATCAACGCTGCCGCCGTCGCCGGGCGGGTGGTAGTAGTCCAGCCCGATTTCGCCGATCGCGACGATTTCAGGCTCCGCCGCTAGGCGCCGGATGTCGTCGAACCATCTCTCCGGATCGATCTCGTGAATATAGCCGGGGTGGATGCCTGCCGTCGGGTAGACCCCGGCATGGCTCCGGGCGATCGCGAGGTTGGCAAGGGTGTCGTCCACATCACACGAAATACTGACGATGCGCTCGACTCCCGATGCGGCGGCGCGGGCTACCACCCCCGCCACCGCTCCGCTGAAGCGGGACGAGGCCAGATGGGCGTGTGTGTCGGTCAAAAAAAAGTGAGATTTTTCTTTCATTGCCCTGATCCCCCCTATTAACATGGCGTTTGATGCGAAACATCGAAAATTTTCTGAAAAAAACAATTTTCAACCCCTTTAACGTGTGTTAATCGAATAGGTTATAGCGCGGTGCCCGGGACCGCAGGAATTTCAAACTGATGAGAGTTTCAAGATTACTTAAAGGGATTTGCGCCATCGGATTAGCTTCCGCCGCGGTGTTTACCGAGGCCCAGCAAACCGTGACCGATGAATTCGGTACTGAGATCCTGGTGGATGTTCTTCCCCCTACCGTCCAGTCCCAGGTGCAGCAAACGCGTTCCATCCTCGATTCGGGTGGTGGCGAAGGCCCGCTCAAAGTGGATAAGCTCGGTCGTTTTCACATCGGCAGCACCGCCGCTAAGGGCACAGGCGGCGGTGGTGAGGAAGAATATCTCGTGAACCAGCTCCTCGGTGTCGTCCTCCTTCCCCGTCCCGGTGACGTTCGTCCCGACGGGTGGCCCGGGGTCGAGGGGATCTGGCACGATTTTGAAAATTTTCCCCGTCCCGTCGGGCTTGTCCTTCAGAGTTACATGGGCCGACCCGTCTCCCTCTCGTCTCTCGACCAGATGGTCAAGGATGTCATCGTTGCCTACCGCGAGGGGGATCGTCCCGTCGTTGACGTTCTCGTCCCCGAGCAGGATATCACCTCCGGTGTTGTTCAGCTGGTCGTGATCGAGTCCCAGCTCGCGCGCATCCGTGTCGAGGGGGTCGATGCGGATACCGAGGAGTTTATCCGCAGCCAGATGCGGGTTAAGAAAGGCGAGGTCATTCGCGCTTCGGAAGTTCTCCGTGACCTCTCCTGGGTCAACCGCAGTCCCTACCGGAAGATCGACATGGTCTATGCTCCCGGCTACGAGTTCGGGACGACCGATGTCATTCTGAAGAGCTATCAGGGGCGCGCCAACTGGTTCTACACCGGCTACGAGGACTCGGGGTCGGAGTATCTCGGTGAGGATCGCCTCATTTTTGGGTTCAACTTTGGTGATCTTTTCGGGCCGACGAGGACCTTGAGCTATCAATACACAAGCGATCTCGACATGGAGCATGTGAGGGCGAACTCACTGGTTTACACTCAGGCTCTCCCCTGGCGTCACTGGATGACGGTGCTGGCTTCGTATGTAGACATTAATTCCGATCCCATTCCGGTTGGTGAGAACGATACCCTTGATTCGGACGGGGATAATATCCAGCTCAGTGGTCGTTACAGTATCCCGCTCGACGGGACGGCTAACCGTCAGCGGGAGATGGATTTCGGTTTCGATTGGAAGTCCAACGGTAACAACCTGGAATTTGTTGATTTTAACAACCTGAATGCCGTGCAGCTTTTCGGTTCCAGGGTGGAGATCTTCCAGTTCAGCATTGGTTATCAGGAAACGATCCAGCATAATCGCGGGGTGAGTCATTTTGACATCCGGGGGGTCTTTTCCCCGGGTGGCTTTAATAACCACAACTCCGATGCCGCTTTTGAATCTTCAAGGGCAGGGTCTTCGGCCGATTATTTCTACGCCATCGCCGGTTTTGAGCACCAGCGTCGCCTCCGCGAGGATTGGTCGTTGCGCTTCAAGGTTCAGGGTCAGGACTCCAACGGTAACCTGCAGGCTTCCGAGCAGCTCGGGGCGGGTGGTTATGACACGGTCCGCGGTTTTGATCAGCGTGTAGCCAGCGGTGACCACGGCGCATGGGGAACCATCGAGATTTATGCGCCCGAGCTTTCGCTTGGCCGTATTGGCGATTGGCAGAACGAGACCGACAGCTTGCGTCTCCTCGGTTTCTTTGACGCTGCTACTCTTGGGAACGAAGATCTTCTTCCCGATGAGGCCTCCAGCTTCCAGATTGGTTCGATCGGATTGGGTCTTCGCTGGAACTACAGTGATTGGTTCAAGTTCCGCCTGGATTACGGTTACCCCGTGTTCACTGAGAATGTGGTCGCTGATGAATCAGGGAGGTTCCACATCGGAGCTACCGCCACCTTCTAGGGGTTCCCGGATCGCGTCGGGAAGACGTTAGTTGTCGCCCCGCAGCCCGGTAGATTCGGGCTACTTCTCGGCGGGTGGCGTCTCGTCGGTCGGGAGGTTTACGGCACCGCGGGATTAATTTAGTGAATCGTTTCCGGCGCCTTGGCGGCGAGATTGCACTTGATTGATTTTGGGGTTGAAGGTTAACTGAGCGCCTCTTTCAGATATCTATTCACTCAAACCACCGAACCAAAAATCATGGGCAGACCCGTCACTCTTTTCACCGGCCAGTGGGCCGATCTCGAATGCGAAACGATCATCCTAAAAGCGAAGGAGATGGGCTACGACGGGGTCGAGCTGGGATGCTGGGGAGATCATTTTGAAGTCGATAAGGCCGACGCCGCGTATTGTGCCGCAAAGCGTGAGCTTCTTGCGAAACACGGGATGAGCTGTTACGCGATATCAAGTCACCTGGTGGGCCAGGCCGTTTGTGACAATATCGATGCCCGCCACAAACAGATTCTGCCCGACTATATCTGGGGCGACGGGGATCCGGAGGGGGTTCGCCAGCGGGCGGCGGAAGAACTCAAAAAGACAGCGGTGGCGGCGAAGGAGTTCGGGGTCGGTGTCGTTAACGGGTTCACGGGATCATCGATTTGGCATCTAATCTATTCTTTCCCCCCGGTCCTCCCTGGGCAGATTGAAGGTGGCTTCAGGGATTTCGCGGATCGTTTTGGACCCATTATGGATGTGTTTCAGGAAAACGGCATCAAGTTCGCCCTCGAAGTCCATCCGACTGAAATTGCCTTCGATATTGCCTCGGCCGAGCGTGCCCTTGAGGCAATCGACTATCATCCCGCCTTCGGTTTTAATTTCGATCCCAGCCATTTCGGCTATCAGGGAGTCGATTACGTGGAATTCATCTACCGGTTCGCGGACCGCATCAACCACGTCCATATGAAGGATGTCGGCTGGGCGGATCATCCGGTCGATGCCGGGGTTTTCGGCGGCCACGTCGACTTTCACAACCGGAAACGCTACTGGGACTTCAAGTCGGTCGGCCGCGGTAAGATCAACTTTGAGAGGATTATTCGTGCCCTTAACGATATCGATTACGCCGGACCGCTCTCGGTTGAGTGGGAGGACGGCGGTATGGATCGTGAGGCCGGTGCGAGTGAGTCGGCGCGTTTTGTAAAACAAGTCGACTTCCCGACCTCAAAGATCATTTTCGACGCGCAGTTCGATCGCTGAGGCGTCCGGGTGCTACTGGGACCGGCCTGCTGCGGAGGTGGCACCGGGGTGCTCGGAACGCTTCCGTAATCGGGGCTCCACGGTCGGAAGGGCCTGTCTTCCGATTAGGCTTCCGGCACTGGCGGGTGTCGGTCTGGATGCTGCACCCCTGACAGGAGCCGGTCCGGCTGGTGCCGCTCCCGACGGGGGCGGTCCGGCTAAAGAGACCGTGAAGTCGGATGCGGGTTCTCTCCGGCTCTTTCAGACACCCCGGCCGATCCCGTGGTATTCGAACCCATGTTTGCGCATGGTTTCGGGGTCGAGCAAGTTGCGCCCGTCGAAGAGAAGAGGGGAGTGCATCGACTCTTTCACAGCGGCGAAATCGACATGGGCAAAATCGGGCCATTCGGTGGCGATAATGAGGGCCTCAGCACCGCGAGCGGCCTCTTCAGGTGACGACGCCAGGGTGATAGCCGCGCCGATGGGGAGGTCGCGGACGCGGTCCATTCCTTTGGGATCGTAGGCAGTGATCCGGGCACCTTCCGCGACGAGTTTTCCGACAAGATCGAGAGCGACGGAACAGCGCACGTCGTCGGTGTTCGGCTTGAAGGCGAGGCCCCAGACGGCAATTCTCTTTTCGTCAATGACCCAAAGCGACTCGCGGATGCGGTCGATGAAGCGATCAAGCTGACGCTGGTTAATCTTNNCCGCCGTAACCCAAACCGGCGTTGAGGAAAGAGCGCCCGATACGCGAATCCATCCCGATACCCTCGGCAACGAGCTCAACGTCCGCGTTGCTGGCCTCGCAAATGGCTGAGATCGCATTGATATACGAGATCTTGAGAGCGAGGAACGAATTCGCGGCATGCTTGATGAGTTCGGCGCTGTTGATATCAGTGACGAGGAGCGGTGCGAGGAACGGCTCGTAAACCTTTTTCATCAGGGCGGAGGCCCGATCACTATTCGACCCGAAGACAATACGGTCCGGTTTCATGAGATCGGCGACGGCGGACCCTTCGCGAAGGAATTCCGGATTGGAGACGACATCGAACTCGGCACCGGGAGCGTAGCGCTGGATCGTCTCGGCCACTTTCTCGCCGGTTCGAACGGGGACGGTCGACTTGTCGACAATGACCTTGTAGCTCTGAATCGCCGGTGCGATTTCGCGGGCGACTTTTTCGATAAACTTGAGATCGACCGACCCGTCGGCATTCGGCGGGGTGGGGACGGCGATAAAGACCACCTCGCCGTGGTCAACTCCTTCCGGCGTGCTCGTCGTGAAGCTGAGGCGGCCGGCGGCGACGTTCTGTTTTACAAGATCGGCAAGGCCCGGTTCGTAGATGGGAATCTCCCCGCGAAGAAGCGTTTCAATCTTGGCGGCATCGTTATCGACGCACTTCACCTCGTGCCCTACCTCGGCGAAGCACGCACCGGTGGTCAGCCCTACGTAGCCGGATCCGATAATGGTCAGTTTCATCAAATAAAAGCAGATCTATAGGTGAAGAGGCCGGCTTCGGCCAGCTCCAGTTGCGGGGCGAAAATGTCAGAAAAAAGCCGGTCCGACTTGTCACGAAAGTTGTCTGGTCGACCTTCTTTCGGAAACGGAGGAAGGCCCCGTCGAGACCGCTTTACTCCTCGACCCCCAGTGAGCCGGGCTGGAAATCCAGGGGCAGGCTGACTTTTGGAAAGGCTTTGAGAGTGAGGCTCAGGAGAATCCCATACTCGTCTTCACCGCTTCGGTTATCCCGAATGATACCGCCAAGGCTGGCAGTCCAGCTGGCGAGGTCCCGGTGAATGCTGTATTGCTGATACTCAAGGGTGCTGTCATCCGTCTCGAACCGGTGGGCCGTGCTGAAGCCCCAGTTGTCGCTAAGGCGGGTGTAGGTAGTGAGGGTGTAAAGATCAGAGTCCTCGAAGGTGGGATGATTGCCAATGAAGTAATGCCGCAGCCCGAAGCGGAACCAGTCGGTCGGAGTAACGCTGAGAAGCGAACTGAACTCGTTGAAGTCCATCGAGTCGTCGAAGAGGGGGAGCTGGGCCGTCGTTGAGGCGGATAGCCAGGGAAGGGGGCGCCAGGCGACTTCGGTGAAGAAGTTGGAGAAGTCACGATCGAACTCGGGATCTTCGAGGTAAGCCTCGAAGTAATTGTCAACCGAGAGCCACTCGTAGGAGGCACCGTTGCGTTTGGTGATCCACCGGTTCGATACACCGGAGCGTACGACCTGCCAGTCGCGGATATCATCGACCGAAGTGAAGAGCGGCATGTCGATGGGACGCAACCTTGTGGTAGGGGTAAAACGATCGATGGGGGAGAACCCGCCGGGCAGGTCGTTGGTGCTCACCATGGAGTAGGTCGCGTAGGGGCGCACGACATGGAGCAGGCCGTTGAGGCCGAGGGCACGATTTACGACATTGGGAGAACGCTTCGACATCTTGAAAGAGACGTCGATGCCGGCATGCGTCGTGGTTCTGTCAAGAGAATCCAGGCCGGGGATGTCAAAGCTGGAGTAATTCGTGTAGCCGGCCCCGGCTCGGGGAACGACGTTGAGGATGCCGCCCAGCTGAATGGGGAAAAGGAACTCGTGATAGGAATGGAAACGGTTGAAACCGCTCGGGTCAAGGGCACCATCGAGGATGGAGGCATCGTCGAGCTCTTCGTCGATGATTCCGTAGGAGGTCATCCCATCGTAGAAGAAACCGGTGTCACCAAGAGGCGTCCGGATAATGTCTAAGGCGAGCTCGGGCGTTCTTGTGTCGGTTTGGAAAAACTCGTTCAGCTGGAAGCGGCCAGTAAGCGAGATTTCGCCCTGGTCGAAGATCTTTCCGAGATTAATCAAATTGTCCGGATTGGGATCAACCCGGAACTCGGATGGGAAGAAATCCTCGTAGAAGAAGGCGTCGCTCAGCTTGTTGATGTCGAAATCAAGGTAAAAGGTCTCGTCGTCGGAACCGGGGAAATAGATACGGTGCTGAAGATTTGCCCGATAGCGCCCTGAGTCGATCGAACCGGGGTCGCGGTTGCGACCATTGAAACTCAGCTCTGGATTGGCATCTTCGGCGTAATACAGTTTGAGCCCGCCAAGGTTATCGTTACCCTTGAATTTCTGGTCCCGCATCTCGAGGCCGCCGCCGAAGCCTCGCTCGGAGCGGAGGTCGAGGCGAGCCTTCGCAAGGATGTCTTCGCCGATCATAAAGCCATACTCGTTCAAGACGAACCCCCCCCACGCGGAGTTCCACCCCGGGGTGAAGAAGTAACCCAGCCCCTCACCCATGGGTTGGACGAAGTAGGGAAACCAGAAGAGAGGCATCTCTCCGACATACAGCCGGGCGCCGTGCATGACGATTTTGTCGTCGGGGTAGACCTCAAGCTTTTTGGCCCGAATGCGGAAGTTCGGGGTGGCGGAGTCGTGAGTGGTGAAAGTCGAATCGAGCATCGTGATGGGCCCGTCGGTCCCTTCTTCGGGCCGCACAATGGAGTCAGCCGTATAGAAAACGGGCTCGAGGGCGCTTTTGAGCTGACTCGTTGTCATCTCGCCGGTTTTGATGTTGTAAATGATCTCTTCGGCATCAACAACCTGACCGTCTTTGAAGATCCTGACATTGTCCCGGGCAAAGATGTTGCCGGAAGACTGGTGATACTCGATCTGGTCGGCATGGATGGTGACGTCTCCATACTTCACCACGACATCTCCCTGAGCCTTGGCGATTCCGAGATTCTGGTCGTAATCGGAGAAATCGCTCTGAATGTCGAGATTGATCGGCCCCGGAGGCGACGGAGCAGACGCCGCAGTCACCGCCGGGACATCCTGCGCCGTTCCAACCACAGGTGCGAGGGAAAAGACGCCGACAAGGAAGGCTATCGAGGCTGCTTTGCGCAGGCGATCGGCTTTCAGATTCTGGGGTATTGATTCCCGCGGAGTCAAGGCAGTCAGACAGGGTTATGGTTCAAGGAGCAAAATCGCCCGTTTATCGATCTTCATTTACTCTCATCTCTCGAAAAGACCAATAAAAATTTCGGATTTTGATCGTATTTTGTTAAGGCTCCTTAACTATTTGGTGGGCCTGCGGGAGGGCCTCACGCAGAGGCCTTTTCTGGTTTTTTCGCGCAGGAAGCGATAAAAGAGTTCAAGTGCCGCCGAATTTTCGCGGCAAGACGCAGCTTCAAGGATGGACTGGAGGGTTTCCGCACTGCGGTAAACGGTCTGGAAGGCCTTTTTCACGGCACGCCGGTCTTCGATCGAAAATCCGGCCCGCTTCATGCCAACGGTGTTGATGCCTGCGACCGTATTGATGTCAGCACCGATAACGAAAGGGGGGAGGTCCTGTGAAAATCCGGAATTTCCCTGGCACATCACATAATCACCGACCCTGACGAACTGATGAAAAGCGGCCCCGCCGCCCACAAAACAGTGATTACCGAAAAGAACGTGCCCGCCGAGAAGGACATTGTTGGCGAGAGTGTTGAAATTGCCGACAAGGCAATCGTGGCCGACGTGCGCTCCCGCCATGAGGTAGTTATCGTCGCCGAGAACGGTGTTGCCGTTCTCGTAGATGCTGCGATGAATCGTCACATATTCGCGGAGAACATTGCGTTCGCCGACACGGACACCGGACCGGATCGTTTCATCGAATCCGCGGAACTGGGGGGCGGCTCCGAGGATCGCTCCCGCCCCCACAAAAGTTTCACGGCCGATTATCGAGCCGGTGCGAATCTGGGCCGCTGCCTCGATCACGCAGCCGTCCCCGATTCGGGCACCGGATTCGATGATCGCAAAGGCCCCGATTTTTATCCCGCTGCCGAGTTCTGCTCCGGGATCGATGAGGGCGGTGGGGTGAATGGACATATCAGGGGAGGGAGCTGCCAATGCGGCTTCGTCACAGTAGACCCGCTTCGCGAAAACTAAAGTAGGGATCGCCCGCCTCCCGGGATCGGCATCCGATGACAATATGGTCAGTGAACTCGATTCCAACGGCAAGGGCGGCGTTTTTGAGACGGTAGGTTACGTCGTGGTCTGCCTGGCTGGGGGTGGGATCACCCGAAGGATGATTGTGAACGAGGATGATGGCGTTGGCGCTGTGGCTGATCGCCTTGCGGAGGATCTCGGAAGGGTTGGCAAAGGATTCGTTGCCGGTGCCGCGGAAGACTTCAGTGAGGTGGATGAGTCGCTTGCGATGATTGAGAAGGACCACTCGCACGGATTCCTGGGAGAGCATCTGCATTTCGGGGCCGATGAGAGCAAAGACGTCTTCCGGAGAGCTGATGGAGACCTCGCTGAAGGGCTCGTGGGCGAGGCGTCGCCCGAACTCGAAGACGGCGGCAAGCTGCGCCGCTTTGGCGGGGCCGACTCCCTGGATCTGACAGAGCTCTTCGGTGGTAGCGCGGGATAGATTCCTGAGGCTTCCGAAGCGGTTGATCATCTCCCGTCCCAGCTCGATCGCGCTTATGCCGGCTCGTCCGGTGCTGAAAAAAACAGCCAGAATCTCGGCGTCGCTGAGGGCTCCTGGGCCCCGCTGGAAAAGCTTTTCCCTGGGACGCTCGCCTTCCGGAATGTCTTTTATGAGCATAAGCTGGTGGTCGGATCCTTGGCTAAATTACCCGACGAAGCAATCTTTTTCCCTCTTGCGCCCGCTTCATTGCCCCCGGAGATTGACAATTTCCCGCCCCTTATGAACCGCCCCACCATCGCCGCCATCGCCACTCCGCCGGGAATCGGGGCGGTTGCCCTGCTTCGTCTCAGTGGCGTCGATGCCTTCGCGGTCGCGTCGAAGGTTTTCCGGGGCCGTCCTTCCGATCGGTGGGAGGCGAGGCGTCAGCATTTTGGAAGGATTGTCGCCGCCGCCGACGGCAGCGTTGTGGATGAGGTGCTCCTTACGGCTTTTCCGGGACCGGGGAGTTTCACCGGTGAGGATGTGGTTGAAATCGCCTGCCACGGGGGTGTCATCGTGACGAGACGTATTCTTGAAGAGCTCCTCAATGCCGGCGCGGAATTAGCCGGTCCTGGCGAGTTTTCGGAGCGAGCCTTCCTCAACGGGAAGATGGATCTGACCCGCGCCGAAGCGATCATGGATCTGATCTCCGCCCAGACCGATCTCGCCATGAAAGCGGCAGGGGAACAATTGTGCGGGCGGCTCGGAGAAAGGATTGAGGCAATCCGTCTGGCTCTGGTCGGGCTGCTCGCCCATCTTGAGGCCTACATCGATTTCCCGGAAGAAGACATCGATCCCGACTCTTCAAATACCCTCAAGGAAAAAGCGCGTGCTGTTCTCGCAGAGGTGGAGGCGTTGCTCGCGACTGCTGATCAGGGACGTATTCTGCGTGAAGGAATCAGGACCGTGATTTGCGGCGCTCCGAATGCGGGCAAATCGAGTCTGCTCAATCGGCTTCTTGGTTTTAACCGTGCCATTGTCAACGAGTCAGCCGGCACGACCCGCGATACGATCGAGGAGCTGATCAACCTGCGCGGCATTCCCCTTCGTCTGGTGGATACGGCCGGGCTCCGGGAGGGCCTCGAGGCGGTCGAGCGGGAAGGCATTGAGCGCAGCCGGGCCCAGATCGCGCGTGCCGAACTGATCCTGCTGGTAATTGATTCGGGGGCGGGCGCCGGGGCGCTTGAAAAAATTTCCCTTCCCGGCTCGGCAAAGGTGGTTCGCCTTCTTAACAAAGCGGATCTGCCGCGTCACGTCGACTGGACCGGTGACGAGGGCTTTGCTGTCTCGTGTCTCAACGAGGACTCGGTCGAGGCCCTTCGCGATCATCTTTACGAGACGATCACCGCCGGCACGACCCTGGGCGGCGGGAGTCTTGTCTCGATCAATGTGAGGCATCAGCATTGCCTGAGCCGAGCGAAAGCCGATCTCGAAACCGCTATTGAGACCCTGGCGGAGGGATCTTCGCCGGAGTTCGTCGCTATGGACCTCCGCGGCGCCCTCGATGCGGTGGGGGATGTGATTGGACGAACCGATATTGAAGAGATCCTCGGCGAAATTTTCAGCCAATTCTGCATCGGTAAGTAAGTGCCGGGCGACCATAAAAAAGCGCCGATCCCTAAGGAAACGGCGCTCTTTTTAAGTGCGGGAACTTACCTCAACGGTGCCCCTCAACCTGCTTGCGGGAGGAGGGTCAGGCGAAAAGTGCTGTTACCGGCTGACCCTTGTCCGCGAAGGTGAAGGGACGCTGGGTGGGTGAGTAAACGGTCTCTTCGAGGTTGAGGCCGAGACCGTAACCGATCGTGGCGAGGAAATCCTCGGGTTTGACCGGATTGGCTTTTACTTTTTTCCCGGCCCCGTCGGTTTCACCGTAAACCGTCCCCCCCTTGATTCCGCCGCCGGCGAGGACGCAGGAATAGGCGGCAGGGTAATGGTCGCGGCCGGAATTTATATTGATGTCGGGAGTGCGTCCGAACTCGGTGCCGATGGCCACCAGGGTTGATTCAAGAAGGCCGCGGGACTCAAGGTCTTTCAAAAGAGTAGAGACGGCGACGTCGAGCTCCGGAATACGACTGGCTGTGCCACCCGAAACATCGAGGTGCATGTCCCAGCCGCCCGAAACGACTTCGACAACCCGAACGCCGCTCTCGACGAGTTTGCGGGCGAGGAGGCACCCCTGGCCGAGGCGGTTTTCACCATATTCGGCGCGATTGGATTCTCCGGAAATATCAAAGGCCGTGAGGGCGTCGCTCTTGAGGAGGCGGTTCGCCTGATGGTAATATTCGACGTAGGATTTAGGGCCGGTGTATTTAAATTTATCGACGAACTGCTGTCCCAGCTTTTGAGCCATCTCCATGCGCCGCTCGAAACGCTCTCCTTCGACGATCAGGCTGGTGTTCGGCACTCCGCCACCGGGATCCGCAATCGGGAGCGGGCTGTAGGAGGGGTCCATGAAACCGGCATTCGAAGTGCTCTGACCGATGAGGACGCTGTCGGGAAGAATGTCACCTCGTTTGCCCAGGAGGGTTTGAGCCCAGGGACCGATTGTAGGGTGGACGATGGTGGCGCGCTTTTCGTAGCCTGTCCGCATGATGTATTCGCCCTGCTCGTGAGCGCCGTTGGTCGACATCATGGAATTGATCACGGCGAGCTTGTCCGCCTGCTTGGAGAGTTCCTTGAGGTGCATCCCGAACTTCATGTTATCGACGTTCGTGTCGATCATCTCGGTGTCGGCCATGACGGAGCGGTTCTTCTTCGGATCGAAGGTATCGAGGTGGGTCATGCCCCCGGCGAGATAGATGTAAATGAGGTTCTTGGCCTTTGCTCCGCCCTGGGCCTGGAAGGTGCGGGGGAGGAAGGGAACGCCGACGCTGAGCCCGAGGGTCAGTTTGGCGGTCATCTCCATAAAGTAGCGACGGCTGAGCGCGTCTTTTCCGGCAAGTTCGGCAAGGTGATCCATGGTATTGAAGGGTTTGGGGGACGGAAGGTGAGACAGGAGACGGGATTACTGGATAAAGAGAAACTCGGGACTGTTCATGAGCGCCCAGGCGAGGTCGCTGATTCCCTCCTCACCGAAATCTTCGATCATTCCGATGCCGAGATCGAGTTCGTCTTTGGAGGGAAAGCGATTGAGAAGGGTGGAGAAAACACCGCGAACTTTGTCATCGGGGCCGTCGAGGGCATCGAGGTCGGAGACGATCTTGGAGGAGACGCCGGTGAGCTGTTGGGTGACGGCGCCGTTCATGAGGGCCAATACCTGGGGCACGGAACCGTCGTAGTTGTGGTCGTCGGTGATACGGCGGTCGGACTGTCCGAAGGTGTCGAGCATGGAAGCGGCGGGAGCGGGCTGGGGAAGTTGGGAGGCACGGAGATTCGTGTCGTTCATGATGACCGGGGAATAGTCATCACCGGACTCGGAAACCATGGCCATGGCCGCTTGACCTCCACGAAGATTTTGCCACATCTCGTAATGGCGCCAGACCTCGTCATTGCTGGCGGTATTAAAATCGATATCAAGAATCTTTTTGTAGAAGGAGCCGTCGCCGCCCGTCTTCTTGTCGATGTCGGCTCCGTGAGCGAGGACCATCATGGAGTCCCAGGCCTGCTCGGCCCTCATCCGGCGAAGGACCGGGCCGGAAAAATAGTAGGCCTTGGTGAGGTCCGGCTCCTCAAGCGAGGCGATCGACTGGTAGGCCCGGGTGTTGTAAAGGATGCGCATGAATTCGCGCAGGTCGTAGTTGACCCGGCGCATCTCGCTCTCGATGTATTTGAGCACTTCGGGCTGGGAGGCGCGCTTGATCTCGTCGTCGCTGAAGTCATTGACCGGCTCAAGGATAGCGCGGCCGAAGGCACGCCCCCACATCCGGTTGGCGATGACGAGGGCAAAGCGGGGATTTGCGGGCGATTTGAGCCAGTCGGAGATCGCTTCGCGTCTGGTCTTGCCGCCTAGTTTGGCCGCCTCACCGATGAGCGTGCGGGGCTTGGCGACCTCGTTCGGTTTGCCGCCCTGACCGATGAAATCGTGCGGGAGAACCGTCTCGAGGGCTTCGTTGTCGGTGATGTTCCACCCGAGTGCCGCGACGAAAAATTTGAACTGGTTGTCCTGATTCCCCTCAAGGACGATTCCCTTGCTGCTGACCGCCCAGGAGTTGAAAGCATCCCTCCATCCCGCAGGGGCGTTGGGCATTTCGATTTTTCCGCCGCCCATCATGCCGCTTGCGGGGCGGTAGCCGAGCGATCGCTGCGTGTTGCCGAAGAAAGCGGCCATCTCATAAAAATCGCCCTGAGTCCACTCGTCAAAGGGGTGGTCGTGGCACTGCGCACAGGAAATGTCGATTCCGAGCATGACCTGTCCGAAGTTGGCGAAGGCGTCAAATTCCATCCCGGTGTCACGCAGGAGGAAGCCGGAAGCCGGATTCTGACCCACGTTGCCTTTGGCGGTGAGCATGGCGGAAACAATCTCGTGGTAGGGGACGTTGGCCTCTAGTTGTTCTCTCCACCAGTTCACGTAGGGATCCATCCGGATACCGTTGTCGAAGTCGCTCCCGTGGAGGCGGAACATGTCGGCGAAGTAGTTGAACAGGTTCGAAGAGAACCCTGGGGAGAGCAGTAGCTCATCGATGAGCGCCTCGCGTTTGTCCGGCCTGGCGTTTTCCGCGAACGCGAGAAATTCCTCGCGAGTGGGAATGCGACCGATAATATCGAGGTAAACCCGGCGGACGAAGAGGTCATCGGGGAGGGGTTCGTTAAAGGAGTTGTAGCCGTTCTTTTTCAGCGTGACGGCCAGAGCCGTGTCGATCTGGCGGGCCGATGCTTTGGTGAAGCTGTCGTCACCGATCCTGGCGAGACGTTCGGCGGCTTCCTGGTCAGCCTTGATGAAACGATCTTTGGGTACAGAGATCTGATTCCCGTTTTGCAGCCTGAACTTGAAGTTCCCCCCCTCGATGCCGAGAAATATCGCCTGGAGAGGCTTTCCGTCGTTACTCGTCCACGTCCTCGCTTCGAGGGTGGGGGTCAGACATGGCCCGGTCACCGCAAGGAGTAAGCCGAGAGAGAAGAGGGGGATACGGGGATTCATACGCTGAAGGGAGAGTTCCGTCTTATTGAATATCGGGGTAGGCCGATTTCGTCACGATTATTTTTCATTATTTTGAATCAGATGACGCTCAAGGCGGCCTTTTCAAGGTCACTGGTCAGCCGAAAAACGGTAGAGGGCTCCCCCGGTGCGGACGATGAGACTCCCGTCCATCGCGAAAGGTGATGCCATGATAGTTCCCTCAAGCTGATTTTTCGCGATGACTTCGAAGGTCCGGCCGGGCTTCAGGATAGTGATAACCCCCTCGTGGCTGGCGACAAAGATATGGCCGTCGGCGAAGAGTGGCGACGAGGAGTAGTTTCCCTCGATCCTTTCGGTCCAGTGAAGGGTTCCGGTGCGGGCATCGAAGCAACTGGCAATGCCTCCGTCGGCGATGACAAAAAGTTCGTCTCCGACCAGCAGCGGGGAGGGGCGGGCGGGGATGCGCTTGGGTTCCGTCCATACCACCTTGTCGGAGCCGGTGATGTCCCCGCTCCCGTCGGGCCTCACCGCGATCAGTTCGGGCTTGCCGAATCCGGTGCTCAGGTAGATGAGGCCGGTCGTTTCGCTGTAAACCGGGCGGGGCACCACTGAGAAGCCGTTCCCGTGGTCGAGCCGCCAGAGTTCCTTACCTGTCTTCGGCTCGTAGCTCACCAGCCACTGCGCGCCCATGCAGATGAGTTGATCCCGGCCGTCCCGGCCGCTCACCACGATAGGGGTGTTGTAGGACTTCTTCTGGTCTCCGGTCCCGGCTCGCATGGCGGGACGTTCGGTGGTCCATGCGGTTTCGCCGGTTTTGGCGTTGAGGGCGGTGACAAACTGGCGGTCGACGCCGTCGCAGATCAGAAAGAGGAGTCCGCCGTGAAGGAACGGAGAGCTGCCGGGGCCAACCCCGTGCTCAAGATCGATCTTTTCCCGCCAGAGGATTTCTCCTTTTTCAGTATCGACGGCAAAGGTGCCGAAGTCGCCGAAGTGGGCAAAGAGCGCCCCGTCAGCCAGCACGGGGGTGGGTGAAGCGAAGCTGTTCTGCGCGTGAATGGTCTGCGGATTTGTCACGGTGGTGAGCGGGACGGTCTTTTCGATGGCTCCTGTCTCATAGTTCAGGCGCACGGCGGAAAGCTCGATTTTTGAGGCGACCTGGCGGGCGGCGAAGGTCTTTTCGTCCTCCCCGGCTTCTTTGAGAATGGCGAGCCGTTCCTCTTCAGTGGGGAAAACTTCGAGGGCTGTCGTGACCCAGAGGCTCGTGCCGTCGAAGACCGGCGAGGACCAGCCTCTCCCGGGAAGATCGGTTTTCCATTTCACGCTTTCCGTCTCGCTGAACCTGACGGGCACGTTTTCGGCGGTTGCGACGCCATCACCGTCGGGTCCGCGAAACTGAGGCCACGAACCGGCGGCGGCGAGTTGGCAGAGGAGGACGGGCAGGGTGTAGAGCAGGGGTTTCATCAGGGGGATTGGCGGGTTGGCGTGGTGAGGTAAAGGAGATGTTGATCGACCTTTTCGCGGTCGGGAACGGGTTTCTGGGCACCGCCGCCGAGCGTGCTCAGGGCGCCGGCGCAGTTCGCCGCGCGCAGGGCATCGGTGAGGGTATCGCCTGAGGCGAGGCGGGCGGCAAAACAACCGGCAAAGGCATCTCCGGCCCCGACCGTATCAATCGGCAGGACGGGCAGGGTAGGAATGGAGAGGGGCTCTCCCTCGCGTCGGAAAACGAGCGTGTCGTCCCGGCCCCGGGTCACAATGAGATGGCTGATCCGCAGTTGATGCATGGCTTCGCGAATGAGGGGGAGATCCGAAGACTCCGGAGTGAAGCCAAGAAGTTCGTGCGCTTCGGTCCTGTTCACAATAGCGTAATCAGTCCGGCACCGGTCCCAGGGAAAGGCCGGGTTCCAGGGGGACGGATTGATAACCACGGGGACGCCTGCTTCGTTGGCGATTACCGCAGCGGCGATGAGGGGTGCCGCCGGCGTCTCGAACTGCCCGAGCAGGACATCGCCGCCCTGAATCACCTCGCGATGGCGGGAAATGTCGGACTCCCGCAGGGCATCGTTGGCACCGGCGGCGGTAATGATCGTGTTTTCGCCCTTGCGATCGACGGTGATGAAGGCGACTCCGGTCTGGCCGGGGACGGTGCGCACGTGAGAGATATCGACTCCGGCGACTTTCAGTTCCTTCCGGTAGGCGGTGCCTTCGGCATCGGAGCCTACCGCGCCGAAGAGGACGACTCTGCACCCCTGTCGCGCGGCGGCGAGCGCCTGATTGGCTCCCTTTCCCCCCCGGTAAAGATCCGACTGCTCCGCCGCGACGGTTTCCCCGGGCACGGGGAGGTTCGCGACCCGCGTGACCCGGTCGATATTGAGTGACCCAACGACGATAACCTGCTTTATTTCACTCATGCAAACAGCGGAGGATGCTACCAGAAGCTCAGGACTTGGGAAGGGATTGTTTGCGCCCTTCTGCATCCACCCGCACGAGGGTCACTTTGGTGGAAAAGATTTCGTCGGCCTCGCGAAAGACCGATACTCCGTAGGTCACGGAAGTATTGCCGGTGCGGACTTTTAGCGATTCGAATCTAAGGATAACGCCCTCTCGGACGCTTTGGCGAAAGACGACCTGATCCATCGCCACGGTCACGAGCTGGCACCCCGGGAAATCCATCGATGCCGCCATCCAGGCCATCTCATCGACCCAGGCGAGGAGGTAGCCTCCGAAGAGGAATCCATACTGATTCATGTGCCCGGGAAGGACGAGGCGGTGATTCTCCATTCGCTTACCATGGCAGTTTTGGAGGGACTCCGCCAACATTTTCACCCCGGATGGCGCGCCTCGGTCCGGCATTCTTGCCTTTCCGGAAATGCCGTTTGCATGTATCCTTCACCTGCATCGTCTAACCTCCGGCGAACACGCGCCCGCCCTTTTTTCATGATCAAAGCCTCCTTCGCCACCGCCTTTCTTATTCTGACTGGTCTCTCTTTCTCCGTGTTTTCCCAGGAGGACGCCGACGAGACTCCGCCCGTTTCCGAGCCATCTTCCTTTGCCGGGAAATCAATCGACGAGATGACCGCCGACGAGGTCCTGCGTCTCGTCCGGTTCAGTTACACCCTCTACGACCGTGATTTTACCGGAGTCCTTCAGATGGGGATCACGAAGAAGGTTCCTTTTCTTCTCTCCCTCAAGCCCGAAGCGATTCGTTTTATTTTCGATGACCCCGCCCAGATTATTTACATCGATACGCGAAATCAGGAGTTTTCTCTTCTTGAAGGCATCGGTGGCGGAGAGATCGCGCCGGTCAGCCCCGTGAAATACGGCGAAGCGATTCGCGGGACCGACGTCACCTACGACGATCTTTCGATGCGTTTCATCTACTGGCCGGACGCGAAGATCGTAAGACAGGAGCGCCTCAAAGGACGTGAGTGTGTCGTCGTGCGCGTACGAAATCCCGATGGTTCGGGTGCCTATTCCACCGTTGATATCTGGATTGACAAACAGAGCGGCGGCATGCTTAAGATGATGGGCTATAACCGTGAAGGGCGTCCCATCCGCCGTTTTGAAGTTCTCCACGGCAAAAAATTCGGTGATGTCTGGATGGTCGATGAGATGCGGATCGAGACGATCAGCGGAGCCACGGGCGGGCAGATCGATTCGAGCACCCGGATGCGTATCCAGGCGACGGTCAATTAAGGCCCCCGCGGCGGCGGCAGGGGCACCTCCGGCGGTTCAGCGTGACGAAGCCTCGTAAGCGTGTCCGGCGCGAATGAGGTCCGTTTCCGCCATGGGTTTACCGAGGAGTTGCAACCCTACGGGAAGATCTTTCCCCTCGACCGGCACGGTTCCGCAGGGAACGGAGATCCCGCAGATTCCGGCGAGGTTGGCGGAGATCGTGTAGATGTCGGCAAGATACATCGCGAGCGGATCGCTGTGATGTTCCCCCCTTCGGAAAGCCGGGGTCGGCGAGACCGGCGAAGCAATCAGATCGACCTTCGCGAAAGCCTCGTCGAAGTCCCGTCGGATGAGCGTGCGAACCTTCTGCGCACGGAGGTAATACGCATCGTAGTAGCCGGAACTAAGCACATAGGTGCCGAGGATGATGCGGCGTTTTACCTCATCCCCAAAGCCCTCGGCCCGGGATTTTTTGTAGAGATCGATGAGATCGGCGGCCTCGGCCCGGTGCCCGTAGCGAACTCCGTCGAAGCGCGCGAGATTTGCCGACGCCTCGGCCGTGGCGATCACGTAATAGGCGGCGACGGCATGCTCGGTGTTGGGGAGGGAGAGCGGAATGATTTCGGCCCCGAGGGACTCGAGGACGCGGATGGCGGACTCAACCCGTTCCCTCACTCCGGCATCAAGACCGGCGGCGAAATACTCTGCGGGAAGACCTATTTTGAGCCCCTTCACGTCCCGCCCGATCGCTTCGGTGAAGCGGGGGACATCATCCGGAAGGCAGGTCGAATCCCGGTCGCAGGGACCCGCGATCACTTCGAGGAGAGCGGCCGCGTCGGCCACCGTACGCGTCATGGGGCCGCACTGGTCGAGGGAGGAGGCGAAGGCGACAAGCCCGAATCGCGAGACCCGTCCGTAGGTGGGTTTGAGTCCGACGACGCCGCAGTGGGAAGCCGGTTGGCGGATCGATCCGCCTGTATCCGTGCCGAGCGCGGCGATGGCGGTGCGGGCAGCGACGACAGCGGCGGAACCGCCGGAAGATCCGCCCGGAACTCTGGAGGTATCGTGCGGATTATGACAGGGTTTGATACCCGAGTTTTCGTTGGAAGACCCCATCGCAAACTCGTCCATGTTTGTGCGTCCGAAAGGGATCGCCCCGGCGGCACGCAGTTTGCGGATCACGGTCGCGTCATAAGGGGCGGTGTATGTTCCCGCTAGCATCCTCGAAGCGCACGAGCACGGGTGACCCTCCACATTAATAAGGTCTTTGATCGCGATGGGAACCCCGCCGAGGGGCAGGCTGAGATCAACTTTTGCCGCGTCGGCGAGGGCAAGATCGAGATCATAGGAGAGGTAGCCGCCGATGGCGGGATCCTTGCGGTCGATCGCTTCCGCGAGTGCACGGAGTGCCTCCGCCGGCGTGAACGCCTTGGCGCGGTAGGCTTCGCGCAGTTGAGCAATGGTCAGGTCAGCAACGTTCACAATAGGAGGGGAGGTTGAATGTTGTGCGGGAGAGAAAAGTCGGACCCGGCGGGATCGTTCCGGGGGGCGGATAGTTTATTCCACCACCTTGGGCATGCGGAATTGATCGTGCGCGACGGCAGGCGCATTCTGCAGAGCGGCGGACTGGGAGAGGCCTGCGGCGGTGATGAGATCCTCCCTCACGACGTTGAAAACGGCCCCGGCATGGGCGGTAGGCTCGATCCCGGTAACATCGATGCGGCTGAGTTGCTCGACATACTTCAGGATCTGATCCATTTGCTCCTGGTAACGGTCAGCCTCCTCGTCGGAGAGGGCGATGCGGGCGAGATGGGCGACGTCGCGGACTTTCATGCTCAGATAACCTGTCCCGCATCCTTCCACTTTTCGTGGAATTCGCGATAGACTTTTGGAGAAATTTCCGAAGGCTTGATCTCACTGCGGCCACCCCAGAAGACGTTCGTGTATTCCAGAGGGATGCCCACGTTCGCGAGGTGGGCGTCGATCGCGGCCTTGTGTTCGAGGACACGCTCTTTCTCGGTTCCGTGCACCACGCCCATGATGTTCACACCGCCGAAGCGAGGGCCTCCCTCCCGCCAATAGCAGTGAGTCATGATGAGGTGACGTCCGACTTCGGACCCGGCCCGGGCTTGCATGCCCTCCGGCACCTTCCAATGGAAGAGGGCATTGAAGCGGGTCACCCGCTGGCCGGTCTGGCTGGGTTTGACATGCTCAAGAAAGGTGGAAAAACGGCCTATCACTTTTTTGCGATCAAGTTCTTCTGCAATTTCGTAAAAACGATCACGGTCGAAGCTGATGGCGTCGGCGCGGGGGCCCCAGGGATCTTCGCAGATTTCCTCCGGGGTGAGTTCCTCTTTCATCGCGAGGAGAACCTCCCACTCGTCGGCATTGAGCTCGACCGTGGTGGTGGTGTTCATTTCAGCAGGGGCCTCCGAGCGGGCTCCCGGTTCCATCGTTTTGCGCCGGACATGACCGACCCCGAGGGCAAAGATGCCGTTCGCCGGCATCAGAACAAACTCGTGCGCGCCGGTGAGGTGGCGGAGCAGTTCGGCATGCTCTTCGAGCGACTCACCCTGGGGGACTTTCAGGGTCGTCCAGAGCTTGTAATCGCTCCCCGAGATCTCCCGGTCGGTCGAGCGCGTCACGACATGACCACTGAAAGGATCCTCTTTGAACATGAAGTCGAAGGTCGCGTCGAGCTTATCCGGATCGACCTTCCACGCGCAGAGGGCTCCATGAGCGAGTTTTGTCGCCAGGAGCGTCTGTCGCACGCGACGGATCACCCCGGCTTCCAGCATTGCCCGGATCCGGTTGAGGACAGTCTCAAGCTCGACCCCTGACTTGTCGGCGATGTGCTGGAAGGGGTTGCGCTGGAAACCGCTCACGAGATCCTCGGAGACTTCGAGGATGCGGGTGTTGACGGGATCATCGTGATCGGTGGGGACGGGGGAGAGGGCTTCGAGACTCATGAGCGGTCAATCTAGGCATGAGAGGGGTATCCGGCAAGTTTGAGTTGGCGAGACGGCATGATTGAGACAATCTGTGCCGATATGGAGGTAAAAGTGATTGATCTCAAGTTTCAGGGAATACCGGGCGTCATTGCCGCCTTTCTCGTGAGCGGTCCGGATGGAAATGTTCTCATCGAGACGGGACCTGAATCCACCCGACCGGCACTCCTCGAAGCGCTGTGCGGGCATGGAGTCGAAGCAAGGGACCTTGCCGGCGTCTTTGTCACGCACATCCATCTCGATCACGCCGGCGCGGCCGGGTGGTTCGCCGGGCAGGGTGTTCCGGTTTTTGTCCATGAAAAAGGTGCCCGGCATCTCATCGATCCCTCTCGTCTCATTGAGAGTGCCAGGATGGTCTATGGCGCTCGTTTTGACGCACTCTGGGGCGCGATGGCACCGGCACCCGGGAATCGGGTGCACGCGATCTCGGACGGTGAGGTGATTCATCTCGCCGGCCTCCGGATCGAGGCGATTGCGACTCCGGGCCACGCTTTCCATCATCATGCCTACTCCATTGCAGGTGATCTTTTCAGCGGTGACGCGGCGGGGGCGAGATTGGGCGGGAGTAATTACCTGTCGGTAACTTCCGCCCCTCCCCAGTTTGATCTGCCGCATACCATCGCCAGCATCGAGCGCTTGCGGGAACTCTGTCCGCAGAGGCTGTTTCTCACTCATTTCGGGATAGTCCGTGAGCCCGATGCGCATCTCCTCGCCTACCGCGATGCCGTCGACATGAACGTGGAATTTATCCGGCAGCGGATGGCCGAGGGGTTTGACGCGGCCTCGCTCCAGGTGGCCTACGAGGCTTTTCAACTGGAACAGGCGTTCCGGCTTGGGGTTTCCCCGGAGCAGTGGCGCTGCTATGAGGCCGTCAACGGCGCCGCGATGTGTGCCGAGGGGATCCGTCTTTACTGGGTTAAGCGCCGTGAGGAGGCTGAGAGTTGAGTTGCTATTCCCCGCAGAATTCGGTAGGTTGCGCGAGATTCGACGATATGAAACGCCTGCCTGTCCTTGTCTTCGCTTCTTTTCTGTATGCGGGATCCGTCACAGGTCTCGAGGCTCAGGAGGGGGGCACCACGCCGGCAGCGATCCCTGAGACGTTGTCGGGACGTCCTGCGGAATTCAATGACCTCGCGCGCTTGCCGTATGCGCAGCTCCTCCGCATCGCCCAGAGCGATGCCAGGTCCAAAGCCGATGTCGAGAGTTACAAGCTCCGTATTCAGAGTCGCAATCCCAATGTCACCCCGAAGGACATCAAGCTCTTCCTTGACGTGAAAGACGCTCCGCTTGTCCTCGTTGTGGATAACGACGGTTTTGTCGAGATTCCCCATAATCAGGCTCTTGTCAGCAAGAATCCCGATCTGGTTGCGAATCAGCCGCGTGGTTCGCTCAATATTTTCGTCGATCTCGAGGTCCCCAAGGTCTCTCCGCCGCAGATCAAGGATGGTAAAGTCGCTTACCAGGAGCTCTTCCGTCCCCTCGTCGAAATCCAGACCGAGATGCGGAAGGTGGACCCGACTTTCGGTCTCTCGGGGCAGCAGCAGTTTGTCCTTGAGATCGAGACCGGTGAGGAGCCGATCAAGATCACGAGGGCCTTTGGGGCCCGCACCTACCGTCCCAATAGCCGAGGGAAGGTCTACATGATCATGGAGCCCTACCTTTACGAGGAAAACCCTGATGTGGAGGTTCCGGATAAGGCAAAAATGAACGTGCTCCCCGCCTCCCCCGAAGAGATCGAGGAAATACGCTCGCGCTGAGGAGCCCATTCAGGCTTCATCTCCTTTATCGCCGACTGCCGCCCCTCACTTTTCGGGTCGGCGGCGGCGTCCCACCTTGGCGGTATGCCCCGTTCCCGCCCCTTTCGAAGCTTTGCCGGGCCGCGCATAGTCGCTCGAGGGCTTCGCCGATTTACCCGGTTTGGCAGGCTTCCCGAAGCGTCCCGAGCGGCTCGATTTTCCTCCCTGGGCGGGGGTTTTCTTTCCGTCCTTGCGCTCCGAAATACGCGAGCGCACCCGGAAGACGAAGGGGAGTCCCTCCATCGGGAATTCACGCCGGATCTGATTCTCGAGGAAGCGCTCGTAGGTCCTTGTCATCAGCTCCGCATGGTTCACAAAGAGGAGATATTCGGGAACGGGAACGGTCTGCGGCTGGTCGTCCCGTTTCTGGGTGGCGTAGAGAAGCTTCAGACGCTTGCTGTGGCGGACCGGCGGCGGATTTTTTTCGATGGCCTGCTGGAGAAGGCGGTTCAGCACTCCCGTGGAGATGGGGTCAGCGGATATTTTGACGACCAGTTCAATCGATTCGAAAATCTTCCCGAGATGGTCCCGCTGCTTGGCTGAGATCGCCACCTTGGGGGCGTAGGGGAGAAAGAAAAGATCATCGCCGAGTTCTTCTTTGAACTGGTCGATACGGTCCTGAAACCGGGCGTCGGGATGATAAAGGTCGAACTTGTTGAGCACGACGATGCAGGGCTTGTTTTCGTCGATGACCATCTTGGCGATGCGCCGGTCCTGGGTCGTCACGCCGGAGGAAGCATCGATTACGAGGAGGCAGATGTCGGCGCGGCGGATCGAGCGTTCGGAGCGCATCACGGAAAAAACTTCGACCGAGGTGTCGCGCCGGGTCTTTTTTCGTATCCCGGCGGTATCGATGAGGAGGTAGGGAATCCCGCCCCTTTCGTAGGGCACATCGACCGAGTCGCGGGTCGTGCCGGCAAGGTCCGAGACGATGCTGCGCTCGTCGTTGAGGATTGCGTTAATAAGGGAGGATTTACCCACGTTGGGTCGCCCCACGATCGCGATCTTCACCGCCGTCTCCTCAAGGTCGGCCTCTTCTCCCTCGACTATTTCGAATTCCAGTGCGGCGAGGTGCAGATAGATTTCCTCTTCGAGCTCGCCGAAATTGCGGCCGTGGGCCGCCGAGATGTCTAGCTGGGTCTCGAAGCCGAGGACGGTAAACTCCGCTGCGTCATTGTCCGTTTTTTCGGTATCGACCTTGTTCGCCAGAAGCAGCACCGGGGTGGCGCTGCTTCTCAGCACATTGGCCAGATCCTGGTCGATGGGATGCACGCCGTCGCGCGCGTCGACCACGAAAAGAATCAGATCGGCCGCCTCGATTGCGATATCGGCCTCGATCCGGACCTGATCCGCGAACCCGTCGTTGAGGATCGCGCCGATCCCGCCGGTGTCGGTGAGTTCGTAAGGAATGCGTGCTCGTGTGACCTCGGTGACGAGGCGATCACGGGTCACCCCGGGCTCGTCATGAACGATCGCAATGCGTCGGCCGGCGAGACGGTTGAAAATGGCCGACTTGCCCACATTGGGGCGTCCGACAATAGCGACTTGAGGTTTACGTTTTCGGGACATTGGGATCGGGATGGGTGTGCCCTGACTCTCTTAACTGGTGAATACCATCCCGGAGATACTGATACCCGGTGATCAGGGTCAGCGCCGCAGCGAGGTAAATCAACACCTCGAGAGGCCAGGGGCGGGAATTGATGCTCCAAAAGTCGATTAAAACCCAGCAGACGCAACTTAACTGTAGGAAAGTGCAAATTTTCCCGGTGATGACCGGTTTGACCCGCGCTTTTCCGTTGGTCAGGTGAATGATGAGCACCCCTACCGAGATGATAATGTCCCGCGCGATGACGAGCCCCGCAAACCAGATCGGGAGCCCGGCATGCCAGTTTGTCACGCTCAGGGTCACCACTCCCGAAAGGAGCAGGAGCTTGTCCGCCACCGGATCGAGGAACCGGCCGAGAGGAGTGCTTTGATTGAAATGACGGGCGATGTAGCCGTCCACCGCATCGCTGAGAGAGGCCACCGCAAAGATGACAAGAGCAGCGATGCGGTAGGCCACGTTCTCCTGACCGGCCGAGATGCTTGCACTGTAGTAGGCGGCGAAGATGATGAACAACGGGATCAGGAGAAGCCGGGTGACCGTAATTTTGTTGGCGAGCGTCATGCCCGGTAGTCTACACGCCAAAACGGGTAGCGGAAGTCTAATGATTCGACAAGGCAGAGGCATCGGGTAGAATACCCCACCCCTCTGCAATGGGGTGGCGTTAGATCATGGACGGACCCCGGGAAAAAATGAATGAAGCTCTCAGGGAGGCTCTCGCGAGCCGGAGTTTGCGCTTTTTCCACGCCGGTAGCGACTCTGTCAAGGGCCACACCGGTTCCGAGGATGCACGCCGTTTTGCCGCACATCTCATGGTTCTTCAGGAGTGTTCCCTGCTTCTCGGCGAAAAACTCGGGATGAATGCGCCTTCTCACGCCGTTTTCCATGAGGGCGACGAAACAACCGGATTTTATTGCGATCCGACGACGAAAACCGTCCCTTCCGTCGTCACCGGTGCGATCGTCAATCGTCGCATGCCGTTTACTACCTTTATCGGAGCTTTGCGGGAGGAGGTCGTCTCATGAGCCCGCAGAGTTTTGAAGCCGCCCTCGGGGCGATTCGGCAGTCAGGATCGGTCTTTGGAGTGATTCTCGCTCAGGGCAACGGGGTTATTTATGAGGATACGACCATTCCCGCTTCGCGGGTCGCCGGGTTGGTTGCGCTTCTTGATGATATCGCCAACTATTTCAGGCAGGACGGGCGCCGGCCCGATCAGCTCTCCTTCGGCTACGACGGCGGGAATGTCTTCCTGCAGATGCAGGGAGAGTTCCGGCTCGTGATCCTTCACCATCAAGTAGCGGAAGTCGATGCCGTGGCCAATACCTGTGCCGCTTTACTGAAAGATTACGCGATGAACGTGCTGGTCGAGGCGTGGGTCGCCGGGCAATCCGCTCTCGCCTGACAATAAAAAAGACCGCCATCACTGGCAGCCTTCTCAATCCTGAAACCGGGCGGAACTTTGAATCTCAATCTTCGTCGGAATGGGACGAGGAGGCGTTGGCGCTGGTTCTGAGGGTGAACCGGAACTTGTTCTTGTTGCGCTTGGCGTTGGAGCGGGCTTTACGCTTGGTCTTCTGGGCGGGAGTTTCGAAAGAGCGGAGGCGGCGCATTTCGTCCATGATCCCCTCTGTCTCCATTTTGCTTTTGAGACGTTTGAGAGCGCGATCGATGGGCTCGCCTTTTTTGATATCAACTTCGGGCATGGTAAAAAGTAGTGGGTTTCAGGAATCAATAAACGCCCGAGCGGGGCGCAAGGCACGGAAAGTAGGAGGTTTAGGCCGATTCGTCAAGAGAGAGAATAGTTAAGTTTGCCGAATAAATAAGGGAAGGGGAAGTTCGCTCCGCCCCCCCCCGGTTCTATTCCTCTTTCTGGAGGCTGGCGACGACGTTGAAGTCCTCCAGCGTTGAAGTGTCGCCCTTTACCTCTCCGCCCGAGACGATTTCTTTGAGGAGACGCCGCATGATTTTTCCGCTGCGGGTTTTCGGAAGCATCTGGGTGAAGCGGATGTCATCCGGTTTGGCGATCGCTCCGATTTCGTTGCCGACGTGATTGCGGAGTTCCTTTGCGAGATCGTCGCCGGGCTCGATGCCGGTCTTCAAGGTAACAAAAGCGACGACCGCCTGGCCCTTGATCTCGTGGGGGCGTCCTACCACGGCGGCTTCGGCGACGGCTTCGTGCGAGACGAGAGCGCTTTCCACTTCAGCGGTGCCGAGGCGGTGACCGGAAACGTTGAGGACATCGTCGAGACGCCCGACGATCCAGAAATAGTGGTGTTCGTCGGTGCGGGCACCGTCCCCCGCGAGGTAGACCCCCTCGTATTCGCTCCAGTAGGTTTCCTTAAAACGTGCGGGGTCCTTGTAGATCGTCCGCAGCATGCTGGGCCAGGGTTTGCGGATGACCAGCTTGCCGCCCTCGTTCGGGCCGCACTCGTTCCCGGTCTCGTCGAGAATGGCCGCATCGATGCCAAAGAAGGGACGGGTCGCGGTGCCCGGGGTAGTCGGTGTCGCGCCGGGAAGGGGAGAGATCATGATAGCGCCGGTCTCGGTTTGCCACCACGTGTCAACGATGGGGCAGCGACCACCGCCGATTTTGTGGTGATACCACATCCACGCTTCGGGATTGATCGGTTCACCCACGGTGCCGAGGAGACGCAGCGAACTGAGGTCGTGCTTCTCGACATGGTGATCCCCGGCCTTGATAAACGCGCGGATTGCCGTCGGGGCGGTGTAGAAAATGGTAACCTTGTAGTCCGAGATGATCTTCCAGAAGCGATCCCAGTCCGGGAAGTTCGGAGCGCCCTCATACATCACCTGGGTCGCCCCGTTCGCCATCGGGCCGTAGACGATGTAACTGTGGCCCGTGATCCAGCCGACATCGGCAGTGCACCAGTAGATGTCCCCGGGCTGGTGGTCGAAAATGTATTTGAAGGTGGAATAAGTTCCGGTCAGATACCCGCCCGTGGTGTGGAGAATGCCCTTGGGTTTTCCAGTCGAGCCCGACGTGTAAAGAATGAAGAGGGGGTGTTCGGCATCGAAGCCCTCGGGGGGGCACTGGTCCGACTCAGCGGCGGTCGCCTCATGCCACCAGAGATCCCGTCCGGACGTCATCGTGACGTCATTGCCGCATCGGTTAAGAACAAAAACCTTTTCCACCTTGTCGTAGGCCTTCAGCGCCTCGTCGACATTCGCCTTGAGCGGCACGATGCTGCCGCGACGCCAGCCGCCATCGGCGGTGATGACCGCCCTTGCCTCGGAATCCTCAAGCCTGTCCTTGATCGATGTGGCGGAAAAGCCGCCGAAGACCACCGAGTGGACCGCTCCGATCCGTGCGCAGGCGAGCATCGCGATCGCCGCTTCAGGTACCATCGGCATGTAAATGAGAACCCGGTCGCCAGGGTTGATCCCCTCCGTCCTGAGGGCGTTGGCGAAACGGGAGGTCTCCGCAAGGAGTTCTGAAAAAGTGAGATCCCGCGTCTCCCCGGGTTCGCCTACCCAATGGATGGCCACCTGGTCGCCCTTGCCCGCCGCGACATGGCGATCGAGGCAGTTTTCCGAAGCGTTTAGCTTGCCGCCGACGAACCACTTTGCAAAAGGGGCGTCGGACCAGTCGAGGACGGTGTCCCAGGGGCGCTGCCACGAGAGTTCCGAGGCCTGCCCGCTCCACCAGGCTTCAGGATTCTCGATTGAGCGTCGATGGATGGCCTCGTATTCCTCCATCGATTTCACGTGAGCATTGGCGGAAAACGAAGCGGGCGGAGTGAAAATCCGGTCTTCTTTCTGGAGCGATTCGATGTTGTTACTCATGGAGAGGGCAAAAGCAAAGTGGGGAACCTAGCAAGTCCGGCTAAAAATGGAAATGCAAAAATTGGCGCGATTAGAGAGACAGAGGTCACATAGTGGTTCCTCGAAGTCCGCCCGCTCAAATCGAGCCGAGGGAATACGATGATGCGCGGCAAAGGCTTTCGAGAATGATCCGAGCGGATGTTTCAGAGAATCCGCCCCGATGACGCGATGCCCTTCGCGCCAGAGGCGTCTGGCGAGATCGAGGGTCGCGGGGGCGCGGGGGCGCGGGTGCCGGTGAGGAGGATGTTCATGGAGCAGGCATGGAGCGTCGCACACGTCGGCGCTTTTCGCTCGCCGGAGGTGCGGTCTGCGGCGTGAAGATCAGTTGGGCGAGGGCGCAGGAGAAGGGAAGGGGCAGGACGATGAGATGGGGGAAGAACTTCGACATAATCGAAATCATACTCAAAAGATCACACTTTTCCGAAAGCAAACTTGCCATTTTTTGCGATATCCTTTTATCTCGTTCCTGATATGAGCACGAAGACCAGAGATTCCGAGAGCGAATCCGGCGACAGGGGGAGCGTTGACTATCCCATTTACAAGCCGAACCGTCGCGGCAGTGGCGGGGTCATCCGATTCGAGTGGAACCGTGAAAAAGCGTGTGTCTTTGTCGATGCCGCTTCGCAGTCCGGAGATAAGCAGTTTGACTGGGAGAATAAAATCACGATGAAGTGGGCCCTGGCCGACCTGGGGAACGTCCTCGCGACCCTGCAGGGGCGGCAGTCTCAGACGAAGCTCTTCCACCAGTCCGAGCGGGCTAACAGCGCCTTTGAGCTTACCTATCAGACTGATCCCGATCGCGCCCCCTACCTGATGAGCCTTTCCCGGCAGGAGACAAAGGAAAAAACGCTCCGCAAAGTCGGTATTCCCGTATCGCACGGTGAAGCTGCCGTCCTTGAAACGGCGGTGCGAAGTGCGATCGGGCGGATACTGGGCTGGTGATTGATGCTCCCCGCCTTTAAGGCTGTCGGGCAGGCCGGCCCCGGGCCCCGGTGATCCACGGAGGAAGTGTGCCTGTTTTCATCTTCCGCCGGCGGTCTCTCCAGAGTTAAATCGAATTTCTCCCGGCGCTTGACTTTTTCTGTGATTTCAGAGTATGACAGATGTCATGCAATCTAACGGGTCTCTCATTACTTCACGCCGTCGTTTCCTGGGCACCGGCGTCGGTGCGTTCGCTTCTCTCAACATTCTCTCCGGCTTCGTTAAGGCTCAGAGCAGGGGCGGAGTAAACGGCAAACTGAATATCGCCTTTGTCGGTGCCGGCGGTCGTGCCGCCGCGAACATCGACGGCTGTGCTGCGGCGGGGCAGAACATTTACGCCTTGTGTGATGTGGACAGTGCGCGTGCGGCAGGGGTCTACACCAAATACCCCGAGGCCAGGGTTTACGTGGACTGGCGGGAGATGTTGGAGAAAGAGGGCGACAAGATTGATGCGGTCGTCGTTTCGACTCCCGACCACCTTCACGCTGTCTCGACGATGGCGGCGTTGAAGATGGGCAAGCACGTCTATGTTGAGAAGCCGCTCACCCTCACGATTTCCGAGGCCCGCGCGCTCCACAAGGCCGCCCGCGAAGCGGGTGTCTGCACTCAGATGGGAAATACCGGCCACGCCAATGAAGGAGCTCGTCTCACGAACGAGTACATCCAGTCGGGGGCTCTCGGCGAGGTCTCGCAAGTCTATTGCCGCACGAACCGCCCCGTCTGGCCGCAGGATCTGGTGCGTCCGGCGGGTGAACCGGTTCCGGAGACGCTCAACTGGGACCTCTGGCTTGGGCCCGCCCCGGAGAAACCGTTCAGCAGTCAGATCGTTCCCTTCAAATGGCGCGGATTTCTCGACTACGGCACCGGTGCGCTCGGTGACATGGGGGCTCATATTATCGACCACCCGATGTGGGCACTGAACCTCGGTTTGCCCACGAAGGTCTCGGTTGAGAAGGCGGATCGCAAGGTGCCAGGGGCGGAGAGGGACTCGCACCCGGGGTCCTGCATCATCAACTATGAATTCGCCGCCGGAGACGGGCGCGGCCCGGTCAAACTGCAGTGGCTCGACGGGCAGTATAAAATTCCCCGTCCCGGGGGAATGCGCGAGGACCAGCAGGTTCCGGACAATGGCTGTGTTTACCTCGGCAGCGAGCATCACATGATGCACGGCAGCCACGGCGGCAACCCTACTATCATCGACGCGGCGTTTGAGCAATTTGTGGCACCGCCCAAGACGATGGAACGTTCCCCCGGTCACTATGTCGAGTGGATCGAGGCGATTCAAAAGGGCGACCCGTCGCGAGCGAAGTCGAACTTCGATGTCGCGGTGCCGCTTACGGAGACGCTCCTGCTTGGCACGATCGGTTCCCTCCTCGGCGTCGGCACGGAGTTGACCTGGGATCCCGAGACGATGACGACGGGCAACGAGGCGGCGGATAAACTGGTGCGGCACAGTTACCGGGAGGGCTGGTCACTTTAACGGGAGCTCCGTTCACTCTTCGCCACTGTCGGCGAGCACATCGAGGGTGAAACCGCCGATGGGCAAGCCGCCGGGGCCTGGGTAGATCCAGTCATTGAGGCGATCCAGTGTAAAAGTCACGGTGGCACCGCGATGCACGTCGATGAGCTCGTGCGGGTCGTTGATGAGGACACCGGTTACTTCCGTTGGGCTGATCTCCAGCACGGTTACCCACATGTATTCCGACTTCCTCTCTTCGCGAAACTCGGCTTTGGCAATGAAGCGCTCTTTTTCTCCCGGGCCGGCCTGGCGGTAGGCGCCAACAAACTCCGGCCAACGCGTCGTCGCCTCCCTGACGGCGTCAGCCATGCGCGGATTGTTATCGGAGATCTCGATGACGGGTTCGAAGGTGGGCTCGTCGAAAAGGCTCAAAGGATCGTCTCCGCAGAGAGGCTCGAGCAGGCCTGGGTCGAACTCGTTGCAACGCTGCAGTTCAGGGCAGTAGATGGCAAGGCAGTCGGGACCTGCCATCGCGGCGATAATGCGCCCGATGACGCAGTAGGCTTCGCTGCTATGCTCGCGATCGCCCGTTTCGTCCATGAGATCGACGGAGATCCAGGCGGCGTGTTTTCCCACCGCTTGACGCAGCCGTTTGTCTCGAATCGCGCCGCGGGCGAAGCGTTTCGGGTTCTCGATGTAGGGACGATCCGAGACGAGTACGGCAAAAAGCCCGGCGGGAATTTTCACCATGAAATGGCGGATTTCGCCATCAACGGAGCGGCGTTTCGCGGGCGGAGAAAAGGGGATCACGAAATACTCGGCCTCGGGGTTTTGCGGTTGAAACCGTATTCCGAGGGCGTTTGAGACACAGCTGCGTATCCCGATTTCATCGGCGGCTCGCGGTTCGGTAAGGAAAAAGACAAGAGAGGTGAGGGGCTCGTCAGCTTCCCCCCCGGGTTCCGGGGCGGGGGCGTCGGTTTGTTCCTTTCGCCCGACCGGGGGCATGAGCCAGCGGACGAACTCGATCGCAAACCAAATCAGAGCGAAGAAAAGCGCCGACACTCCCCAGAGGGTGAGACCGGTCCCTGCGAGCATACTGACCGGCAGGAAAAGAATCGCGGCGGAAAGGTAGGGGAATCTCTGGAATCGTGGCGACATGAAAGCAGTTTGGGCAGGGCGTCCCGGGACGATCGCCCGCAGGGAAGCGGATCAGGGAGCGGCGGCGGCGCTACCATGGTGCGCGGGAATGGTCGGCAATCCTGTGTCGCGGTCAATCACGAAACGCTCCGCGAGCCGATTTAAGTATCCCTTCCCGGTGCCGTCTGACAGGTCTACTCTCCGGAGGGGAATAAGGACAAGGGCAGAAAGAAGAAAGAGCTGACTGGTGCGAAATCGCGGCATAAGGCGTCAAAGCGTCGCCGTTTAAAGATTCTCTTGCAACTTTTCTTGAGGCCGGTGGTTCCTTCCCGTATCAAAGTGAGCTAAGCATGATGACTTTCCCTCCCGCCCGAATCTTCCGTCCTTCAGCCCGTCTCTCTCATGCCGCAGCGGGGTATAAGAGATACGGGCTGGTTCTTGCCGCCTCCCTCATCGTTAGCGGACAGGTTTTCGGGGAAGGTAAAGAAGGCCAACCTAAGCCCGTTGAGACAAAGGAGCGGTTGCGCGATAAGGGGGAAGCGGCCCGCCTTGAGGTATGGGAATCTCTTAGTGACGAGCAGCGCGAAAAGTTGAGGCAGGCGCTGCGCGATGTGTGGACCGATCCGGCTGTGATCGCCGCTCGCGAAGAGGTCAAGCAGGCCGGCGACGCCTACCAGGCGGCAATTAAGGCGGCGGTGAGCCGGGCCGATCCGTCTGTCGCCGAGGTCATGTCGAAGATCCAAAGGTCGAATAGCGGGGTGGCCCATGAGCACATCTGGGGCCGCGCCCCCGTGGCGATGGGACAGGGCGGAAAAGGACTTACACCCACGGCACATCCGCCGGGCTTCGCCGAAAAAGGAGGGTCTGTCTCTCGACGCGGTTTTGATGACCAGATCAAGCCGCCGGGATTTTTCGACGGTATGCCCCCCGAGGTGCGGGTGAAATTTCGCGCGGCCGAGGAATCGGCCATGGCGTCCGAAGCCGTGAAGGCGGCGCGGGCTGAACTCGACAGGATCCGCGGGGAAGACGAGCTACTGCGCCGCAAACGCCTCGAGGCGCACCGTAAGCTGCGTAAAGTCACGTTAGACGAAATCGTTCGAATCGATCCCTCGCTTGCCGAGGTCCGTAAGGCGCTTGCGGGGGAGGATCGCAGAGAGGGCGCGAGGCCCGAAGGGCCCGGCCATGAAGAGGGTAGGGCCGGAAAACCGGCCGGGCCAGCGGCACCTCGTGACCCGAAGCCGGAGTGACTGGTCTGATTAGTCGAGCGAGGCGCGAAAGGTCTCGAACTCCGTCGGGTCCATGGTGATGAGATGGCTTTCCGCGGGAAAGTGCCCGTCCCTGACTTCACTGACATATTCACGGAAGGCGGCAATTCTTTCCTCCTGGAGGCGGCGATACTCAAGCAGAAAGTTCCGGTAGGCTTTCGCATGGCGGGGAAGCCGCTCGTCATATTCGCCGAGGATGTCATCGGAAAAGAGAAACTGGGTGTCACATCCGCTTCCCGATCCCAGCGACATGAGCAGGAGGGAGGTCCTCGACGAGAGGAAGGAAGCGAGCTCGTGAGGGACGACTTCGAGCTCGGCGGCGTAGGCTCCGGCGCTCTCGAGTTCCTTCATTTTGGTGTAGATCTGCCCGGCTTCGACCGCCGTTTTGCCGATCGCACGGTAGTTTGTCCAGGTGACATGGCGGGGGACGAGGCCGAGATGTCCGACGACGGGGATACCCTCGCGGGCCATCGCCTCAATGAGGCGCGGGCTCGCCGAGCAGTAGACCGAGCTGGCACCGAGCTCAAGGGCACGGAATCCGATCCGGATCGCTTCTTCGCCCGAGGCTATCCCGTGGGGGGTCGAGCCGGAGAGGAAGCTGTTCGGCGCGGCCGCGACGAGTTGCGGAAACCGCGCCTGCGCCTCGGGAGAGTCAAAACTGCAACTCATTAGGTCGATGCCCGCCAGTTCCGCCGCGGTCGCTTCCTCGGGCGACTTCACGTGGATATGGGTGAGGCGCCGTTTGCCTTTGAGTTGCTGCAGTTCGTAGACGGTGTATTTCTTGCGGGGGCGTAGCATGGAGGCAGGCTATTCAGCAAAAGGAGCGCGGGCAAGCCTATCTTTTTGTTCGACGACAGCGTTTTCGCTGCCTATGATCGGTGAAAATTGCCCAGAAGTTATATGAATCGTTCCGCGTTTTTTCTGTTCCTTGTTCTTGCCTTCGGCTCTGTCTTTTGCACGAGCTGCGAAACCACTTCGGATGACACCGCTCCCGGCGGCATCTCCGCTTCCCAGACAGGCATGAGCCGCGAATCCATCTACCAGTGGCAGGATCGTACGATGCGTGAGCTCGCCTATTGATGGTGAACGGGTTCCGCTTCTGGCGGTTCGCTCGGAGGCTAGATAAAAATAGACGATTCGGCTTTTTCACACGAAGCTCGAGCTGAGTTCTCGTTCATGTCCCCTCCGGTTATTTTCGCCTATATTCTCCCCGCTTTCGCCTTCGTGACGGGGGCCTGTATCGGGTCCTTTTTAAACGTCGTGATTTACCGGATTCCGCAGGGTCTCAGGGTGAACGAGCCGAGGCGCTCTTTCTGCACCAGCTGCGGGACACAGATTCCGCTCCATCTCAACATCCCGCTGCTGTCGTGGCTGATGCTGAGGGGTAAGTGCAAGTGGTGCGGATCGCGGATCGCTTTTCGCTATTTCCTGGTCGAACTCCTCACCGCGATCTGTTTCCTCGCTGTCTGGCATCAGGAGATCAACGGAGTCGGCCTGCCCGGCGTGGTGGCTCTGTGGGTCATTATCTCACTTCTCATCGCGGCGACCTTCATCGATATTGATCATTTTATTATCCCCGATTCGATCACGATCGGCGGCTCTTTTGCCGGGCTCGTCGCCAGCTTTGCGATTCCCGCCCTCCACGGTGAAAAGATCTGGTGGAAGGGCGGTCTTGAGGGTCTTACCGGGGCGACGGCGGGATTTGTCCTGCTTTGGCTTATTGTCCTGATGGGGAAGATGTTCTTCGGTAAAATCAAACACGACTTCGGCGAGCCGACCGATTTTGAGATTTCCCAGCCCGGGGGCGAGGAAGCCCCTATTATCATCCGCCTCGGTGAACATGAGTATGAATGGGGGGACATTTTTTTCCGCAAGTGGGACCGGCTCGAGATGGAGACTCTGGAGCTCTACTTCGACGGCGAAAGGCGGGAGTGTCAGGAGCGGTTTCGCGTCCTCGGCGACGGGCTTGAGGTGGACGGCGGGCGCGTCGAACTCGACACGGTGAAGAAAGTCACCGGGAAGATTACCTCAGCTGTGGTTCCTCGCGAGGCAATGGGTTTCGGCGATGTGAAATTCATGGCCATGATCGGTGCTTTCCTCGGCTGGGAAGCCGCCGTTTTTACAATTTTCGGTGCCTGCATCATCGGGGCTGTCGTCGGGCTCGTGCAAAAGCTCATCTTTGGTGAGCAGTGGGGAAAGCCTCTGCCGTTCGGTCCTTATCTGGCCCTCGCCGCTTTCCTATGGATTTTTATCGGACCGGCGATTTGGTTCTGGTACGCCGGCATCCTTCGCTCTGCGGGCGGTTTTCACTAATATTGATTCATGCTTGTCCAGGGAAAACCGTATCGCACCGTCTGGATCGAGTCTGACGGAGCGTCTGTCGGGATCATCGATCAAAGCCGCCTCCCGTTCGCTTTCGAGACGATCACCCTGCGCACGGTCGATGACACCGCGATTGCGATTCGCGACATGCTCGTGCGCGGGGCCGGATGTATCGGATCGGTCGCCGCGCACGGCATGTTTCTCGCGGCGAGGGAGTGCCATCTCGCGGGGTTGAGAGGGGCGGCGTTTGATGAGTGTCTTAGCCGGTTCGCCTCCCTTCTTCGCTCGACCCGGCCCACGGCGGTGAATTTGGCGTGGGCCGTGCACCGGCAGGAGATCGAAATGGCTCTCGTCGAGGATCCGAATGAAAAAGTCATTCTTGCTGCGGATCTCGCTCGGCGCCTCGCGGACGAGGAGGTCGATTTCTGTCGCCGGATCGGGGAGCATGCCCTTCCGCTGCTGCGGGATATTTTTCATCAAAAAGGTGGAGAAAGTCCTGTCAATATTCTGACCCACTGCAATGCGGGCTGGCTCGCCTTCGTGGATTTCGGATCCGCTACGGCACCGATTTACGCGGCGCATGACGCGGGTATTCCCGTTCATGTCTGGGTCGGCGAGACCCGGCCCCGTAATCAGGGGGCGAGACTCACCGCATGGGAACTCGGACAGCAAGGGGTGCCTCACACGGTCATTGTGGACAATGCCGGGGGGCATCTGATGCAGCACGGGCTTGTCGATATGGTGATTACGGGGACGGATCGCACGACGTGGACCGGCGACGTGGCGAATAAGATCGGGACCTACCTGAAGGCGCTGGCCGCCCGGGATAACGGCATCCCGTTTTACGTGGCACTGCCCTCGTCAAGCTTTGACTGGGAAACGGCGGACGGTGTTGCCGGGATTCCTATCGAGGAGAGGGGCGGAGACGAAGTGCGCCGCATTTCCGGTTCCTCCCCTGACGGGAAATTCTCCGGTGAAGTCGAGGTGAATCTGGTTGCGAAAGGCAGTCCCGTGGCGAACTATGCTTTCGACGTGACTCCGTCGAGACTTGTCACCGGGCTGATTTCCGAACGCGGGGTTTGTCCGGCGACGGCGGCGGGGATCGCCGGGTTGTTCCCCGAGTTGAGTCCCTGGCGCAAGTCCGCGGGCTGAAAGTTTCTTTCCCCTCTCCCATGCCTGTAAAGATCGACCCCAAGCTGCACCAGGAAAAGAAGCCATCGTGGATCCGTGTCCGGCTGCCGAATAATCCTGTTTTCTGGGACACAAAAGGGCTCATCGACGATCTCAAGCTCGTGACTGTCTGCGAAGAGGCGCAGTGCCCGAACCGGTGGGAATGCTGGGGGCAGGGGACGGCGACTTTTATGATCGCGGGGGATCGGTGCACCCGTGCCTGCGGGTTCTGTGCCGTCGATACGCGCCGTCCTCTCGCCCTAGAGGCTGACGAACCCGATCGGGTCGCCGAGGCGGTGAGACGGATGAAGCTCAATCACGTTGTCATTACGGCGGTGGCACGCGACGATCTTCCCGATGGCGGTGCCTGCCATTTTGCCAATGTCATTTACAAGGTGCGGGAGTTGAATCCGGCGACGGTGATCGAGGTGCTCGTGCCCGACTTTGTTGGTCGCGACGATTCCCTCTGGGTCGTGATGGAGGCCGCCCCGGCGATTTTTAATCACAATATCGAGACGGTCGAGCGGCTTACCCCGGTGATTCGCTCCAATGCCGAGTACTGGCGTTCCCTCTCCGTTCTCAAGACAGCCCGCCGCATGGCAGCTGAGATGGGTCGCCGCTGCGCGACCAAGAGTGGTATCATGCTCGGTTTGGGAGAGCGGGAGGATGAGGTGTTCAAGGCCATGGACGACCTCCGTGACCACGATGTCACGGTCCTGACGATGGGGCAATACCTGCGGCCTTCGCCGAAGCACCTGCCCGTTGTTGCCTACATTGAACCGGCCGTCTTTGATCGTTATCGAGAGGTTGCCCTGGGGAAGGGCTTCCGTCATGTCGCGTCCGGTCCGCTGGTGAGAAGTTCTTATCACGCCGCCGATTTTAAGCCTGAGCTCGATCCGCTTGCCTGAGAGACGGCACCGAGGCGGAGGCGGTCGGCTGTTCTTCCGTGTCAGTTGATCGCGGAATCTCTTTCCCGTTTTGTCCGGCGGGAAATGTGCTATCATCACGGGGCATCTGTCCGTCATTCCCCGCCGGGCAGAGCCAGTTACTCATTCCGATGATGGACTGTTCCCGTAAAATGAAACCGGCATCTTTCTTCTTCCGTACCCTGCTTCTCGCCGTCTTCACTCTGTCGCTCCTCGCCGGGGCCATTTTTACGGACTACTATCTCCGACACGAAGTCACCCGGAAAGCGAAGCGTTATCTCGTGGAGCGTGGAATCGACCAGGCCCCCGCGAGCGCCGTGGCGGCGGCAACAACGGGTGCGTTGTTCGATCTTGCCCAGCTCGAAACCGCCGGGATCCCGCTCGGAGTGCCTGATGAAACCGGCGCCACGCCGCTTCTCGCTGCTGTAAAAAACCGTCGTGTCGAGGTGATCGATTTTCTGATCACCCGCGAGTCGGTGCTCGCTACGCTGAACCATGTCACCGGGGCCACTCGTGAGTCCCCGCTTGTCGTTGCCCTTCGTGATCGCGACTTCGCGCTAGCCGACCGCTTCATCGAGCGAGGCGCGATCCTCGAAATCGACGCCGAGGCGGGGTTACCCTTTCTCATCGCCGCCGTTCAGGGCGGCGACAGCGAAATGATCGACTACCTCTTGAAGAACAAAGTGAAGGTCGATTACAAGAGCGCCCAGCCCTCCACGGCTCTCGCCGTTTCCTCTCATCTCGGGGAGATTGGGCTGATGAGACGCTTCCTCGCCGCCGGCGCAAATCCTGATGTCAGCGGGATTTCGGGTAAATCGCTCCTCATCGAAGCGGTCAATGAGGGGAATCACGAAAAGTTCGCCCTTCTTCTCGCGAGTAAAGCGGATGTCAACGCGACGATCGGAGACGCTGCCGGAACGCGGGTTACCGCGCTCAGCTACGCGATTGCCCGCCGTGACGTGGTGCTGCAGGAGGCCCTCTTGAAAGCCGGGGCGAATCCCGATGCCTCCAGCCTCGGCGGCGAACCGCTCCTTTATGAGGCCGTCGCTTCGCGCGACCGCGCCCTCGCCCGCCGGCTGCTTGAAGGGGGGGCGGCGGACAAGGTGGCCTCCACCTCGAAAATCTCACCCATGGTCGCCGCTGTCCAAAATGAGGATCTTGAGATGGTCGACTTGCTCATCGAACACGGGGCTGACCCCTCTTTTGGGGGTGATAGGGACGGGGCTCCTTTGCTCTTCGCGGCCGACTCCGGCAATCTCGCGATCGTCCACCAGCTTATTGACGCCGGTGCCCGGCTCGATGCGCAGGTCCTCCTTGCCAAATCGTTTCAGCGTCGTGACGACCCGCTCATGAGCTTGCTCCTCAACTCCGGGGCCGATCCCGAGTCGATCCTTCCGGGCACGAGCGAGCGGGTCTTTGACGCGGCGGTGCGCGATGGGGCGACCGCTGCGGTCCGCACTCTCCTGGCGGCGGGCGCGAAGATAGGGGACAACCTCTGGGCGGCCCTTCTCACGGGGCAGCATGATCTCATCCGCCTCATCCTCGATGCCGGTGCCGACCCGCGCCAACCCGGGCCGAACGGGCAGGACCCGCTGGACTATTGTCTAAGCAACGCCCGATACGGGGCCGCCCGGGTCCTCCTCGCCGGAGGGGCTAATCCTGACGCCCGCTTTGATGAAAACGAGTCATGGCTCTCCAAGGCGGTCCGCGAAGGAAACCCCGACCTGGCCCTTTCGCTCGTCGAGTCCGGCGCAACGGTTAGGGACGTGACGGCTAGTGACGGGCATACGCTGCTTGGCTGGGCTATTGCCCACCGGATGTCTGACCTTGCGGTCGCTCTAGTGAAGGCCGGGGTTGATCCCAACGCGGAAGAGCGCTCGCCTGCCTCGGTCGCCTTTCGCGAGAAATTTGACAGCACTACCTTCCGCTACCACCTCCAGGTCGACAGCCGCATCCGTCCGTTGATGATGGCCGCCGCGCAGAAGGATCATGACGTGGCTCAGGCTCTCATGGACAATGGGGCCAAAGGAAATGCCTATTCACGAAAATACCTTTTCGCCGCCAGTATCGGAGCATGGTTCAAGGACACCCGCATGCAGCAGATTGCCCTCCTCGGAAAGGTCCCCAAAGTTCAGGCGCGCAAGGTTGTCGTCGATCTCTCGGATCAGCGGGTTACTCTCTATGAAAACGGGGTGGCGACTTATTCGACACCCTGCTCAACGGGCCGGGCCGGCCACCGCACGCCCCCCGGTGAATATGTCATCAGCGACCGCCACCGGCATCATACGTCGAATATTTACCACTCGAGTATGCCATTCTTCCAGCGCTTCAGTTTCAGTGCGTTCGGCTTGCACGAGGGCGTTCTCCCGGGATACCCCGCCTCGGCGGGCTGCATCCGGCTCTCCCCGGCGGGGGCTCAGTTTCTGTGGGGTAAGCTGCAGGTTGGTGATCTTGCAATCATCAAGCCCTGAGAGGCGCTATTTGCCACTCGTTCTCAGCAGCGCACGGGCGAACCGCGTTGATGAGGAGAGAATAGGGTCAGTTGACGGGGAGTGTCTCGGTAGCTGCTCCCGGGGCCGGTTCGATCCCGAGCATTTTACAGACCGTGGCATGGAAGGAAAGTTGACCGACAACGTCAAGGCTTCCCGAGAGAGGTGAGTTCGGATAGCCGGCGAGGAAGATTTGGCCTGACATTCGGATCGATTCCTCCACCGGGTAGCCGAAGCCTCCGAAAAATCCCGGACCATCGCCCGGATCGAAGACCGGTTCTTCGGCCTTTTCATCAGCGAAAGCATAGCCTGTCTTCAGGACGAGGACACGGTCGCCGGTGCGTTCCGGATGCAGGTAGGACCACTCGGCGGGGAGTTCCTCTTTCTTGACCGTGCGGAAATAGATTCGTTTGCTGAGCTCGTTGTCGAATTTGTCGGTGAAGATTTTTTTCTCGCCCTCGTTCTCGGGGAGATCCTTGAAGAAGAGGTTTGCGATGGAATCATGCGCGACAATGTCGGCGTTTTTCATCATCTCGTCACCAAGGAGGTGGGTGATGTTCACGTTCTTGTCGAGCTCGGCGAGGCCGTGATCGGTGGTGATGAAGATAACGAGGTTCGCATTCGGCGGAGCGAGTGACGCCCATTCGGCCTTGACGGTGTCGAAGAAAGTTTGCAGGGCCTTGTCGGTTGCGGCGACCGCGGCGAAAGTCTCGTCGGCACGCGGGCCATGGACGAGACCCTGGCGGGCGATGTCTTCGAGACGAAGCATGATGAGGCGGAGCTTTTCGCCACCGGCGGAAGCAGCCCCGTCTGCGGGTGGGTCACCTGCGCTACTCGCGCGCCACTGTTCGAGAGCTTTGTTGAGTCGGACCTCGTCGCTCGATTCGGGATCGTAGCTGTCGAGAAAAGAGGCTGCCGCGTGTTCGCCGCTCTGTTTCTGCGAAAGCGGCCAGTCGTGAACGAGTGTCCTGATACCTTGACGTGTCGCGGTTTTCCAGATGGGTTCGGCGAGGAGAA
This sequence comes from Akkermansiaceae bacterium UBA6138, assembly GCA_002422425.1. Classification (GTDB taxonomy): domain Bacteria; phylum Verrucomicrobiota; class Verrucomicrobiia; order Verrucomicrobiales; family DEV007; genus Arctic95D-9. Next base: position 15,608 of record DIVG01000080.1, on the reverse strand, counting down.
GGGCTCCGTCGAGAGGTTTGTCGACGATCTCCCCGGTAGTTAGACGAATGCGGTCAGAAACGATCCCGTGTTTGTCCGGCGTCACTCCTGTAGCCATCGTCGCGTGTGACGGAAAGGTGACGCAGGGAAAGCTGGGCCGCATCTTGTTGGTCTCGCTGCCGTCGGTCTTCAGCTTGTCGAAGAAGGGAGTCTCGCTCTTTTCGAGATAGTCACCTCGGAAACCGCTGATATTGATCCAAACGACCACCGCTGCGCCGTCGCCGGAGTTATTTGCGACCGTTTCAGGGGCGTCAGGCTCATCCTTTTTCATCGAGGCTTCCGTGGACGCCATGCTGGCGCGGCGGAACTCTTCGAGGACCGACTCGGTCGATCTGTCGCCTTCGAAGGCGACACGGGTAAACTTGATCCCGTCGCTGCCGCTCCAGAGGACGAAAAACATGAAAGCGAAGAGAAGAATCGCAATAAAGGTAATCAGTGAGCTGGCGAAAGACCGGAACATGGCGTTTTTGTAGGCGAATATCGAGGCGGATGCAAGCAAAGGGCAGTGCTTTTTGAGAGGCTGGGGAAAGAATCGGGGGATGCCGATCACGGAATACCAGGCGAATACCCTGCTTCACCGCCGGAAGCTCCGGAGGCGCTTTTTCTCAGGTCCGCAGCAAAGCGGCGAAGGCTCCGTCGTGTTGATCGCGCCAAGGCAGGGAGGTGACGACTTTTTCCACGGTAAGTTTCGAACTTTCGACGACAGATTCGTTCTCAGCGGCATCGATCGAGCAGGTGCTGTAGACAAGGCGTCCTCCGGGTTTGAGCAATGGAGCGACGGCCTTGAGCAGCGCCGTCTGATTGGCCGCCTGGCGTGGCAGATCCCGTTCCTGAATGCGCCAGCGCACATCGACCCGGCGCCTCATCACGCCGGTGTTGGAGCAGGGCGCGTCGAGAAGAATCGCATCGAAGGCGGGAAGGTTCAGACCTGCCGCCTCGGCGGTGTTCCAGTCGGCGGCTGTCACCGTGGTATTGGAGACGGCGAGTCGCCTGAGATTCTCCCGCAGCTGATCGAGTCGGGGCGGGGAGTTGTCGGTCGCGATAATATGCCCCTCGTTCCGCATGAGGGCGGCGAGTAACGAAGTCTTGCCTCCGGGGGCGGCGCAGGCGTCGAGGATTGTTTCACCGGGGCGCGGATCGAGAAGACGGCACGCGAGCGAAGTGCTGGGATCCTGCACATAAATGAGGCCATCACGGATCCATTCGGGATTCGGCGCTCCGGTGACGTGAAAAAAATCGGGGTAATCGGGACCTATCATTGAGGCGGCCGTCTCCAATCTGACTCTCTCAAGAGCTTCCGAATCCTGTGCTAGCGGGTTGATCCGCGCGAAGACGCCGGGAGGATCGTTGTTCCAGCGACAAAGCGCCTCCACCGTGGCGGCATCGTAGCGGGCGAACCAGCGCTCAAGAAGAAATTCGGGGTGTGAGTAGCGATTCTCGAACGACCAGGTTTCGATTTCGGCGAGGAGTTCGGGTTTTTGTCGCTGAGCACTGCGCAGGATCGCGTTGACAAGGGCCCGTTCGTGTTTGCGGGCGAGATCGACGGTCTCGTTGACGGCGGCGTGCTCGGCGATACCGGTTTTGAAGAGCTGGTAGAGGCCGATTCGAAGCAGGTTTTGAGTCAGCGGTTTGAGACTGCCCCGACGGAATCGGTCGATCAGTTCGTCGAGAAGGTAAAGATTACGGATCGTTCCATAGAGAAGTTCCTGCGCGAGACCGCGATCGGGCGGCGAAAGCCGAAAGCGGCGTGAGAGGTCGTCGAGGATATCGGCGGCGAAGCGGGAGGTATCCTCCCATTGGGTGAGGGCTTCGAGGGCGCAGCGGCGGGCGGACATGAGGGAGATGCTGTTTAGCGGGTAGCCGTTTGGCTGTTTGGTTCCTGACGGAGGGGTCTGACTTGATCGCCTTCGGCTTCGATGACGAGGCGCCCAGGGATTGCCGCCGCAGTCGTCGCCGCCGGCATCGCGGTGAGCAGGGTGAGCGAAGAGCCCGGGCCGAGCGATAGGAGAATTTTCATGGCGATGTCGTCGAAAGGCTCAGCGGCCAGACCGGTGCGAGGGTTTCGGTTCGGAGCCAGCCGCGCAGATCGCCCGGGATTTCGGCGTAGTGCCACTGGCCACTCTGGCGCAGAAGACGCACCTCGGAACCGGGCGGCAGTTTGATCACGGACCTGGCTTCAGGAACGGGGGCGGTAAGGGCGTCGGCATTTTCAGCGGTGATGGTCGCGAAGTTCTCTACCGCGAGCTGGCTGGCGCGGTAGTGACCGATGCTAAAAGCGGCGAAGGCCACGGCTCCGGAAAGGGTCGCAACGGTAATGAGGGCCGGGCGGTTCGGACGGAGCCGTTCGACGGTAAAGGCAAGAAGAAGACTGATCAATGTCGTCCAGAGCGCCAGGGTAACTGCCCATTTGAAAAAAGCTGCCGACACGGCCCGGATGAAGCGGGCTACCGGATCTACCGTAAATTCGAGATAGCCTATCCTTTCGCTGAGGAACTCAAGACTCTGCCGAACCTCGGGCATACCAGGCTCGACGACAAGGGCTCGCCGCATCCAGAGGACGGCCTCGCCCGTTTTCCCGAGACGGTAGGCGGCGGCACCGAGATTAAAGTAGAGGTCCGAGGAGATATGACCGCCCTGCGCAAGCTCAAGGTAGGCGGCGGAAGCCTCCACGAATTTACCGGCCTCGAAGTCGCGATTGGCAGCGGCGAAGGTTTCGTCGGGTCCGACTGCCGCGCGGATCGACGGGGTGCCTGCGAACAGGGCGAGGACAATCACGAAAAACGAGCTGAAGGGAGGTTTTCTCATGTTCTTACCTGCGAGGCAGCTTCCTGAGGATTGCTTCGAATTCGGCGGCCTCGGTGACGGCGACCGGAGTCTCCCTCACGCTCGTGCCACTGTAGAGGGCGGCGGCACATCGCGCCGAGACATGCTCAACAGCCCGGATCACCTCCGGTGAGGCGGAGGGGTGTTCGCGCCGCCACTGCTGCAGTGCGCGGGAGACCGCTCCGTAAAACTCGTGTTGCGGGGCACCGGGGCGTGGGAGGTTTTTCAAGAGATAGGCAAAGGAAGGGTTCGCCTGCCGGAACCGATGTCTAGCCTGCCAGGTCCCTGTCCAGCGGGCGATACCGAAGCCTATGAGCACACAGAAGAAGAGAGAGAAAAGAATCTGTACCGCATAGAAGGCGGGACCCGGATGACTGCCCCCGGCACTGGCAACCCAGCGTGGGGCTCCGGGGCGGATATGCATGACATCATTAAAAACCGGTGACGGTCGCCGCGCGGCGGGGGGGAGACCCGTCTCGGAGCTTCCGGCGGGAAACTGGATCGCGGCAGACGCATCCTCGCTCCTTTCCCGGGTCACGGTAATCGGAACGGGATCGGTGCGGAGGGTTACGTATTCGGCTTTTGAGGGATCAAAGTAGGTCAGGAGGAAGCTCGGAATCTCTTTCACTTTGGCTTCAGGGATAATCACACGAGTGAATTTCACCTGTCCCGTGTTGAAGCCGTCGGAATCTCCTTCATTACTGAGGTCTTTGTTGGCCTCGTAGCTTTTCCAAAGTCCGGTTTGAGGAATTTCGAAGTCTGGCGCACTCATCGTTCGAAGGTTGCCGATCCCGGAGACGATAAACTCCATTGAAATAGGGTCACCGACGCCGACGGCGTCGGCGGAAGGTTTCGCTGTGATCTCAAAGACTCCGACACCACCAGTGAAGCTGGCGGGGGCTCCGTCGGGGAGGGGTTTTACAGTGATGTTGACGGAATTGGTCACGATCTCGCGGGGAGTGTTGCTTCTGAAAAGGGAAGAAAGTCCGAAGCCGGAACCGGAGTCGAGGACCCGCACGCCGATCTCCGCAGGCCCGAGACGGTGCTCCCCGGGTTTGAGGGCAAAGAGGGTTGAGGGGATCACGGCCGAGGAGTAGTAGACACTGCCGACCTCGGCTCCGTCAGTGCGAACCTCACGGAAGGGTTTGATCACAAAACTCGCGTTCTCAAGTTTCGCATTGGTGACGTCGCTAATGGCACCGCGCCCGCGGACGTAGGCGTTAAGAGTAAAAGGCACGATCTCGTTGACGTAAAATTCATCCCTGCCAAGCTCGAGTTTTCCGAAAAAGGGTTTGGTGGCATCGCTCGTCGCTTCTGTCCCTCCGTTACTGAAAATGGTGATCTCGACAGGGGGCGTCATGAGAGACCGGCCCTTCACCAGAATTTCGAACGCGGGTATCGTAAAGTGGCCGACGGTGTCGCCGCGGAAGAGGTAAAAGTAGTTTGTTTCGGCCGAGCTGACACCGTTGATAATCTTGATGGAGGACTGCTCGCCCGAGTAAGTTACCTCAAGGCCCGGTGCATCGATGGACCGGGGCACCTGAGCGTCTCCGTTGGTAACTTTGATGATAAGCTGGCCCGTTTCCCCGAGAGCCACTCGATTGCTCAGGACATTCACGGAAACGGCCGGTTGCTGAGCGACGCCTTGAGCGGCGAGACGGCTCGGGGGGGGGAGCAAGAGGAGAGCGACAATAAAACAGCGTAACACCATGATCGGGGGAAATTACCAGTTTTTAAATTTTTCGCCGCGCGACGGTTGCAAGAGCGGACGCACCTCCGTCTCGTCAGCCAGAGCATCGAGGAGTTGGCGGGCCTCCGAGGGGGAATAACCTGTCGCAGGGTTCATCCTCTTTTCCTCTGACCCGGCCCCTCCGGGCGGTGCCTGAGAAGGTTGGTCCTGCGGCTGATCCTGATTCGGATCGGCTTCAAGCTCACCGTCCTGCGGGGCGTCAGGTTGAGGCGGGGGGGACTTTTCGGGATTCGGCGGCCCCTGATCGCCGGGCTCGGGTTTTTCAGAAGGGGCTTCGGGGTCCCGACCGTCATCAGAGTTCTTTCCTTTTTTCTCGTCGTCCTTTTTCTCGTCGTCCTTCTTCTCGTCGTCCTTCTTTTCGTCGTCCTTCTTCTCGTCGTCTTTTTCCCTCTTCAACTCTTCGAGACGTTTTTTCACGAGCTCAAGGTTGTGGGCGGCCCGGTGATTTTCGGGATCGAGAGAAAGGGTCGTTTCGAAGTGCTCTATCGCGCCCTCCCAGTCGCGGATAGTGTTTTCCAGAGTCGTGTTTTTACCGGAGAGATTTTGCAATTGGTCCGGATCGCCCGCTTCCGGGGCAGGTTTCAAAGCCGCCTCGCCCTGGCGGAAAAGGGTATTGCCCAAATTGTAATGGGACTGGCTGCGGAGAGCTTCACTGCCCTCGATGAGTGCATTGCCATAAGCCTCGGCGGCTCGTTCATAGTTTCCGAGCCGATAGGCGGCGGCACCGATCCCCATGTGGAGACGCGAGCGATCTCTCGCCGTGAGACGTTCGGTGAGAGATCTCTCGTAGGCCTCAATCGCCTCGGCATATTCTTTTTTCCGGTAAGCGTCATATCCCGTTTTGATCTCATCGCGTGCGGCGACGGGGCTGCTTGTGAGAAGAATACTTGCGGCGGAAACGGCCAGTCCGCCTGTTAATCGCTTCATCGGGACGGTTTTGAGTTTGCGACCGGGGGACGGCTTTAGCCAAAAAAGCGGCAGCAGGTGCGCCAGCACGAGAAGGGCCACGGCAGCGCTGAGCGGCCACATGAAGCGCTCGATCGGCCGCAACCGGGTCCCGCTCGCTTCGCGGGAACTGGTGAGCCCCTGCCCGATTTGCTCGACGACTCGGGAGAGGGAGGTTTTGCCGCCCAGGTGCACGTAGGTCCCGCCTTGTGAGGAGAGGGATTGCAGGGTCTCCGCGACGAGTCTGGTTCGCACGATTTGTCCGTTGTCGTCTTTAACAAAAAGACCGGGGACTGGCAACCCGCTGTCGTCGGTCTCGGGGATGATCGCGCCATCTACCGTGCCGACGCCGACGGTGATGATGAACATGCCGGCCTTTGCGGCCTCGCCGCGTATCTTTTCGATTTCCGCGATACCTTCGAGAGCTTCGCCATCCGAGAAAAGGACAAGGGCGCTCTGCTCAAGGCCGGCCTCCTTGAATGTCTCCAGTGCGAGGGCTGTCGCCGCGCTCAGATTGGTGCCGCCGCGGGGAATGATTTCGGTATCGAGTTGATCAATGGCTTCAAGAACGGCTTCGTGATCGACGGTGAGAGGTGCCTGGATGAAGGGGCGGCCGGCAAACGCGATCAGCCCGATGCGGTCTTCGGGGAGAGCGCTGATGATGTCCTTTGCCGCGAGTTGGGCCCTGGTGAGGCGGTTTGGCGGCAGGTCATCGGCCATCATGCTGCGCGAGGTGTCGATCGCGATGAGGAGATTGCGGGCATCAGTCTCGGTCTCGATCTCCGTGAAGCCTTTTATCGGTCGGGCGAGGGCTATGATCGTGGCGGCAAGGGCTAGAGAGTTGAGGGTGAAAGCGACCCAGCGGCGGCTGTGACTGCTGCCGCTGACGAGGCGGCTTGCGAGGCGGGGAGAGACGAGGCCCGGGAGACAGCGGGCCGCGTGCCAGTGCGACCAGACTCTCAGAGCGAGGAGGGGGAGGAGGACGAGCAATCCCCAAATCCAAACAGGTTGGGCAAAGGTGAGACCGCTCATGGATACCTCCTCCAAAAAGTGTCGTCACCAACGAGAGTTAAAAGCCCGAAGCCGAGGCCAGCGATGGCGAACCAGTGAAACAGCTCAGAGGCTTCGATACGGGTCTGGCGTTTGATCTCTGTTTTCTCCATCTCGTCAATCAGCGCGAAGATACGTTCCAGCCCTGAGGTGTCCTGTGCCCGAAAGTACTCGCCCTCTGCGATGCGGGCAATCTCCTTGAGCGTTTCCTCGTCGAATTCCTGAGTCAGCCGTTGAGGCCCCACTGGCGTCTGTACGACGTAATCACCGTAGGTACCGACCGCGATGGTGTAGACGCGGATGCCGAGGGTGCGGGCAAGCTTGGCAGCTTCGAGCGGGGAAAGTTTCCCCGCGTTATTGACCCCGTCGGTGAGGAGGACGATGACCTTGCTCTTCGAAGGGCGCTTATCGAGTCGCTTCGCGGCGGCGGCGAGGGCAGAGCCGATCGCGGTGCCGTCCTCGACCATCCCGATCTGGACACGGCCGAGTCCCTGTTCACCCTCGAGCCACGCTTTCGAGAGGGTGAGCGGACTGGCAAGATAGGGACGGCCCGCAAACGCAAGAATACCGATGCGGTCGGTCGTGCGGCCGCGGATGAAGTCACGGGTGACTTTCTTGGCCGCCTGGAGCCGGTTAGCCCGAGTCCCCTCGATGCGAAAATCCTCGACTTGCATGGAGCGCGAGACGTCGATCGCGAGGATCAGTTCTATCCCGCTTTCGGAGATTTGCTCAGTGCGGTTGATCCATTGCGGTCGTGTCAGGGCGAGGATGAGACAGAGAAGACAGAGGAAAAGGCTCGCGAGTCTAAAGCCTCCGGAACGGCCCCGGGCGATCGGGCCAAGGCGATTGAGGATATGAAGCGATGAAAAAATGATCGAGCCCTGATTCCCTGACCGACTTCTGAGAAGAGCAAGCAGGGGAATGAGTGCGAGGAGGGCAAGCGTCCAGGGATAGGCCAGTCGGAAGGTGATTTCGGCGAACAAGTTCATCACGCTACGGGGAGTTGGACACCGTAAGCTCTGTTTTGCTCGCCCATTTTACCACTCGATAACCGCGCTGGCCCAGGTGAGGCCGGCTCCGAAAGCGACCAGCAGAATGTGGTCACCTTTCTTGATGCGCCCCTGGCGGTTCGCTTCGTCCAGGGCGATGGCCACGGCGGCGGCCGAAGTGTTTCCGTATTTGTCGAGGTTGATGAAAACATCGTCACGGCTGAAGTCGAGTCTCTCGACAATGGCGTCGATGATACGGAGATTCGCCTGGTGGGGGATGAGCAGGTCGATTTCCTTGATCGTGAGCCCGGCGGCGGCGATGCCGTCTATCGCCGCTTTGCGCATCGCGTTGACGGCATGCTTAAAGACTTCGCGTCCCTGCATCGTGAGGGTCGCACTTTTTTCCGGCGAGCCGCCTGGCAGCGAAGGGCAGGCCGAGCCGCCGCCGGGGATGTTGAGCAACTCCGCCTGGGCCCCGTCGGTCCCGAGCTGGGAGGAAAGGATGCGTCCGCCGCCATTGGTCGAGGGCACGAGAACCGCGGCTCCGGCTCCGTCACCGAAGAGGACGCAGGTGTTGCGGTCGTTCCAGTCGACAAAGGCACTGAGCTTTTCCGCGCCGATGATGAGGGCGTTGCGGAAAGCGCCGGCCCCGACCGAGTGGCGGGCCAGCTCCATCGCATAAAGGAATCCTGAGCATGCCGCCGAGACGTCAAAGGCCACCGCCTTGAGCGCGCCGATCTGCTGCTGCACGTAGCAGGCCGTCGCGGGGGTGAGAGTGTCGGGCGTGATCGTCGCGACGATGATGAGTTCGATGTCGGCGGCGGCGATGCCGGCCTGTTCGAGCGCGGACTTGGCCGCCTCGCTCGCCATGTGGCTGGTGAACTCGTCTTCGCGGGCGATGCGGCGCTCGCGGATGCCGGTGCGGGAGGTGATCCACTCGTCCGAGGTGTCGACCGAGCGTTCGAGGTCATGATTGGTCATGATCCTTTCCGGCAGGTAGCTGCCTGTCCCGGCGATGCCGACGGCGAGCGGGAGGGTGGGGGCTGAGGTTCCGGATTCAGTCATTACGGTGAAAAGGGGGATGGCGCGTTCACTCCGACCTGGCGCCGCGGAAGAGGTCGGCGTAGCGCGCCATTTCCTCCTCGATGTGCGGATTGACATGGTGCTTCACGGACTCGGCCGCGACGCGGATCGCATTGCGGACGGCACGTGCCGAACTGGAGCCGTGACCGATGATGCAGACGCCGTTCACGCCGAGGAGCGGGCTGCCGCCGTAGGTCTCGTAATTGCCCCGCTCCTTCGTCGCCTTGAAGGCGTCTTTGGCGATGAGTGCGCCCATCTGCCGGATCGGGTTGGCCATGAGGTCCTGCTTCAGCCACTTGAACATGACCTTGGCAGTCGCCTCGCAGGATTTCAAAATGACATTGCCGACAAAGCCGTCGCAGACGACCACGTCGATCTTACTTTCAAAGAGATCGTGACCCTCGACGTTGCCGCGAAAATTCAGGTTCGTCGACTTGAGCAGTTCGAAGACCTCGCGGGTGAAGTCCGTGCCCTTCGAGTCCTCTTCGCCGACGGACATCAGGCCGACGACGGGATTTTTTTTCCCCTGGACGTGTCGTGCATAGACGCTGCCCATGATCGCATAACCGAGCAGGTGGGTCGGCTTCGCGTCGACGTTGGCTCCGGCGTCCATGATATTGCACGGGCCGTTTTCGTTGGGAAGAGCCGAGGCGATCCCGGAGCGCTCCACCCCGGGGATGTGGCGCCATTTGATCGTGGCGGCGGCGACGGCGGCCCCGGTATTGCCGGCGCTGACGACGGCATCACAGTCGCCGCGCTTGACGAGATCCGCCGCGACGCTGATGGAGGAATCCTTTTTCTGCCTGACCGATTTCACGGCCGAGTCATGCATCGTTACAACCTCGGACGCATGGACGATCTCGATCTTGCCGTGGGCGTAGGAGAGATGTTTCAGCTCCTCCTTAATCGCCTGTTCGTCGCCCACGAGATACAGCTTTTGCAGGTCGCCGCCGAAGGCCTCGAGTGCCTCGACCGCGCCCGCCATTATTGCTTGGGGAGCCTTGTCGCCTCCCATGACATCCAGAGCGATTCTCATCTTGAGATATAAGCCGCTATCTAGGATCAAGCCACTGCAACATGCAACCCCGAAAAGAACAAAGTCACCTCGCGGGAGGTGACTTTGGACCGTTTAAAAGGGGATCTAAAAGAGCAGGGTCTCAGAGTTCGTCGACCTTGAGGACCTGGCGGCCTTTGTAGTAACCGCAGCTGGGGCATGCGATGTGTGAGGGGGCGGCACTACCGCACTCGGAGCACACATTGAGCTTCCGGGCACGCCATTTCTGGCCTGCGCGACGGAGGCGCTTTTTCATCTTGGAGGTTCTGCGTTTTGGGACTGCCATAGCGAGCTGAGAGTTTTGTGGAGCGCGCACTTAAACGGAAATGCACGTGATGTCAACGAGTGAATGACCCCGAACCTTGAGAAATCTTAAATTCTCCGTAATTCACCTCCGTCATTGGAACGGAAAGTGGAAAATCACGGCGTTTTAACCCGCCGTTAAATGCGGGTTAAGGATCCGGTCCGGAGGGGATCGTCGATTACTCTTTTACCGCATCGATGCGTGCTTTGGCGGCTTCGGCTTCGGCCTCCGCTTTCACTTTGTCGGCTTCGAGCTGGGCTTTGGCGATCTCTTTCCCGGCCTCAATATTCGCCTTGTCGATCTCGGCATTCACCTCGGTGCGTTCTTTGGCCCGCTCGGCGGCGTTGTCGACGGCGTCTTTCTGTTCGTCGAGCATGTCGACAGTGGCGTCCTTGTTGGCATCGATCTCCGCCTTCTGCTGGTCACAGCTCGCGAGGAGGAGGAAGGGAAGGATGACCAGGCAGAAGGGGAGAATCGTAAGAGCGGCGGAGGTCGTCAGGATGGTTTTCATAGTCTTCAGGCTGCCGCAAAACCGTGCATTTCGCTATGGGGTGAAACCCGACCCTAATGTTGAAGTTCGAGAAGGGGGGGTGGACAAACCGGTCCCGTTTCCCCATGCTCCCTTTCATGAAATCGCTCCTCATTGCCGCTTTCGCGGTCCTGTTCTCCCTCTCCGTGCGCGCGGTGGATCGACCCAATGTCGTGATGCTCCTTGCCGATGACCTCGGATGCGAGAGGGGCAGCCACTGGCACAATGACGGCGAGAGGGCGGGGGCGGTGAATGCTTTTGAGCGGTTGAATGTCAGGAGAAATTGGGCATGATGAGCGAGGACCCAGTTTTCCGCCCAGGCGAAATCTCTGAATGACTGCCTCTCAATTCACCTACGACGCGTCACCGGAACCCAAACGTTCGGTCGTTCGCGAAGTGGACCTTGAGAGTAACCTAATCGAAAGACTTGCCGGCCTCAAATACATCATCCGCCCCGACATCCGCGACCGGGCGGCCTTGGAAGCGAACTTCCGCGAAAAGTTCGAGGCGTTGAACCGTGTCCACCTCACCGACGGCGAGTTCGCCCGGCTCCTCGACGAGATCGTCACGCCCGATGTCTACGCGGCGGCGAAGACCCTGCGCCAGATCAACTCTTTCTCCCGCGACGACGGCACGCCGCTGAATTACACCCTCGTCAACATTCGCGACTGGTGCAAAAACACCTACGAGGTCGTCAATCAGCTCCGCATCAACACCGACTACAGCCATCACCGCTACGACGTGCTCCTCCTCATCAATGGCGTGCCCGTCACCCAGATCGAGCTGAAGACCCTCGGCATCCAGCCGCGCCGGGCGATGGAGCAGATCGTCGATTACAAGAACGACCCCGGCAACGGCTACTCGAAGACGCTCCTCTGCTTCCTCCAGCTCTTCATCGTCAGCAATCGCGACAGCACCTACTACTTCGCGAATAACAACACCCGCCACTTCGCCTTCAATGCCGACGAGCGTTTCCTGCCCATCTACCAGTTCGCCGACGAGGCGAACAAGAAGATCACCCATCTCGACGATTTCGCCGCGACCTTCCTCGTGAAATGCACCCTTGGCACCACCATCAGCCGCTACATGGTGCTGATCGCCAGCGAGCAAAAGCTGCTGATGATGCGGCCCTATCAGGTCTATGCGGTGAAGCACCTCGTCACCTGCATCCACGAAAACAGCGGCAACGGTTTCATCTGGCACACCACCGGCAGCGGCAAGACCCTCACCTCTTTCAAGGCCTCGACCCTGCTGAAGGACAACCCCGACATTGAGAAATGCCTCTTTGTCGTCGACCGCAAGGACCTCGACCGCCAGACCCGCGAGGAGTTCAACCGCTTCCAGGAAGGCTGCGTCGAGGAAAACACCAACACCGCCGCCCTCGTGCGCCGTCTCCTTTCCGAGGACTACGCCGACAAGGTCATCGTCACCACGATCCAGAAGCTCGGCCTCGCGCTGGACGAGACCAGCAAGCGCAACAAGCAGCGGAAAAAGAACGACCAGCCCACCTACAAGGAGCTGCTCGCGCCGCTGAGCGAAAAACGCATCGCCTTCATCTTCGACGAGTGCCACCGCTCGCAGTTCGGAGAGAACCACAAGGCCATCAAAGAGTTTTTCCCCCGGGCGCAGCTCTTCGGTTTCACCGGCACCCCCATCTTCGAGGAAAACGCCGCCGCACAGAAGATCGAGGCCGAGCAGGCCTCCATGAAGACGACCGAGGACCTCTTCCAGAAGCGGCTCCACGCCTACACCATCACCCACGCGATCGAGGACGGGAACGTGCTGCGGTTTCACATCGATTACTTCAAAGTGGCTGGAGCTTCCAGCTCCAAGGCTTCGAAACCAAAGGAGCAAGATGTTCCCGCTACTTGGGAATACTTCGATCCATCCACCGAGATCGATATCCGCACCGGCGGCGATCTTCCCCATTGGGAACAGGGCTCAGTTTGGTATTTTGTCACCTTCCGACTCGCCGATGCTTTGCCTCAAGCGGTAGTCGAAAAAATCAAACAAGAACGCGATCATTGGAGACAAGTCCACGACATCAATCACCTCACCCCGGAGGAAATCGCCGAGTATCACCGCCTCTTCTCCGGCCGCTACGAAGAACTCCTGAATGCGGGAAGTGGCTCGTGTGTGCTACGCGATCCGGCGATTGCCGGGATCGTCGATGGAGCTCTCCGTCACTTCGAAGGTCAACGCTATGAACTCGATGAATATGTGATCATGCCCAACCACGTCCACGTTTTGGTCAAGCCGATGGCCCGCCAGCGATTGATGGACATTCTGCACTCCTGGAAATCATTCACCGCCAACCAAATCAACCAGCGCTTGGGGAGGACTGGCCAGCTTTGGCAGCACGAGTCCTACGACCATATCGTGCGCCATGAGAGCGCAATGGAGGCGATTCGCCGTTATATCAGGGAGAATCCTGGCACTGACAAATCCGACAAGAAAGTGGCTGGAGCTCCCAGCTCCAAGGTTCGAAAAACAAGGGAGCTGGAAGCTCCCGCCACTGTGCCGAAGCGCGCCGTCATCGACGCCATCCTCAGCAAGCACGACGCCGCCACCGGCGGACGCCGCTTTAATGCCATCCTCGCCACCTCGTCCATCAACGACGCTATCGAGTACCACAGCCTCTTTGCGACGATGCAGGTCGAGAAGGCCGCCGCTGATCCGGACTTCAAACCTCTAAACATCGCCTGCGTCTTCTCCCCGCCCGCCGAGGGCGATCCCGACGTGAGGCAGATCCAGGAAGACCTGCCGCAGGAGCAGGCCGACAACGAAGTCGAGCCCGACAAGAAAAAGGACGCCCTCCGCGCCATCCTCGTTGACTACAACACCCGTTACGGCACGAATCACCGCATCAGCGAGTTCGATCTCTATTACCAGGATGTGCAGAAGCGCATCAAAGACCAGCAGTGGCCGAACGCCGACTACCCCGCCGCGCAGAAGATCGACATCACCATCGTCGTGGACATGCTCCTCACCGGCTTCGATTCCAAGTACCTGAACACCCTCTACGTCGACAAGAACCTGAAGCACCACGGCCTCATCCAGGCCTTCTCGCGCACCAACAGGGTCTTGAACGGCACGAAACCCTATGGGAACATCCTCGACTTCCGCCAGCAGCAGGACGCCGTCGATGCCGCCATCGCCCTCTTCTCCGGCGAAAAGACCGGCCCACAGGCCCGCGAAATCTGGCTCGTGGACAAAGCCCCCGTCGTGATCAAGAAACTCGAAGAAGCGGTGCGGACGCTCGACAGCTTCATGAAGTCCCAGGGTCTCGCCACCGCCCCCGAGTCCGTACCGAATCTCAAGGGCGACGCCGCCCGCGCCGCCTTCATCAATCACTTCAAGGAAGTGCAGCGCCTCAAAACCCAGCTCGACCAGTACACCGACCTCACCGGCGAGGACGCCGCCGCCATCGCGACGATCCTGCCCGAGGAAAACCTGCGCGGCTTCCGCGGCCAGTATCTCGAGACCGCCCAGCGGCTGAAGGCCCAGCAGGGCAAACCCGGCAACGATGGCCAGCCCGACACCGGCGATCCCGTTGATCAGCTCGACTTCGAGTTTGTGCTCTTCGCCTCGGCCGTGATTGATTACGACTACATCATGGGCCTGATCTCCCGCTTCTCCCAACAGGGGCCGGGCAAGCAGAAGATGAGCCGCGAGCAGCTCGTCGGCCTCATCCAGTCCGATGCGAAGTTCATGAACGAGCGCGACGACATCGCCGAATACATCGGCACGCTGAAAGTCGGCGAGGGACTCGACGAAGCGGCGATTCGAGCGGGCTACACCCGCTTCAAGGCCGGGAAAGACGCCGCCGAACTTGCCGGTATCGCCGCCCGGCATGGGCTTGCGACGGGCGAGCTGCAAGGCTTTGTGGACGGGATCCTGCAACGCATGATCTTTGATGGCGAGCACTTGAGCGATCTGATGGCACCGCTCGACCTTGGGTGGAAAGCGCGGACTGAGGCCGAACTCTCCCTCATGGCCGACCTGCATCCCCTCCTCACCAAACGCGCCGGGGGCCTCGACATCTCGGGACTTAGTGCGTATGAGCAGTAAACGCCCCGTTCCAACTATGGCGAAGTCGCCACATTTAACCCCGTCGAATTCGACGGGATTAAACCTCTCGGATTCGAGAGGTTTACAGGCTTTTGCAAATTCTAATTCCATCGAATCCGATGGAATTAGAACCATCACAGCAGTTCGCACACAGCCATGAGCAAAGCCAAAACATCCACCATCGAAGTGAAGGGAACCAGCGTTACAGTTCTCGCCGCCAAGGAAGGCGATTACATCTCCCTCACAGATATGCTTCGTGCCAAGGACGGGGACTTTTTCATCGCTGATTGGCTCCGGAATAGGAACACGGTGGAGTTCCTCGGCATCTGGGAGACCGTCTTCAATCCCAATTTTAATTATGGCGAATTCGCCATAATTAAAAGTCAGGCCGGACTGAACAGCTACAAGATCAGCGTCAAGGAATGGGTCGAAAAAACCAACGCCATTGGGCTAAGGGCAACTGCGGGACGCTATGGCGGCACATTCGCCCATCCTGACATCGCCTTTGAATTCGGAATGTGGGTCAGCCCGGAATTCAAAATTTATCTGGTGAAAGAGTTCCGCCGCCTCAAGGATGAGGAGAACGACCGCCTCAAGCTGGATTGGAACCTCCAGCGCACCCTCGCCAAGATCAACTACCGCATCCACACCGATGCCATCAAGGAGACGCTCATCCCTCCGTCCATCACCAAGACCCAGGCCGCCATCACCTACGCCAGCGAGGCTGACCTGCTCAATGTCGCCCTCTTCGGCCAAACCGCGAAACAATGGCGCGACGCCCACCCCGACGCCGAGGGCAACCTCCGTGACCACGCCCCGCTGGAGCAACTCGTCGTCCTCACCAATCTCGAAAGCCTCAACTCCGTCCTCATCCGCCAGGGACTCCCGGCTCCGGACCGCCTCCTCAAGCTCAACGAAATTGCCATCACCCAGATGCGGACGTTGCTGGCAGATACCAATCTCAAAAAGCT
>DIVG01000011.1 GCA_002422425.1 Akkermansiaceae bacterium UBA6138 | reverse complement strand
TTCTTCTGGGTTGCCCGCATGATCATGGCCGGCTTCCGCTGGCAGGGTGAGGTGCCCTTTAAAAACGTCTTTTTCACCAGCATCATCCGCGACAAAAAAGGCCGCAAGATGTCGAAGCAGCTCGGCAACTCGCCCGACCCGCTCGACCTCATGGCCGAGTTCGGTGCCGATGCCCTGCGCTTCGGTCTCATGCGGATCGCCCCGACGGGGACGGACGTGAAGTTCGACGAAGACCAGATCGTGGAAGGCCGTAACTTCGCCAACAAGCTCTGGAACGCGGCCCGCTACCGCCAGATGCAGGAGGGTGCGGTCGAGGCCAGGCCGGTCGATTTTGGCTCACTCTCGATTTACTCCATCGACATCCTCGCCCGTCTCGACCAGCTCGAGCAGGACATCGCGATGGCCTATCAGGACTACCGTTTCAACGAGATCGCGCAGCTCCTCTACGACTTCTGGTGGAGCCACTACTGTGACTGGTATCTCGAGTCGTCGAAGGGAGACTTCTTCGAAGAGGGCACCCCCGACGCACGGGCCTCGACTCTCGCGACGATGGACCTCGTCCTGAAGCGTTTCCTCCTTCTCCTCCACCCCTTCATGCCGCACATCACCGAGGAACTCTGGGAAAAACTCGGCTTCCGCGAGGAAGGCGATCCGGAATTCCTCATGCAGACCGAGTTGCCTGCGGGCGGAGTCCTCGAAGGGCAGGATGCGGATGCGATCGCCAAAGCGCGTGCGCTGACCCAGGCCGTCTACGAGTCCGTCGGGCGCGCCCGCAACCTCAAGGCCGAGTATGGTCTCGGGGCGAACAAGAACGTGAAATTCATCATCGATCCGACGGGCGGCAGCTTCGAGCAGGCCGCCGTTTTCCAGCGCCTCGCCGGAGCCGGCGAAGTCCTCGTCTCCCCCGGATTCAAGGCGGAAAAAGGCGTCCCCGCCGCCCTCACCGCGATCGGGAAAATCTATCTCCCTCTCGAAGGGCTCATCGACGTCGAAGCCGAGCGAAGCCGCCTCGGCAAAGAACTCGACAAGACGCAGGACGAGCTCAAGAAGGTCAACGCCAAGCTTTCCAACGAGAACTTCGTGACCCGCGCGCCCGACGAGGTCATCAAGGAAATGAAAGAGCGTCAGAAGCACTGGCAACAGCGCGTCGATGAACTGACGCGGATGATCGCGAATCTGGGGAATTGANNCTCGTGATGGCCTCCAGCGGAGGAATCGGACTCGGTGTTGCAACGGAGCTGGCTCGCGAGGGCGCGAAAGTCATGCTCTTCGCCCGCTCCGCAGAAAAGCTCGCGGCAGCGGCCGATGCGATTGAGGCGGAGACGGGGAATCGTCCGCTTTTTACCGCCGGTGACATCACCGATGCGGCGGCGATCGAGGCCGTTATCGCCGCGACCGTGTCGGAGTTCGGCGGGCTCTGGGCCCTCTTCAACAACACAGGGGGGCCGCCTGCGGGCGGCTTTGACCAGTTCGACGACGCGGCCTGGCAGTCAGCCTTTGAGCTCACCATGCTCGGGTATGTGCGCACGATCCGCGCTGCCCTGCCGCATTTGAAAGCCGGAGGCGGCGGGCGCATTGTCAACAACACCTCTGTCTCGACGAAGCAGGCCATCGACGGGCTGCTCTTATCCAATGTCTTTCGCTCCGGTCTCGTCGGTCTCGGGAAATCCCTTGCCCGCGAGCTGGGCCCTGATGGAATCCTCGTGAACACGGTCGGCCCCGGACGCATCGACACGGACCGCATCGAGCAGCTCGACACGATCTGGGCGGGCAAGGCCGGCATTTCCTACGAAGAGCAGCGCGCTATATCACAGGCCTCAATCCCGCTCGGGAAATACGGAGAGCCCGCCGACTTCGGGCGCATCGTCGCGTTTCTCTGCTCCGAGGCCAATGCCTACCTTTCCGGGCAAAATATCCTCATCGACGGCGCGATGGTGGAGGCGTATTGAGGTAGCCCGACCGACTTCGGGCCGGGCTCCTACCTGCATTTCGGTCTATGGCAGCAATCCGACTTTTGTCCGCCTTGCCAGAGGCCCAGGTTTCGGATTACCGTTCCCGCCATGCCACTCACCCGTGCCGCCGTTCTAACCTTAATCCTCCTCGCCGCGGGAGGAGGCGGCAGCGGCGCGAATGAGACCGACGATCTCCACTTCGCCGATCTCGAGGCACCCGAGCATGACTACTGGAATCGTCCGCTCAAGGATCCCTTTACCCTGCTGAAAGACGACCTCGAGCAGGGGCGGCTCGACCTCGATGTCTCAAACGAAAAGGCGTATCTCGAGAGTCTCCTCAAGGCGCTGAAAATTCCCGCCTCCACCCAGATGGTCGTCTACTCGACGACGAGCCTCCAGCTCGGCCTCATCTCGCCCCGCACCCCGCGGGCGGTCTATTTCAACGAGGACCTCTACCTCGGCTACGTCCAGGGCGGGCGCATCGAGATCGTCTCGATCGATCCCGATCTCGGCGGCATTTTTTACATTTTCGACATCCCGCGCAACGGCAACCGGCCCGTCGCGGAGCGATCCGAGCGCTGCATGAGATGCCATGCCGACGAGGACACCCACGAAGTCCCCGGCATCGCGATCAAGTCCGTCATCCCCGGTCCCAGCGGCGGCAGTCTCGAGTCCTACCGTCGCGGGCTCACCGGCCACGAGATCCCCATTTCTGATCGCTTCGGCGGCTGGCACGTCACCGGGGCGGACGAGGTGAAGCTGCACTGGGGGAATCTCATCGGGCGCTTCACCCCCGAGGGCATCGTGACGACGCCCCTGCCGCCCGGCGAGCAATTCGACTGGAGCGTTTTCCCCGTCGCCACCAGCGACATGCTCGCGCACCTGCTCCACGAGCACCAGGCCGGCTTCGTGAACCGTTTTGTGCAGGCGCATTACCGGCTCCGCACCGCACTCGCCGACGGGAAAGGCAAGCTGCTGCCGGAGGATCGGGAAAAGATCAATACCCTGGCCGACGAGCTCACCCGCTACCTTCTTTTCGCCGGCGAAGCCCCGCTCCCCGCGCCCATCGCCGGCGACAGCCGTCTTCGCGAAGACTTCCTCGCGACGCGCCGGGCCGACCGCGCGGGGAACTCGCTCAAAGATTTCGACCTCAAGACGCACCTGTTCCGGCACCGCTGTAGTTACATGATCTACACCCCGCTCTTTCAGAATCTCCCGGCCGGATTCAAAAAGCTGCTCTACGACCGCATGGGGAAAGCCCTCGCCCTCTCGCCGTCGGATCCCGATTTCGCCCACCTGACTAATCCGGAGAAGACGCGGATTCGGGCGATTCTCCAAGAGACGCTCGCCGATCTTCCGGCGGACTGGTGACCGCCCCCTGTCGACGAGGCATAAAAAAAGCGCTCCCGCACACTGCAGGAACGCTTTTTAAGAGAACTTCCCGGCGAACCGGGAAGGCCGCAATCAGCTCTTGGGCTTCTCGGTTTCTTTGCCGGCCTGGAGCCAGCCGGAGAGACCGGCGGAGAGGTGCTTGATGTTTTTGAATCCGGCAGCTTCAGCGGCCGAGGCACCAGCTTTGTAGGCCGAACAGGTCGGGCCGCCACAATAGGCAACGACGAGCTTGTCCTTGTTGTCACCGAGGAGGGCGGCGATTTCGTCCTTCTTGGCGCGGAAGTCGATCGCACCAGGGATGTGACCTTTTTGGTAGGTGGCAGTGCCGTTCACGTCGAGGACGATGACGTCACCTTTTTTGATGGCTGCCTCAAGCTCGCTAATGCTGATGTCGGGGTATTCACCGGCGAAGGTGAAGGAGGCGAACAGCGCACAAACGAGGGTGGCGAGTATTTTTTTCATGGATTTTCTTAACTTGGTTTTGGTTTTGGATCCGGTAACCGCAGGTCTGCGGAACCGAACGGTTGAAAGATAGCGATTTTGCGATCCCGCGACAATAGGAATAGAGGACGTAATTCGGCACGAAACCTTTCCTAAGAATCAGGACCCGACTTCGTTCGGGAAACCCTCAATCTTCCGGACCGGACGAAATGGAATGTCCTCATCGGCCCCCTTCCATCGGGAACGCGTACTCGCCGAGCTGTCCATTCACGGTATACTTCGCTCATGAAATGGATTCCCGCCGCCCTGCTCTCCTCTGTCGCCACCTTTGTCTTCGCTACCGACGGTCCGGACCTGCCTTTCGTTGATCTCTCGGGAGAAACCGTCCGCCACGTCATCGTCGCCACGGGGACGGAGGATATTTATCAGGGACACCCTACTACTCTACTAATGCCGGATCGGAAAACCCTCTTCGCCGTCTGGTGCATCAACCACGGCGGAGCGGCCGGTCCTATGGCAAGGAGCAACGACGGCGGTCTCACCTGGACACGGCTTGACGAAACCCTGCCGCCCGGCTACGCGACGCACCAGAACTGTCCCAGCATTTACCGCCTCGTCGATCCGGCGGGAAAAGCGCGTATCTGGGTTTGGTCGGCCGCTCTCGACCAACGCGGCGGCCCGGGAATGCCCTCGATCATGAGCGAAGACGACGGGGCGACCTGGCACGAAATGCCTCCGCTCGGCTTTCCCTGCGTCATGACCTTCAGCAGCATCGTGCGGTTGACGGACGGTCGCTATCTGGGCCTCTATCACAAGGGGCCCGAAGGCGCGGACAAACCCCCGCTTGAAGTCTTCCAGACCGTCACCGCCGACGGAGGTTTCACCTGGTCCGAGCCCCGCGTCGTCGCCTCGGTGACCGGCAAAAATCCCTGTGAACCCTTTGTGTTTCGTTCACCGGACGGCAAGGAACTCTGCTGCCTGATGCGGGAAAACACCCACCAGGGCCGCAGTCTCATGATGTTCTCAATCGACGAGGGCGCGTCCTGGGATACCCCGGTCGATACCCCCTGGGGCCTCAGCGGCGATCGGCACATCGGCATTCGCCTTAATGACGGGCGCTGGCTCTTCGCCTTCCGCGACATGGCGCCCGGGAGCCCGACGCGCGGGCATTTTGTCGCCTGGGTCGGCACTTACGAAGACATTCGGAAAGGCGAAGGTGGTGCCTACCGCATCAAACTGCTCCACAGCCATGCCGAACGGGTCAGCGACTGTGGTTACCCCGGCGTCGAACTGCTCCCCGACGGCACGATCGTTGCCACCACCTACGTGAAGTATGCACCCGGTCCGGAAAAACACTCTGTCGTCTCAACCCGTTTTAACATCGCTGAAACCGATGCGATGCTGCACCAATAAACCCGTAGCGAAACGAAAACCAGGGGCGGAACCGCCACTGCTGTGATGAAGCGATTCCCCTCTGCCCTTGGCCTGCTTTCCCTCGCCACCTCGACCGCCCTCGCGCAATCTCCTGTGACCTTTCCCGTCGATGGCGGCATCGTCGACGGGCGCACCTACGGCGCCACCGCCGATGACGGGAGTGACGACACGGGACCGATCCAGGCGGCGCTCGATGCGTATCCGAACGGCGACCGGATCGTCTATCTTCCTCCCGGCGTTTTTATTCTGCGCGACACGCTCAGGTGGCCAGGCGGTGAGAATGGGAACACGCCCGGGCGGACCATCCTCCAGGGCGCTGGTGAAGGACTTACGATTCTCAAGCTCCCGGAAAATACTGGTAGCTTCAACGACGGGGGCAAGCCGAAGCCTCTCATCTGGACAGGGGGAGCTCCGGCGGAGCGATTCCGCAACTCGGTGCGGGATCTCACGATCGAAATCGGACCGAAAAATCACGGGGCCATCGGCCTGCAGTTCAATGCGAGCAATCAGGGCTCTCTTCGCCATCTGACGATCCGCTCCCTTGACGGCGCCGGAAAGATCGGACTCGATCTCGGACACTGCGACGAAATTGGCCCTTTCTTGGGGAAGAATCTTACGATAGAGGGCTTCGAGGTCGGGATCAGCACCAAGTGGCCGGTCAATTCGAACACCTTCGAACATGTTACGCTGCGAAATCAGCGAAGAATCGGATGGTGGAACTATCATCAGATGGTCTTTATCCGCGGCCTCGTCAGCGAAAACAGGGTGCCTTCAATCTATAACGAAAAAGACTCATGGGGCAGCGTGACACTGCTTGAGGCGCATCTACACGCAACGAATCCGGACAATCCTCCAGTTGCCATTCACAATCAGCGGCAGATCTATCTGCGAAATGTCGATTTTCGCGACCACCGCGTCGCCGTCAAAAACGACGACAAAGGCCGTGACAAAGGAGACCTTAACGACACAGGTCTCGTGAGTGAGGAGACTTCACATCGCAACGTGGTCTCACTCTTCCGTGAGGTGCGCGACGGCACCTTCGCGACCTCGGGACCTACGGCAACCCTTCCGGTTAAAGAGACACCGGCAGTCGCCTGGGGGGATCCCGCCAAGGACTGGGTCAGCCTGAGTGCCTTCGGGGCCGATCCTACCGGGGTGGCCGACGCGAGCGGAGCCCTGCAAAAGGCGATCGATTCGGGAGCCTCCACGATTTACCTGCCCGGCGGTTCTCAATTCCGCTTCTCCTCCCCCGTGGAAATCCGCGGTCCGGTGCAACGCATCATCGGGCTCGAGGGTCGGCTTAAAGCGGACCGCAAAGGCGGCGGTCCCGGACCCGTCTGGAAACTTGTCGACGGGAAACACCCCGGGAGTCTCCCCGACGCGCCCGTGGTCATTATCGAGCGATGCACCCATGAAATCGGGGGCGGGGAAATCGTGCTTCGCCACGAGAGTAAACGTACTCTCGTCGTTAGCTCGACGACGGGCTTTAATGTCGAAGGCTACGGCAAAGGAAACATTTTCCTTGAGGACTTCTGCGGGCACCTCGACCGCGTCGCGCCGGGGCAAAGCGCCTGGTGCCGTCAACTCACGAGCCGCCGCGAAGGGACAAAGTGCCGCAATGTCGGCGGGAATCTCTGGATTCTCGGGATGAAGGCGGAAAACACCGGTACTCTGATCGAAACCACGGGCGGCGGCGTGACCGAAGTGAATGGCGCTTTCGTCTATTCCAACTCCGGCTGGTCCAAAGGGGAACCCGCCTTTCTCATCGAGGATAGCACCACAAATCTCTACGGAATCAACGAGCGCAATTTCAACCGCCAACCTGTTACCCTCTGGGTGCGCGAGCGCCAGGGGCCGGAGGTCAGGGAGCTGGCGGAGATTCCCTGGGTCTACCTCAGCCGGTGACCGAATCATGACGCCCCCCGCCCCCTTTCTCCTCGCCTTCACTCTTTTTCTGCCACTTTCTCTTGTGGCGGAGCCCCCCCGCATCGAGCTCGCGCCGGACTCACGCGCCCTCGCGGGTTCAAGAGTGCCCCCACTGCACGAGGTCATGCCCGAGCATCATCTTAGCGGCGACGGCCTCAGGCTCGTCCCCGCAGCGGGTCTCTACGAGTGGACGAAATCAGGCCCGACCAACGAACCTTTTCGACTTAATCTCAGGGTCGATCCCGCAAAATATGATCACGCCACGCTCTCCGTGTGGAACTGCCACAACCATCTCGTGCATCAACGGCAGGTGGCGGCGGGACCTGACGAACTTCTCAGCGTGGCGATCAACGGTCTTGGAACCTATCTCATCACCCTCGACGGCTCCCGCGGCGGCTCCTACCGGGCTCGTCTCATCCGCAATCTCGCGGTGACGGGGGATCACAACGCGGCCCGTTCCAACTGGAAAACAGACGAATTTTTCGTCGGTATCTGCGCCTTCCCCGGCCGTTATCACTGGAAGCCGGATGGAAAGCCGACCCTCCCGCATGGATTAACAGAACAACAGGCCCGTGATCGTGAAGCCGATCTCATTGCACGCCTCGGGCTTCAGGTCGTGCGCACCGACGAGTCCCTCGAGATGGGGCACCGGGCGAAAGGTAGCGGCGGGGAAGAATATTATTTCAACTTCTCCCGCATGGACGCTGCCGTGGGATCCTACACCGCGAGAGGATTTGAACTCGCGTTACAGACAATGAATGCCGCTGACTGGGCAGTGCTTCCTCAATACGACCACCACGGTAAAAACCGCTGGCGCTACCCGCACCGGGAACGGCCGCAACGCGCCTACCTAGCCGCTCTCGTGAAGCGCTACGGCACCCGGGCACGTTTTGTGCAGATCTCGAACGAACCTGACCAGACCGGCTACTGGTCGGGAACCAACGAGGAGTTTGTGAATCAGTTTATGTACTCCCGGGACGAGATTCGCAGGATCGCTCCGGAGCTACCCCTGACAAACGGGGGTTATTCCCTCGTCGATGAAAAGAAGTGCGGGTTTTTCATCAATGCCCTTCACGAACTCGTCGATTTCCCCGCCTACAACGCCCACGGGAATCTCGCGGATTACAAGCGCAGTTTCGCCACGATGCGCCGACTTCAGGCGGATGCCGGTGATACGGGCACGCGCTGGGTCAATACCGAGACCGGCTACAGCGCCTGGCGGCTGGAGCAGGAAAGACGTCAGGGACAGATCGACGCCCAGAAAGTGCTCTACGCGTGGGCGAACGATCATGCCGGAGTACTACTCTTTTGCTCCCGCATGACCCGACCGCCCGGGCGCGACGGCACGCCGGACTTCGGTTTTCTCGATCATCAATACTGCCCGCGCTTTGTCTACGGGTCCATCGCCGCCCTGACCGGGGCACTCGGAGGGGCTTCGTTTCGTGAGACATTACTCGAGTCTGACAATGACCACCTTTATCTCTTTAAGCGGGATAACGACCTCATCGTGGCCGGCTTTACAACCGGTGAGGAAGCCGCCGCCGTTAAGATCCGCACCAATGCCAGTGAAATCACGAGTCTCGATGAGATGGGGAACGCGCGTCCTCTCCCGGTTACTCCCATCGTCTCTCTTCCGCTGGACGGCTACCCGCGCTACTGGGTCCTCCGTGATGCCACCGAAGTCCTGTTGCCGTAGCCTCTCTCCTGCGCCGCCCCCGCTCCCGCACCTGTGCGGCTGCCCCCGTTCACTGCAGAAGAGGGCCCCTCACGCCTCCCCGACGAGCCAGGCCTCAATACCCCCCGCTTCCAAAAACTCATCCGAGACACGATAACGAGGGCCGGCCTCAAGCGTAACCCACTGACCGTTGGCACGGCGGACTTTAAGATGAAGTGGACGATCCCCGGGAAAATCCATCGCGGCGGTGTGAAGGGTGGCGAGCGCTGCGGAAGTATCACGTGCGGCGTCGAGCCGCACCATTACCGGGGTGACCATGGCAAAGGAAGGGCTGTCAATTTCGCCCTCGCGTCCGTTTTCAGTCGAGGCAACGGCTGATTCAAGCGAGCGCCGCGACTGATTCGAACGTGTTGCCGCTACGGGGGTGACGGAGCGGAGCACGACTTCAGGGTCGTACTCGATTGCCTTGATCTCATCGGCAGTGAGCCGGTTCATCTCGGAGCGGGTGTCCTGTTCGATCTTGGCCTTGATCTCGATGACATTGCCTTTGACGAGAAGCGGGTTGGCCTTCTGATAGGTCTCGTTCCAGACCATCACTTCGGTGATGCCGGTGAAATCCTCGAAGATGAGAATGGCGAAAGGCTTGCTCTCGCGCTTCGTGTACTTGACCGTGACTTCCCCGATAATGCCGGCGAAACGCTCGGCCTTTTTCCCGGGTTTGATCTGCGGAAGCGCGGCAATGGTCGAAAACTTACCGCGCTCGATGACCCCGCGATACTCGTCGAGGGGGTGCCCGGTCACGTAGAATCCGAGCAACTCTTTCTCGTGGGCGAGATATTCCCGCTGATTCCAGACGACCCGGTCTTCCTCGATTATTTCAGGGACAGCGGCCGCTGACATGAGTTCGTGCATGTCAAAAAGCGAGGCCTGTCCGGTAGCACGATCCTTCTGCGCGGCACTCGACCCGGCGATGACCTGGCCGACGCGGGAAAAGAGATCGTCACGACGCTCGAGGGTGAAGTCGAAGGCACCGGCCTTGATAAGGTTCTCAAGGATCTTGCGGTTGACCGATTTGCTGTCAAGACGCCCGGCAAAATCCTCAAGCGACTTGAATTCCCCGTTGGCGGTGCGCTCGCGCACGACGAGGGCCATGGCCGCCTCGCCGACGTTCTTGATCGCGGCGAGGCCGAAACGGATCGCCTTTTTCCCCGAGACCTGTGTTTCGGGGACGAATTTCAGCATCGAGCGGTTCACGTCGGGCGCGAGGATGTCAATGCCCATGCGCTGGCATTCGGCGACAAAGGTGGAGATCTTTTCCGTGTTGTTGATCTCGTTACTCAGAACCGCGGCCATGAACTCGACCGGGTAATTGGCCTTGAGGTAGGCGGTCTGGTAACTGATGAGCCCGTAGGCGGCGGAGTGCGATTTGTTGAAGCCGTAACCCGCGAATTTCTCGAGCAAGTCGAAGATATCGTTGGCCTGCTTTTCGGGGATGTTGTTCACCGCCTTGCAGCCGTCGACGAAGTTTTTCCGCTGCTGGATCATCTTCGAGAGATCCTTTTTTCCCATGGCGCGGCGGAGAAGGTCAGCCTCGCCGAGGGAGTAGCCGGCGAGGAGGTTGGCGGCGCGCTGGACCTGCTCCTGATAAATGAGAATGCCGTAGGTCTCCTTGCTTGCTTCTTCGAGGAGCGGGTGGAGATACTGGACTTTTTTCTTCCCCTTTTTCCGCTCGATGAAGTCGGGGATAAGGTCCATCGGACCCGGCCGGTAGAGCGCGATGAGCGCGATGATGTCCTCAATCCGCGTCACGTCGAACTGACGGCAGAGACTCATCATGCCGCCGGATTCCAACTGGAAGACTGCGGTCGTCTCTCCCCGGTTAAGCAGTTCGAAAGTGGCCTTGTCATCGAAACTCTCATTGTCGAGGACGTAGTCGGGCGTGTGGAGGCGGATGAGATCGACGGCATCCTGGATTACTGTCAGGGTCTTGAGACCGAGGAAGTCCATCTTCAACATCCCCAGATCGGTAAGCGGGCTCATCGCGAACTGGGTCACGACTTCGCCCTCTTTCCCGCGGATAAGGGGCACGTAATTCGTCAGCTCTTTGTCCCCGATAACGATTCCCGCCGCGTGGATGCCGGTGCCGCGGGTGAGGCCTTCGAGGAAGGTGGAGTAGCGCCAGAGTTCGCCGATGCTGGGATTGTTCTCGATCTCGTCGCGCAACTCGGGATTTTTCTTTTTCGCATCAGCGAGGGTGATGTTTAGCTCGGTCGGAATCATCTTCGCGACGCGGTCCCCCTCGCTGTAACTCAGGCCCATGACGCGACCGACGTCGCGCACGACACTCTTCGCCCCGAGGGTGCCGAAGGTGACGATGTGGGAGACAGCCCGTTCGCCGTACTTCCGGCGCACATAATCGATCACCTCGGGCCGGCGGGTCTGGCAGAAGTCGATATCAATATCGGGCGGTGAGACCCGCTCAGGATTAAGGAATCGTTCGAAAATGAGCCCGAAACGCAGGGGGCAAAGGTCGGTGATGCCTAGGACGTAGGCGACGAGCGAACCCGCCGCCGAACCGCGCCCGGGACCGACGGGGACGCCGTTGTCCTTAGCCCATTTTACAAAATCCCACGTAATGAGGAAGTAGGAGACGAAGCCCATTTTCTCCATCACCCCAATCTCGTAGTCGAGACGGGTGCGGAGTTCCTCGTCCGTCCCGGCCCGCTCGCCGTAGCGCCATGAGAGCCCCTCGAAACAGACCTTGCGGAAGTAGGCCTCACGCGGGCTGCCGTCCGGTGACTCGAATTGAGGGTATTTCTCCGAGCTGGTCGAGTCGAGATGGATCTGCACGTCGCACATCTCGGCGATGCGCAAGGTGTTCACGATGGCGTCGGGAAGCTCTTTGAAGAGCTTGCGCATCTCGTTGGTGTTCTTGAAATAGACCTCGGGGGAATACTTCATCCGATTCTCGTCCATGAGAAGCGAGCCGGTCCCGATGCAGATCATAACGTCGTGGGCGTCATGGTCGGCCTGATTGAGAAAGTGCACGTCATTCGCCGCGACGAGGCCGAGTCCGAACTCGCGTCCGAACTCCCGCATCTGTCGCGTGCAGGTGGCCTGCTCGGTGAAACCGTGATCGTGCACCTCAAGGAAAAAGCGATCTTTTCCGAAGATATCGACAAATTCCCCGAGGCTCTTGCGCGCGCCATCAAGGTCTTCGTTCTGAATGAGCTGATTGATCTCGCCGTTGATACAGCCGCTCAGGCAGATGAGGCCCCCGGAGTGCGCGGCGAGAGCCTCCTTGTCGATACGGGGCTTGTAATACATGCCCTCGAGGTGACCGAGACTGGTCAGCTTCATCAGGTTCGCATAACCCTCGTTCGTCGAGGCGAGCAGGGTGAGGTGGGAATTGCGCTTCCGCTTTGCCTTGCTCCCGACGGCGATGGGCTCGGCCTTTTTGTCGGTCAGCGCCACGCCCGGTGGTGTGAGGTAGGCCTCGCAGCCGATGATGGGCTTGATTCCCGCCTTTTTTGCCTGCTGATAAAAATCGATCGCCCCGAAGATGTTGCCGTGATCGGTCATCGCCACCGCCGGCATTTTGCAGCGCTCGGCTTTTTTCATCAGATCCTTAATCCGCACCGCCCCGTCGAGAAGGGAATACTCGGTGTGCAAATGAAGGTGAATGAAAGGGTCGGTCGGCATCAGTCGGGCGGCGGGCAGAGGTGAGCCTGTCACTTTAAAGAAAGCCGTCGGCGGGGCAAAGGATTTGTCTCCAAAAGACGCGCGGCCGAAAAGCCGCGAGGAGGTCTGGCTCGTTCGCGGTGATCGCGGGACTGGTTCGGAAGAGGGCGGGACGGTATCGTAAGGCTCGATGAGATCGCTGCCCTCACGACGAATCTGTTTTTTGGCTCTGGGGTTCGGCCTTTCCACCGCCGCGCCGGCCAACGAGGGAGAGACACTCTTCGAGTCGGCAATCCGTCCCGTCCTCGCGAATAGCTGTGTCTCCTGCCACGGGGCGGAAAAGGCGAAAGGGGGACTGCGTCTCGACCGCCGCGAGGCGATCCCTGACGTGGTCACGAACGGCACCTTTCTAAAAGTCATCGCGGGTCGATCGACCGCCCCTGCCGCCTGCGTCGTCGAGCCGCGCCTGCGGGCGGACTT
>DIVG01000018.1 GCA_002422425.1 Akkermansiaceae bacterium UBA6138 | reverse complement strand
CCTGACCGCGCCGGATTCCGGCACCGGCGAGCCAGATCGTCATCGCCTTGTTGTGATGATCGCGTCCGACCGGTCCCTTGTTGCCCTGCATCATCGGAGTGCGGCCGAACTCGCCCGCCCAGACGATGAGCGTGTCTTCGAAAAGGCCGCGCTCCTTCAGGTCCGTGACGAGGGCGGCACAGGCACGATCGACTTCCTTCGCGCGAAGCGGCAGTTCCTCGCGCAGCAAGCTGTGGTGGTCCCAGTCGCGGTGATAGAGCCAGATGACTCGTTTCGCCTTTTGCGGCAGGGGCAGCTTGCCGAGAACACCGCTCGACGCGGCACCGGCGAGCGATGGATGCAGAAGCGAGGCGAGCGCGACACCGCCGAGCCCCTGCGAGGTGCGGGAAAGGAAGGCGCGCCGGGAGACTTCGGTGTCGGTGAGGGGGCGCATCGCTCAGGCGCGGGTGATCGTTTCGTGAAGATTCAGGAGCACGCGGGCGACGTGCGTCCACGCGGCGAGCTCCGCTTTGTCGAGAGCCTCCGGCACCGGCGCGAGACCGACCTTGAGTAATTCTTCGGCGGCTTTAGTGTCGGCGCGGTAGGCGGCGAGTCGCTCCTCGACGAGGGCGGTGAGGGTTTTGCTTTCCGTCGCGTCGGGGTTGCGCTGGAGCGCCCGCTGCCAGGCCCAGGCGAGGCGCTCGGCGGTGTCGCCCTTGCATTCGGAAAGAATCTGCGCGGCGAAGGAGCGGGCCGCTTCCACGTAGGTCGGATCGTTCAGGAGCACGAGAGCCTGCTGCGGAATGTTGGAGCGGTTCCGCTCGGCGGCGCATTCCTCGCGGCTCGGTGCATCGAAAGCGACCATGGAGGGATGCAGGAAACTGCGCTGCCACCAGGTGTAGAGGCCCCGCCGGTATTGCGACTCGCCCGTGTCAGCCGGATAGGTGCGGGTGGGAAAGTTGAGATTCTCCCAGTAGCCCTCGGGCTGGTAGGGTTTCACGCTCGGTCCGCCGATCTTCGGCACGAGCAGCCCCGCGATGGCGAGGGCATTGTCGCGCACCAGCTCGGCCTCGAGACGGAAGGGGCTTTGCCGGGCGAGTTCCCGATTTTCGGGATCGGTGGCGATCTGCTCCGGTGTGGCGAACGAGGTCTGACGGTAGGTCTCACTTGTCACGATGGTGCGGACGAGGTGCCGCATGTCCCAGCCGCTGTCCATGAACTCGCACGCGAGCCAATCGAGAAGGGCGGGATTCGGCGGCGTCTCGCCCTGAGCCCCGAGATCGTCGAGCACCTTGCTGAGGCCGATGCCGAAAAACTGCTTCCAGACACGGTTCACCACGGTGCGGGCGGTGAGCGGGTTGTCCTTTGTCACGAGCCACTGCGCGAGATCGAGACGTGTCAGTTCGCGGCCCTCGATCTTCGGCTGCGGCAGGTAATGCGGCAGCGCCGGTTTGACTTCCTCGCCGGATTCGTCCATCCAGTCGCCGCGGGCGAGGATCCGCACGGTGCGTTTCTGCGGAGTGCTCACGGTGACGAGGCATTTGGCGAGAGGGCCGTAGAAGGCGTCCCGCGTTTTCTGGGCGGAGGCGAGGGCGGCGCGCTCGGCTTTGAATTGCTCGTAACCCCCAAGAAAATAATCCGTGACCTGCTTCTTCTGCTGCGCGTTGCGCTTTTCGACGGGCTGCTTGAGGAGACCAAGAATCTGCTGAGCGTTCTTTACCGCCGCTTCGGACGCGCCGGAATCCTTCTTCAGCTCGGTCAGCTCCCCCGTTGCCGAAATCACGTCGGTTTCCCAGGCCTGTTGCGCGGCATCGATCTGCGGCTGCACTGCAGCAAGCGCCTTTTTCGATTCCGCGAGAGTCGCGTCGAGTTTGGCGAGCTGCGCCTCTTCTTCCGGAGTCCCCACCACCATGCCGTCGCCCCGCGATCCGAGGATGGGCTCCTGAATGTCCGCAAAAAACGCGCCGAGTCCATAAAAGTCGCGCTGCGAGAAGGGATCGAATTTGTGATCGTGGCACTGCGCACAGCCCGTCGTCTGTCCCATCCACGCCGCCCCGACCGCCCGGACGCGGTCGGTGAGCATGCGCTGCTCGTAGTCCTTCGCCTGCGCGCCGCCCTCCTGTGTCGTGAGGAGAAGCCGGTTGAAGGCGGATCCGATGCGCGTCTCCTGGTCAGCCCCTTCGACAAGGTCGCCGGCAAGCTGCTCGATCGTGAACCGGTCGAAGGGTTTGTTGCTGTTGAAGCTCTTGATGACCCAGTCGCGGTAAGGCCACACGTTGTGCGGGTTGTCGCTGTGGTAGCCGATCGTGTCGGCAAAACGCACCACATCGAGCCAACCAATGGCCATGCGCTCGCCATAATGCGGACTTTTCAGAACCTCATCGACGAGCTTCGTGTAGGCATCCGATGCCGTGTCGTCGACGAAGGCGGCCACTTCCGCGGGCTTCGGCGGCAGCCCCAGCAGATCCATGTACAAACGCCGAATCAGGGTACGCCGGTCCGCCTCCGGGGACGGTTTCAATCCCTTTTCCTCGAGTCGCTGTTTCACGAGGACATCGATCCCAT
Source organism: Akkermansiaceae bacterium UBA6138 (assembly GCA_002422425.1). Classification (GTDB taxonomy): domain Bacteria; phylum Verrucomicrobiota; class Verrucomicrobiia; order Verrucomicrobiales; family DEV007; genus Arctic95D-9. Next base: position 7,841 of record DIVG01000018.1, on the reverse strand, counting down.
TCCCGCCTGCGGGAATCACCGCCTTGACCGGCTTTTCGTAAGACCAGTGCTGCTGGTACTCCGCGCCCTGGGCAACCCAGGTTTTCAGGATTTCCTTTTGAGAATCCGTGAGCTTTTTGTGCGACTCCGCCGGAGGCATCAGCTCGTCTTCGTCGTCCGAGAAGAGGCGTGCCACAAGTTCGCTTTCCTCCGGCTTGCCGGGGATGAAGGCCTCTTTGAGAAGCGCTTCGTCGCGGATATCGAGCCTCAGTTTCGCCTTGCGATGACTGGGGTCGTTGCCGTGGCAGTAGAAACAGTTGTCCGAAAGGATGGGACGCACATCGCGGTTGTACTCGATCTTCTCCGGCAAGGGCACTTCCGCCGCCGACACGGCAGTGTTGAAAAGAAAAGCCGGGAGGATGAGGGCGTTTTTCATGGGGTCGGGAATCATTCGAACAGCCCCACACTATAACTGACGGGACGCGCCAGCTTTTAACGAAATCTTAGGCGCGTTCGCGCTGGAGAAAGGGCCGGGGATCCAACCCGGCGCCCCTGCGTGCTTTCGGACTCGACATCAGGCGGGCTCGCTCCCGGTCCCCGTAGCGTGATCGGTGACTTCTCCTCAGACCGCCACCAGATCATACCCTCGCCACTCGCGCACGGTCACTTCGGCGAACTCGCCTACTGGAATGCTGTCGGGGATAAATACGGTGCCATCCACTTCCGGAGCATCCATTTCCCCACGGGCCTGACCGGGAGCATCGACGAGGACCTTGAGCTTGCGGCCGACCTGACTGCGGTTGCGTTCTTCGGCGAGTTTTTCGAGACGCCGCATGGCTTCGTTCCAGCGCTTTTTCCGGGTCATGTGGTGGACCTGCCCCTCGATCTTCGCGGCCCGGGTACCCTCTTCGCGGGAGTAATTGAAAACGCTGGCGCGCTCGAATCGGGTCTCTTCAAGGAACTCGAGCAACTCGCGGAAGTCTTCATCAGTCTCGCCGGGGAAACCGACGATGAAGGTGGTGCGCAGGGCGAGGTCGGGGATGCCGGCGCGCATCCGGCGAATGAGATCACGGATGTAGTTGCCGTCAGTCTCCCGCTTCATCGCGCCGAGCATGCGGTCAGAGATGTGCTGCAACGGCATGTCGACGTAGCGGGCCACCTTCGGGCATTCGGCGATGGTCTCGATGAGTTCGTCGCTCCAGTGGGCGGGGTGCGTGTAGAGGAGGCGGATCCAGAAATCGCCCTCGATCGCATTGAGCGCGCGGAGCAGGGTCGCGAGCGAGTCCCCTCTCGACGAATCGACGGGACTGCGCGGATTGGGGCGTTGCCCTTCCCACTGGTCCATCCCGAAGTAGGTCGTGTCCTGCGAGATCAGGTTGATCTCCTTGACCCCGGCTTTGACGAGTTGCTCGGCCTCTTTCACGACCGACTCAACCGTGCGGGAGCGGTGTTTGCCCCGGATCTTCGGGATGATGCAGAAAGAGCACGGGTGATTGCAGCCCTCGGCGATCTTGATGTAGGCGGTGTGCTGCGGGGTCAGGCGGAAGCGCGGCGTGTCGTAGTCCGGGATGTAGATCGGCTTCGCGGTGACGTGATTTTCCGAGAGCGGATCGACGTCTTTGGCCACGAGATCGCGGATGACAGGAGCGACCGAGGTGATCTGGTCGAGCCCGATGAAGGCATCGACCTCGGGCATCAGTCCAGGAAGTTCCTTGGAAAAGCGCTGCGAGAGACAGCCCGCCACGATGATCTTCTGCCGGGGCCGGGAGGCCTCGCGGTCATCGACGGCACCGAGGATGGTGTCCACACTTTCCTTCTTTGCCTGATCGATGAACGAGCAAGTGTTGATGATGAGCACGTCGGCGAGCTCCGGATTCGGCGTCATGATCATGCCCGCTTCCTGCAGGTGACCGATCATGATCTCGGAATCGATCAGGTTTTTGGCGCAGCCGAGTGAAACGAGGCCGACCGTGGTTTTTCCGTCAACAGGCATGGATTGGAGTGGTGTAAAAGTGAAGCCACCGGAATTTCCGGGGCCAAAAGTGCTCTACAATAGCCCATTCGGCAAGTGAGAGCCTCGCGACCCGCTTCGCGCTTCATTTGTCAAAACCTGCTCAGGTATTTGAACAGGCTTGCCGGACGGAATCGCCCGCCTTTTCTTTCCCGGAGAATTCCGATGAAAAAACCGCCCCTAAAGAAGTCGACCGCCTCTGCCCCAAAAAAAGACCGCAAAACCAAGACGCGGAAAATCAAGCGCAAGGCGACTGCCCCCGGGGATGTCTCTCCTGAAAACACGGCTCGCGGCATCGAAACATTTACAATCTCCGAGTCCACTTCAGCGGCGCACGAGTCCAAGACGGCGGCCGTCTCGGACATCCTCCATACCGCCGCTCCCACCGGAATCGATAATATCTCGAAAACTCTCGAGGCCATCCTTGAGGGAGCCTCACCCGACGATGTCATCGCGATCGGTAACCTCCTTTCGAAACACGTCACTGCAGCCAAAAGCGTTCGTCGCGGCCGCTCCGACTTCGAACTCGCGGACGACTGGCGAGAAGGCGGCTACCCCTATCGGAATCTCATGTCTCGCCGCAACTACGAACGCGAAAAATACCGACTCCAGGTCGAACTGCTGAAGCTCCAGGCCTGGGTCCGCGCGAGCGGCCAGCGGGTCGTGATCCTCTTCGAAGGACGCGACGCGGCGGGCAAAGGCGGGGCCATCAAACGATTCATGGAACATCTCAATCCGCGCGGTGCCCGTGTCGTCGCCCTCGAAAAACCGACCGAGGAAGAACGCGGCCAGTGGTACTTCCAGCGCTACGTCGAACATCTCCCGACGCGGGGAGAGATAGTCATGTTTGACCGCTCATGGTACAATCGCGCCGGCGTCGAGCGGGTCATGGGCTTCTGCAGCGACGAAGAGTATCACGAATTCATGCGCCAGGTCCCCGAATTCGAGCGCAACCTCGTGCGCAGCGGTATCCATCTCATCAAGTTCTGGTTCTCGGTGAGCCGCAAAGAGCAACGCCGCCGCTTTAAAGAGCGCAAGTCGCATCCGCTGAAGCAATGGAAGCTCTCCCCTGTCGACCTCGCCTCCCTCGACAAATGGGAGAACTACACCATCGCGAAGGAAGCCATGTTTTTCAACACCGACACCGCCGACGCCCCGTGGACGGTCGTAAAGTCCGACTGTAAAAAGCGCGCCCGGCTCAATGCCCTGCGCTACATCCTCCACAAGCTACCCTACAGCAAAAAGGACACGAAACAGATCGGCGCGATCGACGCCCTCCTCGTCGGACGGGCCAACGTCGTCTACGAACGCGGCGAAAAAGAGGCCACTGCGCTGCTCTGAGCGGCTCGCGGGGCGCAGTCGCGGCCCTTGGGTGCAGCGGGGTTTTCCACTAGGGTGTGAGGGAATGTTCTCTCGCCCTCTACCCGCCTCGCTTCTGATCCTGCTGCTCCCGCCCGTGCTCCTCACGGCGGAGGAGAAACTCGATTTTAACCGCGACATCCGTCCCATCCTTTCCGACAAGTGTTTCCAGTGCCACGGACCCGATGAAAAGACCCTCGAGGGCGACGTCCGTCTCGACGAGCGGGCCTCGGCGGTCGCGGCCAAAGCCATCGTCCCCGGCGAGCCGGAGCTCAGCGAGGCCCTTGCCCGCATTCTCAGCACCGACCCCGACGAGGTCATGCCGCCACCGAAGACCAAGAAAGTCGTCACCCCCGCCGAAGCCGAGAAGCTGCGCCGCTGGATCGCGGAAGGAGCCGAATACAAAGGCCACTGGGCCTTCGAGCCCGTCAGCGCCACGGCACCGCCGGTCGGAAAAAGTCCGATAGACCATTTTGTCCAAAGCGAACTCGCCTCGCGCGGGATCGACCCCTCACCCGAAGCCGATCCCGCCACGCTGATCCGGCGACTTTCCCTCGATCTGACCGGGTTGCTTCCCGCACCTGAGAGAGTTGCCTCCTTCCTCGCCGCCTACGGCAAAAATCCCGATGCCGCCGTCGCCGCACTCGCCGACGAACTCCTCGCCTCGCCCCACTACGGCGAGCGCTGGGGACGCCACTGGCTCGACCAGGCCCGCTACGCCGACTCGAACGGCTATAGCATCGATGGCGACCGGGAGATGTGGCCCTATCGTGACTGGGTCATCCGCGCGATCAACGAGGACATGCCCTTCGACCGCTTCACGATCGAGCAGCTCGCCGGAGACCTCCTCCCGAATGCGACGAAATCCCAGCTCGTCGCCTCGGGTTTCCACCGCAACACCCTCATCAATCAGGAAGGCGGCACCGATCCCGAGCAATTCCGCAATGAAGAGGTCGTCGATCGCGTCAACACCACCGGCGCCGTCTGGCTCGGGCTCACTCTTGGCTGCGCCCAGTGCCACACCCACAAATACGATCCCATCACCCATCGCGAGTACTTCGAGCTCTTCGCCTTTTTTAACCACGGCACCGACATCAACAACACCGGCGCCACCGTCGAAGTGAGCGAGGGAGAGATGTTTCTGAAAGATCCCGATCCCCCGAAGGTCAAGGCCATAGACGAAGCCAGAGCCACCCTCGCCAAAGTCAACGCGACCAACGGCAAGCGACAGATCGAATGGGAAAAAGCCGAACTCGCCAAAACCGCTCCCGATGCCAAAGAGACACCGCTCCTTCTCGCCCTCCGCGCCGAGCCTGACAAACGCACCAACGATCAGAAAAAACTTCTCGTTGCCGAGTTCGCCAAGGTGGATGCGGAAAAGACCGCCGCGACAAAGGCCCTCACCGACGCACTTTCCGCCCTCGGGCTGGGCGCTCCCGTGAACATGATGGTGATGCGCGACCTGCCCCAGCCGCGCGAGACTTTCATCCACCTGCGCGGCAGCTTCCTCGATCACGACCTCAAGACCGGGCCGCTCTCGCCCGGAGTGCCCGCCGCGCTGCCGCCCCTGCCGGAGTCAGCCGCTCAGAAAGAGCGCGCCGACCGCCTCGACCTCGCGCACTGGCTCGTGCGACCCGATCATCCCCTCACGCCCCGCGTCACCGTCAATCGCGTCTGGATGCGGTACTTCGGCAAAGGCATCGTCGCGACAGAAAACGACTTCGGCATGCAGAGCGCCTTTCCCACCCATCCCGAACTCCTCGACTGGCTCGCCCATGACTTCGTCGCGAACGGCTGGTCGATGAAGCGGCTCCACCGCCACATCGTCACCTCCGCAACCTACCGCCAGTCCTCCCACGCCCGACCCGACCTTGAGGAAACCGATCCGCTCAACCATCTTCTCGCCCGGCAGAACCGTATCCGCGTCGAGGCCGAGATCGTGCGCGACGCCGCCCTCTCCGCGAGCGGACGGCTCCACCCGAAACTCGGCGGGCCTCCCGTACATCCGCCGCAGCCTGAGGGCGTCTACGCCTTCACCCAGACTAAAAAGACCTGGACCGCCGACAGCGGACCCGACCGCTTCCGCCGCGCTCTCTACACTCGTTTTTACCGCAGCGCCCCCTATCCGCTCCTGACGACTTTTGACTCGCCCGATTTCCAGAGCGTATGTAGCAGCCGGGTCAGATCGAACACACCCCTGCAGTCGCTCACCCTCGCCAACGATGAGAGTCTCTTCGAACTGGCGCAGGGACTCGGGGCCCGTCTCATGCGCGAAGTCGAGAGCGATGACACCGCCCGCATCCGCCACGCCTTTTTACTCTGCTATTCACGTCCACCCGCCGAGGCCGAATTAAACGCTGTCGCCTCTTTCCGCGAAACCCAGGTCGCCTCTTTCACAGCCGATCCCGCCGCCGCCGAGGCCGTCGCGCCAAAGGACAGACCCGCCCCCTTCGATCTTCCCAACGCCGCCTCCTGGACTACCGTGGCCCGGGCACTGATGAACACAGATGAATTTATCACGAGGGAATGAGCATGGGCAAATTCAACCACAGCGTCGTTTCCTACCCTTCGTAGATTTCTGCTCATTCGTGTTAATTAGTGCTCCCAATCAATTCACCTCCCGAGGCGGCGAAGGCGGCGCGGCATTCCAAATCCATTAAATGTCACCGGGCCTGCAAATAAAGCCGCCCCTCGACCCCTTGTCCCGGTCAAAACACTCTTCTCTTCGACGCGCAACTCTCTTGCCTCACTCGTATAACCCTGTTTACTTGCCTTTTCCGCTTCGCTCCGATTGACGCCTGACCCATGATTGACTCCGCTTCGCTCCATCTACCCGTTTCGCCTGTTCATGACCCGTTAACTCTCGAACTGAAAGCAGAGCTTGCAAAACGCATCCTCGTCCTCGACGGGGCCATGGGCACGACCATACGCGAATATAAGCTCACCGAGCCCGAGGCCCGCGGGAAGCGCTTCGCCTCGAACGTGAAGGACCTCCTCAACAACGGCGACATCCTCTCCCTCACCCGTCCAGACGTCATCGGCGACATCCACAAGCGTTTCCTCGAGGCCGGCTCCGACATCATCGAGACGAACACCTTCTCCGGCACGACCCTCGCCCAGAGCGAATTCTTCGTCGAAGACCCGCGCGAGACCGGCAAGGGCCGCAAGGACCCCGAGTTCTTCGCCCGCGAGGTCTGCGACAATGCCTTCCTCAAGGAACTCGCCTGGGAGATCAATTACGAGTCCGCCAAACTCGCGCGGCAGTGGTGCGACCGCATCGGCAACGAGACCGGACGGAAACGCTATGTCGCCGGGGCGATCGGACCCATGACCGTCTCCCTCACGAACTCGCCCGACGCCGAGGACGCCGGATTCCGTGTCGTCACCTTTGACCAGGTCCTCGTCTCCTACAAGCACCAGGTCCGCGCCCTCATCGCGGGCGGGTCCGACATCATGATGGTCGAGACCATCTTCGACTCGCTCAATGCCAAGGCCGCCCTCGTCGCCCTGCGCGAAGTCTTCGACGAAGACGGCATCGAACTCCCCATCATCGTCTCGGCCGCAGTCGGACGCGGCGGGGAGACGATGATCTCGGCGCAAAAGACCGAGGCCCTCTGGAATGCCGTCGCCCATGCCAAACCCCTCGCCGTCGGGCTGAACTGCTCACTCGGACCCGACCTCATGGAGCCGCACCTCGCCGAGCTCTCCCGTATCGCCGCGACCCACGTCTCCGTCTACCCGAACGCCGGACTGCCCAATCCCCTCGCCCCCACCGGCTTCGACCTCCTCCCCGACGACATGGAACGGGAAATCGCCCGCTTCGCCGCCGGCGGCCTCGTCAATTTCATCGGCGGCTGCTGCGGCAACACCCCAGCCCACGTCGCCGCGATCGCCCGCGTCGCCGAGCGTTTCCCGCCCCGCGAGATCCCCGTGCCCAAGCCGCACCTGCGCCTCAGCGGATCCGAAACTTACAATCACACCGACGAAAAAGGCTTCCTCATGATCGGCGAGCGCACCAACGTGGCCGGCTCGCCCAGGTTCGCGAAGCTCATCAAAGAGGACAAACTCGAAGAAGCCGTCGCCATCGCTCGCCAGCAGGTCGAGAACGGTGCGCCCGTCATCGACGTCTGCATGGACGAGGGCATGATCGACGGAGCCGAGATGATGACCCGTTTCCTTAATCTCCTCGCCGGTGAACCCGACGTCGCCGCCGTGCCCATCATGGTCGACTCGTCGAAATGGTCCGTCATCGAGGCCGGTCTGAAATGCCTTCAGGGTAAGGGCATCGTCAACTCCATCTCGCTCAAGGAAGGCGAAGAGGTCTTCAAGGCGAACGCCCGCACCGTCATGAAATACGGCGCCGCCGTCGTCGTCATGGCCTTCGACGAAAAGGGCCAGGCCGACACCAAGGAACGCAAGGTCGAGATCTGCGCCCGCGCCTACGACATCCTGGTGAACCGGGTCGGCTTCCCGGCCGAGGACATCATCTTCG
>DIVG01000063.1 GCA_002422425.1 Akkermansiaceae bacterium UBA6138 | reverse complement strand
GACGACCAGCGGCTCCGCGACTCCATCGACCTGCGCCCGGCTTACGGCTCCATCGTCGATCACTTTGCCCCGAATCCCGGGAGCGGACTGCCGACCTTCGTCAGCTACCCTCACGTTGTCGCCGACGGCTCACGCACCCCGGGGCAAGGCGGCAGCTTCCTCGGAAAACAACACGATCCTCTCTTTGTCCCCCGCGATCCCAACGATCCGAATTTCACCCTGCCCGAGCTCAGCCTCCCCGGCAATCTCAGCATGGACCGACTCCAGGCCCGGCGTGGCCTCCAGGAGATCGTCGACCGGCAATCCCGGCTCCTCGACTATTCGGCCGAGGCGCGGGGGCTCGATGAGTATTACAAAAACGCCATCACCATGCTCAACAGCGAGCGCATCCGCGAGGCCTTCGACCTCGCGGGCGAACCGGCGAAGGGGCGCGATTCCTACGGACGCACCACCTACGGCCAGGGCTGCCTCCTCGCCCGGCGCCTCGTCGAGCACGGGGTGAAGTTCGTGACCTGTTATTTCTCAAGCGGCATCGGCGGCCAGAGCATCACCGATGGCGGCTGGGACACCCACGGGTTCAATGACACGCGGATGTATCCCATCGTCGAGCAATATCACTACCCCATCACCGAGACGACCCTGCCGACTTTGATCCACGATCTCGAAAACCGCGGGCTCCTCGACGAAACCCTCGTCGTCTGGATGGGCGAATTCGGCCGCACGCCCAAGATCAACAAAAACGCGAGCCGTGACCACTGGCCGAACTGCTACAGCGTCCTCCTCGCCGGCGGCGGAGTGAAGGCCGGTTACATCCACGGCGCGAGCGACGAGACGGGAAGTAATCCCATCGAAAAGCCGGTCAAGCTCGAGGATTTGTCCGCGACGATCTATTACCTCCTCGGGATCGACCCAACCAGTGAAATCCACGACTCGCAAGGGAGACCACTGATGATCTCAAGCGGCTCTCCGATTATGGACGTGGTGGCTTAACCCCCCCGGCAGCGCCGCCTCGCAGAATCAACTCCGCCTCTTTCCTGGCTTCCAGCACTTCCTCCATCGTAGCGGCGGTAAAGGTGACGTGGCCCATTTTTCGACCGGAGCGGGCTTCATGTTTTCCGTAAAGATGGAGAGAAGCGCCCGGAATGGCGAGGACGGACGACCAATCGGGTTTTCCGGCATTGGCGATCCAGACATCACCGAGAAGATTCAGCATCACGGTGGGACTATGGAGGCGGGTGCTTCCGATGGGGAGCCCCGCCAGAACTCTCAATTGCTGCTCAAATTGTGAAGTCTCACACGCATCGATGGTATGGTGCCCGGAGTTGTGAGGCCTGGGGGCCATCTCATTCACGATGAGATCGCCATCCCCGGAGAGGAAAAACTCGACCGCAAGGATGCCGACATAGTCAAGAGCGGCGGCAATCCCGATCGCGATCGCTTCAGCCTTTTTCAAAAGACCGCGATCCAGCCTCGCCGGAACGATGGAAACATCGAGAATATGATCACGATGAATATTCTCGGCCGGATCATACGTTACCGTGTTGCCGAGCTGGTCTCGCACTACCAGGACGGAGAGTTCGGCCAAAAGTGTTATCTTTTCCTCAAGAACGGCACGCGGCGCGTCGAACCGGGCCCAAACCGATTCACTCTCACTCTCGCGAGTGACCGCGACCTGACCCTTGCCGTCATAACCGAATTCCGCTGTCTTGAGGATGCCCCCGTTCTCGGGAAGCTCCCGCAACGCAGCTCTTAGCTCTTCCGCCGACGCCACAATGGAAAAAGCGGCACAGGGGAATCCATTTTCGGAGAGAAATCGCTTTTCCCTTTCGCGATGCTGACAAATCGAAACAGGAGCCGACCCGGGCATCAAAGGCATCTCTGCGGCGATGGCATTAAGGAGTGACTGGGGAATATTTTCAAACTCGACCGTCGCGACATCACACCGGGAGAGAAAGGCCGCAAGCGCTCCCGGCGAATCAAAAGGCTCTTCGATCACCAGGTCAGACATCCCGGCAGGACCACTGTCCGGGCCACCGATCCATGAAACGACACGGTAGCCCATGCGACGAGCCTCGATCGTGAGCATACGACCGAGTTGCCCTCCCCCGAGGATCCCGATGGTCGAACCGGGCGGAAAGTAGACGCTCATCCGACAGGCGCGAGGGGTGGGAGTTCGGCAGACTCAACTTTTACCCGCATTTCTTCACGGTAGTCGGCAAGTTGCCCGGCAAGAGTGACGTCATTCACGGCAAGAAGGGAAACCGCAAACAGTCCCGCATTCGTAGCCCCCGCCTCCCCTATCGCAAAAGTCGCCGTCGGGATTCCCGCAGGCATCTGCACGATGGAGAGAAGCGAATCCACCCCATTGAGAACACGGGACTGCACCGGCACGGCGAGGACGGGCAGCGTGGTGATCGCGGAAGCCATTCCAGGCAGGTGAGCGGCACCACCCGCTCCGGCAATGAGGCATTTCAACCCTCGGCTCCGGGCGGACTGCGAGTAGCTGAAAAGCAGCTCGGGAGTGCGGTGGGCACTGACCACTTTTGCCTCGTAAGCGATACCGAAGTCCCTGAGGACGGCGGCTGCCCGGGACATAGTGGGCCAGTCGGAGGTGCTGCCCATAATGATTCCGACAAGGGGAGTTTCGCTAGTGTGGAGATCGGCCATTTCCATTTCCATAAACTGACGAGAAGAAACTGTCGAGCGGGGAATTGCACGGTCCCGGGGTCCCGCCTTTAAAACCTTCTGATGGACGACTACGTTTTCCGCATAAACCGGCCCGTCTGAATCGCCCGGCGCCCTCCCTTCACTTTCGCCCCTCTCTGATCAGAGACGCCGCCATTCGTGCCCACTCTGATTCAGGAGTTCGTCCGCCTCTTTCGGTCCCCACGAACCTGCCGGATACTCGGCCATTTTCGGAGGACTGGTTGACTTGTGCCACGCCTCCTCGATCTGGTCGATATAGCGCCAGGCCGTCTCGACCTCATCTTTTCTGGCAAAAAGAGTGGCATCGCCCGCCATCGCATCAAGGAGCAATCGCTCATATGCCTCGGGGCTGCTTTTACCGAAACTGGTCTGATAACGGAAGTCCATCTTCACCGCCTGAAGGGTCGCGGCAGGCCCGGGACGTTTTGATCTCATCCCGAGGGAGATGCCTTCATTCGGCTGGATGCGGATGACAAGCACATTGCCCGGCATCGCCTCGGCTCCGGAGGCGGCATTAAAAAGCACCCGCGGAGCCTGCTTGAAATGGATGGAAATTTCGGTGCCTTTTCTCGGCAGACGCTTCCCCATACGAACGTAAAAAGGCACCCCCTCCCAGCGCCAGTTATCGATCATGATCTTCAAGGCCACGAAGCTCTCCGTCATTGACCCGGGATTAACGCGGTCTTCGCGGCGGTAACCGGGCACCTCGTTGCCGTTGATCGCACCGGCAGTATACTGGGCACGCACAACGCTCCTGCCTACCTCATCCGCATTCTTAAAAGGACGCAGCGACTTGAGCACTTTGACTTTTTCATCGCGAACTCCGTCGGCGGTGAGGTCGGCAGGGGGCTCCATCGCAATCAGGCTGAGAAGCTGGAGGAGATGATTCTGGACCATGTCACGGAGAGCCCCTGACTTGTCATAGTAGCCGCCACGGCCGCCTTCCATCCCGAGGTGCTCGGCACAGGTGATCTGGACATGATCAATAAAACGATTGTTCCAGAGCACTTCGAAAAGCTGATTGGCGAAGCGCAGCACCATGATATTCTGCGCCGTCTCCTTGCCGAGGTAGTGATCGATCCGGTAGGTATGCTCCTCGGCAAAAGTTTCATTGACGACGTGATTGAGATTCCGGGCGGTCGCCAGATCGGTACCGAAGGGCTTTTCGACAACCGCACGGCACCAGCCGGTGGAGGATTGATTCAGCCCCGACTCGCGCAAGTGGAGAAGGATATCATCGAAAAACTCCGGGGCGGAGGCGAGATAATAGAGGCGGTTCGGACTGGCTCCTTCCCTCTCCATTTCGTCGAGGCGTTTTTTCAGCGCGGCATAGCCTTCGAGGTCACCGAACTCACTCGTGTGATAGGTGATGCTCTGAGAAAACTGTGCCCAGAGGTCGTCATTGTGCCCCTGCCGCGAGACTTCCTTATTGAGCTCCTCAAGTCCGGCGCGGAATTCTTCGTCCGATTTTTCCCGACGGGCGAAACCGACCACTCGAAGTCCCGCAGGGAGATCGCCGTCCGCCGCCAGATTGTAAAGCGCCGGGATGAGCTTGCGATGGGTCAGGTCACCCGTCGCCCCGAAAATCACGATGATGCATGATTCGGGGTGGTTTCGAAGACTCAGGTCAGCTTCACGAAAAGGGTTCTCTTCCATTCGCGCAATGAACCCGCAGATTAGACGCCATTGCAACTGAATTGACCGCCAAGGAGGAGCAGAACCAGATCAAAGCTCAGCGGGCAAAAGTCTGCACCCACTCACGCTCTCCGGCAGGATCGGGCTGTGGCCTGAGGAGGTCCGCAAGAGCCTCCTCCAGTTCGTGAAACTGGAAACGGAAGCCGAGCCCGTGGATACGGCAAGGCAGCCCGCGACGACCGCACAAGGCGAGATCGGGATCCGCATCAAGGAGCGGCGCAAAAGCCCGGACAAGCGGGCCGGGGCAGGGGAAACCGAAAGGCACGCCGAGCGTTTTCCGCAGCGTTTCCATAAACTCAGCGTTTTTCACCGGCTGAAGTCCGGTGGCATTGCAGATGCCGTGAATCGAAGGATTGCGAATCGCCTCGAGAAACAGGCGCATCATGTCCTCCAGATGGATCCAGCTGATCCATTGCTCCCCCGACCCGATCCGGCCACCCAGCCCGCACCGGGCAAGACGCGCGAGCGTCCCAAGAGCACCGTCTCCGCGACCGAGGACAAACCCGATCCGAAGAACAGCCCATCGCATTCCGGGACGGATCGCACGCCCCAGGGCCTCCTCCCAGGCGACGCAGACATCGGCGGGGTATTCGGCAGGGACGTAAGCCGACTCCTCGCAGAGCCGGTCGCCAGCGTCGCCGTAAATGGCGAGGCTGGCGGCCTGCACCCAGACGGCGGGCGGGCGATAGACAAGGCGCAGGGCATCACCGAGGACCTCGGTCGGCTCCACCCGAGACCGCATGATTTCCTCGTGATTCCGCTTCGTCCGGCGGCAGTTTACCGGCTTACCGGTGAGGTTAACGACGGCGTGAGCGCCCTCGAGACACTCAACCCAGCTCTCCTCAACCGTCATGCCGTCCCAGCGCCGGGCCTGGCCGACCCCTCTGTAAGAGCCCGGATCTCTCGTTAAGACGACAACTTCATAGTTTTCCTTTTCCAGGGTCGCCGCGAGCGCCTTCCCGAGGAAGCCGCTTCCTCCGGCGATCACGACCCGGGATTTCGGTTTGGTATCATTCATGGCGTAAAGGGACGTTCTGAGTTCCATCGCGGATTATTTGACAAATACCCCGATCGACTTGGCGATTTTATCTCCCATCCGAATGGCACTGACTGCCGATTTCGTGGGAAGGCGGTCCATTTTTTCGTAAAAATCACTCACGAGTTCGAAGAATCCGAGCAATTCCTCAAGCTGATGCTTCGCAAAGGCGGCAGCCGGCTCGGTCGTGCGACCGGCTTCGTTGGCGCAGTGACGCAGCCGAATGAGAGTAGGATCAACCTCGCGTCGCTTGCGTTCCGCCGCAATTACCCGGAAGAGCTCGAAGACGTCCCTGATCGACTCAAAGTGGTCGCGCCGGTCCCCGGGAAGATGAACCGTTTTCACAATACCCCAGTTTTGAAGTTCCCTGAGACTATTGCTCACATTCGACCGGGCTACCCCCAGGCTGGCGCAGATTTCCTCAGCGTGGAGGGGCTGCTCGGAGATGAAAAGAAGAGCGTGAATCTGGGCCACCGTGCGGTTGATACCCCATTTTGTTCCCATCTCTCCCCAGTGGAGAATGAACTGCTGCACAAACGGAGGGAGATCCTTCATTTCTTTTATTTCTGTCCTTACAGAAACTCATGAAGAAAAAACTGCAAGCGTGAATTTGGCAAAATTCATCGGCGCGCCCGCGTTTATCGGCGGTTTACGAAGAGGGAAAGCCCCGCTATACTGGAGTCGCATGGAAACATTGAAAACGATCCTGACGCACTGGTTTTTCTGGGGCTTTGTCCTCGGTTTCTTCCTTTGCGTTCTCTCCATCCTCGCGCACCACAAAACCAAGGGCGAGTACAGGCGTCTCAAGGGCCATCTCAGTGACAAACTTGAGATTGAGGCTGAAAAGCTCGGAGAGATGAGAGCGAAGATCGAGTCTCTTCGGAAGGAGAACGAGAATCTCCGCATAAAAGTAAATCTGGGCCACGCGCAGAACGACTTCACCGCCCTTGAGCGCGAGCTTGAGATCTACGCTCGGGCCGAAAAGACCATGGTCGTGAACGCTCCCGGTTTTGCCCAGGCATGGGAAAAGGCCAAAGAAGGCGCCCTCAACGAAATCGAGGCCGAAGAGGCGGGCAAAAGCCTGCCCCGTCGCCTTTTTAAACGCTTTTTCACCAAGGGCAGTCCCGCCATCGAGGCGGAAGTGCTCGAGGCGCTGCCTTCGAACTCCTCCAACCGCGGGCCCGCTCGCACGAGTGAGCCCTGAGAAAAGGCGAAACCCCGGCTTCTTCCCATGATCCTGAATCTCCCCGAACGCGATTTTGACGGTTATATCTTCGACTGCGACGGGACCCTCGTCGACTCCATGCCGCTTCACTTCAGGGCCTGGTCGGCTAGTTTCGCCCACCACGGTGCTCCCTGGAACTGGTCCGAGGATGAATTCTACGCCAACGCCGGCGTGCCCGACCGCATCACCGTGATGGAACTGAATCAGCGTTTCGGAGCGAACCTCTGTCCGGATCTGATCCACCGCTACAAAGCCGACTGGTATGCCCGACACCTTCACGAAATCGAAGCAGTCGCCTCAGTTGCCGAACTCGCGAGGCGCTTCCACCACGAGGGGAAAAGCATCTCCGTCGCCTCAGGCAGCGACCTTTCTCTTGTCGCTCCTTCACTGGATCGCGCTGGACTTCTCGATCTCTTCGAGATCATTATCACGCCCGCCGATGTGGCGAGGGGCAAGCCGGCCCCGGACATGTTCCTCCTCGCCGCCGGGCGCATGGGCGTAGCGCCGGAGAATTGTCTCGTCTTCGAGGATGGCCAGGCAGGCATCGATGCCGCCAACGCCGCCGGCATGGCAAGCGTTTTCGTCCCGAGTCGGAAATGAGTGACTCCGCCGGGGAAATTCCCCGTTGCCTTCCCCCGCTCATGAGGAGAAACTAAAATCGTGTTCCAGGTCATCTTTAACGAAATCAGCGCCGGCGAAATCTCGCAGTTGCCGACACTTGAGCAGCTCGACGTTCTCAACGAGTTCCAGGTCAAACCTGAAGATCTCGAAGGCATCGAGGAGAGCGGGGGCGAGTCCCGCTTCGGCCAGATCGAGCGCGACGGGAAAAAACTCTATCGCTACCGGGCCAGTGACGTGCGCCTCTATTTCGAGGTCTCCAAAGACCACCATTCAATTATCGTCCACCGCGTCCTCAGCAAAAACACCTTCCAGGATTTTCTCTACCGGGCCAACCTGCCGGTCGGTGACGACGCCTCACTTGCCAAATCAAAGCAATTTTGGGCCTTAATCGAAGAAGGTGAGCGCGCCCGGCGCGTCTAAGGAGCCATGTCCGGACTCCTCAAACAGCTCGACTCCGACGAAACGTCGCGCCGCAAAAACTTTCCTGCCTGCCGTGACCGCATCTTCATGGCTCACGCCGCCGTCACCGCAGTCCCCCAGGTCGCGGTTAACGCGATGAATGCCTTCAACGATGCCTCCGCCACGGGCGAACTCGACTACGCCGAGGTACTCATCAAACGCATGGATCTCGTCAGGGCTTCTGCGGCGGCCCTCATCGAATGCGACACGTCAGAGATCGCCCTCCTCGGCCCCACCAGCCTCGGTCTCAGCCTCGTGGCGAACGGGCTTTCCTGGCAGCACGGGGATGAGATCATTACCTACCTGGACGATTATCCGGCAAACGTCTATCCCTGGAAACAGCTGGAAAAAAAGGGCGTGAAGGTGGTCTACCTGCATCCCCGCGAAATCGGTGAAATCACCCCCGAACTGGTGCGGGACGCTATCACCCCGCGCACCAGGCTTCTCGCCCTCGCCTCCTCCCATTTTCTCAGCGGCTACCGTCTCGACATGGAGGCCGTTGGTGAACTCGCGAAAGAACGCGAAGTTCTCTTCTGTCTCGACGCCATTCAAACGGCGGGGGCATTCCCCACCCCGGCAAAACACGTCGATTTCCTTAGCGCCGATTCCCACAAGTGGATGCTGGGACCGATGACAGCCGGAATCTTCCACGTCGCCAGGCACCGGCAGGAAATGCTTGAGCCGTCTCTCCTCGGAGCCTGGAACGTGAAGTCACCCCATTTTATCGCTCAGGATACCGTCGATTTTGAACCCGGCGGACGACGCTACGAGCCCGGAGTCCTCAATGCCCAGGGTCTCGTCGGGATGCAGGCCTCGATTGATCTTCTCACCGGAATCGGGATAGACACCGTCGCCGCACGACTCCTCGATCTGAAGGCGATGCTTTGCGCCGGACTCGATGAGCTCGAATTTAACATCCTTGGCCCTCGCTCCGGATCCGCCGCCTCCGGAATCACCTCCTTTACCGACAAGTCAAGTCCCCGGAGAATCGAGAAGCTATGCGACAGCCTTGCCCGGCGGGGTATCGTCTCCAGCTTTCGCCACGGGCGGGACGGAATCCCTTACATCCGCTTCAGTCCGCACTTCTACAACACCCCTGCGGAAATATCGCAGGTTCTGAGCGTGATCCGCGAGGCTGGAACTTGACGAAACGGCAACTTGCGTCTTGTATCGGGGCGCTTTTTGAACTGGAAACTCCGGGCATCGTGCATCAGAGTTTCCGACGGAACAAAACCCGCTATTTTAATTCTAACCGAGAGGGCCGACCGCCGTGGACTTCAGAGACATCAAAAAAATCGTAGAGCTCATGGACCAACATGGGCTGTCACAATTCAAGCTTGAGCAGGACGAAACCAAGCTCGAACTCAAAAAAGGCGGAGACATCGATATGAAGGCAATCCAGCAATGGATCTCCTCGTCGCCGGGACCGCAGTACATGCACTCTTTCGGCGGCCCTGCCCCTGCGGCGGCACCCGCTCCCGCCCTTGCCGATGGTGCACTCCCCGCCGGAGTGAAGGAGGTGACCTCTCCCATGGTCGGCACTTTTTATTCTGCCTCCTCACCCGATTCCGAACCCTTCGCGAAGATCGGCACAAAAATTTCCGCCGACAGCACCGTCTGCATCATCGAAGCGATGAAAGTAATGAACGAGATCAAGGCCGAGATCGCCGGTGAGATCATCGAGATCCTTGTGGAAAACGGCACCGCCGTTCAATACGGCGAGCCCCTCTTCCGGGTCAAGACTTCCTAATCCCTCCAACGGGCCTTCCCTCCAGCCGCGATGGAAAGCCCGAGTGAAAACGCCATGTTCAAAAACATTCTCGTAGCGAACCGGGGCGAGATCGCGCTCCGCGTCATCCGTGCCGCCAAGGAACTGGGGATACGAACGACGGCCGTCTATTCCGAGGCCGACGTCGATTCAATGCACGTGCACCTCGCCGATGACGCCATCTGCATCGGCCCCGCCGCCAGCGCGGACTCCTACCTTAACATGCAGGCAATCCTCTCCGCTGCTGAGATCGCTAACGTCGATGCGATCCACCCCGGCTACGGATTCCTCTCCGAGAACCCCCGTTTTGCCGAGCTTTGCGAGAGCTGCAACGTCAAGTTTATCGGCCCCTCCGCCCGGATCATCTCCCTCATGGGCGATAAAAATCAGGCCCGGGCGACCGCCACCAAATACGGTATCCCCGTCACCCCGGGTTCCGAGGGCATCGTCGAGACCGAGGCCGAAGCGCTTCGCGTCGCCGAACAGATCGGCTACCCCATCATGATCAAGGCCACCGCCGGCGGTGGCGGTCGCGGGATGCGCCCCGCCCTGAACAAAGCCAGCTTTGTGAGTGCCTTCCACGCCGCCCGCACCGAGGCCCAGGCCTGCTTTGGGTGTCCCGATGTCTACCTCGAGCGCCTCGTCGAGAACCCCCATCACGTGGAATTTCAAATCGTCGCCGACAGTCACGGCAACGTCAAAGAGCTCGGGGAACGTGACTGCTCCATGCAGCGCCGCAACCAGAAGATCATCGAGGAGACACCCTCTCCGCTTCTCAGCCCTGAACTCCGCCTGCGCATGGCCGAGGCCTCGGAAACGCTTGTCCGCAACATCGGCTACGAGAACTGCGGCACGATCGAATATCTCGTCGATGACAACGAGAACTTCTACTTCATGGAGATGAACACCCGGATTCAGGTGGAACATCCCATTACTGAGGAAGTGCGGGGGTGCGACCTCATCAAAGAGCAAATTCGCGTCGCGGCAGGCGCCCCCTTGTCCGAGCATGTCATGTTCAGCCAGCCCCGCGGGCACTCCATCGAATGCCGGATCAACGCCGAGGATCCCTACAACAATTTTGCGCCCAGCCCCGGCAAAATTAATCTCTTCTACGCCCCCGGCGGCCGCGGCGTCCGTGTCGATACCCACGTTTACAGCGGCTACGAAGTCCCGCCGAACTACGACTCCATGATCGCCAAGCTCATCGTGACCGGTGCAACCCGCGACATCGCGATCGCCCGCATGATCCGCTCGCTCAAAGAGTTCATCGTTCGTGGTATCAAAACGACGATCCCCTTCCAGGCCTCCATCCTCGAGCACGCCGCCTTCCGTAACGGCAAATATAACATCTCCTGGGTCGAGTCATTCCTCGCGTCCCATCCGACGCCGCCGGAACTTCCCGACTTCATGCGCGAGGACTGACAGGGATGGGACATCGATTGTCCCTACAGTCAATCTTTTTAGCCCGTAAAAAGGCGTCCCGTCGATTGCGACCGGACGCCTTTTTGTTTTCCTGAGTTTTACATTAGTAACTGGAAGAGAGCAGGCTCAATGCCCGTGTCCCGCATGGGAACCACCCGTGCCGCCCCACTGCAGCTGGATCTGGAACCAGGCGACGTGCTCGCTTCCGATCGTAACGTCCTCATTATAATCATATTGCACCCTCGCGCGCACCCGCTGCTCGGGATCGACAAAGGCCGTCAGCGCTGCCGAGAGGCGGTGGCGATCACTCAACTCGGCGACCTCAACCGCTGAGATCCAGTCGTGACGAAGCGAGACGGTGACCCGGTCGCTCATGCCATAGTGAATCGAGTTTGAAAAGCCGTAGTCATCGAACTCGAGGGCATCGCCGTCCTCGGCATACGCCTCGACCTCCCGGCCGACAATCTCGGATTGGAACATGACCGCACCGCTGCAGAAGTCCGGACCACCGAAGCCATGGTCATGCCCGTTCCAGACTTTCCGCAAACCGAATCCATAAACATAAGTGTTCCGGCCGAACCCATTTTCACCAAGCGCGAGCGAAGCCGAGCCCGTCATACTGTCATCGAAGGGAAGACGGAAACGATAGTCACTGGTTAGGGCCCAGCTCTGGAAACCCGCCTCGTTCGCTTCCACGTGCTCTTCCTCATCGTGATGCGCCTCTTCATCATGCCCGCCATGTTCATCGCCATGCCCGTGATCATGAGCATGAGTCCGCACTCCCCCGAGGGCAAAAGTGAGCAAGCCGCTCGAAGGGGTGCGCACCAGAAGCACACCGCCTTGAGAAACCAGCTCACCCTCATTCAGCATGCGGCTATTAACGAGATTCTGGTTAACGAAGGCCCAATCATGAACGTGAAGATCGGACTGAAACCCGAAAGCGTTCAGGAACTGGCCGCCCCCGATCGAGAGGGTATCGTTGAGGTGCCAGTAGAGATACGCTTCCTCCAGCGTGGCCCCCCAGGCGTGGCCCTCGCCTTGTTGCGCAAAGCCCGAGATCATCCCGGTGACCTCCTCATTGAAATTGAGATCGAGGTGAAGTTCAACCGCTTGAACGCCCCAATCATTCTGCGGATCGTGTTCGCTTGAGGAAAAATCCTCCGCCTTAGCTCCCGGCTCGAAAGCCCCGCCGGTTCCGCTGACGTAGAGGCTCGGGAAAAGAAAGCCGCCCGCATTAACCCCTTCACCGGTGAGCCAACTCACCTCTCCGACATGATATTCAAAAGTCTCCCCACCGTTCGCCTGCGCCGGGCCCACCTCCTGAGCCGTCAGAGCGTGAACTAGAAGGGTGGATAAAGAGAGGATCGTCGTGATATGTTTCATTTTTTTCTGGGATTCCCATTCGCAATTGGTTTGCGTTTGAGCACTCCTTCTGCCATAATGCAATAATAATGCAAGAACTTTACGCACAAATCTTGCGTTAACTCTCCACACTCAAGGAAATGAAATCCCTCCTCACCATTCTTGCCTTCATCGGTCTCATTCTTACCCCTCAAGCCTTCGCCGCCGAAGTCTCGTATACCGCCAACATGAAGGGCATTGAATGTGCCGGATGCAAAAAAACGATTGCCCGATCACTCGGAAAAATCAAAGGGGTCAAGACCATCCGCATCAACAAAACAGGGGAAGACCGGCACCAGTTATCCATCGTGACCGACGGCACCGCCGAGATCACCCGCGCCGACGCCGTTGAAGCACTCGGGAAAGACTCCCACTATGAAATCGTGACCTGGTCCAAGGCAGGCTGACCCTGACAAATTACTTCACCACGAATTCTCATGAAGACACTTCGCTTTTTCCTCCTCCTCCTTCCCGCGCTCGCCCTTACAGGGAATGGCAATACCGCACCCGACACCTCAAAAAAACTTCGCATTTTTGTTCCGGTCCTACCCTACGAATTTCTCTTCGAGCGCATCGGCGGCGACTGGATCGAGGTGAGCGCCATCGTTCAGGAGGGCGGGGACTGTCACAACTATTCCCCTTCGCCCCGTCAAATCACCGAGATATCGAAAGCCAACCTGATTTTCTCCGGCGGACTCAGCTTTGAATCCAACTTCTTCATTTCCGTCGGTGACGGCATCACCTCACCAAAGGAAATCGATCTTCTTGAAGGTCTCGAGTTACTGGAAGGCACCTGTGGTGAATGCGAATCGGTCAAAGCGGATGGGAAAGAACCCGCAGGGCTCGAACACGACCACGAAGAACTGCGGGACGCCCACGTTTGGCTCTCGCCAAAAATGCTCCTTCAGCAGGCTGAGCGGATTGCCGCAATCCTGAAGCAGCACGCTCCGTTAGAAGCTTCCAAAGACATCGATGCGAACCTGGCGGTCCTCAAATCCGAACTCGCCGGCGTCGACGCGGAGCTGACCGAAAAGCTCGCGTCGGTCAAGGGTACTGCGTTTTATGTCTATCACGGAGCTTTTGCCTACTTTGCCGCCGACTATGGACTCGAGCAGAAAGCAATTGAAATTGCGGGCCGCAGCCCGAGCCCCAAGCAGGTCACTGCCATTGCCAGACAAGCAAAGGAAGAGGGCGTAAAAGTGATCTTCGTACAGCCTCAATTCGATCAGTCTGCAGCCGAATCGCTTGCGGAAACGATCAATGGCAAGGTTCAAACACTGGATCCCCTCGAAAAAGACATTATAGCGAACCTCCGCGTGATTGCCGAAACCATCCTCGCCGTCGAGTGAAACGGGGGCACATCTGCGCGCCCTCACTCTTTTCTTTTAATTCAACCCCGTTAAGTCTTCGGCGTGACAGGGTTGGATCTTTACCGCCGGAGTCATTCAAATCGACCTATCCTCCTTGAATCAGAACGATCCATCTCCAAACTCCGCGACAGTGATCGTCGAGTGCCGAAAGCTCAGCTTCGGATATCTAGAGTCACTCGTTCTTGAGGAAGTGGATTTCACGATCCATCGCGGCGAATCTCTTTGCGTCATCGGCCCCAATGGCGGAGGGAAATCAACTCTCGTAAAGCTCATCCTCGGCCTCATCGAACCGGTTCAGGGATCTTTGAAGATTCTGGGTCAAAGCCCGCGAAAAGCCCAGCGTGCCATGGGTTACGTGCCGCAGGCAATGCGTTTTGATGCCCAGTTTCCCATTTCCGCTCTCGATATCGTCCTCATGGGAAGACTTGATCGACTCGTCGTCGGATCTTTTTCGCGGAAGTGTCGCGAGGCCGCTCGTGCCGCTCTCGACGAAGTCGGGATGGCGGATCTCTCCCACCGACCATTCTCGGATCTCTCCGGAGGCGAGCGCCAGCGCGTCATGATCGCCCGCGCCCTTGCCTGCGATCCCGAGCTTCTTCTCCTCGATGAGCCCACCGCGAACATCGATCTCTCCGTCGAAGCCCAACTCATCGAGACCCTCGTGAAGTTGCGGCATAAAATGACCATCATCATGGTCACTCACGACCTCGATCTCGTTTCCTCCATTGGCGACTCCGTCCTCTGCGTCAACCATCGGGTGCACCGCCACTCGCTCCCCATCTCGGGCGAGACGATCAAAGAAATCTACAGCAGCCGACGCCGAATCGAACATGATCGTCGTTCCCGGCACATCGAGGGAGACCACTCCGCCTGCGACCATGACTGATTTCCTCGAAGCTCTCCAGACGGTCCCTCTGATCCGTTACGCCCTCATCGCAGGGATCGTATCAAGCGTCACCTTCGGAGTCGTCGGATCGCTCGTGGTGACCCGGCGAATCGCCTACATCGCCGCCGCTATCGCCCACAGCATCCTCGGAGGCATCGGCGCGTCAGTCTACTACAGCCGTGTCTACGACATGCCCTGGCTCACCCCCATGGTCGGAGCCATCATCGCAGGGCTCCTCTCTGCGGCAATTATCGGGTGGGTCAGCCTCAAATTCGGAGAAAGAGAAGACACCATCATTGGTGCGATCTGGGCCTTCGGAATGGCGGCCGGGCTTCTCTTTATCCACTACGCTCCGGGAAAAGCCGTCAATCTGGAGAGTTTCATTTTTGGAAACATCCTCCTCACCTCCCGCAGCGACGTCATTGCAACGCTGGTTCTGGGCGCCATCGTCCTTCTCCTCGTCGTGCTTTTTTACCACAAACTCGTCGCCGTCTGCTTCGACGAAGAATTTGCCCGACTCCGCGGGGTGTCATCAAGTGCCTATTATCTGCTGCTCCTCGCTATCACCGCCATGAGTGTTGTCCTCATGGTCCGCGTTGCCGGCATCATCCTGTCGCTCGCCCTTATCGTCCTCCCTGCGGCCACCGCTTCACGATTTTCCAGGAAACTCTGGATCATCATGCTCATTGCCGTCGGGATCACGATGGTCTGTAATACCGGAGGATTAGCATTCAGCTACGAGCTTGACGTGCCTACCGGGCCTTTTATCGTCCTCACCGCCGTGGCAATTTACACTGGGTCATTCTTCCTGAAAAGGCAGCGTCGTTGAACCCATTCGTTTTCAAGGATCCTCTTCCATCCCTTCTCAGCGGTCCGTAACCTTTCCGATGACCGCTTTGCGGA
>DIVG01000064.1:16274-22692 GCA_002422425.1 Akkermansiaceae bacterium UBA6138 | reverse complement strand
AAAAGCCCAGACGACCGTGGCTCCGAAGAGACCGATCACCAGTCCCGCCGCCGCTGCCAGCCAGGGCGACTTGCCGGAGCGTTGCAGGCGGTGCTTCGCCGGAAAAGCCTTGTCGAGACGGCCCATGATGTGATCTTCGAAGGCATCGAGCGCAGAGATCTCACTGGTGCTTGTCTCCGTATCGCCGCTGCCGATCGCCTCCTCGATCCGCAGCCAGCGCGGTTCACCCGCTTGCACTGTGCGGGTCAAACCGGCCAGATAAATCTCTGCCGCAAATTGTCGTCGAAGGATTTCATCCGAACGCAGTCGCTCCAGCCATCCGGCGGCGGCATCGTGATCGGGCGCCTCCTCCCGATACCAGGAGGCAAGCAATTCAGCGAGGGCGGGATGGACGGGTTCGGAGGGATCAACATTCATCGGAAATCGGGGAGAAAGATTCGAAGGTATCCGGCCCCGGAGACATGCAATTGCGAAGGGCCGCGTGGGCGCGGAATCGGGCCTGGTAAAGGGCGTTTGTGTTGATCCCGAGCTCCCGCGCGATGATTTCGGAACGGGTGCCCTCGAGTCCCGCCCGCACGATGCGCCGGAGACGATCGGGCAGGAGGGTGATGCAGTGGAGGAGCCGCTCGATCTCCGCCGGGCTGAACTGACCTGCGGCGGCGTCGAGATCGGGCTCGACGATCTCGCTGATCTCTTCGCGGAAGCGGGCAAGGGCATCCTCCCGCCTCGTCCGTGAACGCCAATGATTGCGGAGCTGATTGCGGGCGATGCCAAGGAGCCACGCGACGAAGGTCGCCGGATCGCAGGATCCGAGTTTTTTGTAGGCGATCAGAAAGACCTCCTGCGCGAGGTCGTCGGCGTCGTCCTGATGCGGCAGACGCGCAGCGAGGTAACCGCGTAGAAGCAGCCCATACTCACGCACGAGGAGCCGGAATTTATCCGTCTCTCCCCTTTTCACGGCAGCGAGAACTCTATCGAGCTGAAATGCAGGTTCATCCTTCACATCCAAGGATCGTCTCCGAAAATCGGTTTTCTTACGGGAATCCCCGAAACCGGCATGGCGCGATCATGGCACGCTTCCAGCGACGCGAAGCCCTCGGTTGCAGGGTTACGCGTCGCTCCGGTTAGAATAATTTTTCCGGGGCGGTGACAAAACTGTCGCCTCGAGGCCTACTTTGCGGGAGCACTGAGTGCGGCTGCCTCGGGGCCGGGATCAGACGAGCGGCTCTAGATTTACCCAACGGCGCTCCTCCCAGCTCCGGATCCCCGCCTCGGCGAGCTGGACGCCTTTGGCGCCTTCCATGAGGTCGAAGTGATAGGGCTCGTCGAGGACGACGTGGCGGATGAAGAGCTCCCACTGAATCTTGAAGGCGTTCTCGTAGACGGTCGTGTCGGGGACTTCCTGCCAGCCTTCGTAAAAGTTGATGGGCTGCTCGATGTCCGGATTCCAGACCGGCTTCGGGGTCGTCCCGAGCGACTGGACCCAGCACTTGCGGAGCCCGACCGTCGCCGAGCCGTGGGTGCCGTCCACGTTCATGACAAACAAATCATCACGCCGCACGCGGACATCCCACGAGCTGTTGAACTGACAAACGATCCCGTTTTCGAGCTGAAAAGTCGCGTAGCAACTGTCGTCGGCGGTGCACTCGTAGGCCCTGCCGCCCTCGTCGATACGCTCGGGAATGTGGGTCGCGCCGAGGCACGAGACACTCTGGATTTTCCCAAAAGTGTGATCGATGAGATAACGCCAGTGACAGAGCATGTCGATGATGATGCCGCCGCCGTCCTCCTTGCGGTAGTTCCAGCTCGGACGCTGGATGGGCTGGTCGGCGTCGTGCCCGGTGAAGACCCAGTAACCGAACTCGCCCCGCACCGAGAGGATGCGCCCGAAGAAGCCCTGATCGATAAGCGTCTTCAGCTTGCGTATCCCCGTGAGCCAGAGCTTGTCCTGCACGACCCCGTTTTTCACGCCCGCCTCGCGGCAGAGCGTGGCGAGACGGATCGCCTCGTCGGTCGCGACCGCGGTCGGCTTTTCGCAATAGATCGCCTTTCCGGCCTTCGCCGCCATCTCGACAAAACGGGCGCGATGCAGGGTCGAGCTGGCGTCGAAGAAGATTTGGTTGTGATCGTCGGCGAGGGCCGCGTCGAGGTCGGTCGTCCAGCGTTCGACACCGTATTTCGCCGCAAGTTCACGCAGCTTATTCTCGCTGCGTCCCGTGAGGATGGGATCGACCTGGATGACGACGTCGGGTGAGACGCGGATGCCGCCCTGTTCGCGAATCGCGAGGATGGAGCGAACGAGGTGCTGATTAGTGCCCATGCGTCCGGTGACGCCGTTGAGGATGATGCCGATGTTCATGAAGGAAGGGGTTGAGGGATTCAGGAGTTCAGGGGTTGAGAAGATACTAGCACTTTTCTAAATAGGCAGATTTGATACGGGCGAGGAACTCGTCCTGGTCGGCGGACCACCAGCGGTCGGAGAAGATCTCGACTTCGTTGAATCCGGTAAACCCGGTCGCCTCGACCATGGCGCGGATGCCTTTGAGATCGATGCAGCCTTCGCCCATGAGCCCGCGGTCGTTGAGGAGATCGGTCGTCGGGGTGATCCAGTCACAGAGATGAAAGGCGAAAAGCCGGTCTTTTTTCCCCGTGATCCGGATCTGTTCGGCGAGATCAGGATCCCACCAGATGTGGTAGACGTCGGCGGCGATGCCGACGAGAGGATGATCGAGCAGGTCACAGATTGCATTGGCCGAAGCCATCGTGTTCACGGCGCTGCGATCGTCGGCATACATCGGGTGAAGCGGCTCGATTGCGAGACGAATCCCGTGCTCTTCCGCAAGAGGCAGGACCGCGGCGATCCCATCGGCGATCTGCTTCCTCGATTCCGCGAGCGGCTGTCCCGGCAGGGCTCCGCAGACGAGCACAATCATCGGCGCACCGAGCGCGGCCGCTTCACGGATCGCGAGACGATTGTCCTCGATCGCCGCGGCAAGACCTTCCGGGGTTTTGTTAGGAAAAAATCCGCCGCGGCAGAGCGAGACGATTTCGAGATCCCGCGCGCGGAGATCTTCTCCTACCTTTACAAGGTCTCGTCCCTCAAGCGCTTGACGCCATACCGTGATGCCGCCGATCCCCGCTGCGGCATACTTGTCCATCGCCACCTCGATAGGCCACGGTTTTGTCGTGATGGTGTGGATGCAGAGTTTGGAGTCACGGGTCATGGAAAAGTAGCAAGGGCATCCTGCCCATGTATTTCAGGGTAGACGCCGAGTTTGAAAGAAGATGAATCGCTCAAAACGCAGGCTCTTATTTCGCGATGGGATTTCAAAGCGGTTCGGGGTCTTGCCAAAATGCATGGGCAGGATGCCCATGCTACATCCGGGTTAGGCCAGTTTGAAATTTTCGATCCCGAGCCGCTCGGCGATGCGGAGGGGACGGACGAGGGCTTCACGCATGCGGTCGGCCTCGTCGTCGGAACGGCGGTCGGTGCAGTCGGGGTGGATCTCCGATGAGGCGATGACGCCGAGATGTTTCAGGACATGGGCGGTGCTGTGTTTGTAGGCGGCCGCGCTGCCGTTCAGATCGAGGCGGAAAACCGAATCCTCCAGCGACTGGAAGGCTTCGAAGAGTTTGTAGACACGGGTGTCGAGCGGATTACTGCGCCACATCTTTTTCGCCGTGCAGATGAGCGGGCAGGCCGAGACGCCCGCCCCGATGAGCAGGGGACATCCTACCTTGATCGCTGAGGCGATGCCGAAATCGTCACCACTATGCGGGGCGAAATCGAGTTCGAGATCACGACACATCGCTGCCCAGTAGAGAAAATGGGGTTCGTCGAGAGTGGAGATTTTTCCTCCGACAAACGTCGGGTGCTGTGCGAGCTCGTGCAGCAGCCACGGACTGTAGGGTGACGCCCACGGAACAAAGGAGGGCTCAAGGGCATGCACGATCGCCGGGACCGTGATCATTTCGGCAATTTCGAAATAGCCATCGCGCCGCGCTTCATCGTCGAGTTCGTTCAGCAGCCGCGAGGTCATGATCATCACCTCGACCTTGTCGAAACGCTGCGCGATCTCGAGGTGAGGACGATACCATTCGGGCTTGAAGGTGTCTCCCCGTGCCCCCACGGCAGTCGTTCCGCAGATAATTTTCGGTTCGGGAAAACTGGCCCGGAAACGCCGGATCACTTCGGCGTAAAGTTCTTCGCTGAGATTAAAAATGTATCCGGTGTCCGCATTGAGCACGAAGACGATTTCAACGTCGGCGGCTTCGGCGCAGGCCAGCATCCAGCGGATACTATTTTCAAATCCCGCCCAGTCAGGCTGACCGTTTTTAAAAGGCAACAGGGTCGCGACGCAGAGGCGGGGATTGGCGGTGTGATCGACGAGGGCTTCCTCGGGCGTGTGCGCCCAGATCGTTTCCTCCCAGGTCGTGGCGGGGGTGAGTTCAGAGGGGTGACTGATCATGACAAGGAAAGTGTAGCCGGATCCGTCATTTGAGGTGAGAATAAAAACGCCTCCATTAGCACAAAAGCGATGCTGGTTTTGTGATGCCGAATGAATTTCAGCCTATCCTTCTTGAAAATCTCCAGATCCGCTGGTCGGGATTCCGCATCCGGCGCATCGCGCTGAACCAGCACATGCCCCGGGTCGAGCGTCTCAGCGAGCACGTCCATCGCTACTGCCAGGCGCTCCTTTACCTGCGCGGTAGCGGGACCCAGCATCTCGGCGACATCGCCGTGCCGGTCGGGCGCGGGAGCATTCTTGTGATTCCGCCGGAACGGGCCCATCGCTTTGAAAAGACCCGGGCGGTCAGGCCCATTTGTCTGGCGATCGACTTTGAAACGGTCGAGCCCGTGACCTGGCGGGAGGAGAGTGTCCTGAGCGCGCGCGACCTCGCCCTCGTCGAGAGGCTCCTCGTGGACCTGCACGAACGCCATCTCAAACCCGACGACTTTTCGATACAGAGCGCCGCCCTGATTCTTCAGATCCTCGCCCTCGTCCAGAGCGCGGTCGAGGAGCACGACCCCCGTCGTGGGCATGGCCCCGTCTTTGTCTCGGTGGAGAAAACCATCACCCGACACGGCTTCGCCGGGATCTCCCCCGGGCTCGTCGCCGCCCGACTTGGACGCACCCTCGACCACCTCAACCGGCAATTGCAGGAAGAATGCGGCATGACGGTCGGCGCTGTGCTCAACCGCGCCCGCCTTGAGCAAAGCGGTCGCCTCCTCCGCACGACTGCCCTCAGCATCAGCGAGGTCGCCTCGTCCATCGGTATGGATGATCAAAATTACTTTGCCCGCTGGTTCCGTCGGCAAAGCGGCCAAGCTCCGACGCGCTGGCGCGAGGCGATGCGGGGATGAAAGGGACGTTCCGTCCGCTCTTACCCGTAACGACAGTCAGTCTGCGGGAGCTTCAGAGATTCCGGTAAATGTGCTGCAGCGAGAGCAGTGAATACGCAGTCACGAGGATGGGGTCGTTCTCCATCCAGCGGTTCGAGCCTTCGTTGATCCATGAGCCGTCGGCCTGCTGAGTGCCCATGACCTTGAGGGCAAGTTCTTTTTTCCAATCGATCTTTTTCCCTTCGGGAGTAACGAGGGCCTTTGTGCCGGTGATCGCGAGGGCCTTCGACATGGTGTGGTAGTAATAATAGAGCCCCTGCGCGTCCATCCCCGGATTTTCCTCGAGGGTGAAGTTCTTCCGGAGCCAGTCCATCACCGCCGCGAGGCGCGGGTCGTTGCGATCGAGATCAGCGTAGATAAAGGAGAGCAGGCCGGCGTAGCTCATGCTCCCGTAGCTGCGAAGGGCGGTTTTTTCGCCCTCCGGCGTCTTTAGGACGATCTCCTCCGATTTAGTGTCTCCGGGAAAGTAGACAAAGCCCCCTTTGTCCTCCTCGCGCAATCCGGCCCACGTGCCCAGCTTCTTCGCGGTAGCCTCCGTGTTCTGCGTCATGCTCACGAATTCGATCGCCGCATCCCAGTCAAGATCAAACTCGGCGCTCTCGTCGAACTCGGTATCGGCCAGCGCTTTTTTGGAATAGTAGAGCGCCTCAAGTGCGAGGTGTGTGTTCGAGAGATCCGAGTGCGCATAGCTGCCCCCGTAGCCGATCCCGCCGTCGAAGAGATTGTCGGTCACGCCCTTTTTATCGTAATCCTGCTGTTGATTGATGAGGAGCCGGCGGGCCTTCGCGATCACGGGGAGATGTTTCGGATCCCCCGACTGGAGCAGAGCCATGACCGACAACGAGGTGTTATAGGTCGCCAGCCCCTTTCCATAAATTCCGCCGTCGGGCTTCACGTTGGAGAGCAGATACTCATACCCCTTCACCGTCGTCCCCGGGATCGGTTTCTCCGTGTCGAGCAAGGGGTCACCGAGGATCGCGGAAATCGCGAGAGCCGAGAGAGCGGGTAGTTCCG
>DIVG01000064.1:0-16106 GCA_002422425.1 Akkermansiaceae bacterium UBA6138 | reverse complement strand
GCCCCCTCACGGGTCATGTTAAAAAGAGCTAAATGGTCGAGGTAGATCGCGATAATAGAGCCTTCTGCCTCTGCCATAAAGATGCCCCCTTCCACCACGGATCCTGTGTAGATCCACCCCCCGGGCGTCATTGCCTCCGTACTCTCTCCGTCGATAACAAAGGCATAGACCGGGATTGCCTCATCCGCTCCCTCGGCACGGAAGGTGAAGATCACCTCGTCGCCACGCCCCGTCGCGCTCCCCCCGTCTTCATCAAGCGACTCGGGAGCAAGGAGCCGGTTAAAAACGTCACCGTGTCCCGCCTTGTATCTCAACAGTTTCATCGCCACCTGAAGAGAGAGCGGGGACACTGAAGTTGTGAAAATTGATTCGTGCACTTTCCCTTTTTCGTTCACAAGGATGTATTCGAGCGGTCCGCCCTCGTTCATGTTCACGGTTGCAGGGAAACGGATCGTGCGGGTCTTTGCATCAAATTCAATTTCCCCGATGCGATAGAGTGTTTCCCCGACCTTTTTCACATTCACCTCCGGAGCGGGAATGGGTTCCCCGTTCGCCGTGGCCTCGGGTGCCTTTCTTTCCTGCTCCTGGGATCGCAGCGGTGCCTCTCCCGTTAACGAAAGAAAAAGAAAAACGATAATGATAGGGTGGGGAGACATGACTCCATTGTAAGCGAAAAACCTTTTCCTGGAAAGATGGAGTAGTGGACGGCCGGCCGCCCGCCCACCGGGGCGAATCCTCCGTCGCGCACGGAGCTGCTCTGTGCTTGTCTTCGATAGAATTTTCCCGATCATCATTTCTCCAAAGAACGAGGTGCACCGGGTTGACCGTGATCAGTGGTGTCAAAGAAAATGCAAACCCCTCCTTGCAGCCCGTCCTCTCGTGGGTAGATTTCCTCTCCGCCTTAAACGGCCCTACGGGCCAACTTAGCTCAGTTGGTAGAGCAGCTGATTTGTAATCAGCCGGTCGTCGGTTCGAGTCCGACAGTTGGCTTTCTCTTCCTGCCTATACCTTTCCCTATTTGCCCAACGCGCCACTGGTGTCATCATAGACGATGCCTCTGACTTTTCCGCCTCCGTCCGGCAGTGCGGCTCATCCTTTTGCGCGGCGCCACCGTTATTTGCTGGGTCGGCTTTTACGTCTCACGAGTCGATACGGCTGGCGTTGTCTCGGACTCGTTTTCTTGAACTTGAGTCTTCTTGCCCTGGGTCTTGCGGGATTAGCCGGGGTGGGGGTGGCGATTGATTTTCTTCGCGAGCAGGTCCAGCCGGGTGCTCCGGCGGCGAAGTTTTTCTTCGGATGGCGCCCTCCATCGGACTGGTCACCGCGTTTTGTTCTCGTTTCTCTCGGGCTTTGGATCTTTGCCGCCGCCGCGACCCGGGCCTGGCTTGCCTACCTCACTGCGGTGAGCACAAATCGTCTCGGGCAGGGACGCATCGTCGTCGAGTTGCGTTCCGCCATTTACGCGAAGATGCAACGGATGAGCTTCCGCTTTTTCGATGCCAATGCGACCGGCTCGCTCATCAATCGCGTCACCGGCGACACCCAGTCTGTCAGGCTCTTTATCGACGGGGTGGTGGTGCAGGCTCTGAACATTATTCTTGCGACCCTTTTTTACCTCGTTTGCCTGGTCCAGATTCACGCGGGACTTGCTTTTGCCTGCTTTGCTTTTCTTCCGGTCCTCGGCCTTATTGTGGTCCTCTTTTCGCAATGGTTGCGGCCTGACTATGAGGAAGGCCGTAAGCGTGTTGACCGGCTCGTCCTTGTTTTTGAGGAACTCGCCCGCGGCATGGGTGTGGTGAAGAGCTTTGGGTTGCAGTCGTGGGCGGAAGGCCGTTTCCTCGAGGCGAACGGGGCTGTGCGGGATCAGAAAAACCAGGTCTTTCGCAAGCTCACGATTCTGTTTCCTCTCGTCTCGTTGCTGAACCAGTTCAGCCTCGCGGTGCTTCTCGGCTACGGCGGCTGGCTCGCGGTGAGGGGTGAGATTCCCATCGGCACGGGACTGATCCTTTTCGCCGGTATTCTTCAGCAGCTCAATGCCCAGGCCAATGCCATCGGGACTGTCGCTGACAGTCTCCAGCAGACTCTCACCGGCGCGGATCGTGTCTACGAGATCCTCGATGCCGAGCCCGGCATCGTCGATCACAAGGACGCCGCGCCGCTTGCAAAAGCGCGCGGGGAGCTCATCTTTGAGCACGTCGCTTTCCGTTTCAGGCCGGGGAATACCGTGCTTCATGATGTCTCTCTGACCGTGCGAGCGGGCGAAAAAATCGCTATCGTGGGTCCGACGGGGGCGGGAAAAACCGCTCTCATTCAACTCATTCCGCGCTTCTACGATCCCGACGAAGGCCGCCTCGTCCTCGACGGACGGGATCTCCGTGAGTGGAGTCTCGACGATGTGCGCCGCCAGGTCGGGCTGGTCTTTCAGGAAAGTTTTCTCTTCAGCGCCAGCGTCCTCGCGAACATCGCCTTCGGAAACCCCGAAGCGACCCGGGAGGCTGTTGAGCGGGCTGCCCGGCTTGCCGCCGCGCATGAGTTCATCGAAAAGCTGCCTTTCGGCTACGACACGCTCGTCCATGAAAACGGTGCCAATCTCTCGGGCGGCCAGCGCCAGCGTCTTGCCCTCGCCCGCGCGATTCTTCTCGACCCCGCCATCCTTATCCTCGACGATCCGACCGCAGCGGTCGATGCCGGGACGGAGCAGGAGATCCTCGCCGCAATGGAGCGGGTCATGGCCGGCCGCACTGCTTTTATCGTGGCTCACCGTTTCTCTACAGTACGAAAGGCTGACCGTATCATCGTGCTGGACCGGGGTCGCATCGTTGCGATTGGCACTCACGAGGAACTCGCCGGCCAGACCGGCTATTATCGTGACGCTATTCTGGCGGAAAGCGGGGAGGAGGCCATCGCATGAAGAGGGTGCCTCCTCCTGCTTCCGGCACCGCTGCGAAGCTCCCGGCTGTGGCGGGTATCGTCGATGGCCAGACTCTTTCCAGGGTGCGGGCCGCTCGCGGCGATGAGGAAGAGCCCGCCCAGGTCCCGCTCTCCTTTCGACTTATCCGCCGCCTCCTCGGGTTTACGGGCACCTACCGGCGCAAGATGATCGGCCTTTTCATCACGGTGGGGGCCAGGGCGGTTCAGCTGCCGATCCTTGCCTGGGCGATCGGGGCGATTATTAATGGTCCCATTGCGCGCGGCGATATGACGCTACTCATGTGGTCGGTCATGGCTTTTACCGGTTTTGCGGTTATCACCGAGCTGACTTTTCGCTACCGCATCAAGTGGGCCCTTGAGATTGGCGAGGCGGTTATTCATGACCTGCGCTCGGCCATGTTTCGTCACTGGCTCGGGCTGACAATGGGTTATTTCAACCGTCAGCCGGTCGGACGCCTTATCAGCCGACTAACTGGCGACGCCGAGAACGTGCGGGTTGGTGTGCAGAACGTCCTCTTCGTCTCTCTCGTCTCGGCGGGGCAGATGATAGGCTGCGCCGTTTTGATGTTGCTTGAGGACTGGCGTCTCTTTCTCCTCGTTCTCGGCGTCGCGCCGTTCGTCTGGGGGCTGAATCTCTATTTTCGCAGGCGCCTCAGCGAGGCTTATCGGTCCCAGAGCGACAGCTTCAGTCGTATCACCGCTACGATGGCCGAGAGCGTCAGCGGGATTCGCGTGACTCAGAGCTTTAGTCGCGAAAGGCTCAATTCCGATCACTTCCGTGCCCTGGTCGAAGACCATGCGCGCTACAATTTCGTCGCGGCGCGGGCGAGCGGGACCTTTCTTCCTCTCCTTGAGCTCAATGGGCAACTTTTTATGGCTCTGCTCGTGGTCATTGGCGGCGGACACGTTCTCGATCCTGCTTATGCCATGGACCTTGGCAGCATGGTTCAGTTCTTTTTCCTGGCCGGACTCTTTTTCAGCCCTATCACCATTCTTGGAAATATGTTCAACGAGGCTCTTACCGCCATGGCCGGGGCCGAGCGTGTTTTCGCCGTCCTCGACACTCCGCCCGATTGGCAGGACCGACCCGATCCCGTGACCCCCGCAACCCTGGCCGGACGCGTTGAACTGCGCGACGTCACTTTTTCTTATCAATCCGATCGTCCTGTTCTGAGAGGCGTCTCCTTCAGCGTCGCTGCGGGACAATCTGTCGCTATTGTCGGCGCGACCGGCAGTGGCAAAAGCACCGTGGCAGGGCTTATTGCCAAGTTTTACCTTCCAGACAGCGGCGCTGTTCTCATCGACGGTGTTAATACCCGTGAGCTCTCCAGTCGCTGGCTCCACGCTCACCTCGGGATCGTGCCCCAGCAGAATCATCTCTTCGCTGGCACTATTTTTGAAAACATTCGTGTCGTAAAACCCGACGCCAGCCGGGAAGAAGTTCGCGAGGCCCTCGCCGCTCTCGATTGTCTCGAGACTATCGAAGCTGTCGCCGGAGGCCTCGACGCCGAAGTTGGTGAGCGCGGTTCGGGTCTCTCGCTCGGCCAGCGGCAGCTTGTTTGTTTCGCCCGTGCCCTTATTGCCGATCCGGGGATTCTCATTCTCGACGAGGCGACCAGTGCAATCGATCCCTTGACCGAGGCGAGAACGCAGAAGGCCATGCGTCTTCTCATGGCCGGTCGCACGAGTCTGGTTCTCGCGCACCGCCTGAGCACCCTCCGTCACGCCGACTCCGTTGTTGTGATGGGCGATGGCAGGGTTTTGGAACAAGGAGCCCCGGGTGACTTGCTCGGGAGGGGCGGGGCGTTTGCGGAATTATGGAGGCGGGCGGGAGAGTAAGGGTTACCTTGACCCTCTTAACATCCCACAGCCTGCCGCGACATCGATGCCTCGGCGTTGCCGGAAGGTGCAGGGAAATCCAGCAGCCCGGAGGATCTGTTGAAAGTGCCGCCCGGTTTCTCCGTCGCTTTCGACCCCGAAATACCCTCCGGTTGGATTGAGGGGAATGAGGTTGATATGTGCGTTGATGCCCTTGAGCAGCGTCGCGAGGCGCGCGGCTGTTTCGGGGGAGTCATTTTCCCCGGAAATGAGGGTCCACTCGAAAAAAATCTTTTTCCCGGTGGCTTTCCCGTAGTCCCGACAGGCTTCGATCAGCGCCTCAAGAGGCCACCGCTTCGCCACCGGGACGAGTGAGGCACGTTCGGTCTGCGTTGAGCCGTGCAGACTCACGGCGAGGTGATAGGGTTGTTTTTCCGCCGCCAGGCGAAGGATCCCGGGCACCACCCCGACCGTGCTGATGGCGATTCGGGACGGGCCTATACTGATGCCCCCGGGGTCGGAGATGGACGAAAGCGCCTGCATGACAGACTCGTAATTGTGGAGCGGCTCGCCCATTCCCATGAGGACGAGATTGCGGAGCCGCCGTCCCGGTTCGCTTTCCTGGAGGGCGCGCCGGGCGTGGAGGACTTGCGCGACGATCTCTCCGGGCCGCAGATGCCTCACGAATCCTCTTTGTCCGGTCGCGCAAAAGACACAACCCATCGCGCAGCCGGCCTGGGTGCTGACACAGACCGTGTGGCGTCCGGCATAAGCCATGAGAACTGTCTCGACCGTCTGCCCGTCACGAAGGCGCAGGAGAAATTTCCGGGTGAGGCCGTCATCGCTGCGGATCTCTTCGACCAGCCCGGGCGCATCGAGAAAAAACCTTTTTTCCTCACCCACGGATCGTTCAACCCATTGCCGCAACGGCGGAAGAAAAGGCCTCGAGGCCGGGTCGAGCGATCCCTCGCGATGCAGCACTCCCCAGAGAGTGCGGGCATGGCAGGGATTGATGCCGTCTGCCGCGAGGATCTCACGGAGGTCGGCAAAGTCGGGGTCGTGCAGGGAACGCTGCGGGAGTGGGCTCACTAGGCAAAGCCAACTCCGCCTTCTCTTTCATACAAGTCCGATTTTCCGCCAAACAAAGGATCAGAGGGGCCGCGAAAAAGGGAGCGAAACAGGCTCGCCACAGAGCGTGCGTTCCGTTACATTCCCGATTATGAACCCCGATTCCTCTGCCGTTTCCGCTTCGCCCAGTCGTCGTCATTTCCTCAGCTCCGCCGCCGCACTGGGTGCCGGGATGATCGCCTCGAATGCGGGGATCGTGCGTGCCGCGACGAACAAAAATAGCAGGCTTCGCATTTTCCAAATCGGGGTCAACGGTATCGGAAATATGCAGCGCCAGGGACTTGCGGGGCACCCCATGGTGGAGTTCGCCGGCTTTTGCGATGTCGATGAGACCGCCTTTGCCAAGGTCGATAACGATGCCTACCGCAGCGGCTGGCGTGTCGCTGACTATCGAGAAGCCTTCGCGAGTCGTCTCGACCAGTTCGACGCCGTCATCGTCGATACCCCCGATTTCCACCACTGTCCGATGATGGTCGCCGCCCTCAACAGTGGCAAACACGTCTACGGGCAAAAGCCGCTTGTGCAACAGCTGGACGAGCTGCGCCTCATCCGCGAGGCCCTCGCCGCCAATCCCGGGCTTTACACCCAGATGGGCAATCAGCGTGCCTGCACGACCGGGCGCATGCAGGCCGTCGAGCTGTTAAAAACCAATCGCCTCGGCCGTCCCGTCGCCGCTCACATCTGGACCGGCGGAATGAGCCGGGGGATGTATTTTGTCGATCCGTGGAGTCCGCTCGGTGCCGCTCAGCCTATCCCCGCCACTCTTAACTGGGATCTCTGGAACGGACCGCTCACCGAAGCCCTGCCGCACAGCGAGGACCTCCACCCGCGCCGGTGGCGCTCCTACTGGGAGACAGGTGGCGGTATGCTCGCTGACTGGGGTTGCCACCTCATCGATGTTCTTTATTTCGCTTACGATCTCGGTGCGCCCGAGACCGTGCAGACAACTACGATGAAACCATCCGACGTTTGTCATACGGGCTACAATCAGTCCATCCTTACCTACGCGGGTGGCGGCGACCGCTTTGCCCGCGAGAAATTTGTCGTTCACTACAGCGACAGCGGGATTCGCCCGTCCTTTGCCGCGCTTGGCTTGCCCGTGTCGAAAATCACGGGCAGCTGCACCTTGATCCTTTGCGAAGAAGGCGCTCTCCTCCTTGAACCCGGCGGGGAGATGGAAATCTATCGTAAAGGCCAGCTTGTAGAGAATGAGCCCATGCCCGAAGTGGCACCGCGCCAACACTGGAAAGACTGGGCGGACTGCTGTCTCGGGAACGAAAAACCGCTTTGGACCCAGTTTGATATCGGCGCGAGCATCACCGAACCCGCCCTGCTTGCGACCAAGGCGACCCGTTTCCCCGGCCAGGAGCTCCACTGGGACGGAGCGAACTATCGCTTCACGAATCACGATGAAGCGAATAATACGATCCTCTCGCGCCCTTATCGGGAAGGTTTTGCTCCTCCGAAGATCGGGTGAGGGCTCGGATCTTTCGGCTGCGGTCGCGGGAATGCGGGTGAACCTGTCCCTCAGGAGAATAGTCTTGTTCCAAGCGCTTCCCCCGCCAAAACGGCCCATGGCAGGGTCTGAATCCCGTCGGCGAGCATCTGGGTGGCACCATCGTCCTCCCTCTCCCGCCCGGCGATCCACCGGGTAAGGAGGCCACAAAGAACAAGGCTTAGAGACGAACGGAACCATTCCCCCTCAAGCAGGAGAGTCGCCAGCCCCCCTGTCACCGCGAGCATCGCCATTCGATCGGGCAGGGAATCATGTGGAGTCGCCGAGCTTTCTCCGGAAAAATAGGCTGCAGGATCGGCCAGGCGGTCGATTCCCCGTTCCGCCCGGCTGATGACCAGACAATTTGCTGTAAATGCGGAGAAATACCCCGCGATGAGAAAAAGGGGCGGGTTCAACAAGTCCTCCGGGGAAGCAGCGAGGATGATGGCGGCAACAAAACAGACGGAGATGATCATTTCCTTGAACGGAACGTTTCCCTGCATCCGCCGATACGCGCAGGAGAACCGGAAGGCGAGGTAGTAAAGGCCCGTGAAGAGCGCCATGATAAAACCGCCGACCAGGATTTTCCCATCCAGCTGCGGCAGCACCGAGATTAAAAAGAAGACGAAAGCGCCGATAAAAAGGGCTCCGAGAAGGGACCGGTGGCGATAAGCCCACGCGTGACGCCGGGTTAGTGCGGCATCAGCTCCGCAGCGTGCCACGTCGAGAAGTCGATCGAAGAGGTAAATTAGCCAGATACTGAGGAAAAGGGCTGCCCCTGTTACCGGGGAGAATCCTTTTTGTCCGATTCCGTCAAGGTCTCTTGAAAGGCAAATCGTCCACCCAAGCGCGACGAGAGGCGCATCAAGACAGAGAAACGACGGAAAAAAGAGCAGTCTTGCGAGGTGAATCTTGATAAGTCTCAAAATGAATCAACCTTCCATGAGGAATTCGCAAGTCCCGTTGCGAGTCACCGCGTAACTCACCCGGCCTCATCGCCCCCTCGCTACCCCACTCTTCTCGTGTCCCAGCCCGGTAACCTCTATGCCCTCATCCTTGCCGGAGGCAGTGGCACCCGCTTCTGGCCGCTGAGCCGGAACGCCCGTCCGAAGCAGCTCCTCAGCCTCTTTGACGACGAGACCCTCATCGAAAAGGCCATCAATCGGCTCGACGGCCTCGTCCCACCTGAGCGGATTCTCGTCCTTACCAACGAAATTCAGTTCGATGCTGTCCGCGCCGTGCTGCCTCAATTGCCGGCGGAGAACATCGTCGCCGAGCCGGCCCGTCTTGACACCGCTCCCGCGATCGCTCTCGCTGCGGGGTGGATCGCCGCCCGCAATCCGGAGGCGACGATGTTGGCTCTGCCCGCTGATCAGCTCGTCATCAAAGAAGCCGCCTTCCGTGAAGTGCTCGCCGCCGCCGTCTGGGCGGCCGGGAAAGAGGAGGCCATCGTCACCCTCGGAATCAAAGCCGACTGGGCCTGCCCGAGCTACGGCTACATCGAGCGTGGCGACCTCATCGCCGAGGCACCCGGGAGCGGGGCGGCGGTGCATGAGGTCACGACATTCCGCGAAAAGCCCTCTGTCGAGACCGCGCAGAGATACCTTGAGAGCGGCCGCTTTTCCTGGAATGCGGGTATCTTCGTGTGGACCATCCCGACTCTGATGCGCGAGCTCTCGCAGCATTGCCCCGAGCTCGCCGACTTCGTCTCGGAACTGCGCGATGCGCCGGACTTCGCCGCGATCGTCTCTGAAAGGTTCCCCTGTTTGAACAAGATCTCGATCGACTTCGCCCTCATGGAAAAGGCCGCCCGTATTCTCAATATCGAGGCCGAAGTGGGCTGGGATGACGTCGGGGGCTGGCCCTCGGTCGCCAAATACCTCGAGCACGACAAGGCGGGTAATGCCTCGCGCTGTTCCTTGCTGGCGGTCGATTCGCGAAACAACATCATCTTTTCTCCTCCCGGGTCGCCCCTCATCACCCTCCTCGGTGTGGAAAATCTCATCGTGGTGCAGACTGCCGATGCGCTGCTCGTCGCGAATCGGGACAATGCCGATCAGATTAAAAAACTCGTCGATCTGCTCCCTGACGAGTTGATGTAACGCTCATGAGTGACTGGATCAGAGCAATGGGTCTCGACTACGGGACGGCGAGGATCGGAGTCGCCGTGAGCGACGACATCGGACTGCTCGCCCACCCGCTCGAGACCGTGCCCTCCGCCGACCTCGCCCGCGCCGCCGCCCGCATCGCCGAGCTCGTGTGTGAGCGCAGGATCGACCATCTCGTCGTGGGACTGCCTCTCCACATGAACGGCGACGAAGGCGACGCCGTCGCTGGAGTGCGTCGCTTCATCGGGTGCCTTCGCCCGCTCCTCCCCGAATCGATCGCCATCCACGAAATGGATGAGCGTCACACCACCCGCACCGCGATGGACAAACTCCACGCCGCCGGCCGGAACGTGAAGAACTCCAAAAAGATCATCGACCAGGCCGCCGCCATCGAGATCCTCCAGGATTGGCTCGATCTGAGGTCGGGGTATTGAAATGACTTTGCCTTCCTGCCTTCCTGCCTGCGTGCGGAAACTGTATTCGGAGAGTGACCTCGAGCCGATTCGTGTTACAATAGACGGGTTCAAATACGACAAACTCACGCTTTTTCAGGAAATGAGAATCAAGCCCAGCACTCGCCTTTCCCCGGGTATCGGCCTGGCCCGGTTCGCTCTTCTGATGACGGCTCTCCTCCCGGTTGCCGTGATGAGGGCTCAGGAAAGCAACGGAGCCCCCGGCGGATTTGTCATTGAGGGCCTTCAGGCTGAGCCGATTGCCGAACCGGACGACCTTGAGGCCATCCCCCGATTCGAAGATGTGCCCGCCAAGATGCCGGTGGCCGCGCCCCTCAGGGCAATGCCGATTGATGATGACGGGGCTGTCGATATCCCCCGGGAACTTCTCGGCGACGAGCCTGCCATTGCTCGACCCGAGGCTCAACCGATGGCGGTCGATGCCGACGTGGAGGAAGAAGTGGATGAGAAGGACTCCACCGTAAAAAAAATGGAGGACATCGCCCCTGACCAGACGCCGGTCATGGCCGAGGATCTGCGTGCCCAGTCTCCGCCCGAGCGTCCCGGTCAGGTCGGGTCGTCCTTACTGACACGAACCGAAGCGAGGACTTTTACCTTCTCCATCCCCGCCCCACGAGGTCAGTTACTCGATCGAAATGGTTATCCTCTCGCCCAGAGCAAGGTGGCCTACTACGCCGCGATCACTTTCCCTTTTCTGGGCAGCGAGGTTTCCGACGGGGAGGTCCTGCGCTACGCCGGTGAGCGCATGGTCCACGTAAACAACATCCTCGGGACCGACTGGGATCTGTCGGGCAAAGTTGTCATCGATCACTACCGGGACCGCCGTTGGATTCCCCTCACTTTCTCCTCTATCCTCACGACACGTGAAGTAGACGAACTCAACCGGCAGAAGATGGAGGGTCTCACTCTTCAGCCGGTCTACCTTCGGCATTACCCGCAGGGCAAGACTCTTTCCCACGTGATCGGCTACGTTGGTAAACGTCCGCCGCGAACGAAGGGACCCATCGTCAACGATGAAGCTCTCTGGGGTCTGCCAATCGGGGTCGACGGCCTTGAGCAGTCTTTCGAGACCGACCTTCGCGGTACCCCGGGCCGCGTCAATATTGTCTTTGAAGCAGACGGCACCAAGGTGAAGGAGGAAGTTCTCTCCCGCCCCCGCCCCGGGTTCAACGTCGTTACCTCGATCGACCTGGAAATGCAGGACATATGTGAACGACTTCTTGAGGAAAAAGTGAAACGTGGGGCCATGGTCGTGATGGACGTGCGCAACGGGGACATCATGGCAATGGCGAGCAACCCCCAGTTCGACCCCAATGACTTCATCCCCGCGATCAGCCAGGACAAATATGCCGCTCTCGCGGAAGATGTGGCCAAACCGCTCTTCCCGCGCGCCTACCGCGCCTCCTACCCGCCCGCATCGACCTTCAAGGCGGCCGTCGCTCTCGGTTTTCTTGAAAGCGGCTACATTTCCCCGAACGACCTCTACCCTTGTCCCAATGCCTGGAAAGTCGGCAATCTGGTGATGCGCAACTGGAACGTGAAAGGGGAAGGCTCGATGAATGTGGTGGGTGCCCTGACCCGTTCCTGCAACACCTGGTTTTACGAAGTCGCAAGCCGGGGCGGGGCCGATGCGATGAGCTACATGGCGACCCGGCTCGGCCTCGGGCAGAAGACCGGAATTCCCCTCAACGAGGCTGAAGGCTTCATTCCCAGTAATCGCTTCTGGGTCGATAAACACGGCTACATGATGTCGGATGGCGAGGAGGCCGTCATGAGCATTGGCCAGGGCACCGTGGAAGTGACTCCTCTGCAGGTCGCCAGGATGATGGCTGCAATTGGAAATGGAGAGCAGGTCGTAAAGCCCCGACTCGTCCTCCAGATCCAGGATTTGAATCACGAGCTTGAGCGCACCTTTCCGGTTGAAGTGGCAAACCCGCTCAACGTCGATTCGTACTCTCTGCGCGCCGTGCAGCGGGGTCTTTACGACGTTGTCAACTCGGGGAGCGGCACCGGCAAGGCCGCCTACCACAAAATTACGGTTTCCGGCAAGACCGGAACCGGCCAATGGAAACCGGCACAGAAACAGAACATTTCCTGGTTTGCCGGCTATTTCCCCTCGAAAAATCCCGTCTATTCTTTCGCCGTGATTTACGAAGGAGATCCGGGCGAGGTTGTCAGCGGCGGGAAACAGACCGCGCCCGTCGTGGGGGCCTTTCTTGAGGAATACCTCAATGAAGAGAACTACAATGCCGTGCGGGCGCGGGCCAACATGCTTGAGGAAGAGACCCTTAACACTGATCCTGAAGAATATACCTCCCGCGAACCGGTCCAGTCCATCTTTCAGGACGGCGAAGCCGAGCCGCTTCTCGAAGAGATCATCCCCGCAGAGCCCGAGCCCACCGCCCAGCCCCTTCCCGAGGGTGGCAATGGCCTTTTTCAGCGGATCTTCAAACGTAAGCGGGAGTAGGGTATTGGCCCGGCAAGCCCCCCGCCGGACCGCTGCCCCCCTTTCGAACCTAACTTTCTGATTCCCGCGCCAAGGGCATTTCGATACACTTGACATCATGAATCGCACGGTCTCCCTAGTCGTCATTGTTGCCCTCTCCATCATCGCCACTTCCTGCGTCCGCACTTCCACGGTCGTCCGGGTGAAAAAGGACGGGACAGGCTCTATCGTCTCACGCTATTACTTTTCGCCCCAGATGCTGGCGATGATCAAACAACTGGAGGGGCTCGGCGGTGCACTTGAAGGAGCGGCCGGCGGACCCGATCTAGGTCTTATCGGCGAGATGGCCAATCCCGACGAGGACTCGCTGCGCAAGGACGCCGTCAACTACGGCGAGGGAGTTCGCTACTCAAAACACGAGCCCGGAAAAGACGACGAAGGCTGGGAGGGTTACGTTGTCACTTACGATTTCGAAAACATTGGAAAGGTCCGCATCGACCAGAATTCGGTCCCCGGAAAAGCGAGGGAGTTTGTGGAGTCATCCGGCGAAGAAATCCGGGCGGAAAAGGGTGGATCACTCACCTTTGCCCTCGAAGGAGGGATACTCACGGTGAAGACCTCCTTTGCCAAAGCGGGCCTTGAGGGCATGATCGATGAGAACCAGCTGAAGCAGGCGAAAGCAATGGGCATGACCCCATCGCAGTCCATGAAAATCGCGGCCGGGATGGCCGAAGGAATGCGTGCCGGTGTTTTCCTCCGTGCTGACGGAGGTATCGTGGAGACGACGGCGGCCCACGTCACCGGGGATCTCATTATCCTGAGCGATGCCGATGTGCCCAAGGTCCTGAACGACCCCGACTTCGGCGAGTTTATTGATAAAGCGGCTCTCGATCCGAAGATTGTCACGGTCGAGTCAGTCAAAGAACTCTTCAGCAAACTGGAAGCGATGACAATCGAGACCGCCGAAGAGGTCACGGTCAAGCTGAAGTGAATCGACGAAAAAAAGCCCGAAACCTCGCGCGAGGCCCGGGCTTTACTAATCGATGAAACAAAGGTTTACACCGGCTCCTTAGAGCGAAGCGCTCACAATCTCCGCGAAGCTGGTTGGGTCGAGGCTGGCACCACCAACGAGGAATCCGTCGATATCGGGCTGACCGATGAGCTCGGCGGCATTGCCTGGTTTCACGCTGCCGCCGTACTGGATGCGGGTCGCTGCGGCGACATCGCCTCCGAAGAGCGTCGTGAGGACGCTGCGGACGTAAGCCTGGGTTTCCTGGGCCTGCCCGGGTGAGGCGGTGCGGCCGGTGCCGATTGCCCAGACGGGTTCGTAGGCGATGACGATGTCGGCCATCTGCTCAGCACTGATGCCGGCGAGACTGCCCTCAAGCTGCTGCGAAAGGACGAACTCCAGCTGACCCCCGTCGCGTTCCTCAAGAGACTCACCGATGCAGAGAATGGGCTTCAGCCCGGCGGCGAGAGTGGCGTGGACTTTTTTGTTGATGACGATATCGTCTTCCCCGTAGAGCGAGCGTCGCTCGCTGTGGCCGAGGATGACGTATTCACATCCGACCTCCTTCAGCATCGCGGCACTGGTCTCGCCGGTAAAGGCACCGGAGGCCTCGTGTGACATGTTCTGAGCCGAGAGGGTCACGGCAGGATTTGACGTGATGGCCTCGGACGCTTTTGCGAGGGAGACAAAAGGCGGGGCGATGACGATATCGA
Organism: Akkermansiaceae bacterium UBA6138; assembly: GCA_002422425.1. Lineage (GTDB taxonomy): Bacteria > Verrucomicrobiota > Verrucomicrobiia > Verrucomicrobiales > DEV007 > Arctic95D-9. The sequence goes on along the minus strand of DIVG01000064.1, from coordinate 1,985 downwards.
CGGACGTGGCCTCCGGGAAAGTCTTCAGGAAAGGATCGAGGAACGCGGCCGTCTCGGACGGGGTCATGTTCATCTTCCAGTTGGCGGCGATGATGTTTTTACGACTCATGATTTAGCTGTTTAGCAGGTAGCGGTTTGGCTCTTTCGCTTTTTCTAACTTCTGGATTCTGACTCCTGACGTCTTCTTTTCACTTCTCGTCGAGAGCGGCGATGCCGGGGAGGACTTTGCCTTCGAGGAGCTCGAGGGAAGCGCCGCCGCCGGTGGACATGTGATCCATCTTCTCGCCGAAACCGAATTTGTTTGCCGCAGTGACCGAGTCTCCGCCGCCGACGATCTTCACCGCCTTCGTGTTCTCAGCAATCGCCTTGCCAATCGCCTTCGTTCCGATGTCGAAGCCGCGCTTTTCAAAGACACCCATGGGGCCGTTCCAGATGATGGTGCCGGCCTCGGCGATCTTCTTCGAGAAATCAACGATGGCGCGATCGCCGATGTCGATACCTTCGCGGTCGGCGGGGATGGCACCGCCCTCACCCCAGATTTCGGTGACTTCGGTAGGAGCGTCGTCGGCGAACTCGGCGGTGTGACGCGTATCGGCAGGAAGGAGAAACTCGGTCTCGTTCTTCTCGGCGATATCGAGGATCTTCAGGGCGAGATCGGTCTTGTCGGGCTCGGCGAGGCTCTTGCCGATCTGGTATCCCTGGGCAAGACGGAAGGTGTTTGCCATGGCGCCGCCGATGATGAAAGCGTCGGCTTTTTCCATGAGGCGGTTGAGGACTTCGATCTTGTCCGAGACTTTTGCCCCGCCCATGATCACAACAAAGGGGCGGGCCGGGTTCTCGAGTTTGTCGACGAGATACTCGAGCTCTTTCTCGATGAGAAAACCCATCGCGCAGGTATCGATGAACTCGGTCACTCCGGCGGTCGAGGCGTGGGCGCGGTGGGCGGTGCCGAAGGCATCGTTCACGTAGATGTCGCCGTGAGAGGCGAGCTGCTTGGAGAATTCGGGGTCGTTCTTCTCTTCACCGGCGTAAAAACGCACGTTCTCGAGGAGGAGCACTTCACCATCCTTGAGATCCGAGACGGCGGCATCGGCCTTGTCACCGACACAGTCATTGACGAACTTAACAGGGACGTTGAGGAGTTCGCCGAGACGGTCGGCGGCGGGCTTGAGGGAGTATTTGGCCTCCGGCGCCCCCTTGGGTCTACCGAGGTGAGACATCAGGATGACACGACCGCCCGCTTTGGCGAGGAACTCGATCGAAGGAACCGCTGCGGTGATGCGGGTGTCGTCGGTGATCTCACCGGCGCTGTTGAGAGGAACGTTGAAATCGACGCGCATGAGGACGCGTTTGCCGGCGGGGTTGATGTCGCGAATGGAGAGCTTGGCCATGAGAGTCAGCGGGGGATGGTGAGGCGGCGGCCCGCCCCGATTGGGTTTGTTTGGTTTGAGAAATGATTGCAGAAAAGCGCCCGCCAACTGAGCAGTCGGGGGCGCTTTCTCATTGAAAGAGGATGTCCGGAGCAACGATCAGAGACCGGCACCGACGAGTTCCATGGCATCGACGGAACGATTGGAGTAACCCCACTCGTTGTCATACCAGCCGACGACCTTGACGAAATTGCCATGCGCCATGGTGAGCTCACCGTCGAGAATGCAGGAATGCGGATCGCCGACGATGTCCTTGAGAACGATGGGGTCTTCGGTGTAGTGGAAAATGCCTTTGAGCGGACCTTCAGCGGCAGCCTTGTAAGCGGCGTTGATGTCCTTGACGGTAACGTCTTTGGAAAGCACGGCGCTGAAGTCGGTCACGGAACCGGTCGGGGTCGGGACACGGAAAGCACCGCCCTGGAGCTTGCCTTCGAGCTCGGGGATGACGAGGCCGATCGCCTTGGCGGCACCGGTGCTCGAGGGGATGATGTTCTCGGCGGCGGTGCGGGCACGGCGGAGGTCGCTGTGGGGAGCATCGAGGACACGCTGGTCACC
>DIVG01000024.1 GCA_002422425.1 Akkermansiaceae bacterium UBA6138 | reverse complement strand
ATGCCGAGGCGCGCGGTGTGAAGATCGCGGCCGGGGTCATGAGCCGCCATTCGGTGAACCGCGCCGAGCTGATGCGTCGTATCGGGGAAGGGGAAATCGGGAAGATCGAGAGCATCAGCGCCTACCGCATGGGGCCCTCGGGACCGCTCGGCTCGAAGCCGGCCGACAAGACCGATCTGGAGTGGCAGCTCCGCAATTTCACGAAATTCTTCTGGGTTTCGGGAGGTCTCTGGGCCGAGATGGACATTCACCAGATCGACGAGATCTGCTGGATCAAAGGAGAATATCCCGTTTCGGCCCACGGGATCGGGGGAAGGGCCTTCAACAACACAGACAAGGGGCAGAACCTCGATTCCTACTCGATCGAGTGGACCTGGGCCGACGGGACGAAGGCTTACGATTACGTGCGATACATCCCGAAATGCCACAACGACTTCGCGACTTACATCCAGGGTTCGGAAAAGTCGGCGCAGTTTTCGGGCAATATCCACGCGGGCACCACGAAGATTTTCAAAGACCGACGCATCGCCGATGACAACATCCTCTGGGAGGCGCCGAAAGAGGAGCTGACCCCCTGGCAGGCGCAGTGGAACGACTTCACCAAAGCGATCCGTGAGGACACACCGTTTAATCAGGCTAAGAGCGCGGCCCTGACGAACCTGACCACGATCATGGGGCGCGCCGCGACCCACATGGGGCGCGTCATCACCTGGGACGAGGCGATGGCCTCGGAGTTTTCGTTCAACCCGAACATCGACAACCTCGACAACGACAGCGAGGCGCCCCTGACTGCCGATGCGAACGGCCAATACGCCGTCCCCATTCCGGGCGAGTGGGTCGAGATTTGATAGCCCCGGGTCTGTCGCGGTGACGTAAAATCGGCAGGAAGCCGGATCGGGAAATGGCCTGATCCGGCATTTCTTTTGTCAGATTATTTACTCTGATGCGGTATATAAATAGCCCCCAGATCTGTTTTTATGAAGACAACCCTCGTCGCCCTCATCATCGCCGCCGGATTCGGCGTCTCCTCCCTTGCTGCCGACTGGCTCCATCTCCCGGCCAAAGAAGGCACCGCCAACGGAAAAAAGATCGTTCTTGTCTCGGGAGACGAGGAATACCGCACCGAGGAGACTTTCCCGATGCTGGCGAAGATCCTGAGTCAGAAGCACGGCTTCGACTGCACCGTCCTTTTCGCGATCAATCCCGATGGCGGCTACATCGACTCGACCTTTCAGAAGAACATTCCCGGGACCGAGGCGCTCGACTCGGCCGATCTCATGATCATCGGGACCCGCTTCCGTCAGCTCCCCGAAGATCAGATTGCGAACTTTGCCGAGTTTCTCAACGCGGGCAAGCCGGTCATCGGAGTGCGCACCGCGACCCATGCCTTTTCCGGCGATGCGAAGACGGGGGACTTCAAATGGTCCGAGTTCGGGCTGAAAATCCTCGGGGAAAAGTGGGTCAATCACCACGGCAAACACAAGGTCGAGGGGACCCGCAGCGTTGTCGTCACCTCTAACGGATCGCACGAGGTCCTGCGCGGTGTCGGGGAGATTTTTGCGACGACGGATGTCTACGGTATCGCCAACCTTGATCAGCACCAGGCCACGATCCTGCTGCGTGCCGAGGTGACGGAGACGCTCGATCCCTCGTCGAAGGCGGTCGCGGGAAAACAAAACGACCCGATGATGCCGCTGGCCTGGCTGCGCGAATACACCGCGCCCGACGGCACGACGAAGGGGCAGGCCTTCTGCACCACGCTCGGTGCCTCGGTCGATTATGCGGATGAAGACCTGCGCCGTCTCACGGTGAATGCGGTCTACCATCTCCTCGGCATGAAGGTGCCCGACAAGATGGATGTCGCCTACGTCGATGCCTTCGAGCCCTCTTTTTATGCCGGTCTCAATGCCGCGCATTACCAAAAGCTCAATCGCAAGCCGGCCGACTACGCTCTCGGCAAAAGTCCCGCGACTTCGGATCTCAAGATTCCGGAGGTCAAAGGAGCGACGAAGTCCGAGCAGGCGGCCAAGGCTGAGGAAAAAAAGCGACCCGATAACAGCGGCGACGGGGCTCCCCACGCGCCCGAAGTCGATCCTCCCGCTGCGACCAAAGCCCGCGCCCAGGTGGCGGCGGCACCGGTTAAAGGCGAGCGTGTCGTCCTGATTGGGAACGGACTGGCCGAGCGCGACGTCTATTACAGCCGCTTCGAGACAGAGCTGCACTTGCGCTTCCCCGAGGCGGCGCTTTTTCTTCGCAACCTGGGCCGCCCCGGCGATACTCCGGGATTCCGTCCGCATCCCTCGCGTGTCTCTCAGTGGGCCTTCCCCGGCGCGGAGAAGTTTCACCCTGACAAAACCATTCACAATGGCAAAGGTTTTTTCCCCACGCCCGATCAGTGGTTGACCTACCTGAAAGCCGACACCGTCGTGGCCTTTTTCGGCTACAATGAATCCTTCGAGGGTGCCGACGGGGTGGCGAACTATCAGGCCGAGCTCGAGGCCTTCGTTCAGCATACCCTGAGCAAGGCCTACAACGGCCAGGAAGCCCCGAGGCTCGTCCTCGTTTCACCCATCGCCTACGAGGATCTGAGCGACCGGCAGGATCTCCCCAACGGGGAAAAGGAGAACGCGACCCTCGCTCTCTACACGGCGGCGATGGAGGCGGTGGCGAAAAAATACGCGCTCACCTACGTCGATCTTTTCACCCCGACGAAGCAGCTCTATGCCTCGACCGATGAGCCCTTCACCGCGGGCGGGTTCATTCCCAGCGAGGCGGGCTACGAGCATCTCGCCGGGATCCTCGCCGACGGTCTCTACGGGCCGCACGCCCGACGGTCGAAGGCTGATCCCGCCACCGTTCACGCGGCGGTGAAGGAAAAGGACTGGTTCTGGAACAGCGACTACCACATCCTCAACGGCGTCCACACTCACGGGCAGCGCTACAATCCCTTCGGTCCGCAGAATTACCCTGACGAAGTCAAAAAGATGCGCGAGATGGCGGCCCTGCGGGATGACCTCATTCACCGTGTCGCGACCGGGGCGACGACCGACCTTGCCGTTGACGACTCGAAAACCCACGTCCTCCCGCCCGTCCCTACAAATTACCAGCCCAGTGCGAAGAACGGCAGCACCGAATATCTCTACGGCGAAGCCGCTGAAAAGTCGCTCACCGTGCCCGAAGGTTACAAGGCCGAGCTTTTCGCTTCAGAGAAAGAGTTCCCTAATCTCGCCAATCCGATGCAGCTTTCCTTTGATGATAAGGGGCGTCTCTGGGTAGCGGTGATGCCGACCTACCCGCATTACAGGCCCGGGGATGCGCTGCCCAACGATAAACTCCTCATCTACGAAGACACCGACGGGGACGGCAGGGCGGACAAGGAGACGGTCTTCGCCGACAAGCTCCATCTCCCGATCGGCTTCGAGTTCGCGCCCGAGGGTGTCTACGTCTCGCAGGAGCCCAATCTCGTTCTGCTGCGCGACACGGACGGAGATGACAAGGCGGACGTGCGCGAGATCATCCTGAGCGGATTTGATTCGCACGACACTCACCACGCCATCAGCGCCTTCACCGCCGATCCGTCGGGAGCCATCCTCATGTGTGAAGGGGTCTTTCTCCATACCAATGTCGAAACCGCCTACGGACCGGTCCGCGCCGTCGACGGCGGCTTTTACCGCTACAGCCCGCAGCGCATGCAGCTCGAGCGCACCGCCCAGCTCTCGATTCCGAATCCCTGGGGGGTGATCTTCGACAAGTGGGGGCAGGACTTCTTCCTTCACACCTCGGGCCCCAGTCTGAACTGGATGCTGCCCGTCTCGGTGAAGTCCACCTACGGTAGCAAGACCCCCTCGACTCCGGACCTCGTCCCCCAGGGCCAGAGCGTTCGCCCGACCTCGGGGCTTGAAGTGGTCTCCTCACGTCATTTCCCCGACGAGGTTCAGGGTGACCTCATCCTCGCCAACGCGATCGGTTTCCTCGGGATCAAGCAGCATCAGATCGAAGACAACGGCACGGGTTGGAAAACGACCTTCCGCCATGATCTTCTCACCTCGACAGACGGCAACTTCCGCCCCGCTGATATTGAGTTCGCTCCCGACGGTTCCCTCTATGTGATCGACTGGCACAACGTCCTCATCGGACACATGCAGCACAACGCCCGCGACCCCTTGCGCGATCATGTCCATGGGAGGATCTACCGCATCACCTATCCCTCCCGCCCCCTCGTGACGCCCGCCAAGGTGGCCGGTGCGACCGTCGCCGAGTTGCTCGAGAACCTGAAGCTGCCCGAATACCGTGCTCGCTACCGCAGCCGTCGCGCGCTTCGCGCTTTCCCCGTCGAGGCAGTGCTTCCGGCGGTAAAGGCCTGGGTCGCCGCTCTCGACAAGGCTGACCCCGGGTTTGAGCATCGCCGTCTTGAGGCCCTCTGGGTGACCTGGGGAATGAATCAGGTCGATGCGGACCTGCTTCGTGATATCCTCGATTCACCCGATTTCCGGGCGCGCTCCGCGGCGGTGCGGGCAGTGCGATACAACCACCACCTCCTGCCTGATTACGTTTCCCTCCTCGATAAGGCGGCGACGGACCCCGAAGGGCGCGTCCGGCTCGAGGCGATCGTGGCGGCCTCGTGGATTCCCGATGTGTCCGCGGCGAAGCGGATCGTCTCAGTGGCCTCGACTCTCCCGCTCGACGAATGGAGCAAGAACGCGGCTCAGACCGCGAGGGACCGGCTTGCCGGCGTCGCGGAGGCCTCGGTCAGCGATCATCCGGTGCTTCCCGCTCCCGCCTACCTGAGCGATACCGCGAAAAAGCAGTTCCTCTCCGGGCAGGAGATTTATTTCCGTGAAGGGCACTGCGTCACCTGTCACCAGCCTAACGGTAAGGGGCTTGACCCCGCCTTTCCCCCTATCGAGAACAGTCCCTGGGTAAGCGACGACGCCGACCGCCTCATCAAACTGACACTTTACGGACTCATGGGGCCGTTGGAGGTCAACGGCAAAAAGTATGACGGTCTTGTCCCGATGACGCCTTTCGGGGGAATGCTCAAGGATGAGGAGATCGCTGCGGTTCTGACCTTCGTGAGAAACAGCTTCGGCAACAAAGCTGACCCGATCGAGCCTGAGCAGGTAAAAAAGGTCCGCGATGCCCATCCCGGCCGCATGATGTTTTACAACACGGAGGAGCTCCTCAGGGAGCATCCCATGAAAAAGTGACGCTTCCGGGAGAACGGCCCGGTTCCAACCCGGGCTGATCCTGTTCTCGTGGAAAGACCGGTAAAAGCACTCCCCCCGGTTTTCTTCTCCGGAAAAAGACCTCCCCGGTGACAGGCCTCCCGCGTTCCCCTTACTATCTCCCGCTCCCGCTCCCGCTCTCGCTCTCGCTCCCGCTCTCGTGCGCCTCCTGGCAGGCGAGGCAGAGTGAGACACTCGGTTTTGCCTCGAGTCTAGCGGCCGGGATGGTGTCGCCGCACCCTTCACAGAGACCGTAGGTGCCGCCACTGATACGGGAGAGCGCGTGGCGAATCTTCGCGGCGAGACGGTGCTCGCTGGCCGCGACCGAAGCGTCGACCTCAAAAGTCTCAAGTTCCGCTGCCCTGTCCGCGCCGACGAAATCGTTCGTCACATGGCTCTCATCGAGCAAACGGCCGTGGGTTTCGGAAGTCCCCGCGAGTTGGGCGAGTTGACCTTCGAGGATGAGGCGATAGCGATCGATTTGTTCAGCGGTCATTGGGCAAAGGAGCGAAAAAGGAGGATGAGGATAAAGATGAAGAGGGCGATCAGCCAGCCGTGAGGATGCCACTTCCAGACGAATCGTTCTTTCAGTTTGAACTCCGGTTCCTCGCTCATGTCAGTTGGTTGTCTTTCGGTTACACCGCAGTCGAGCGCAGCATTTCGGCGATCTGATCCTTCAGGTCGAGGCGCTCCTTTTTCAGGGCGGTGAGGACTTCGTCAGCCGGCGTCTCGATCCCGTCCTCCATGCGGACAATCTCCTTGTCGATGGTCTCGTAGGAATCCATGAGGCGCTGAAAATGAGTATTCTCCATCTTCAGGGCGTGGATCGCCTCGCGTTGCTCGGGGAATTCGACGATAAGCGGATGATGTTCAATAGGCATCATGTATCGTGGCCGACGCCGGGGGCTCGGTCGAGAGATATCTTGAGCCCGCCCTGCCCGGTTATGCATCCATTGGAGGATTCCTGCGCATGGATTGCCGGAGAATTCCCCCGGTGGATGAGCCCGGGCCCGGGATACCCTTCCCGCATCGACGAGCCGCCGCTTCTCCGGCGTCGGAACCATGATGATCGATCGCCTTTCTCCTGTTCTCCGTGTGGTGTCCCCGGTTACGAGACAACACGGGCGGGTTGGGGCCGGGGAAAAGGGGGAATTCCGTGCTTGCGGTATGGCCCGGGCTGCTGCTAAGATCTCCTTTTCAGCGGTTTAAATGTGAAACGGATTTTCCACCAGTGTTAAGTTTGCCCCATATTCCGGCCGGTTCCTTCCGGGTCTGCGTTCTCCTGCTGGTTGGCGTTTCCTTGTCTTTTGCCCCGACGCGGGCGGCGGCGGACGGGAAAGGGGCTCCCGGCGGGATTGCGGCCGCGGCCGCAGCCGAGGCGCAGGGGCGACAGCAGCGGGTTCAGGCTGCCCAGACGCTTTTTACGGCGGGGTCCAAGGCCTACGCGGACAAGTCCTACGCCGAGGCGATGGATTATTTCAAAGCGGCCTTCGAGACGATCCCGGCGGTGCCCGCCGTCGAGGACCAGAGGCAGGTCTTTTTCCGTCGTTATCAGGTCGCCGCTTACAGTTACGCCGTGCAGTTGGCCGACGACGCCCTCTGGGAAGAGTCGGAAAAGACCCTCTCCGACGTGATCGCCCTTGCCGAGGCCGGCAATCTTGAAAAGTCCCGGATCGACCCGCAGGTCAGCACCATGCTCGAAGATCTCCGCCGCCGGGACGATCGCTACAACATGGCCACGTCGCCCCGCCACCTGCGGAATATCAATCTGGTCGAGAGCAAGCTCATCCTGGCGAAAGGCTACCTCGAACTGGGTGATTATGACCGCGCGGAGCGTTCCTACCATCAGGTCCTCGAGGTCGATCCGTTCAGTACGGCGGCGCGCCGCGGGTTGGAGGATGTCGAGCGTCATCGCCTGAATTATTTTGATACGGCCTACGATCATACGCGGGCCAAGAGGATAGCCGAAGTGATGGCCGGCTGGGAGTCGCCAGTGCCCCCGCTCATTACCGGAAACGATGCCATGATCAACGCGGACGGGGTCACCGACGGTGGCAGCACGAGGCTGGAAAAGAAAATGAAGGACATCATCATTCCTTCCCTTGAATTTAACGGTGCGACCCTCGGCGAGGTGGTCGAGTTTCTCAGTCAGAAGTCGCAGGAACTCGATGCTTCCGAAGTCGATCCGCTGAGGCGGGGAATCAATATCGTGATTGATTCATCGGGAATGGCGGCGGGCTCCGATCCCGCCCGCTTGCCTCTCAGCGTGAAGCTTGCCAACGTGCCTGTCGGGGTGGCCCTCGGGTATGTCGCCCAGCAGGTGGGGATGAGCTATCGGATTGATAATGTCGCCGTCAGTGTGGTTTCCCCGTCGGCCGCTGCGAGCGGCCCCCTCGTTTCACGCCGTTATGTCGTCCCTCCCGGTTTTATTTCCGGGGGAGGGGGCGGCGGAGGTGCTGCCGGGGCCGTGGAAGATCCCTTTGCGGCCCCGGCCGGGGACGGGGCCGGGGCTCTCGTCGAGAGGATCACCGCCCGCAAGTTCCTCGAAGACCGCGGAGTGGTTTTCGGCCCCGGTGCCTCGGCCACTTATATTGCGGCAACCAGTTCTCTCGTGGTGCGAAATACCGATGAGCAACTCATCACGATCGACAACATCGTCCAGGCCTCGCGGGACAGCGGGACCAAAATGGTCCAGATCAACGTGAAGATGGTCTCGGTCGAGTCGGTCGAGTTGCAGCAGTTGGGGTTCGACTGGCTCCTCGGTCAGGGGAGCATCGGCTCCCCGGCGCAGACCTTCTTCACTGGCGGGACGACCGGGAATTCCGCGATCCCGGTCTCCGGCGCGAATTTCCCCTTCAACGGACCCGGCGGCCCGGTCGGCACGCACCCTGTCACCGCCGGTTTGCGCACCGGGGATCTGGGTGCCTCCGACGGCATTGATAATGTCATCAACCGCAGTTCCGCCTCGCCCGGGAATGCCCAGGCACCGGGAGTGTTCTCTGTCGCCGGGGTTCTCACCGATCCGCAATTTCAGGTTGTTCTCCGGGCGTTGAGCCAGATGAAGGGTTCCGATCTTCTCACTGACGCCCACGTTCTCGTGAAGCCGGGACAGCTTGCTAAAGTCGAGCAGGCCAGGGAGTTCATTTATCCCACCGAATACGATCCTCCGGAGATTCCGAACAGCTTCGGCGTCCCCGACGTTATATTCATCGATGAGAATGGAAACGTGATTCCTCCCCCGGATTCTCCATTGGAATTCCCGGTCACGCCCGCCACCCCGACCGCTTTCGAAACGCGCAAGGTCGGAAAGATGATCGAAGTCGAACCTGTCGTTTCCGCAGATAACCAAACCGTCAGTCTGAATGTGGTGATGGATTTCACCGACTTCTCCGGCTTCATCAACTACGGCACGCCGATCACGAACGCGAGCTTCACCGAGAACGGTAATCCCAGCGTCGTGACGCCGAACGAGATTCTCATGCCGGTGTTCGATGCGATCAAGGAGACGACGAATGTGTCGGTCTGGGATGGCCAGACCGTTGCCATTGGCGGATTTCACGGTGAGTCGGTGACGGCGAGCGACGACAAGATTCCCTACATCGGTGATCTCCCCGTTCTCGGTCGGGCCTTCCGCTCGAGCACGAACCAGTCGACGAAGCGGGCCCTCACGATTTTTGTGACGGTGCGGCTCGTTGATCCCGGGGGCAACCCCATCAATCTACCGGTGGAAGAAGAGGTGCCCGGTCTCGTGACCCAGAGCGCTCCCTCGACGCCCGGCGGGGTCCCGGTCGGCCCGCCCCCCGCCATGGTCTCCCCGGCGAAGTGATCGGGTGGTGTCTTCAGGCCGCAAACGGGGCGGGGGAAAAGCGACATTTTCTTTGCAATGAGCGAGGCATCCCTGTTTAATCGGGACTTCAAACCCCGAATCCTGTTTCTCCCATGACCCCGTCCGCGACGTCGGATTCTCCCGAAACAAATCAAGGTCAACCGTCGGCGGCCGGCGGAGTGATTGATCTTCAAAATGCCGTGATTCGTTTTGCGGGGAACTCGCAGGACGGCATTCAGACGATTGGCGGCTTTCTCGCGCGCCTCGCCGGCCGGAGCGCCCGCGAGGTGATGACCTACATGACCATCCCGTCCACGATTTCGGGCGGCCCTTCGATCTTTCAGGTTCACCTCGGCTCCGGGGAAGTGCTCTCGGCGGGCGACGAATCCGATTTTCTCTTCGCCTTCTACCAGCACAGTTACGACAGCCACATCGGGTCGCTCAAGCCGGGCGGGATTTGTATCTACGATTCGGATCAGGTCGAGCAGCTCAAGACCGATACGGATTTCATTCACCTCGGCATCCCCATCACCACCACCACGGTCGAGGCGATCGGGGGGAGTGCCCGCGATCGCGGGAAAAACCTTTTTGTGCTCGGCCTCGTGACCGCTCTTTTCAAGCTTCAAAAAGAGAAGATTGTCAGTCTTGTCGAGCGTCAGTTCGGGCGCAAGAGCGAGGACATCCTGCGAAATGCCATGCTCGCCTTCGATGCCGGTTTCGCCTACCCGATCGGCGATCTCACCGGTCTGGAGTTCAACCTCCGCGAGGGAAGAATGGCGGGCGCCGACAAGATCACGACCGACGGTAACACCGCCCTGACGATGGGCCTTCTTGCCGGAGGGGTGCGCTACGGGGCCGCCTATCCCATCACGCCCTGGTCCACGATCATGGAGCAGCTCCGGGTCGAGCTTCCGAAATATGGCGGCCTTTTTGTCCAGGCGGAAGATGAACTGGCGGCGGTCTCGATGGCGCTCGGGTTCGCCTACGCCGGCCATACCGCCGTGACCGGGAGCTCCGGTCCGGGTCTCTCGTTGAAGATGGAGGCCCTCAGCTATGCCGTCATGGCCGAGTTGCCCCTCGTCGTGGTCAATGTGCAGCGGGGCGGGCCCAGCACCGGGCTCCCGACCAGCGTGGAGCAGAGCGACCTGATGCAGGCCATCTACGGCAGTCACGGCGATTGCCCGCGCATCGTCCTCGCCCCGCAGAATGTGGGGGATTGCTTCTATATTGCGGTGGAGGCCTGCGAACTCGCGCGACGTTACAGCTGCCCTGTCATTATCCTCACCGATCAGGCTCTCGCCTCGCGGATCGAGGCTTTTGCCCAGCCTGATCTCGAGGCGATCGTGCACGAGCCGGCCCTCGACCAGGGGCGGCGGGGTGACGATTTTAAACCGTATCCGCTCGACGGGCTCACCCGTCATGCCCCTCCCGGCACCGTCATGGGCGGCGGCAAATATCCCGTCGTGACCGGACTCGAGCACGACGAGTGGGGCCACCCCAGCGGCAGCCCCGAAATGCACGCCCGCATGACCGCGCGCCGCCGTGAGAAAATCAAGGACCTCGGCCGGACCCTGCCGCTCCCGGAAGTCTTCGGAGACGAGGGCGGCGAGCTGCTCCTTGTCGGCTGGGGTTCGAGCGGGGGTCCCATCCGCGAGGCGGTCATGCGCCTGCGCGAGCAGGGAAAAACCGCGGCCGCGATCCATCTGCGCCACCTCCATCCCATGCCCGGCTCGCTCGAAACCATTTTCGCGAAGTATCAACACGTCATCGTCGTCGAGATGAACGACGAAGGGCTCTACGGTTACGGCCAGCTCGCCACTTTGCTGCGCGCCCGTTACTGCGATCCGAAGATCCGTTCCGTTTGCAAGACGGACGGGCTGAACTACAAAATCCGTGAGATCGTCGAGCGCGTCGGGTCACTCATCAACCCCGCCTGATCTCCGCCCTTTTCCGCCACCTTTTTTCCGCCATGTCCGCGACCGCTCAACCTGTCAAGCCGCTCACCAAAAAAGACCTCACCGCCGACCATCCCACCTGGTGCCCCGGGTGCGGGGACTTTGCCGTGCTTGCCGCTTTTTTCAAAGTGCTCGAGAAGCTCCAGATACCCCACGAAAAGATCTGCACCATTGCCGGGATCGGCTGCTCTTCGCGTTTTCCCTATTTTGTGAATAGTCACGGCGTTCATTTCATTCACGGGCGGGCCCTCCCTCTCGCGACCGGTGTGAGCCTTTCCCGTCCGGATCTCCACGTGTTTGCCTTCGGCGGTGACGGCGACGGTTACTCGATCGGCGGCAATCACCTCGACCACGCCGCCCGCAAAAACGTCAACCTCACCTACATCGTGATGGACAATTTTGTCTACGGGCTCACCAAAAAGCAAACCTCGCCGACGAGTCCGAAGGGCTTTAAATCGAAGACCGACCCGACCGGTTCGATCGACCAGCCCATCAATCCGATGAAAAAGCTCGTCTACGGAGGCGCCAGCTTTGTCGCCCGGACCCATGCCGTGCAGGTGAAGCACATGATGGAAGTCTTCGAGCGCGCCATCCTCCATCCCGGCTTCAGTGTCGTCGAGGTGCTTTCCGAGTGTGTCATTTTCTATCCCGGGATTTTTGATGATGGCAATCCGCGGAAGGGCGGCGAGTTCGAGGTGATCGAGGAAAAAAAATGGGACAACACCCCCGAAGATCTCGATCGCCACGATGTCTCGGATGAAAATGCCGCTTACCGTATCGCCTCGCTGCAATATCCCGGAAAGTTCGGCGTCTTTTACGAGAC
>DIVG01000017.1 GCA_002422425.1 Akkermansiaceae bacterium UBA6138 | reverse complement strand
TGAAAACCTGAAAACCTGAAAACCTTAATGCCTTCCCTCTCCCACATCGACCCCAGCGCCCTCATGCGAGTCAAATCGCTCGAGTTGAGGGCGCGCATGGTCATGGAGGGGTTCTGGAAGGGGTTGCATCGTTCGCCTTATCACGGCTTCTCGGTGGAGTTCAGTGAGTATCGGCCCTATGCCCGCGGCGACGACCCGCGCTTCATTGATTGGAAGGTGATGGCGCGGAGCGACCGGGCTTTTATCAAAAAATTCGAAGACGAGACGAACCTGCGCGCCCATCTCCTCCTCGACCGCAGCCGCTCGATGACCTACGGCTCAGGCGACTACTCGAAGGCCGACTACGCTGCGACTTTTGCCGCGACCCTCGCCTACTTCCTGATGGGGCAGAATGATGCGGTCGGCCTGACCACTTTCGACCGCCGCGTCGACGAACACATTCCCGCGCGGAACCGGCCGGGGCAGTTGCGCAGGCTCCTCCTCCAGCTCGAAAAGGCGCCTCTTGGCGAAGGGACGGATCTCGGAGCGGCGATGAAGGGGCTGCACGAACTCATCCGCAAACGCAGTCTCGTCGTCCTGATGTCGGACCTGCTCGCGCCGCTCGAGGACCTCGAAAAGCAGATCGGCTACTTCGCGGCCGGACGTCACGAGATCGCGGTCTTCCAGTTTCTCGATCCGCGCGAGCTCGATTTCGAATTCACCAAGGCGACCCATTTTCGCGACAGCGAGAGCAACGAGGATCTCTTTATCGATCCCGCGGTGGCGAGGGCCGAATACCTTGAACGTCTCAACGCCCACCTCGAAGCGATCCGCAAACTCTGCTCCCGCCACGGCGTCGCCTACCGCCTCGTGCCAACGAATGAACCGCTTGAGCAGGTGCTGTTCGAGTTCGTGAATCTGCGGAGGTGAGGGGGTTTTTATCGCCGCCGCTTCAGACCGAAGGCGGGATGCTGCTTGTTATGGCGAAGCACAAGAAAGTGAATTCGCTCTTCATTTTCTTCATACACAAAGTGATAAGGAAATGAATGGAGCGAAGCCCGCCTTAATCCGTCAGCAACGAAGTGATACCGCTTCGGGTTTTTGCTCACCCGCTCGAGGGCGGCCTCAACCTCTTCAAAAAAGCGATCTCCGAGCCTCGTTCCACCGGCGGAATCGTAATAGCGCAGGGCGGTCCGAAGGTCTTTTTTGACAAGAACATGGAAAACAACCCCCATGCACTCATCGGCCTAGATCCCTCCGAATTTCTTCCCACGAGCAACCGGCCGAGGGATCCTTTGCGAGTTCCTCTGAGCGTCGACGGGCCTCGGCAATTCCATCATCTTCGTCGAAAAGGATTCCCGGCAGAGAATCAAGCAAGTCTGCCGCCAGCGTGGCTCGCTGCGCTTCGGTGAGCTGCATGACTGATTCACGAATCTCCTCAAGCTTCATTCAGGAAACTAGCCCAATCGGGAGCGGTTGCATTCCTTTTCTGAACTCCATCCCGCTCCCGCGCAATTCCCCCTTGTCACCCCGCCCGAGGCTCCTTACCTTAGCCGCCATGTCCATTCTCACCCCCGTTCAGTCCGAAAAACTCACCGCTCTCGCCTCGGCCCTCGTGGATCAGGGAGCCGCCCGCCTTCTCATCGAGCCGCTCCAGCGCGGCACCGGCTACTGGTTCGGCGGAGGAAACGTAATCGAGGACCGCGACGGATCCATTCTCATCTGCGGACGCTACCGCAACTACGGGGACTCGCGGACGGGGATTCACTCGGGAGATCGAGGACTCGAAGCGGCGATCTTCCGCGCTTCGACCATTGCGGGACCTTTCGAAAAAGTCGCCTCCTTTTCCAAAAAGGATCTCTCCTACCCTGATCGCGAAGTCGTCTCGATCGAGGGAGTCGCCCTCCACCTCACCGAAGACGGGATCGAGTTTTTTGTCTCGACGGAAAAGGATGTCCCCTACCCGGCGCACCTCTCTACTTTCCTCAAGCCGGGCGCGGGAGTCTGGAGCATCGACCGTCTCTCCGCCGACCTCGTCGGCAACCTCGCGCCCTCGAGTCTCGAAGAGGTCATCCCCTGCGGCAGCCATGATCCCGGACGTCTTCACTGCAAAGATCCGTGGACCTTCGACCTGCCCAACGGAGACCTCGTCCTCGGCTATTGCACGCATCCTTTCTCCTGGTCGAGCAGCGGCACCGCGCTCGCCGTGCGGCGCAAGGGCACAGACACCTACGAGACGATCTCGAATGATGTACTCCGCCGCGGGCCGGTCTGGGACATCGCGGCGGCTCGCGCGACCGAGCGGCTCGCGATCCCGAAACTCGGCGCCTTTGCAGACGGCCCCGATCTCTCGCTCTATTTTTACGACAGCTGCGAATGCCTGCGCCAGCTCGACGAAAATCCCCGCGCCGTCTCCCGTCCGCGCGGATGGTCCTGCGAAGAGATCGGCGGCATCGCCGTCGGCGAAGATCACGACCTGAGCAAAATCGAAAGTCTCTCGGTCGAGGCGCCCCTTTTCATCTCCCCTTACGGCACCGGTTGCTCGCGCTATGTCGCGACGCTCACGACGAAGGACGGCATCTTCGCCACCTGGCAGCAGAGTCAGGATGATCTCTCGCAACCTCTCGTCGGACACTTTCTGTCGATGGATCGCGTGAGGGAGATACTGGCATAAGCCACCCATGACCCATGCCCCCGACCCATCCCCCCACATGCGCCTTTCCCTGAATTCTTCGACAATCAAAACGACTCCGCTTCTCGACAAAATCCGCGTCGCTGGGGAAGCGGGTTATGCGGGGATCGAGTTGTGGGCGGTCGAGCTCTATGAGCATGTCGGACGCGGCGGGGAGATCTCGGAGGTGGAAAAGGCGCTCGCCGATCACGGGCTCGAAGTCCCCTGTTTCATCGCGGTGCGAAACTGGGGCGAGAGCAGCGGCTGGGAATACCAACTCGCGATGGACGAGGCGCGACGCCGCTTTGAACTCGCCGCCCGACTCGGGGCCCCGCTCATGGTCTGCACCCCGCCCCTGGAACGCCCCGGGATCGAGGGCCTCCATCGCGGCTACGCCGACCTGCTCCAGATCGGGCGCGAGACCGGGGTGCGCGCGGTGCTGGAATACATCAGCTTTTTCGCGAGCCTCAACAACATCCCCGACACCGTCACCGTGCTCGACGAGTGCGGCGACCCTGACGGATGCACCATTCTTGACTCGTTCCACAACTGGAACCATCGCACCACCCTCGACGACATCCGCGCCCTGCCGCTCGAGCGCCTCGCCCACTATCACATCAACGACGCCGCGCCCGGCATCCCGAGCGGATCGCAGAAAGATCCCGACCGCGTCATGCCCGGCGACGGAGTCATTGATTTGAAAACCGAACTCGCTCTGCTGCGGGAAAAGGGCTACGACAAGTGGCTCAGTCTCGAGCTTTTCAACGCGGACTGGTGGGCGAAAGATCCGCTCGAAACCGCGAAGGTCGGTCTCGAACGCATGCAGTCGCTCTGCGCGGACGCCGGCATCAGCGTGTAGATTTCGCATCCTTTGCATCGTCCCTTCATGCTCTCTTCACACACGGGGTGGACACTCGGGGCATGAAACTCTCAAGACGAAAGTGGCTCGGGCGGAGCCTGTTTTACGGCAGCGGATTCGCCGGCTTCGGCTACGGCAGCCTCGTGGAAAAACGATGGCTCGACGTGACCCGGCTCGACATTCCCCTGACAGAATCACACGCCGCCCTCGCGGGCCTGAAGATCGCGGTGATGGGCGACTTCCACCACGACGACTTCGGAGACGGGGACCTCATCGGGCGCGCCGTGAAGGTCATCAATGACGAGCAGGTCGATCTCGTCTATCTTGTCGGCGACTACATCTCGCGCGACGCGGCGGCGATCGTGCCGCTCTGCGAAGTGCTCCGTAATTTGCGTCCGAGGCTCGGCGCTTTCGGCGTGATGGGCAATCACGATGCCTGGCACATGGATCCCATCCTCCTCAAATCCCTCGAAAGTGCGGGGGTGCGGATGCTCATCAACGACGCACAGGAGTTCGAACACTTCGGCGTGGTCGGTATGGACAGCTTCCTCGGCGGAAGACCCGATCTTCCCTTAGCCCTAAACAAAATCACGGCAGGCAAACCCGTCATCCTCGGCTGGCACGAGCCTGATACCTTCGCTACCTACGACGATCCCC
Source organism: Akkermansiaceae bacterium UBA6138 (assembly GCA_002422425.1). GTDB lineage: Bacteria > Verrucomicrobiota > Verrucomicrobiia > Verrucomicrobiales > DEV007 > Arctic95D-9. The sequence goes on along the minus strand of DIVG01000017.1, from coordinate 26,643 downwards.
GCATCGTTCTCCAGGTCTCGGGGCACACCCACGGCGGTCAGATTTGCGCCCCCTTCTACGGCCCCATCCTCCTCCCCGAATACGGGCGGAAATACCCTTACGGCCACTACCGGCGGGGCGATTCCTCGCTTTTTGTGACCCGCGGCATCGGCACTCTGACACTGCCCGCTCGATTCCTCTGCCCGCCCGAGGTGGTGCTGGTGAAGTTCGGCGCGGCCTGACCCCTCTTGACTCCGACTTTAGGTTTAGCTAACCTAGCTAACGATGATCACCGTTAACATGCACGAAGCCAAAAGTCGCCTTTCCGCCCTCGTCAAAGCGGTGGAGGAAGACGGCGAAACCGTCATTCTCCAGCGCAATGGTCAGCCGGTGGCCGAAATTCATCGCTACACTGCACCGCCCGCTGAACCGATTCGCCGGGATCTCACTCCGGACCCTCAATTGCGCGCCGTTCTCGCCCCCGGCTACGATCCGGCGGAACCTCTCAGCGACGACGAATGGCCGGAAGATAGCCGATGAAACTGCTGCTCGATACCTGTGCTCTCATCGCCCTTTCAGAGGGATCTCTGCCTTCCGCCGCCGCTGCCGCGCTCGTTTCTGCCGAGAGAGCATCGATCTCCCCGATCGTTCCGTGGGAGTTGGGCATCAAGGTTAAGGCCGGAAAGCTAACCCTCGCGAATCCGCCGCTGGAATGGATTTTGAACCTGGCCGGACGCCACCAACTCGATCCACCCGATGCAGGGCTCGATGCCGCGCTCCTCTGCGCCGCGGCCGACCTTCCGCTCATCCACCGCGACCCCTTTGACCGTGTCCTCGTCGCCACGGCCCAACGCGACGGGCTGACCATTCTCACCTCTGATCGCCTCATCCCGAAGTATCCTGATATCATGACGATCTGGTAGCCACGAACCTCTTTGCCCGCGACGAACGGAGCGGCTTGACCTAATCTTGTTATGCGCATAACTTAAACTTATTATGGCCACCATGACTGTGCGCACCACTGTTGCCTTCGATCCGGCGACCGCCGCCCGACTCGAACGACTCGCCAAACGCTGGGGAATCTCCAAGTCCGAGACCATGCGGCGCGCTCTCGAAAAAGCTGAAAAGGAGGCGGCGCTGGAGACGGACGAGCTGCCTGATTTCACCGGCATGTCACCCATCGAGATTCTTGACTGGTTGCGGGATAATCCATCGCCGCCCGTGCCCGGGGGATGGGGAGATGACCCCCACCGCGAACTCCGGGAAATGAGGGACGCGGACGCGCGAATTGAAGAGGAGAGAGAGTATGAACGACTTGGCCGACGAGTGGCTGAGACCGATACCCCGTATGGTTCATGATTCACCTCGACGCGAACCTGCTCATCGCAATTATCCGTCCAACGGATTTCCACTATACCCGGGGACAGCGGGTGATATCGGGACCGGGACCGTTCGGCTGCAGCGCCGTCGCCTGGATGGAATTTCACTCAAAGCCCGTTCACCCCAGGGATGTCGCTGTTACGCAGTCAATTCTTTCCGCCGGAATCACCCCCTTCGACGAGGCGACTGCCGCCCTCGCCGGCGAACTCTACTACCGCACCGGCTCAAAGCGCCGCACCCGCCTCGACACCATGATCGCCGCGTCCGCAATTCTTGCCGGTGCCGGGTTGGCAACAACCAACACGGATGATTTCGCCGCCTTTATTCCTCACGGGCTTAGGCTTCACCCGACGGACTGAGCCCCGCCCTCACAGGCGCACCACCCGCCCTGACCGGGCGCTCGCAACGGCGGCGTCGACGATTTCCTGCCCGAGGCGGGAGGTGGCGACACTGAGCGGCCCTTCGATCTCACGACCGTGTTCGAGACAATCGAGGAGGTAGGCAACCGGATTGGAAAAGGGGAAGACGGGCTGAGGCGCCTCGACGCGGAGACCTTCCGGATTCTCGCGCGTCTGGACGGTGATAAACTCGTCGTAGTCATAACTTGAGAGCGTGCCCCCGCTGCCTTTGACGACAAATCCGCAGCGCGGCTGGGGCTGGTGAGTCCAGGGATCGGTAAAGGTCCCCCATCGGGTCTCGAAGCGCGAGAGGCCGCGTTCATAACGCGCCACGGTGATGCTATGCTCGTCGACCTCGAGCGGCCCACCGGGCTTCCGGTCCCACATCGCCATGACGTCGACGGGACGCTGCCCACCGTTCAGCCAGGTCCCGAGCGTGGTGCCGTAGCCGAGGTAGTCCTGCAGGCTACCGCCGCCTTCGGCGTCTTTGTAAAACCAGCTCGCGTCTTTTTCCGCGTCGCTCGGTTCGTGCTCGACCTTGCCGGCCCCGTGCCAGAGCGGGCCGCGATTGCCGTCGTAAAAGTGGATTTCGCCCACCTCGCCGATGAGGCCCGAGCGGATCACGTCGTGCGCTTTAACATGCGAACGCAGCCACGCAAGCGGCCAGTTGATCGCGAGCGGACGTCCTCCCGCGGCCATTGCGGTGATCATGCGGTCAGCTTCCGCGAGAGAGGCGGCAAAGGGCTTCTCGACGAGCACCGCGGCGCCGAACGGCGCTACTTTTTCCGTCCACTCGGCATGGCGCGCCGCCGCCGGACAAAGGATGACGAGATCGGGCCGGGTCTGCCCAAGGCAGGCGCGGTAGTCGGTAAAAAGTTTTTCTTCGCCGAGTCCGAAGCTCTCACGGGCGGAGTCCATGCGAGCGGGCTGCTCGTCCGAGATGCCAACGATCTCCGCCGAGGGATGTTCGTGCACCATCCGCAGGAGATCGCCCATGTGAAAGTGATCAAAGTTGATGCCGGCGATACGCCACTTCATTCGGGAATACGGGATTCGTTACGTTTTCGGAGCTTTCTCACCCCGAAAAAAGGTGAGATTCCCCGTTTTCGCTGAGATTCTTCGGAATCTCCACAAGAAAATGCTTCTAAAATTTGAGAATTGCGCGATGGTTAGCCGCTTTACCCCCATTATGCAGCAGCGAGACGACGATACCGTAGAACTTGAAGGAACCATTCATACTGTGCTCCCCGGAACCATGTTCCGTGTCGAGCTGGACAACGGCCACCTCGTCCTCGCCCACATCTCGGGCAAAATGCGCAAGCGTTTCATCCGCCTCGTCGCCGGTGACCGCGTCAAAATTGAGATGTCTCCCTACGACACGGAGAAAGCCCGCATCGTCTACCGTGTCGACAGCCGCAGCCCGCGTCCGATGAACCCCGGTAAACGGAGTTCTCCCCGCAGCATGGCCCGTCCCGGCCAGCCCAAGAAGCGGGCCAAGCCGAACCCGACTCCCCGCCGCGGCGGTGGCGGCGGCGGCGGCGGCAAGTAAGCGGTGCTTCGTGCCCTCTTTCCATCGCCACCCCGCGCGCCGCGACTCGCGTAAATGACGAATTTTTTTGCGCTCCTCGGACTCCCTGAATCTCTTGGCCTCGATCCCGTTGCGGTAGAGCGTTCGTGGCGGGAAAAAAGTCGTTCTCTTGGAGGCACTCCGGACCGGAGTGATCCCGATATTGATCACCCGGACCTCAATCAGGCACGCACCACTCTCGCCGATCCCGCGCTGAGACTTGCCCACTGGCTCGCGCTGCGGGCACCGGAGGCACCGGCTGATCGCCGTATCGATCCGGCGCTGATGGATCTTTTCTCCACGATCAGTCCGGTGTTGGCAAAGACCGACCAGCTCCTCGCCCGCCACCGGCGCGCCACGACGGCTCTCGCGAAGGCGATGCTGACGCGCGAGGCGATCGACGCGCAATTGCAGATTCAGGAACTGCTGCAACGCATCCAACCGCTCAAGGGCGGGATCGTGGAGCAGTTCGACGCGATCGAAGAGGCGGCCGGGACCGGCGACTTTCAGCCCGCCACCCGCGCGCTCGGCCAGCTAAAATTTCTCAAACGCTGGGAGGAACAATGCCGCGAACGGCTCCTCTCCCTCATCGCCTGTTGAGCCGTCCCATGAACGAAGAACTCATCATCGGTATCGATCTCGGCACGACCAACTCGCTTGTGGGTGTGGTCGACTCGGGCTTTCCCCTCGTCCTCGCCGATCGCGACAGGGACAGGCTGACGCCGTCGTGTGTCTCGTGGGCAGCGGAGGGGCTGCCGCTGGTGGGGAAAAAGGCCTTCCGGTCGCGGCTCCTCGCCCCGGAACGGACCGTAAGCTCGATCAAACGGTTCATCGGGCGGACTTTCTCCGATCTGACCTCGGAGGAGCGCGAAGAAGCCGGATTCCCCCTCGTCGCGGGGCGGCACGATGAGATCCTTGTGGCGATCGATCCGGCGACCCTTATCTCGCCCGAGGAAATCTCGGCGCTCATCCTTACCTGTCTCAGGGAAATCGCCGAAGACGCCCTTGAGACGACCGTCTCCCGGGCGGTCATCACGGTGCCGGCTTACTTTAACAACACCCAACGCGAGGCGACCAAACGCGCCGCCGAGCTCGCCGGACTGACCGTCGAGCGCATCATCAACGAACCCACCGCCGCCGCGCTCGCCTATGGCCTCGACAAACTTGAAGAGTCCGCCACCGTCGCTGTCTACGATCTCGGCGGAGGGACTTTTGATCTCTCCATCCTCCAAATGCGCGACGGCTTTTTTGAAGTCATTTCGACAGCCGGCGACACGCGGCTGGGGGGGGACGATCTCGACCGGGTCATCGCCCGGCATTTCGCGGCCATCCTCGAACTCGGTGAACTGAGCCCCGGCGAAGAAGCGACTCTCCTCGCCCGGGCCCGCGAGGTGAAGGAGGCCCTCAGCACCGAAGAAGACGTCGCCGTCCGTTTCCCCTTTTTCCGCGGGAGCGAGAGCTTCGCCCTGGAGATGTCCCGCCGCGACCTTGAGAAACTGCTCGCTCCTGTCATCGAGCGGACCCGCCCCATTGCCCGGCGCGCTTTCGCCGAGGCGGCCGGTAAGGGTGCCGGCGAGGTCGAGCGTCTCATCCTTGTCGGAGGCAGCACCCGCATCCCGCTGGTGCGCGAAAAGTTGCAGGAATGGTTCGGTCTCGTCCCCGATATCAGCCAGCATCCTGACGAGTCGGTCGCCCTCGGCGCGGCGATCCAGGCCGGAATGCTCTGTGGACGGGTTCGGCAGATTATTCTTGTCGATGTGACCCCGCTCTCCCTCGGAATTGAAACTTTCGGCGGGCTCATGAACGTGATCATCCCGCGCAATTCGACGATCCCGGTGAAGGCGGGCGAGCTTTTCACCAACGCGGTCGACCTTCAGGAGTCCATGGCCATCCGCGTGCTGCAGGGGGAGAGGGAAATGGCGAAGGACAACTGGCTCCTCGGCGATGTCACCGTCCCTTTCACCCCGGGGCCGAAAGGGAGTGCCCGCGTCGGCGTCCAGTTCGCGATCGACCGCGACGGCATCCTCGAAGTCCTCGCCCGCGACACTGCTACCGGCGAGGATCACGTCCTCGAGATCCGTCACGCGGCCGTCGATGTCGATGACGAGGCCGTCGAGCGCATGGTGAGCGAGTCGATCGACTGCGCTTTCGATGACATGAACGAACGGGTCTGGACCGAGGCGCAACTCAAGAGCGAAGAACTCATTCCCGCCGTAAGTGAAGCCCTTGCCCGGGTTGGGCACCTCGTTCCCGCCGACGACCTGGCCGCGATCGAAGAGGCGGTTCTCGGCGTCAAAATGGCAATGGCTGATGAGAAGCACGATGCGGTCGCCCTCAAGGCCGCCAATAGCGCTCTCGACGAAGCCACCCAGACGCTCGCCGCGATCCTTGTCGAAACTGCTTTTTCCGAGCTGGACTGCTGAAAAAAGGGGTCTCTTCGGTCGAAATCACCACTTTTCCGGAAAAATTCCGTCACAAAAAATGGGCTTGTTGTCTACAGTAGGAGGATGATAGAATCCGCCGCCACGGTGGTCGGCTCTCAAACAGTCGCTCTCCGCCACGCCGTTTTCCCTTTCAAAAAAGTTACGCCTTCGCATGGAAGATCCCAGTCAATCCCCCGGCAATACTCCCTCGCACGAATCGGCCTCGACCCCGATCGCGCCCCGCAAGCTCCGTCCACCCGGATCCGAAGACACTGAAGCCGAAGTAATCGCCACTCCCGCTGCGGAGCCGGTTTATGCCGTAACGGCGGACGAGGAGGTCGATTACGCCGCGAACGAGTGGCATGAAGGCGGCACCGGCGAACGCTCCTTCATTGTAGGCGAGGGCGAGGCTGTCCATGCCGCCGAGAAAGAGCCCGCCACGAAGGAAAAAATGAGTGCCATCCTCGTGGCCGTCATCATCCATATCGTCATCGTTGTGCTCCTCGGCGTTCTCACCCTTGCGTCGCCCCCTCCATCCCCTCCGCAGATCTCCGTCTCCTCGATCGCGAACAACACCGATTCCGAAATGGAGTCGCAGACGATGACCAAGATGCAGCAGAAGACCGCCTCGGCTGTCTCCTCGGTCCAGAGCATGGTCGCGAGCACCGCCTTTTCCGATTTCTCGGTTCCGACCACCGTCGATACGAGCAACACCGACCTCACCATGGTTGCGATGTCGGATAGCGACGCCGGTTTCGGCATGTCCATGAGCGGTTTTGGCGATGTCTCGAACATGGCGGCAATCCCCGCCGGGATGCGGTCGCGCTGCTCCATGTCGGAACGCATGAAGCGTCTCCGCGAGAGCGGCGGCGAGGACCGGGCCGAGCGCGCCGTGCGCGAGGGACTCGAGTTTCTCACCACCAAACAGAACAAAGAGACCGGTGCCTTTGGTGAAGAATATACCGCCGGCATGACGGGTCTCACCCTCCTCGCCTACCTCGGGCACTGCGAGACCCCCGAATCTCCCAAGTTCGGTGACTCCGTTGTCAACGCCACTCTTTTCCTGATGGATCGGAGTCTCAAGAATGACGGTAAAATCACCAATGGCAAACCCGGTCACCACGAAGCTTACGAGCACGCCATCGGCACCTACGCCCTCGCCGAACTCTACACGATGACAAAGGAGAGCGGTAAAGAGATCCCCCGCCTCGAGTCCGTTCTCAAGAAATCCGTCGGTGTCATCGTCGATGCCCAGACCAGGGACGGCGGATGGCCTTACGGTTTCGCGGCTCAGGGAAAGGACGACATGTCCGTCTCGGGCTGGATGATTCAAGCGCTCAAGGCCGCCTATAACACCGGGCGCAGCTTTCCGGGGGTGGAGAAGTCGCTAGATCTCGCCACGAAGAAGTATCTTCCCGCGATCCAGGACTCCGAAGGCGCTTTCAAATACAATCCGGACCACGCCAAGGGCAAGCCCACCCTTACCGGGGCAGCCCTCCTCGCGCTGCAAATCTGGAAAGGGGCGGACACCCCCGTGTATGACAAGGGCTTTAAGTATCTGACCGAGAAATACAAAAACCCCAGCCCCGGCGGTGATTTTTATGCACCCTACTATAATACCCAGGTCTTCTTCCTGCACGAGGGACCTGAGTGGGAGAACTACAACAAGCAATTTCAGCCCAAACTTCTCGACGCCCAAAACAAGGACGGCTCCTGGCTGCAGGACGGAGGAGCCCGCAAGGACCATCAGATCCTCAATACCGCCTGGGCCATTCTCATGCTTGAGGTCTACTACCGATACCTCCCCACGACCGACAAGGTCAGCGGACTTGAGAAACGTTGAATCAGGGTCACTGAGTTGCCGGATAGGGCAGAGTGAAGCCGCTTTCTCCTATCGGGACGGGATTCAACGTCAGCTGTTTTCCCCAGTAATAAAGGTGGAAGCTGGCGGTGTTCTTCGGAAATCCGTAGATCAGGAGTAGGCGCACCGGGGCCGGAGCCGCCGCAGGGTATTGACCCGGGCCGGGGAGCGTTCCCTCCGGCGTGAGGAACTCCGCGTGCGGGTCGCTCCCGTAACTGATCATCGTGATGCCGTCGACGACCTCGATATCATCGATGTCGAAGAACGGGGTATGCCCCGAGACGGTGACATCCACCGCAATCAGCCTCGCCTCGATCGCCGCCGCCGGATCAGGAGTGAGATGGCTGTAGCCCGTGTAATGCCAGGCACCATTGACTTTGACCGACCCGCTCCCAAGCCCTTCCGCCTGCTGCCTCGCCCGGGCCTGCATGAGGCCGTCGAGGACCTGCTTTTGCTCTTCGGCCGTGAGCTCACGTGATTCACCGGTCGAAAAAGTCTCCGGTGCCGGTGCCGGTGCTGACGAATCCACCGTCGATCCGGCGGCGGGGTCCGACGCCCTTTCACCGCAAGCGGCGAGGCAAAGAATGACACTCATGCCGGGAAGGAGGAAAATCGCTGACTTATTCATTTGCGGGGGATTGTCGTCCCCCTGCGTCCTTGTGACGGGAAGACAACAAAATCAAAGCTCCCCTTTCAAACCGGGGAGCCCGTGCGTAGACTATGCCATGGAAAACGAGGTCATTGAAAAGAATTTTCAGATAGCCCGGCTCGCCGAGATCGCCCCCACGCCCTGTCCTTGCGGACAGTCGCGCCGCGCTTTCATGAACGAGGAAAATTCCGTCGCCTCCATGCACCTCGTCGAGATCAGGGAGGACAGCGAGCTGCATTACCACAAGGTCATGACCGAACTTTACTACGTCCTCGAAGGCGAGGGGCATATCGAACTCGACGGGCAGATCCATCCCCTTTCAGTCGGCACCGCCGTCCTCATTAAACCCGGCTGCCGCCATCGCGCCGTGGGAAACAATCTAAAAATTCTCAATGTGCCTGTTCCAAAATTCAACCCCGCCGACGAATACCCCGCGTGAACGGAGAGATCATGATCGCTTTCAGCCCCATTGAAGAAATCATTGCCGAGATCCGCCACGGCCGCATGGTCATCATCGTCGATGACGAAGACCGTGAAAACGAAGGCGACCTCGTCTGCGCCTCTGCTAAAATCACACCCGACCTCATCAACTTCATGGCCACCCACGGGCGCGGCCTCATCTGCGCTCCGATCACGCAGGAGGCAGCCGAGCGTCTCGGCCTGCCCCTTATGGTGCGGCGGAATACCGAATCGCACGGCACCAACTTCACCGTCGCGGTCGATGCCGCCTCGGGTGTCACCACCGGGATCAGTTCAGCCGACCGCGCCCGCACCGTCGAGGTGCTCGCCAATCCGATGTCCGAGCCACAGGACCTCGTTCGGCCCGGACATATTCTGCCGCTCCAGGCCAAGCAGGGCGGAGTTCTCCGCCGGGCAGGTCACACTGAGGCGGCCGTCGATCTCGCCCGCCTCGCCGGACTCGAGCCCGCCGGAGTCATCTGCGAAATCCTCAATGAGGATGGGACCATGGCGCGCCTCCCGCAGCTGCTGGAGTTTGCCGAAAAACATTCGCTCAAGATCGGAACGATCGAGGCCCTCATCGACTACCGTCGCAGTCAGGAAAAGTTGATCGAGCGCATCGAGAAGATCCAGATGCCGACCGACTTCGGAACCTTTGATCTGATTATCTACGCCAGCACCCTCAATCCCGACGAGCACCACCTCGCTCTTGTGAAAGGGGAAATTCTCCCCGACGAGCCCGTCCTCGTGCGCGTCCACTCCGAGTGCCTCACCGGCGATGTCTTCGGATCGCGCCGCTGCGATTGCGGCAGCCAGCTTCACTCCGCCCTCGCCCGGATTGAAGAAGCCGGCAAAGGTGTCCTCGTCTACATGCGGCAGGAGGGCCGCGGGATCGGGCTCGCCAACAAAATCCGCGCCTACAAGCTGCAGGAGGAAGGCCTCGATACGGTCGAAGCGAACGAGCGGCTCGGTTTCGGATCCGACCTGCGCGACTACGGCATGGGCGCGCAGATCCTCTACGATCTGGGGGTGCGCAAGATCAGACTGATGACGAACAACCCGCGCAAAGTCGTGGGACTCGACGGGCATCGCCTCGAGATCGTCGAGAAGGTCCCGATCATGTCCGTCCCCAACGAGCACAACGAACGCTACCTCGGGACAAAACGCGACAAACTCGGCCACTTTCTCTGAGACCGGCGGAGACAACCCGTAGCAGTTGCCAACACCGCGACTCTCCCCTACTTTGCGGCTCCATGTCCAAGTCCGCACCCGAATCCCCCGCCCCGACCAGCCAGCACGGCACCGTCTGCATCGTCGCGAGCAAATACAACGCCACTTACACCGACGCCCTCGTGGCCTCCGCGAGCGAGACACTCGCGAAACTCGCCCCCGCTCTTGAGGTCCGCGTCATTCGCGTGCCCGGTGCCTTTGAGATTCCCGTCGTCGTCGAGGCCGTCGCCAGCGGTGAAGTCCAGCCTCTCGCGATCATTGCCCTTGGTGTGATTATCCGCGGCTCCACCGCCCACGCCGATCTCATCGCCGCGTCCATCACCCGCAGCCTCGCCGATACCGGTGTTTCCCATCTCGTCCCCGTCATTCACGAAGTCCTCCTCGTCGAAAACGCCGACCAGGCCGAGGCCCGCACCCTCGGCGACGAACTCAACCGGGGCCGTGAAGCCGCCGAAGCCGCCGTCGCTATGATCGAGGTGATGGCCTCGCTCGACTGATCAATCCCCTTTTCCCTCCCCTCTCATGTCCGACCACCGTCTTGATAAAATCGTCTTTCTCGACCGCGACACGACCGACCGCGGCGACGTCGACTTCTCCGGAATCGAATCGCTCGGCGAACTCGTCAGCTATCCCACGAGCACTCGCGAGGAGACCGCCGCGCGCATCGCCGACGCGACGATCATTCTCACTAACAAAGCCGTCATCGGAGCCACCGAGATGGACGCGGCAAAAAATCTCAAGCTCATCCAGGTCGTCGCCACCGGAGTGAACAACATCGATCTCGAGGCCGCACGCGAGCGCCATCTCGCCGTCTGCAACGTCAGCGGTTACAGCACCGAGGCCGTCGCCCAGCACGTCTTCGCGAGCCTGCTGAACCTGATGTCCAATGTGCACCGCTTCGCCGCCGAGCCGGAAAAATGGGCCGAGTCCCCCATCTTTACCCGGCTCGACTACCCCGTCACCGAAATCGCGGGAAAGACCCTCGGGATCGTCGGGCTCGGGTCCATCGGCAAAGCTGTCGCCCGCATTGGCGAAGCCTTCGGGATGAAAGTGATCGCTTACGGACGCGAAGGCAGCTCCGGCGAAGGCCCGATCCCGCGCCTCTGTCACGAAGCCTTTTTCGCCGCCGCCGACGCCATCACTCTACACTGCCCGCTCACCCCTGGGACCCGTCATTTCATCAACCGGGACTCGCTCAAGCTGATGAAGCCCGGAGCCATCCTCATCAACACCGGACGCGGTGATCTCGTCAATGAAGCCGACCTCGTCGACGCCCTACGGGCAGGCTCCATTCGCGGAGCTGCCGTCGATGTTGTCACGCCCGAACCGCCCGCAGCCGATCACCCCTTTCTCGTCGCCTACGCGGCCGGACTCGACAATCTCTTCATCACTCCCCACACCGCCTGGAGCGCCTGTGAGGCGAGACAGCGATTGCTCGACGGCATCGTCGCGAACGTGGCCGCCTTCCGCAGAGGGGAGAAGATCAATCGAGTGGTGTAAGGACACGGGAAAGTTACAATCACTCCTGCTCCCGTCGTAACGGAGAAACCGCTCCAGTCGCGGATGATCCCTGGCTCAGGATACTTCTGAAAAGGATGCTCACCTCGGGATGGATGGTGATCCCGGGAGCTCCCAGCTGATCCGCAAAGGCCCCGACAGCCTCCTCAACACCGGGCACCGCCCCGAGTGTCTCGAGTGAACGGGGTGAAGTCCCGAGAATGCCACCAAGAGATACCGAGGCGAATTCGATCGGAAACGTCTTCAAGGTCACCGCCGGATCACCCAGAGGACCCTTGACCCTCAGCGTAATCGCCTTTTCCGTGAGACCGGTGGCGACCGCGAGCGAGGGAACGAGTTCAGCACGCACGTTGAAATCTGTATCGGACGAGATGATATTGACGGTGCCGTTCGCGACGAGACGCGCGGCCGCGTTGGCGGCGATAAGGTCACTGGCGATGAGCACTCCGGACTCGATGAGGTAGGCTCCGTTGATAGTTCCTTCATTTGTCACGGCAAAAACAGGCACGGCCCCACCCACGTGATCCTCAACCGGCCCAAAGACCGGGAAATGGGCAGCAGCAGCCTCTTCGACCCTCAGCGTTCCTCCTCCGCGGATTTTCTCTCGGTCACGATGGAGGACGCCACGAAAAACAAGCGAGAGATTGCCCGACATGCCGCCTTCCCTCCTGTCAAAAACGCCTCGAGCCTTTCCGAGTGAGAGGTCGCTGAGTTCAATAAGGCCGTTGAACAAGCCCGCCTCCCCGGTCAGTCGGGTCGCGCCATTGAGTTTTACAGTTCCGCCAAAAAGTTCAAACCCAGCGTCATCGGTCTCGATCGACTGCCCTCGTAGCTCAAGATTTCCGCGCAGACCGCGCAGGGGAAGATCCCCATTTTCCAGGGAAAGGACGATACCCTGAGGTTGATCATAACGAATTTTTAGATCCGCTGCAGAGGGATTCTTGAAAGGCACTTCCCCCGAAATCCGGAGGAAAGGTGCATCCAGAAAACGAACAGATTTCCAGCGGGCCGCCCATTCGGGCTTGTATTGACCAAGCAGGGCAAGGACGTCAACAGTGGAGTGAAGCTGCTCGATGCGAAGGCTCTCCGCGACGGTATCGATGGCGAGACGACCACCGAGAAAACCTCGCCCGCAGCCAATTTGAAACGCGGGAACACTTAGCAGCCCGGTGTCATTCACGCGGTTGAAAGCCGCCGAGACCGAGGTGATCTCCACGCCCTGCCAGATCAGGTCGCGACCGTGAACTGCGCCCTCGATCGTCGCGAGATCAGGCCGACCAACATCCATCGCGAAAGTAAGGTCAAGCGTCGGTGCCTTCGCTCCGTCACTCGCCGACACCGGGAAAAACTCAAGCGCTTTGAAGGCGGAAAAGTCGAACATGAGAGGAGCGGCAACAGGCAACGGCGACTCACCCGGAGCGATCGATACCGACGGCAGGTGAACGAGTCCTCTCAGAGTAATCTGCCAGCTGCCAAGAAACGCGGAGAGGTGCTCCACACGGATGTGCTCCTGACTTGTAGAGATCGTCCCATTGACCCTATCGATCGTTGTGATGAGATGGCCCGTCTCGAAGAGAGCGATTGACGCATCGTAGAGATGGAATTCCCCGGCACCGATTTCACCGGACGATTTCAACAGCCCTGGCCAGTCGATATCATATCTGATTCCTGACGCTTTCAGGACGGGACGCCGACGCGTTGCGTCATCGAAGATCGTCACTTCGTCAAATACCAGCCCCCGGGAAAACTGATAACCCGCCTTGCCAAGGTCTAAGTAAATCCCTTTTTCCTCAAGCTTGCCGCGAACGCTGCCGACTAATTCGGATTCATAATCACCCAGCCGCGACCAGGCAACCCACCCCCCTGCAATCAGGCCGGTCAAGAGAATGAAGGCAGCGAAAACGAAGAGCGTCACAAAAACCGCCTGGCATCCCCCTTTCCCCCGGGGCTTTTCCCCGGTATTCACCGGAATCGAGTCCCCCACATCCTCCGCCATCCCGGCCTCGAGAGCCTCCCCCGATACCGGGGGATCACCCTCCTGGTCAAGGACCTTACTCCCGCCATCGCAAGTGGCTTCAGCCCCTTCCCGGGGATCCCTAAGCCGACGATTCCGGGCCTTTTCCCGGCTGCTGGTCTCAGCCTCGTCCCACCACTTTCTGATCGGGTCGATCTCATCACCCCCCGCCGGATCAATGGCAAGCTCTTCGCCGGACGCGAACCCGGGAGGGTCTGAATCATGACGGGGAATCTCATTCTCTCTGCCTTCCTTAAAACTTGCGTTTTCTTTCATCAATCGGTTAACAGTGATAGGATTCAAAACAACCCCGGAAGCTTCAACCTTTCCCCATGATGCGCAAACTGATCCTCTCTCGCCACTTTACGTTACTCGCCCTTCTCACCGCCCCCCTTTCAAACACCAGGGCACAGGATTCAACCAACTTTCCGTCTATCGGCGAGGTAATCTCTCTCGACCCGGCCCTCGCTTCGCTTGTCGCTGAAGATGCCGTCATCGAAGTGCTCTCCTCGGGCTTCGCCTGGTCCGAAGGTCCGGTCTGGGTCGCGGAAAAAGAACATCCCTTCGGCGGCTACATTCTTTTCTCCGACATCCCGAACAATCGCGTCGTAAAATGGGATGAGGGTGTCGGCTCCAAGACCTGGCTCCAGCCCGCCGGCTACACCGGGGTAGCCGATTACGGAGGGGAACCGGGAAGTAACGGTCTTATCCTCGACGAAAAAAGTCAGCTCATCTCCTGCGAACACGGCGACCGCCGTCTCTCCCTCCTCACCGCCGACGGGGGCAAGCGCACCCTCGTAGATAACTACGAAGGCAAACGCCTCAACAGCCCGAACGATGCCTGCCTCGGCGCCGACAGAAAGACGATCTACTTCACCGATCCGCCCTACGGCCTGCCCCATCGATGGGAAGACCCGCTCCGCGAACTTGACTTCTGCGGCGTCTATCGACTCGCGCCCGACGGTACCCTCACCCTGCTAACGAAAGAGATGACCCGCCCGAACGGCCTCGCTTTTTCCCCGGATTTCAAAACCCTCTATGTGGCCCAGTCCGACCCCGAAGCGGCGCTTTGGAAGGCCTTTCCCGTCAAAGAGGACGGCACCCTCGGCGAAGGTCGCGTCTTTTATGATGCGACAGCGGCCGTAAAGGAAGGTCTCCCCGGCCTGCCCGACGGGCTCAAGGTCGATGAAAAGGGCAATCTATGGGCAACCGGTCCGGGCGGCGTCTACGTGCTCACGCCCGAGGGCAAACTCCTCGGGCGCATCTCCACGGGCGAGCGGACCGCGAACTGCGCCTGGGGAAATGACGGCACGGTGCTTTATCTCACCGCCGACATGTATCTCTGTCGTATTCAAACCAAGACGAAAGGTGCCGGCTGGTAGCCGCGTCACGTCTCCCTTCCTCCCCACATGAACTGGCAGTGCAACATCGACCGGCGCGGACGGCTCCTCCGGGGCATCCTCGGGGCGCTCACGCTCGGAGCGGGGATCTACCTCGTCATCTGGACCGATCACAGCTTCTGGGGCAGCGGTGCCTGCGCCCTCGGAGCCTTCGCGATCTTCGAGGCGGTCAAGGGTTGGTGCGCGATCAGAGCCTTCGGCATCGGAACGCCGTTTTGATGTCGTGGTGGGTTGGAAGTGCCCTCCAGTGAAAACCGGTGAGGAGAAACTCTGTGCTCCGCCGGGGGGCTTGGCAGGCCCCCTTCCTTGTTCTTTGCTCACTAGTAAGACAGGAGACGACGGAGCTCAGTTTCACTCCACCGGCAACTTCGCTTTCACATCATCAACGGTAAGCCCGCCGACAGGGAGATCGAAACCGAGAGTATCTCCGTTCGGCTGGAATCCGCCTCCATCCACATCGACAAAGATGGGATTGTTGTAGGCGATGGGCTGCAGCTTCGATTGCCCACTCGAGCCGAAGCCGGTCACGAGAGTGTGTTTCTCCCCGACCGCGACGACGATAAGATGGGCGTCCTGATCGAGGTGGAGCTTGAGCGTTTGATCGAACTTCACGACATCGTTGGCAAACATGTCAGGATTTTTCTCCCGCGTGTAATTATACTCAGGGACCTGCCGGCCGTTCACGAGGACCTGAACCCGATCGATGTCGAGCCAGGTCGAGCATTGCACTTTCACCTTCAGGTCGATCGCACCGCTGACACGATCGTGACCGCCGGCAATGATACCGCTTCCAGTCTCGACCTCAAGGTAGGGGCCGGTCGAGAGAATCATACGCCCGGCCTTGGCATTGCGACTCATCTCACGCCAGTCAATTTCGGCAGGTTCATCGGTTGAACTCTTCACATAAGTCCTCCAACCGCCGACCCCGTTGCCATGGATGTGGTGGGCGTCGCAGACAGCAATCGCCTTGGGACTGAGACCCTGATTGAGCAATTGCAACCAGATGAACTCGCGGATCGGCGCGACGACACGGCCGGGACCACCGCTCCGGGCCGCAGTGATTTTATAGGGAGCCCCTGCAAGGATCTCACTCGCACTGTAATTCTGCGTCTCGATTCCATCGATCAAACCGCCGAAATAGGCGAAACCGGCATCGGCGCGCCCGTCCTTGTCCCGGTCGATGAAATTTTCGATCATGTCAGGGTGATTGACATGGATCCAGCGGTCGTCCTCGACGCCTTGCCAGTCGCGCAAAGCGATGGCATTGAGACGGGGGTCCTTCTTCCAGACGGGAGCACCGCCATCTTGTTTATCGGGCTCCGGTGAGAGCGGAAAGGCATTAAAATGCGCTCCGGATCCGGTCAGTTCCATCCCCGGGACAGTCTTGAGATAAGGCACGAGCCCGAGCCGCTCGATGTGGGGGAGCCAGTCGTAAAGGCGATTGTGCTCTGTCGTCGGGGCGAACTCGATGTGTTCGACGGCGAGATTGATGAGTCGGTCGTCAGTGCCACAGGTGTTGTCACCACTGGGGGTGGAGTGATTGTGAAAATCGGTTGCGACCCATCCGGGCGTATTCACAACCCTCTTCAACACAGCCGAGACCGGGTGAACGCTAGCGGGAGCGAGGACGACCTCCTCCCGGTGGTGGGAATGTTCGGAACCGCGGGTGACAATAATTTCATAGGTTCCGGGAGGAAGCGGCACGGCAAAAGTCCCGGTTGGCGAATGATACTGATCGACGCAACCCCGGGCACGGTCGGTGGGCCCAAGATTCACCTTTGCCGTCTCGCCGAGAGCATTGAACTGCGCCTTGCAGGGAATGGCCCGACCGGTTTCGTCTTTGATGTCAAAAGCAATGGCGGCTTGGGGGCCGAAGGGCATTGCCTTTGCGACAGTGGCCCCGGCAGCGACCTCGACCTTATCCGCAAGGGCACTACGACCGGTGTCTTCTCCGGTAAGTGCGTGCGGGCCGGCGGGAAGGACCAGATCAATGACCCCCTCGGAATCAGGATAGGCGGGCATAGCTCTGGTTGGGTCGTCACCAATGAGAACCCGACCGGCCGCTACCGGCGTCTTTTTTTGTTCATCGGTGAGGGTCAGAGTCAGTCGGCCGACACTTTCAACCCCTCCCCGAAACTCCTCGACCAGCCCGACCGCCGCCGCAGGGGAAAGACCGACCGCAAGAAAACGCGCCACGGTAACCGATCCTCCGGGTGCCAGCTCAACTTCGGGCTTTTCCGGGATAGTCGCGCCGGCCTCGGCGACCCAGGCATGAGCGTAACCGGCCTTGTCGGCGGGGTCGATTGAGTCACCCCAGTTGACCCCGTTGAAATTTCCTTTGGAGCGCATCGGTGTCCACTGGTCAGACAGCGGCACTTTCACTTTCTCCCTGCCCTCGTTCGTAATTGTCGTGACGATGAGAACTCCCTGCCAGCCATCTTTAAGGCGATATTCGTGACGTTTCGAGAGCGCTCCGGACTTCGCCGCCGAGACGACCGTCTCGAGAATCGCCTCGCCGTCTTTCCCGTCGCCGACAATGCGCACGTAATTAACCGGCCCGCGCTGACCCGACGGGGAGAAGATCGTAATCTGATCATTGTCGGCACCGAGGAGGGTAAGGTCGTAGAGACACCCGGGGGTGATGCCGTCCTCGCCGTAAAAGGTGCTCATATTCGCACGGCGCAGGGGGAGATTGCCCGAGACGAGCAACTCGACTTTATCGTTTCGCATCACAAAGTCACCGACGATGCCATCGGCCTCCTTACCGAGAGGGCGCTCGGCGAAGTTCGCTTCGCCCAGTTCGAAGACTTCGGCAGCAAACCCGGGGGCGGTGACCAACGTAAGGACCACCACGGCACGGAGGAGCGTGGAAAAAAAAGAAGGATTTTTCATCCTTTGAAGATTCTTGATTCGGTTCCCTTTCGAAAAGCAAAAATTCGCCCTAAGTGCGTATCTCCCTCGATCGAATACCTGGTGCCTGCCGGAAATGAGGGAAACGGGGAAATCTTAGGCCCCCGGAGACAAGCGAAAAGAAACACGGAAACCTATCCCGCGCGGGTCCACCAACTCGACATCTAACCGAGGAGACCGATCACCCCGACAATGATGAGGTAGATCGCGACGATCCTAGCGAGCAGGGGCGGACGCATCAAAATGAGAATCCCGGCAATCAGCGCGATGGCGGGGCTGACATAGGAGGGGAGATTCACCGCGAGGATGGGGATGAGGTCTGTCATAATCATGGGGGGGAGGGGTGGCGAAGTCAGCTCGATCAGGGGTAGAAAAAGACAGCTTCATGAAGAAAGTAGGCTGAGATCTTCCGGGAAGTCGAGAATGATCCCTTTTATTTTCAGGAAGACGCCATCGGAGAACCGGCCAATGAAGGTGGTTTCAAAAACGCAGCGGACGAAAAACCACGAATCCTGTCGGGAACACCCCTTATCCCTCCGGCGTTCTGTAAAATAGCACCGAATCGGACCTTGATCCGAAATTCAACCCGGGCTTATGATCCCGTCGTCATGTCAGGCCAACCTCCCAAACTCGATCCATCTCTCTGCCGCGCGCGGCAGGAAAAACTCCGCCACTACCTCGCGGCGAAAAACCTCGACGGGGCCGTCTTTTTCAATCGTCACTATATTCACTCTCTCTCGGGTTACTGGCACGGACAGCCGCTCACGCCGGTCAGCCTGCTCGTGAAGCGCGACGGAAGCACCGTCCTCGTAACCCACGACGAGTCGCCCGACGCCCCCGCTACCGACGAAGTGCTCGCTTATGTCCCGAATCATCTCTGCACCCTGAAGCCCAATCTCAGCGGCGGCGTCATCGAAATACTCACCCCCGCTCTCGCCGGTCTGAAAGTGTTAGGAACCGATGAGCAAACGCCGGCGGCGATGATCTCCGGCCCGGTCTGCCGGGACATCACCGAGGATTACCAATACTTCCGCCGCCACAAAGACCCCGACGAAGTCGCCGCGCTCGAGTTCACGATCGCCTGCGCCGACCGCGCCTACGCCGAGGCCAGACAGCTCCTCGAACCCGGGATCGGCGAAGTCGAGGTGATGGCCGCGATGCTCGAAGCGGCGACCTTTACCGCCGGAGAATTTCTCTCCGGATGGGGACAGGATTTCCAGAGCGGCGCCCCCGGCGGTTTCGCCCGTCCCCGCCGCGATGTCATTGCCGGCGAACTGATGCCACTCGACATCGGTGTCGGTGTGCGCGGCTACCGCTGCGACCTCTGCCGCACCTTCGCGGTTGATGGCCAGCCCACCGACGAGCAGGCCGCCGCCCACGCCCGCGTCGTGGAGGTCATGAAATTAGGGGAAACGCTTTTAAAACCAGGCCAGTCCTGCCGCGAGATGTTCGAGATCGTACACCGCGAACTCGATGGCTGGAACGACTACGAATTTTTCCACCACGCCGGACACGGGATCGGCCTCGACGCCCACGAAGTCCCGCGGATCAATCCCGGCTGGGACGACACCTTCGAAGTCGGCGACGTCGTCGCCTTCGAACCCGGCCTCTACGGCGGCAACCTGCGGGCCGGGATACGGCTTGAGAACAACTACCTCATCACCGCCGACGGCGTCCGCCAGCTCTCCCATTTCCCGCTCAGCCTTGCCTGACACCCCGACCGTCAGTGCTAACCCTACCTTGACGGATCGCCTCTGCTCGCGAAGCTTCCCCGTCCCCCCCACACTCCCAATCCCTATGTCCTTAGAACCAGTCCTCATCGCCGGCGAATGGCGCGAATCCGAAAAAACCGGCACCTTCCAAGCCGCCAATCCCGCGACCGGAGAACTCCTCGCGCCTCTTTACCCGATCAGTTCGTGGGCCGATTGTGAGGCCGCCCTTGAGTCCGCCCACGCCGCCTTTCTCGAGATGCGCGCCATGCCCGGGGAGAAAATCGCGACCTTCCTCGAAGCGTTTGCCGTGAAAATCGAAGAGCAGGCCGATGCCCTCGTCGAGCTTGCCCACCTTGAGACCGCCTTGCCAAAGACCCCGCGCCTCGCCGGAGCTGAGCTCCCCCGTACCACCGGTCAGCTCCGCCAGGCCGCCGCCGCCGCCCGTTCAGGGAATTGGAAGCACCCCGTCATCGACACCGCCAACAACATTCGTGCCTGCTACGGTGCGATCGGTCCTGTCATTGTCTTCGGCCCCAACAATTTCCCCTTCGCCTTCGGCAGCGCCTCGGGCGGTGACTTCGCCGCCGCCATTGCCGCGGGGAATCCCGTCATCGCCAAAGCCAACTCGTCCCACCCCGGCACGACAAAACTTTTTGCTGAAGCCGCCCAACTTGCCGCCGTCGAGACCGGCATGCCCGCCGGGACGGTGCAGCTGATCTACCGCACGAGCCATTCCATCGGCGAGCAACTCGTGACCGACGACCGCATCGGGGCGACCGGCTACACCGGCAGCCGCAGCGCCGGACTCACCCTGAAACGCGCCGCTGACGACGCAGGCAAGCCCATCTACCTCGAACTCTCGAGCGTCAATCCCGTCATTTTCCTCCCCCACGCTCTCGAGGAAAAAGGGGACGCCCTCGCCGAAGAGTTCGCCGGCAGCTGTCTCATGGGCACCGGCCAGTTCTGCACGAATCCGGGCATGGTCGTGCTCATCGCGGGCGAGTCGGCAACACGATTCATCACCGACGTGACCCAGCGCTTCGAAGGCGCCGCCGTCGGGACCCTGCTCTCCGAGTCGGTCAAAAAATCCCTCCACGAGAGCCATCGCATTCTCAAGGAAGCCGGAGCCGAAGTTCTCTGCGGCACCGGTCCTGGGAGCGGCGCGGGCTGCTGCGTGGCGAACACCCTTTTCCATGTCTCCGGTGACGCCTTCCTCCGCGATCCCGAGACGATGCAGACGGAGGCCTTCGGAAACTCGTCCCTCATCGTGACCGCCTCTTCACTCGAGCAGGCTGCGGCCATCCTCGGGCACCTCGAGGGCAATCTCACCGGTGCCATCTATTCCGCCATTTCCGGAAAAGACGACGCCGCCTACGACTTGCTCGCGCCCATCCTGCGGCAGAAAGTGGGACGTCTTCTCAATGACAAAATGCCCACCGGTGTCGCCGTCTCCCCCGCGATGAATCACGGCGGTCCCTACCCTGCGACGGGCCATCCCGGCTTCACGGCAGTCGGCATCCCCGCCGCAATGACACGATTCGCGATGCTGCAGTCCTATGACAATGTCAGGACCCACCGTCTCCCTGACATCCTCCGCGACGACTACACCGGCCCCGCCCAGCGCCTCGTCGACGGCACCTGGACCTGAGCCTCCACCCGGAACACCTGAATCCCTGAAAGCCTGAACCCCTTCTTCTAATGCAGACACGCACCGTCACCACCGCCGACCTCGCCCGCTCCGTCATCGCCGTGCCCCCGATGGCACGGGACAAAGACCTCAAGTTCGACCGCGCTGAAAATGAGAAAATCCTCCGCCACATCGAGGCCGGACACGTCACGACGATGCTCTACGGCGGCAATGCGAACTTTTACCACATCGCCCCGAGCGAGTACGAGTCCGTCCTCGGCCAGCTCGCCGAGATCGCGGCGGCCGACACCCTCGTGATCCCCTCGGCGGGGCCGTCCTACGGCGTCATGATGGATCAGGCGGAGATCCTCAAAGGGACCGCCTACCCCACCGTCATGGTCCTCCCCCATCAGGGCATCACGACCTCGCAAGGAGTCGTCGCCGGGCTGCGGCACTTCGCGCAAAAGGTCGGAAAGCCCATCGTTCTCTACATCAAATACGACGACTACATTAGCGTCGAAGGGGCGCAGGAGCTCGTCGATGAAGGCCTCGTCTCGTGGATCAAATACGCCATCGTTCGGGAAGATCCCGCCAACGATCCCTACCTCGCCCAACTCATCGACGTCGTCGATCCCGCCCTCATCGTGAGCGGCATCGGCGAGCAGCCCGTCATCGAGCATCTCGTCGATTTCGGCGTAAACGGCTTCACTGCCGGCTGCGTCTGCATCCGGCCCGAGCTCAGCGATCAGCTGCTCAAAGCGGTCCAGGCCAAAGATCTCACCCGCGCCCGCGAGATCCAGGCCATCTTCAGGCCTCTCGAAGACCTGCGGAACGGCATCAACCCCATCCGCGTCCTCCACGAGGCGGTCCGCCTCGCCGGCATCGCCGACACCGGGCCGGCCCTGCCGCTGTTGAGCGGGGTGACGCCCGAGCAGGAGACGCTGATCGCCGGGGCGGCAAAAGCCCTCCTCTCCGCCTGAACCTAAACGGCCCGACTCGAGGTTCGTATTCCCGCTTGATCGAACCGATCGCGGGGGCGTTGTTTGCGGGGCAAGCGCTGACATCATGACTCTCACCGGAAAACACCTCATCGGAAATCGCGAATCAGCCGGGTCGGCCGACTCTTTCTCCCCCGCCAATCCCAGCCTCGGCACCGCTCTCGAGCCGCTCTACTTCGAGGCCACCGAAGCCGAAATCGACGATGCCGTCTCGCTCGCGACGGCCGCCTTTGATCCCTTTCGCCGCCGCCTCGCCGAGGCACGTGCCGACTTCCTCGACGCCATTGCCAACGAAGTCCTCGCCCTCGGAGACGAATTGCTCGAGCGCGCCTCGGCCGAAACCGGACATCCCCTCCCCCGCTGCGCTTCCGAACGTGACCGCGCCGTCCTCCACACCAGGCAGTTCGCCGAACTCGTCCGCGAGGGCTCCTGGGTCGATGCCCGCATTGATCTGCCCGACCCGACGCGCCAGCCTCTCCCCAAGCCCGACGTGCGCTCGCTGATGCAGCCGGTCGGCCCCGTCGCGATTTTCGGGGCGAGCAATTTTCCCATCGCCATCTCCGTGCTCGGCGCCGACACCATGTCCGCCTTTGCCGCCGGATGCCCCGTCGTCATCAAAGCCCACCCCGGCCACCCCGGCACCTGTGAACTCGCCGCCCGCGCCATCCTGCGGGCGGCCGAGGCAACCCGCATGCCCGAAGGCGTTTTCTCTCTTTTACACGGAAAAAGCAACGCCGTCGGCGCCGCCCTCGTCAGCCACCCCGGCATCGTCGCCGCCGCCTTCACCGGTTCGCTCGGAGGAGGCCGCGCCCTCTTCAATGTCGCAAGCGCCCGCCCCGTCCCGATTCCTTTCTACGCCGAAATGGGCAGCGTGAATCCTGTCTTCATGCTCCCCGGAGCGCTCAAGGCGCGGAGCGCTCGCATCGCCGAAGGGTTTGTCGCCGCCCTCACTGCCGGAGTCGGCCAGTTCTGCACCAATCCCGGACTCGTCCTCGGGCTCGAGTCCGACGAGTGGGCTGACTTTTCCGAAACGGCCCGGGAAAAAGTCGCGGCCTGGGCCCCCGCCACGATGCTCCATGCCGGCATCCACAGCGCCTACGAGAGCGGCATCGCCGACCTCCTCGAGCGTGAGTCCGTCGAGCTCCTCGGGCGATCCTCTGCCGCCGCCGACCCGGCCAAGTCAGAAGCCGCCGCCTACCTTTTCCGCACGACCCAACAGGTTTTGCTCGATGACCCGACCCTCTTTAATGAGCTCTTCGGCCCGGTCTCGACTCTCGTCAGTTGCGGCTCACCCGAGGACATGGTCGCCATCGCCGAAAAGCTCGAGGGCTCGCTAAGCGCGACGATTCACGGCACCGAAACCGATCTCGCCGACTACCGCGAGCTCGTCACTGTGCTCCAGCGCAAGGCCGGACGTCTCATCTTCAACGGCTACCCTGTCGGCATCGAGGTCTGTCACAGCATGCACCACGGCGGCCCCTACCCCGCGACGACCCACAGCCATTTCACCAGCATCGGGACCCGCGCGATCAGCCGCTTCATCCGCCCCGTCTGTTACCAGGACTGGCCCGACACGATGCTGCCAATGGAGCTGCAGAACGCGAACCCGCGCGGCGTCTGGCGCATGCTGAACGGGCAGCGGACGCGGGATGGAGTGGTTGGGTGAAGGGAAGAAGGGGTTGAGGATTGTGGAACCATCCTCACTCAAAGAATCGCAGTGTGTAAGCCAGTTTTCGCCTTTTCCGCCTCTTTCCGATCAATCTGAAAGCAAGTGCAAGTCCAGCCCGTCCCGCTCGAAGCTTCTGAAATCCTTGTCCATCGTGACAAAACGCATCCCTGAAGCGATGGCGAAGGCGGCCAGATACGCGTCCATCCAAATTTTCGGGGAAGGTGTGTCGGTATCTGCGAGGCGGCGCCAGATTTCAGAGAGATCCTCGGGTTCCTCCGCGAAAGCGGTTGCTTCGTCCTCCATCAAGTACTGATAAGTATCCAGTGCCTGGCGATTCGAAAGAGGCACGTAATCCAGCGCGATCTTCTGTGTGAGCAAGCGTAAAAACGAAATCTCAGTGGCTCGACATATCTCAGCGGAGTCAGATTCCTTTAGATCGTAAAACCACAATTTAGCCCGCTCATGATGCACATGCTGCCCGACAGCGAGCGCCAGTAGCACACTACTGTCACACAAGTGCCTCATGGTTCGACCCTCGTCGCTTCCATCTCCAGTTCCAGGAGACGGTCTCCGCTCAGCTCGAACGGAACGGCACCTGCCGGCGATGAAACGATGGGGAGAGAAATTCGATTCCTCTCACGGGATGAGCGGGAGTCCGCTGCGGCTCTGAGTCCGCGGCGAAAGACTTCTTCAAAGACATCTTTGAGTTTACGATTTTGGCGTGCGGCTCGCATTTTCACCTCACGAACCAGATCTTCCGGCAAATCGATGGTCGTCTTCATACGGCCATTTTCCCATTTTTCCAGCTTTTTGTCAAAATGGAATTCCAGCGTTTTGGAAAGCTGGTTCGCCCATTCCCCCAAGCCGCTGGTGAAAACGCTGCTAAGGGTGTACGACAGTTCGATGGCGACACACTCCGACCGGCGGGGGCGAGCGCAAGGCGATCATGGCCGCGCTGCCCGGATCGGTCGCCACCCATGTCGGCAAGGCAGTCGATTTCACCGGGGATCTCATCACGGACGAGGGCCGAGCCCGCTTCAGCGGCAGTGTCGCTCCCGCTGACGGCAACGCACCGGAGAACGAAAATGCGGCCGTCCAACTTGAGCTCGATTTCCTTGTGCTGGTGAAAAAGACTTCGAAGGCAACTCGCAGGTGATGTCGGAGGAATCCCCGGGCAATATCGGCGCGCGCATGGAGGCCACCGAGAAGTTTCCCGAGGCTCCATGGGCATTGCTTTATTGACCGCTCTGATCGGATCCCCCTCCCCCGATCGCGGCGCTTTCGGGATTGACGAGCGGGAGTGCCCTCTGGCTTGATAGCGGGCACATGAATCGACGCCATTTCTTCACCCGCACCGCACCGGTCCTCGGTGTCTCCGCTCTCTCCCCCTCGCTTCTTGCCCAGGCAGCTTCGCCCGCCGCGCCGCCTGAAACCCCCGCCGCTACGGCCACCAAGCTGACCGGCCGTATTAAAAAAGGGCTGAAATTCAACATGGTGAAAGAGCCCGACCTCTCCCTCGTCGACCAGTTCAAGATGCTGAAAGAGGTCGGCTTTGACGGCACCGAGCTCCGGACCGAGAACCACACCGACTTGAAAGCCTATCGCGAGGCGGTTGACCAATCGGGGCTCGAAGTCCACGGCATCGTCAACGCGGACAACCCCGATCTTGAGACGGCAGTGAAGTTCGCCCACGACGTCGGGGCCTCGTCGGTCCTTTTCGTGGCGCGTTATGATCAGAAACGTCCGCTCATGGAGAGCTGGACGGGCACCCAGGCGATTCTGCGCAAAGGCCTGACCGCAGCGGAGGGCTACGGGGTAAAGATTCTCATCGAGAATGTCTGGGCGAGCTTTCTCATCAGCGCCTTCGACATGGAGCGCTATGTCGATGAAATCGATCATCCTAATTTCGGAGCCTACTTTGACATCGGCAACAACGTCCGCTGGGGTGTGCCTGAACACTGGATCGAGATCCTCGGCCCCCGCATCGGCAAGCTCGATGTGAAGGAGTGGGACGAGCGAAAACACCGTGACGAAGGCCTCAGCGCCGGATTCGGATCGGAACTGGGCGACGGCACGATCAATTGGGAAGAGGTGCGTAAAGCCCTCGTCGCGATCGACTACGAGGGCTGGGCCGCCGCCGAAGTCGCCGGGGGCAACCGGGAGCGCCTCGCCGATATCGCCCGAAGGATGGATCTTGTCCTCGGACTTGACTAATCCGGAAGGCGCTTTCACGCCCCGTTAAATCGGCCTTCCGGCGCAATATTTTCTTGGAAAGAAGTTGGTTTTTCTTAAAAATGAGGAACCCTATTACTGGACCTACCCGGGCATCTGTGATCGCTCTCCGGCAATTGGATTCTGACCACGGTCACCCGATTTTCCCGGAAAGAGATACTGCCGCGCGGAGCACTGAGGGCCAGCAACCGGTTAAGAATTGATGAAACTGTATATTGGAAATCTGTCTTACGACTCTACGGAATCCGACCTGCGCGAGCTCCTCGCCGCTTTCGAGCCCATTGTCGACCTACACATGCCACTCGACCGGGAGACTGGTCGTCAACGCGGCTTCGCCTTCGTGACCCTCTCCAGCCGTGAGATGGGAGAGGCAGCGGTCGCCCAGCTCGATGGGGCTGACCTCGGAGGCCGGAATCTGCGCGTTCGCGAGGCAGAAGACCGCCGAGCTACCGGTGGCGGGGGCGGGGGCGGGGGCGGTGGTCGTCCTCCCCGCGGCGGTGGCGGTGGCGGTGGCGGTGGCGGTGGCGGCTACGGCGGTGGCGGTGGTGGCTATGACCGACGGGGCGGCGGCGGCGGTCGCCCACGCGGAGAACGTGGTGATCGCGGCGACCGTGGTG
>DIVG01000037.1:20949-37004 GCA_002422425.1 Akkermansiaceae bacterium UBA6138 | reverse complement strand
AGGGTCGGACCGTCCTTGCCGCGCTCGGAACTTTTTTCGTAATCATGTCGCCAGATGTCGCCACTGCAGCCGTGGGACATCATCGCGACGAAGCCGGTCTTGGCGGGATCGAGCTTCTCCTGGAGGCCGTTGGAAAAGAGCCCGAAGTAGTCCGCGCCGATGTCTTTGTCGCCGAAGTAGTGCATCGAGAAGTTGGCGAGAATTCCGATGGGCTCGCCCGCTGTCGTCTGCACCGAGATCATCGAGAGCATGGGATCTTCGGGGCCGCTCGGTCCGGTGACATGGTCCCAATCGGTCGCCGCGTGCATGTTCGCCCGCACCGTGAGATTGCCGAAGGGATCCTCGCGCATGTGTTTGGGATGGATGACCCAGCGACGAATCGCGGTGTAGTCGGCGGCATCGATTTCGCCCCACCCGATTTTGGCCGGACGCATCTTTTGCAAGGGGGCGAGGATGGCCTCGACGAGTTTTTTGGTGAGGAAGACCTCGTAGGCCGGGTCGGCGTCCGTCCCGAGACAGCCCATACTCGCCGGAGCGGTGTGGGTGTGGGTCGCGGAGATGAGGATGCGATCCCGCGGGATGCCTGACTTTTCCGCCGCTATCTCCTTGGCGAGGTCGATGAGGTCGCGGGACATCATGCAACTGTCGACCACGACGATGACAAGCTTTTCCTTCCCATCCGAAAAGGCGAGGGAGCGGGCGCTCACGGGCGTGTTGATCTTGTCGACCGAGCGGCTCGTCATGCCTCCGTTGACGAGGACGGGAAGTTGCTTCGGCGTCACATCAACGATCGCCGAGCCCGCCGTGAATTCGGCTTGGACGGTGACAGGGAGGCAAAAGCAGAGGGCCGTGAGGAGATTGTGGTTCCAGCGCATGACGGCAGGCTAGGGCAAAAGCAAAGCCGACCGCAAGCGGTGGAAAAGCGCATTGGCGTGATGCGGCGGAAAAAACACGGAGGGCGGACACTCCTGTCCGCCTTGCTGCGGCCCAATGACGCTCCAGGCGCCTCATTCGGGAAAAGGTGGACAGGAATGCCCACCCTCCCTGGCGATGAGGTTCACCCCAGTGCCTCGGCGCACTTCATGCCGTCGAGGGCGGCGCTGACGATGCCTCCGGCGAATCCGGCACCTTCGCCGCAGGGGAAAAGGGCGCGGACTTCGGGATGCTGCAGGGTCTCGGGATCGCGGGGAATGCGCACGGGCGAGCTCGTCCTCGTCTCGAAGCCGATGAGATTGGCCTCTTCACCCATGTATCCCGGCATGCGTTTCCCGAACATCTTGAGCGCTTCGCGCATGCGCGAGACGACAAAGAGCGGCATGATCTCGTCGAGCCTCGCCGGCTTGATCCCGGGCTTGTAGCTGGTCTCGGGAAGGTCGGTCGAGTCGCGGCGGATGAAGAAATCGAGGGCCCGCTGCCCCGGGGCGACCTGGCCACCCCCGCCGGCTTCTTTCGCGGCCTGTTCGAGGTGTTTTTGAAAAGCGACTCCGGCGAGGACGCCGTGTTCTTCCTCGAACTCCTGCGTGTCTTCGGGCTCGACGGTTACGACCATGCCGCTGTTGGCAAAGGGTGAGTCGCGTTTGGAAAGGCTCATCCCGTTTACGACGACTTCGTCATTCTCGGTTGCGGCGGGAACGATGAATCCGCCCGGGCACATGCAGAACGAATGCACGCCGCGGTCACGAACTTTCGTCGCGAGGACGTAACTCGCGGCCGGCAGAAGCCGGGGACGCTCGAGGCCACGCTCGTAATGATACTGGAGACTGTCGATGAGCGGCTGGGGATGCTCGATGCGAACACCGACGGCAAAGCCTTTTTGCTCGAGCCGGATGTTCTTTGACGCGAGGAGCCGATAGACATCGCGGGCCGAGTGACCGGTCGCGAGGATAACGGCGTCTGCGGTGAGTTCTTCGCTTCCGTTGATGATGACGCCGCGGATAGCACCTCCGTCGAGGAGCAGGTCGGTCACTTTTGCGCCGAAGCGGACTTCTCCCCCGGCCGAGTTGATGCTCTCGCGCATCGCCTTGACGACGTTGGGGAGCAAATTTGATCCGATGTGCGGATGGGAATCGACGAGAATGCGCTCGGGGGCACCGTGGGAGACGAGAATCTCGTAGACCTTGCGGACGGGGCCTCGTTTGGTTGCGCGGGTGTAGAGTTTGCCGTCGGAAAAGGTGCCGGCTCCGCCTTCGCCGAAGCAGTAGTTCGAATCTTCGATCACGGTGCCGTGCCGCATGATGGGGGCGAGGTCGAAGCGACGGGCCGAGGCATCCTTGCCGCGTTCCAACACGATCGGCCGCCAGCCGCGCTCGATCGCGGTGAGGGCGGCGAACATGCCGGCCGGCCCGCTGCCGACAATGATGACGGTCTTTTGTGCCGCAGTGACGGAGGGCAGATCGAGGCGGATGGGCTCGAGCTCGGGGAGGGCTTCGTCGATTCCGACTTCGAAGCGCAGTTGCACTTTGATGTCCTTTTTCCGCGCGTCGATGGAGTGCTTTTGCAGGCGCATCGTCTTGATGCGACCGGGGTGCACCTTGAGCTTGCGGGCGGCGGCCTTGCGCTGCGCGGTCTCGTCTTCGGAGAGATCGAGCGGCAGGATGATGTCCACCGTCAAAGGGTCGTGGGGGGCCGAAGCTGTCATGGGAAGGGAGCGGGTCTCGGGCAAAAATGCTCAAGCCTTGTCGCCGGAAAAAAGAAAACCGGTCAGCGGGCTGCTGGCGGAGGCGGCGGTTGAGACTTCGGGGATCCCTCCCGACTCGTAGGCAATGCGTCCGGCTTCCACGGCCATGCGGAAGGCACGCGCCACGGCGACAGGATCACCGGCAATGGCGATCGCGGTATTGATGAGGACCGCATCGGCTCCCATTTCGAGCGCCTCGGCGGCGTGGCTGGGACGACCGATCCCCGCGTCGATGACGACGGGCACGGTCGCCTGGGCGATGATGATTTCGATTTGACGCCGCGTCTCGATGCCCTGATTCGATCCGATCGGCGCGCCGAGCGGCATCACCGTGGCCGTGCCGACATCCTGGAGGCGTTTCGCGAGGACGGGATCGGCATTGATGTACGGCAGGACGGTGAAACCTTCTTTCACGAGAATCTCCGCGGCCTTGAGCGTCTCAATGGGATCGGGGAGCAGGTAGGTCGGGTCGGGATGAATCTCGAGCTTCACCCATTTCGGGAGTCCGGCCGAGGCGGCGAGACGGGCGAGACGGACCGCCTCTTCGGCGTTCATCGCCCCGGAGGTATTGGGCAGGAGGAGGTAACGCGTCGGGTCGATGAACTCGAGGATGTTCGCGTAGGGATCGCTTTTCCCGCTGAGATCGGCACGGCGCAGGGCCACCGTCACGATCTCCGTGCCTGAGGCGTCGAGGGCGTCACGCATCGATTCATTTGACGAAAATTTCCCCGTTCCGAGCATGAGCCGGGAGGAAAAGATGCGATCGGCGATGATGAGGGGTGAGGACACGGGCGGGAGAGGTTACGGGAAAGGTGGCAGTGGCAGTGACAGGGGAGGGCACGTTACGGGAAGCCTTCGAAAGGGCCACCAAAAAAATATCTCCGAAAATTGAAAGGCCGGATCATTCGGGCGGGAGATCGTAAAGTCCCGCTTACCATTCCGTAGCCCTTTTTCCGCGCGTGAAGTCGGCTTGTCCCGAAACGGTCGGTCGTGCGGGAAAAATTTCGTTGCGGCAGTTGGAGCCACGTGGCTAGGGTGGGTAAAGTAGAGGCCATGTCTTCAAGAGAATTTCCATTAGCCGGTTCCGCCGCCGTATCCGCGAACGAATTCGTGGCTGCCTATCGCGGTATGGTCGTGGCCAGATTGTTCGAGGATAAGATCTCCGCCCTTTATCGCGGGGGAAAAATCGTTGGGGGGGTCTATGTGGGACGGGGGCAGGAGGCCTTCAGCTATGCCCTCGGCGGCCAACTTGATCGATCTCTTGGCGATGTCTATGCTCCGCTCATCCGCGACCAGGCCGGGCGATCTGCCTTTGGCGAGCCTCTCATCGACGCGGCGCGCACCTACCTCGGCTCGGTCGAGGGTCCGATGCGGGGACGCGACGGTAACATTCACCGGGGCAGGCCGCTCGAGGGCATGCCCGCGATGATCAGTCATCTCGGGTCGTCCGTCTCGGTGATTAACGGAATGCTCATGGCAAAACGGTCGCGCGGTCGATCCGGAGTTGTCGGCGGTGTCTCGGCCGGGGATGGTGCCACGTCCACCGGTGCTTTTCATGAGGGAATTAATCAGGCGGCAGTCGAGCGACTTCCGCTCGTGATCGCCGTGGCGGATAACCAGTTTGCTTACTCCACGCCGACTTCCCGGCAGTATGCCTGCGCGGATCTCGCTGACCGGGCCATCGGCTATGGCATTGAAGGCTATTCCATCGACGGCACTGACCTGATGGAGTGTCTCATTACTTTCCGCCATGCTATTGCCCGCGCCCGGGCCGGGGCGGGGCCGCAACTGGTCGTGGGAAAATTACTCCGTCTCTCCGGCCACGGGGAGCATGACGACGCCAGCTATGTTCCCGACGAAGCCAAGGCCGGGAAATGGGGGCGCGACTGTATCCTCCGCGCCCGTGAACGAATCCTCGCGGATGGTTTTGCCGGGGAAGTAGATCTTCTCGCGCTGGAGGGTGATGTTCAAAGCTTTGTCGAGACCACGGTCGCCACCGTGCAGGGTGAAGAGCCCCCGAATCCCGCGCGGGAAAGCTGGCAGGCACTCTCGACGGATCGCCTCATCGAGGGGCATTTCTAGGAATTCAGTGGTTGTCATTTCCGGGGTTTCTTGCCACGCTCTGCGACCCCATGGACAACTCCTATTTTCCTTTCTTCATCCTTTTCGCCGGTGTCGCCGTTGTCATCGGCATGATCATCGGCCTGCGGATCAATGCTTTTGTCGCCCTTATTTCCGCCGCGCTCCTGGTCAGTCTGATGGCTCCCGGCGAAGTCGCGGACAAAATTGCGCGGGTGGCTTCCGCCTTCGGGAGCACCGCCGGCGGGATCGGGATCGTCATCGCGATGGCGGCGATCATCGGGGACTGTCTCATGAAGAGCGGTGCGGCGGATCGCATCGTCCAGGCCTTCCTGAAATGTCTCGGGGAAAGACGCTCCCACATCGCCCTCTCGGGGAGCGGATTTGTCCTCGCGATTCCGGTCTTTTTCGACACCGTTTTTTATCTGCTCGTCCCGCTCGCCCGCTCCCTCTTTCGCAAGACGAAAAAAAATTACCTGCTCTACATCCTCGCGATCTCCGCAGGCGGGGCGGTGACCCATTCACTTGTGCCGCCGACGCCGGGTCCGCTCCTGATGGCGCAGCAACTCGGGGTCGATCTGGGGGTGATGATCGGGATTGGCTGCCTCATCGGCCTGCCCGCGAGCATCGCTGGATTGCTTTTCAGTGTTTACATCAACCGTCGCATGCCCATCGAGATGCGGCATCTCCCCGGCGAGGAAGTCGATGAAGCCCCTGACGCCGCGTCGGCCCGCCAGCTTCCCGGCCTCTTTGTTTCCCTGCTGCCCATTATCCTTCCGGTCGCACTCATCGGTATCAGCACCATCCTTGAGACCCGCGCCAACGCCGAGCGCGCCGCCCAGGTTCGCGAGGGCGACCTGAAGGATCTCAATGGCCTCTACGCGACCGTTTCCGCCGCGCAGGACGGGCCGCTCGCGATCCTGCAAACCTCTCTGCCTCCCCGTGAGGGTGCGACGGAGGCCTCTGTCGCCGCCGCGATCAACGCCACCCTCGTCAGTCGCACCGCCTATCCGACGGGGGCGAATTTGAGCCGGGCGAATCTTGCCGTCGTTGAACACGAGAATCGCAAAGTCCTTGAGAGCGCCCTGTCCGGGACCGTCCTCGCCCGCCACGAATGGAAGACACCGAAGCGCGAGGCCTCGGACTTCGGGCAGCTCTACGGCAATGCCAACCTCGCCCTGCTGCTCTCCGCCTTCCTCGCCGTGCTTCTTTACCTGCGACAGTGCCGTCCCGGCAAAATTGAGTTCTCGGGTATGATTGAGAGTTCACTGATGAGCGGGGGGCTCATCATCCTTATCACTGCGGCCGGAGGCGCCTTCGGGGCGATGCTTGCCGCTGCCAAAATCGGTCCGGCGATCGAGGCGATCTTCCCGGCGAGCGCCGGGGGGGGAGGGCGCACCCTGCTCTTTCTCGGCTTTGGCATCGCGGTCCTGCTAAAATTCGCCCAGGGATCGACCACTGTCGCGGTCATCACCGCCTCGGGCATGATTGCGGCGATGATGGAGGGGCTGCAGCTCGGCTTTCATCCCGTTTACCTCGCCACCGCCATCGGCGGCGGCGGGCTTGTCGGCGCCTGGATGAACGACAGCGGCTTCTGGATCGTGGCGAAGATGAGCGGACTTACCGAGATGGAGGCGCTCAAATCGTGGACGCCGATGCTGGCCGTGCTTGGCACGACGATCTTTATCATGAGCGTGCTTCTTTCCTTCCTGCTGCCGCTCGTCTGATCTGCCGGGGGAGGCGAGTTACTCTTTGACGAAAGGCAGGGCATCGCGACAATGCCGCCGTGCCTCCGCTTTATCTGCTCCTTCCGCTTTTTGCCGCCGTCGTCTACGCTCTCGGGTCCATTGTGATCAAACGGGCGTTGAAAGAGGGCGTCACCATGGATCAGTCCTTTCACCTGACCAACCTCGGGCTCGGGCTGCTCTTTATCCCGCTGATTTTCCTGGAAAAAAACGTGATCGACTGGAGCGAGGTCGCGAAACCCGCCCTCATCGGGGCCGCCTTTTTCTTCGGACACTGGCTCACTTTCATCGCCCTGCGCCGCGGCGACGTCTCCTTCGTGACGCCGCTGATGGGGACCAAGGTCGTCTTTGTCGCTCTCGGGGTCGTCTTTCTCACCGGGAAGACACCCGGTGTCCCCCTGCTCGTCGCCGCCGTGCTCACGACCATCGGGATTTTTGTGATGGGACTCGGCGATTTGAAAGGCGGGACCCATCTTGCCTACACCGTCGTCGTAACCCTCGCGAGCGCCCTTCTTTTCGGGCTCTTTGATGTGCTCGTGGCGTGGTGGGCGGCGGACTTCGGCGCGCTGGGCTTTCTCGGGATCGGCATGGGCACGGTGCCTTTTTTCACCCTGGTACTCTGGCTCTGTCAGGGGCGACCGTCTCTGCGGCCGCCGAAGTCTGGCGTCTCGTGGACCTGGTGGGGAGCGATCCTCATCGCCCTGCAGGCTATCATCATGGGGATGGGCCTGAGCTACTTCGACGACGCTACCGGAGTCAATGTCGTCTACGCCTCGCGGGGCCTCTGGGTTATCATCCTTCTGGTTGTATTCGGGCGCATTCTCGGAAACAGTGAGCGCCACGACACTGGCCGGGGCTTTCTCTGGCGGGTCCTCGGCACCATCATTTTGACCATTGCCATCGTCATCGCTGTGGCCGACCGGGCTGCCGCGACGGCGGGCTGAGACAGACTTTTTCCATGAGCGATACAGAGATCCCCAGCGTCGTCGGCATGATCGCCGGCAACGGCCTCTACCCCGAGACCTTCGCCCGTGCCGCGCGCCGCGCCGGAGTGAGAAGCCTTGTCGCCGCCGCCTTCACCGACGAGACCGATCCCGGGTTGAAAGACCTCGTCGACCGGATCGAATGGATGCGGGTCGGGCAACTCGGGAAAATGATCAGGCATTTCAAGGCCCACGGCGTCACCTCCGTCGTCATGGTTGGACAAATCGCGCCGAAGAATCTCTTCGACCTGCGGCCTGATCTACGACTCCTCAAGATGCTCAGCCGGGTAAAAGAGCGCAATGCCGAGACTCTCTTCGCCGCCATCGCCGGTGAACTGGAGGCCGATGGTATTACTCTGTTGCCCGCGACGACCTTGCTCGATGACCTCCTACCCGCCGCCGGACCCGTCTGCGGCCCTGCCCTGAGCGACCGGCAAAAGGAAGACGCCGCCTTTGGGTTCCGCATCGCCAAGGAAGTGAGCCGGCTCGACATCGGGCAGACCGTCGTTGTGAAAAAGGGGACCGTTCTCGCGGTCGAGGCTTTTGAAGGGACCAATGAGGCGATCCAGCGGGGCGGGGGACTGGGCAAGGGCGAGGCCATGATGGTCAAGGTCTCCAAGCCGAAGCAGGACTTCCGCTTTGACGTTCCTGTCGTCGGACCCGCCACGATCGAGACCGCCGCCGCTGCCGGGGTCAACGCCATCGTCGTCGAGGCCGGGAGCACCCTGCTGCTCGGAAAAGAGGAAATCGTTCGCCTTTGTCAGGAAAAAAAAGTGAGCCTTTTTGCCGTCGCGGAATAAGGAAAATCCGCCGTGCGGGCGCGATACGGAGTTGCCGCCGCCCCCGTATGCTGGCATAGCAGAAACATGAGTGTCAAAGTCGGAGTCGTCGGAGTCGGAGCCATCGGTCGGAATCATGCGCGTATCTACGCCGGTCTCGAATCAGCCGATCTCGTCGCGATCTACGATGCCAATCTCGAGCATGCCCGCGCCCTCGCCGAGGAGTTCGGAACCGTGGCCGTCGGCAGCATCGGGGAACTCGTCGAGCGGGTCGATGCCGCTTCCGTCGCCACCCCGACCGTGACGCATCGCGAGATCGCGACGATGCTTCTTTCCGCCGGGAAACACGTCCTTGTTGAAAAGCCTATCTCCGACTCCGTCGATGATGCCAAGGCCATGATCGCCCTCGCGGCGGAGAAGGGGTGCGTCCTCCAGGTCGGTCATATCGAGCGGTTTAACCCCGTCATGAGCCAGCTTGAGTCCCGCCTCAACTCGCCCAAGTTCATCGAGTGTCATCGCCTTTCACCCTTTCCCCAGCGCAGTCTCGACATCGGTGTGGTTCTCGATCTCATGATCCACGACCTCGAGATCGTCCTGCACCTCGTGAACTCGCCCATCGCCACGATCGATGCCGTCGGCATTCCCGTGCTGACGCGCCGCGAGGACATCGCCAATGCCCGCATCCGCTTTGAAAACGGCTGTGTCGCCAACATCACCGCGAGCCGCATCAGTCCCGAGCGTCTCCGCAAGATTCGTGTCTTCCAGAGCGACGCCTACCTTTCCCTCGATTACCAGGACCAGAGCGGCTGGATCTACCGCAAGGACGGCATGGCCATTGCCAAAGAGGAAGTCGAGGTTGAAAAAGATGAACCGCTCAAGTGCGAACTCGCCGCCTTCGTCGATTGCGCAGCAAGGGGAGAGCAGCCCAAAGTGAGCGGACTCCAGGGCGCCGCCGCCCTCGACGTCGCCCTCGAGATCACCCGCCTCATTGAGGTGGCCGGTTGATCCCGGACTAAGATTAAAACTCGGATTACCAGGTGGAGCGCGCGCCTCACTGGCCCGTTAGCGAAACGTTCCCGGAGTCGGTTCGAAGGAAAGGTTTCGCAAATTTGATACATAAATTTAATAATATTAAAATATCTGATTGTCTTTTAATTAAATTAATTTAAAATTTAAAAAA
Organism: Akkermansiaceae bacterium UBA6138; assembly: GCA_002422425.1. GTDB lineage: Bacteria > Verrucomicrobiota > Verrucomicrobiia > Verrucomicrobiales > DEV007 > Arctic95D-9. Next base: position 27,561 of record DIVG01000037.1, on the reverse strand, counting down.
GATTCTCACTTATGAAAAATCAGTTCTCCTCAGTATGGATCCTCGGTGCGCTTGTTTTCTCCTCCGGTGCTGCTTCTCCCGAATCGGCGCCGTCTCCGAATGGGCGCGGTTATCGCCCTCTCCCTGCCGAGTCGGTGGCGATAGCAGTAGCAGGCAGCGCGAAGGGCGACCCGAAAGCCGGGGTTTCCCTGACGAGCAAGGGTTGGTCATATTTCGATTCGAAGGAATGGGACAAGGCGATCGATCAGTTCCTCTCTGCTCTCGAAATGAATTCGGCTGATCATTCTGCCGCTGAGGGGCTGGTAATGGCTCTCTATCGATCAGGAGACTATGCTGCCGCCGCTCGCATCGGCGACGAAATCAGCGTCATCATGCCCGGTGTAAAGAAGATTCTTGCCCGAACCGTCACCGCTGAGATACGTCATCTTCTCCATCGTGAAAAACGAGACGAGGCCGGGAAACTGCTCGCTCATTTCCCGGCAGCGGACGCCGATTACGATGAGGCAAACCGACTCCTCGCGGGAGCGGCCGGGATCGAGACTGCCCTGCAAGAGGCGGGTGACGTTATCCGCGAGAGCGGTAATTTCGCCGGGAACTGATCAGCCGGGAGGGGTGCAGCGTATCGGCGGTGGCGACACTTCCCCATTCGTGATCACCGGCGGGGTTTCACCTGATTATCTCTCTTCCACGTTTCGCGGTGTTGTGCAGCCCAATCGACGAGAGCGGTCTCGAATCCAATATCACGTCCGACTTCTTCACTCTTGATCCACTTGTGCCGCAGGATCTCATCGCGCTCCGCGAGGAATTCCTGATAGAGAGTGTGATTCCCGTCATTTTCGTCGGGGGAGGGATCGGCCATACGCGGAAAAGGGAGGGAGTGATTCTTGAATTTTCCACGGTTTGTCCTTTTATTCAACCGATTGCGTTACCCTCGAGAGGCTTGAGAATGAAACTTTTGACCCGACTCATTTTTGCCGTTCTAATGCTTCCGGTATTAGGTGCCAAGGGATCGCAGGACTGGATGCAGTGGCGCGGTCCCAACGGAAATGGAACAGCCGCCCCTACCGCGACTCCGCCCCTGAGGTGGAGCGAAAACGAGAACGTGCGGTGGAAAGTCCCGATACCGGGGCGGGGGCTTTCCAGCCCGACCGTCGTGGGTGGGCTTATTCTTCTCACTTCTGCGACGGAGACGTCCCGCATCGCCATCGCCTACGACCGGTCGAATGGGCAGAAACGCTGGGAGACTGTTATCCATGAGGGGCCGCTTCCGGAAAAAGTTCACCGCAAGAACAGCGCAGCGACTCCGACGGTGGCCTCGGACGGGACGCTCGGGTTTGTCGTCTTCCATCACGGCGGTGACGTCGTTCTTACCGCTCTTGACCTGGAAGGGAAAGTCGTCTGGCAGCGGAGCACGGGAGCTTATGAGTGTGACTACGGTTTTGGCTACGCGCCAAGTCCGACGATTCACGGGAAGATCGTCATCGTTTCCTCGGAGTTTACGGCCGGCGGATACCTCGCCGCGTTCCGCAGCTCAGACGGCGAAGAAGTCTGGCGGACGGATCGCCGGGTGAAAACCAGTTATTCTTCGCCTATTGTGGCGACTCTCGGGGGCATAGAACAACTGCTCCTGAGCGGGGCTGACGTCGTGAGCAGTTACGATCCCGGCTCGGGGAGGCTCTTCTGGCAGATTGCGGGGTCGAGTAAAGCGACCTGCGGGACCATGGTCTGGAGTGAGGATTCCGTTTTCGCGAGCGGCGGATTTCCAAATAAGGAGACTCTGGCGGTGCGCGTCGGGGTCGAGCCGGAGGTGCTCTGGCGGCATGGGGATTCCTCTTACGAGCAGTCGCTTCTCTATCTCGACGGTCATGTCTACGCTTTCAACGACGGTGGCATCGCGATTTGCTGGGAAGCGGAAACCGGCAGGGAAAAGTGGAAGGTCCGGCTCGGCGGGCCTGTCAGCGCTTCGCCGACCTTCGCAGGCGGACGCATCTATGCGATGAACGAGCGGGGCGTCACCTACGTCTTCGCTCCAGATCCTGAAAAATTTATCAAACTGGCGGAGAATACCCTCGGCTCGGAAGGTTTTGCCACACCGGCCTTTGTCGGAGACCGGGTCTACCTCCGCACTGCCGATGCTTCGGCCGGGCGGCAGGAGTGGTTGTATTGTCTGGGCGAGTAAGCGTGGGCTTTCCTGCGGCTCTTCAGAGAAAGGACTTTCCGGAAAGGCCTTCGGTAGAGACGCCGAACCACTCGGCCAGCGACGCGGCGACATCCGCGAACGTGTCTCTGACGCCGAGAGACCGGGGCCCGCCGGGCATTTTCACGAGCAAGGGGACGCGCTCTCTCGTGTGATCGGTGCCTCTCCAGGTCGGGTCGTTTCCGTGGTCGGCGGTAATGATGAGGAGAGCCTCGGCGTCGAGGCGGGGTGCCAGCTCCCCGAACCAGGTGTCGAACCCGACGAGAGCCCGGGCATAACCCGGCGGATCCCGGCGATGGCCGTAGAGGGAATCGAAATCGACGAGATTGGTGAAGGTAAGACGAGGGCGGCTGCCCTGTGTGCTGAGGAGCTCATCGATCTTTGCGCAGCCGTCGGCGTTTCCTCTCGTGGGGACCGAGCGGGTGATTCCGGAACTCGAAAAGATGTCGCTGATCTTACCGACGCCGATGGTCTCGATTCCGGCAGCTTCGAGATGGTTCAGCACGGTCACGGGCGGGCGCATCGAAAAGTCGTGCCGGTTAGCAGTGCGGCGAAAGGCTCCCGGAGCGCCCTCGAAAGGGCGGGCGATGACGCGGCCAATCCGCTCCCGGTCCGCGATGGGCCGGCAGCGGCGACAGATCTCATGCAGTTGCTCCACGGGGATGACGGATTCGTGGGCGGCGATCTGGATCACTGAATCGGCGCTGGTATAGAGGATGGGATGTCCGGTGCGAAGATGTTCCACCCCCAGTTCGTCGAGGATGACGGTGCCGGATTGAGCATAGTTCCCGATAAAGGTGACGCCGCAGGCGAGCTCCATCTCGGCTACGAGAGCATCGGGAAAGCGGGTATGGGTGGCAAAGGGCACCTCGAGGGGGGAACCCGCGATTTCCCAGTGGCCGGTCACGGTGTCTTTGCCCGCAGAGCGCTCGGTGAGGCAGCCGTGGGAAAGAGTGGCTTTAGTGTCTGGTTTGCGGCCTGCGGCAAGCTGCTCACAGGCGACCAGTCCGGCCGCATCGAGGTGAGGCAGGGAAAACCCCGGGATGGTCTCGCGAAGATGGCCCAGGGTGTTGGCCCCTTCGTCCCCGAAAGCGGCGGCGTCAGGCGCGTGACCGATGCCGACCGAGTCGAGGATGATGAGGAGGGCCTGTTTCACGGATCAGACTCCCATGGGATGCCAGACGGTTTTAAATTCGACCGTATCGAGGATGCGGTAGGGATCGCGGGCGAGGTCGGCATACCATTCAGCGGGTGCGGCGAGGGCGTGGGAGTGAACCCGCTTGAGATTTTTCCCGGCGCCGGTTCGAAGGGTGGCGAAAAGGTTGACATTACCGGACGCGTCGATGATCGCGTTGACGTCCCTATGATCAGCAAGCCAGGGGGCGAGCTCGGCGCGGGAACCGGTGAGCAGATTCACTACGCCACCGGGGAGGTCGCTTGTGGCGAGGGCTTCACCGAGAGACACGGCGGGCAGGGGAGCGGTCTCCGATGCGATCACCACGACCGTGTTTCCCGAGAGAATGATCTGTGCCACCAGCGAGACGAGGGCGAGGAAAGAAGGCTCATCGGGAGCGAGCAGCCCGACGACTCCGACCGGTTCGGGAAAGGTGAAGTTGAAATGTGAGGAGGCGACCGGGTTCACTGAGCTGAATACCTGTGCGTATTTATCAGTCCACCCGGCGAAGTGGACAAGCCGGTCGATCGCGGACTCGACTTCGACTCTGGCCGACGCGCGGGACTGACCGGTGTTGTCGGCGATTTCGGCGGAGAAACTTGCGGCGCGGCCTTCGATGATCTCGGCGGCTCGATAGAGAATCTGTCCTTTGAGGTAGGCCGTCGCGCCGCTCCATCCGGGGAGGGCACTGCGGGCGGCGGTGACGGCGTCACGAAGATCTTTTCGCGAGGCGTGGCAATAGTGAGCGAGGTGTTCACCGGTGATCGCGTGCCTGGCTGTCATGGTGCGTCCGCTCTCGGTTCGGGGAAATTTTCCGCCGATGTAGAGTTTGTAGGTTTTCAGGACCTTCAGTCGTGCCGGGGTCATGCGCGAATGTAGGGAGAAAAGGCTGCGGGGGACAGCATTAAAGCGGGAATTTTCCGCTTCAAGGCGTGAAGCTCAGGTGAAGAGAAGGTGCGTCCCTGCTCCCGCCGCGTCTTCGTAGAATTGGCCGACAGTGAGGACGTCATCGACGCGATCACAAAGATCCTCGCGCTTCAGCTTGAACATGTCCATGGCGAGGCGGCAGGCAAAAAGCTTCCCTCCCGAGTCGGAGATCAGCTCAAGAAATTCGCGCACCGGAGGGATGTCGAGTTTCTCCATTTCCCGGCTCATCAGGCCGGTCGCGAAGGCGCTGACACCGGGAATGACCCCGACGCAGGAGGGAAAGGGCATCGTGATTGGCAGATTGAGCAGGGGCATGGCCATGTTCAGGGCTGGATTGCCGACGGTTGCGACTTTGAGGTGATCAAGAGTCTTTTCGACGAGGGCGTTTAGACCGAAAAAGGTGAAGAAGACAGAGGCTTCGATCCCTTCCATGCGCGCGCCGTTCGCCATGATGAGGGCGGGATAGATACCGTCGAGAGACCCTCTACTGACGATGATGCAGATTTTTTTAACAGGCTGATTGTCGGTGCTCATATGATTTAAGGGGGAGGTTAGATACAACCGACCGGTTTCGGGATCCCGGCGATTTTGGAGGATTTTTTCAAGGGTCCGCCCGGGAACAGGTCGTAGAGCTCTTTCGTCGTAACGACCCCGCTCTTACCCATGCTGCGGATCGTGAGGGCGGCTCCTTTGGCCTGCTGCTCGCGAAGGTAATGGATCACTTTCAAGTGCGCATCGGTGAGAGGGCCGACACCTTCCCCGGCGGCGATGGCGGCGGCGATGGCTTCATTCCAACGGGTCATGTCGGTGAGATAACCCTCTTCATTTACGTCCACCTCGTGGCCTGCTATTGTAGTAATCATGTTAGTATTTCGGATTTTGTTTGTTGGGATTATTCCGCAGGGACGGGCGGAGCTTTCTTTCGACGGCTGATCCCGGGGAGGGGACGGGCCTTGAGGAGAAGGTTCCAGTAGACGTGGCGAAAGGCGAGTTTCCCGAAGTGGTTGAGGCGACTTTCCTCAAGCAGCTTCAACGGTCCGAAACGGAAGGGGAACGGTCCTTCGTGGGGCTCGTGTTCATAGTTGAAGTCGATGAGGAGGGCCTTGCCGTTGCCGGACTCGATGAAGCAGTTCGAGTGGCCGTCGAACTCCTCCTTGAGCGGTTTGCCTTCGATATGGAGAATGAGGTTATCGGCGAGAGTTTCACTCTCGAAATGGGCGACTGATCCGGCCTTGGAGGCAGGGAGATTGGTGGCGTCACCGAGGACGAAAATGTCGGGAAAGTTTACTGATTGCAGAGTATGGCGGTTCGTCTCGATGTAGTCCAGATCATCGCCCAGATTTGAGCGCCGCACGGCTTCGTCACCCATGTTTGTCGGCACGGTTACGAGGAGATCGTAGGGCACTTCGCGTCCGTCATAACACACCAGTTTGTCTTCTTCCTGATCGATGCGCTCAGCAACAAAGTCAGTGACGAGCTCGATCCCCTTGTCCCCGAGGAGATGCCCCAGCTTTTTCGAAGCCTTCGGTTTCGTGAAAGCACCCGAGAGGGGCGTCACAAAGGTGAGCGTGACCCGGTCTCGAATCCCTCGCTCACGGAAATAAGTGTCAGCGAGAAAAATGAACTCAAGCGGAGCAACGGGACATTTCACCGGCACCTCGTTGAGGTGAATAACGACCCGTCCGCCCGGGAAGTCGGCAAGCTGCTTTCGCAGGGCCCGGGCCCCGTCGAGGGTGTAAAAATCGTGAATGTTCACCCGCCATTTCGGTCCGAGCATGCCCTCTGTCTCCTCGGGCGCGGTGCGGCAACCGGTCGCAATGATGAGGAGATCGTAGTTTATCTCGATCCCGTTCGCGAGGGCAACGAGTCGCCGCGCGGGTTCGATGCGGTCGATCTCGGCCTGGACAAAATCCACTCCCGGAGGAATGAACTCGCGGGTTTCACGAATGATCTGGTCCTCGGTGTAGGTGCCGAAGGGCAGGAAGAGGAGGCCGGGCTGGTAGAGGTGTTTGTCCGAGCGATCTACAACCGTGATGCGCCAGTCTTTCTTCGAGAGGCGGCGGCGAAGATGGTTTGCCATCATCGTTCCTGCCGTGCCGGCGCCGAGGATGAGGAGATGTTGACTCATGGTGGAAAGGGATGGGGGAAATATTGTCTAAATATCGCTATTTAAGAATATAGAGAAATTCAGGTTTAGCACAACGCAAATTTTGGCATTTTCTGGTTCAGGGTGGCTTGAGAGGGGAGAAAAAGGATCAACGAGGGGGGAGGGAACTGGGCTTCTGGTTGTTTTTTCCCGCAGAGGATCCGGCCG
>DIVG01000037.1:17411-20942 GCA_002422425.1 Akkermansiaceae bacterium UBA6138 | reverse complement strand
CGACCTGCTCGCGACGCTGCTGAATCTGAAATCGCTTGGCCCGGAGATCCCGGAGGCCTTTCGCGGCCTCGTCAACGAGGAGACTTACGTGCAGTCGCAGGACTACACGCGGGCGAAGTCGCTCCTGGGGATCGGCGAAGGCATCCTCGCGCTCGTAATCCTGCTGATCTTCTGGTGGTTCGGCGGCTTCGGCTGGCTCGATGAAAAGGTCCGCGCCTACGGCCATGGGCCCATCGTCACGGGCGTTTTTTACATTGGAGCGCTCATCATCGCCCTGCAGATGATCAGCCTGCCCTTCGATCTCTATGACACCTTCGGGCTCGAGGAGCGTTTCGGCTTCAACAAGTCGACCTTCGCGATCTGGCTCGCGGACCGGGTCAAAGGGGCGCTCCTCGGCGCGCTCCTCGGTATCCCGCTCCTCGCGGGGCTGCTCTGGATCTTTGAGACAGTGCCGATGGCCTGGCTTTGGGGCTGGATTCTGGTGACGGGCTTTTCCCTCGTCCTCGCCTATGTCGCTCCGACCTGGATCATGCCGCTCTTTAACAAATTCGAGCCGCTCGAGGAAGGCCGTCTCAAGCAGGCGATCCACGAGATGTCAGTGAAATGTGAGTTCCCGCTGAAAGAAGTGGGCGTCATGGACGGCTCGAAGCGGTCCGCCAAGTCGAATGCTTTTTTCACCGGCTTCGGGAACAACAAACGCATCGCCCTCTTCGACACGCTCATTGCCAATCACACCGAGCCCGAGCTCGTCGGTGTCCTCGCCCATGAGATCGGGCATTTCAAAAAGCGGCACATCGTGAAGTCGCTCATCGTCGGCACGCTCACGACCGGGGCGATGTTTTTCCTGCTCGGGCTCATGATGAATAACCGGGCGCTCTTCGATGCCTTTGGAGTGAAGGAGACCTCGGTCTACGTCAGCCTTGTCCTCTTCAGCATCCTCATGTCACCGCTGAACGAGGTCCTCTCGGTCGCGGGCAACTGGATGAGTCGCAAGCACGAGTTCGAAGCCGACGCCTACGCCGCCGAGGTCACGGGGAATCCGCAGGCGATGTCCGATGCGCTCCTGAAACTGAGCCGGGACAATCTCAGCAACCTGACTCCGCATCCCTTTTACGTCTTTCTCAACTATACCCATCCGCCCGTGGTCGAGCGAATCGCGGCTCTGGGCAAACTCAATACACGTCCCGCTGGTAGCGGTGCTCATCCTTGAGCATTTTCAGGTAGGCGGTCGCCCCTTCGTCGTCGCGACCTCCGTATTGCCGGATGAGATCAAAGAGCGCCCGCTCGACATCGGGCGCCATGTAGGTCGCGTCGCCGCAGACGTAGAAATGGGCACCGCCCTCGAGCCATTGCCAGACCTCGGCGGCGCACTCGCGGATTTTATCCTGCACGTAGATCTTGTGGGCCTGATCCCGTGACCAGGCGAACTCGAGTCGGGAGAGAAAGCCCGCCCCTTGCATCGCGGTCAGCTCGTCTTCGTAAAAGAAGTCGGTCGCGGCATGGGCATTGCCGAAGAAGAGCCAGTTTCGTCCCGGCGCGGCGGTGACCTGACGCTCTTCGAGGAAGGCGCGGAAGGGTGCGATCCCCGTGCCGGGTCCGACCATGATGATGTCGCGCGACGGATCGGTCGGCAGCTTGAAATGTTTCGTCGGCTGCATGTGCACCTTGACCGTGTCGCCCTCGGCGAGCCCCTCGCAGAGGAAGGTCGAGCAGACGCCCTTGCGGGTGCGGCCGTGGGTTTCGTAAGTGACCTTCGCCACCGTGAGATGGACTTCGCCGGGATGGGCCGTCGGACTCGAGGCGATGGAGTAAAGTCGGGGCTGGAGTCGGCGGAGGAGGTCGACGAAGTCCTGCCCGCTCTTAAAGTCGGCGGGGAAGTCGAAGATCAGGTCGATGATCTCGCGCCCCTCGACGATTCTGCCGAGTTCGGCATCGTCCTCGATCGCCGCGATCAGCCAAGGATGGCGGCAAAAGGTCGCCCATTTCCGCAGGAGCGATTTGCTGAACGTGCAGACGTCATATTCCTCGAGGAGTGCGTCGCGGAGCGGGCGTTTGCTCCCATCGGGGACGGTCACGGAGACGGCGGTGTTGAAGGGCAGCACCGAGAGAATCTCATCGACGAGGGTGACGTCGTTTTGCGGCATCGTGCTGACGGCGTCTCCGACCTCATAGGTGAGGCCCGATCCCTCAATGACGAGTTCAATGTGGCGCGTGTCGCGAGGGGAGGGGGCCTTGTTGAGCTGTTGCCGCCGCTTCAGGACGGCGGGGAAAGGTTTCTTTTTCCCGTAGGGTTCATCGGCGTTGGAGACGGTGACCTGCGCCACGGGATCGGCCACTACCGTCGTCGTGAAAAAGGCTTTCCCGATCTCGTCGAGGACCGAGGTGACGACGCGGAACCATTCCTCGGCGGGATCCTCGTAATCGACATCGCAATCGATCCTGGAGGCGAGGCGGATCGCACCGAGTTCTTCAAAGCGGACGTCGAAGCGTTTCCCCATCTCGCAGAAGTCCGCGTAGTTCGTGTCCCCGAGGGCGAGCACGGAGAATCGCGTTTTCTCGAGGCGCGGAAAGTCGGGGGCGGACAATTTTCCCCAGAACTCGACCGCGTTGTCCGGCGGATCGCCTTCGCCCCAGGTGCTCGTGATGAGGAGGACGAGCGGCTCCTCGGTCAGGTCGATCGTGGCGTGCTTTTCCATGTCGATGACCTCGGCGCCCCAGCCGTCCTGATTCATGATTTCGGCAAAGCCCTCGCAGAGAGATTGGGCATTGCCGCTCTGGCTGCCGAAGAGGAAAAGAGCGCGCGGTTTTCCGGCCGTCGCGGTTCGGCTGCTGCCGCCGGTCGCGGCAAGAGAGGCGACGAGTTCGCCGAGGTAGGACCTGAGCCATTGGCGTTGCTCCGCGGTGAAAGGCGCGTCGTCGGGAATATCGGGAATGGGGGTGGCCATGGGTGGTTTCGAAAATGGGTTCAAACGCCGCAAGTCGCCTCACCTGAACCGGTCGATGGTCTCTTTAGCAACTTTCGGGCCTAACCGGAAAGAGTTACTCAGGTGCCGTCTCCCGGAACGCCCCGGTCGCCCGCAAGCGCCTCATTACGGTCTTGTGAAACCCCGCCCCTGCGGCTAAATCAGAGGCACCAAGCGCTTCGTGCATGAAGAATTCCCCCACCAATTTTTCCCCGGGCAGCCCCGTCGCCCTCCGCCTCGCGGAGATCGCCGGTGAAAGCAACGTCTTCACCCGCCCCGAAGACCTCATTCCCTACGGATTCGACGGCACCGCCGCGCTGAAAGAGCGGGCCGTCTGTGTCGTCCTCCCGCGCACGACCGATGCCGTCGCGGGGATCATCAAACTGGCGGCGGCGGAGAAAATCCCCGTCGTGACGCGCGGATCGGGCACTGGTCTTTCGGGCGGCAGCGTCCCCGTCGAAGGCGGGATCGTTCTCTGTCTCGTCCATCTCAACCGCATCCTCGAAGTGGATCCGGCCAATCTCACGATGCTCTGTGAATGCGGCGTCATCACCAAGGCGGTCGACGA
>DIVG01000037.1:0-17243 GCA_002422425.1 Akkermansiaceae bacterium UBA6138 | reverse complement strand
GGCGGCGGCGCGGACGGTTTCGCAGATCATCGAAAAGCAGATCATTCCCTGCACTCTCGAGTTTCTCGACCGCAAAACCTGCGCGAGTGTCGAGGCCTACGCCAAAGTCGGCCTGCCCACCGGTGCCGCCGCGGTTGTCCTCATGGAAACCGATGGACACCCCGTCGTCGTCGCGGAGGAATCTGCCGCGATGGCGGAGATCGCGAGGGACAATGGCGCCATCTCCGTCGAGGAAGCCGCCGACGATGCCCACGCCACCCGACTCGCGACGGCCCGGCGCAGCGCCTTTTCCGCCCTCGCGAGGATACGGCCGACGACCATCCTCGAGGACGTCACCGTGCCGCGAAGCCGCCTTGTCGAGATTGTCTCCTACGTGGAAGAAGTCGCGGCGCGCCATCGCCTCGACATTGCGACCTTCGGTCATTTCGGCGACGGCAATGTCCACCCCACCATCCTCACCGACGAGACCGATCACGAAGAAATGGAACGCGTCGAACTCGCCCTTTCCGAGATCGTCGATAAGACCATCGCCCTGGGTGGCACCATTACTGGCGAGCACGGAGTTGGTCTGGCAAAAAAGGCCTTTCTGCCGAGACAATTCGATGAGGCGAGCTATGCGCTCCTAAAGCAGGTGAAGCGCGCGATCGACCCATACGGACTATTGAACCCCGGAAAAATATTCGATTTGGGGACCGCTGATTGACGCTGATCTTCGCTGATTTTTTTCTGATTTTCTTATGGAGGGATTTAGAAGTCGGGAGCCATTTAGTGAGGAAGGGTATCGGCTCGTCGGCGCGGGGATGGAAGTTTATAATCAGATGGGTGGCGGGCTGACGGAGCCGATTTATCAGGAGTGTCTGGAACTCGAACTGGAGTTGAAGGGGATTCCCTTCGATCCCTTCCGCGAGTTGAGAACCTTCTATAAAGGCAGGGATCTGAAAAAGCGATACATTCCCGATCTCATCGTCTATGAAAAGATTATCGCAGAACTGAAAGCCGTGAAGTCTCTCGAGCCCGAACACGAGTCGCAACGGCTCAATTACTGCACCTCACCCGGTCTCCTTTAGGCTACCTTCTAAATTTCAGTCCGAAATCCGGACTCCAGTGGAGACGCTACCTCTTGACCGAATATTTCTGATTCCTAATGTCCACTCCAAAAAAAATCAGCGAAGATCAGCGTCAATTTGACGACAATCGTGGAGATGATTCACGTCGTCCATCTCCGGCTGCGCCTCCGATTGCGGTCCGCCCCCTCCGCCCCCTCCGCCACATGGCCGATCTCGACTACTCAGTGGTCCAGCAGTGCATGCATTGCGGGATGTGTCTGCCGAGCTGTCCGACTTACCTCGAGACGCGGCAGGAGCGCAACAGCCCGCGCGGTCGCATTGCTCTGATGCGGGCCATCGCCGACGGGAATCTCGAGGTGACGAAAGAGTTCGGCGAGGAGATGTATTACTGCCTCGGCTGCCTCGCCTGCACCACGGCTTGTCCCGCCGGCGTCGATTACCCGCAACTCTTCGAGCATGCCCGCGCCGAGATCGAGCATCAGGGGGTTCTCTTCACTCCCGAGCGTGCCTTCTGGCGCTGGCTCACCCTGCGACAGCTTTTTGCAAAACCGTGGATGCTCCATGCTGTCGGACGTTTGCTCTACTTTTATCAGGCGAGCGGACTTAGTTCGCTTGTCAGGAAGAGCGGCGTGCTCCGGCTCATTCCCGCCAACCTGCGGAATCTTGAGCCGACCACGCCGATCGTTCGGCGTCATTTTTCCACGGAACTCATCGCCGAGGTGGAAAAACCCCTTGTGACCGGACACCGCGTCGGGATGCTCACCGGCTGTGTCCAGGATCTCATTTTTTCCGAAGTGAACCGCGACACCGTCGAGGTCCTCTTAGCGAACGGCTGCGAGGTATTCACCCCGCGTCAGCAGGGGTGCTGTGGTTCGCTGCATGCCCACAACGGCGACCTTGAGCAGGCGGCGGTGCAGGCGCGGCACCTCATCGAGCAGTTCGAGATCGATTCGCTCGACGCCATCATCACCAATGCGGCAGGCTGCGGATCGCATCTGAAACATTTCTCCCATCTCCTCGGGCGCGATCCCGACTACCGTGAAAAGGCGGTGAAATGGGACGGGAAGGTCCGCGATATTTCCGAGTGGCTCGTCTCGATCGGCTTCCGAAAGCCGGCCGGAGAAGCTCCCGCTCAAAAGGTGACCTACCACGAGGCCTGCCATTTGTGTCACGGTCAGGGTATCTCGCGCCAGCCGCGCGAAGTTCTTAAATCTGTGCCCGGGCTCGAGCTTGTCGAGTTGGAAAATGCGACGCACTGCTGCGGCAGCGCCGGAGTTTACAACATCACCCAGCCTGAACAGGCCTCGAAATTGCAGCAGGAAAAGATTGCCTGCATTCAGCGCACCGGAACTTCCCTTGTCGCGACGGCTAATCCCGGCTGTCATTTGCAGATTCAAAACGGATTAGGTGAGGCCGCCGTCGTCAAACATCCCGTCACCCTTCTCGCCGAGGCCTACCGGGCCGAGAAAGCAGGGGAGGCCAGGCCATGAAAACGATCTTCTTCATCATCGCCCTCGCCTTCGGCGCTCTCTTCCTCTGGAGCGGTGTCGCCAAGATCAAGGAACCCGTTTCTTTTGCCGATGCGGTTCGTAATTACCGTCTCATCGGCGATCCCTTCGTCGCCGTCGCCGCGATCTTCATTCCCTGGGTCGAAGTCTTCGCCGCGATCGGCGTGATGACCGATCGATTTCGGAAAGGCAGTGCCGGGATCCTGACCGTCAGTCTCGTTGTTTTCACCACCGCCATCGTCATCGCCTGGGCCCGGGGGCTCGACATTACTTGCGGCTGTTTCGGAGATGAAACTCCGATGAATTACCCCGTGAAAGTCGCCCAAAATATCGGGCTTATTGTAGTCGCGACGCTCTTGTGGGGGGTCGCGCCAAAGGCGAAAGGGGCGGGCGAGTGAGGGTAGATGGCGATCTGCGCCATGGATTCCATGGACTGCGGCAGCCCTGCTGCCGCTCTCATATCGGGCAGCCCTGCCGCCGGGAATCAACTCCCGAATCCACCCTGCCTCAATCAGCACTCTCACAAAATCGATCAATATCCTTCAGCGACCCGAAAACAATCAACCGATCACCTTTCTGAAGTAGAAAATCAGCATCAAGAGTTCCGGCCACCTGATAGGTCGGCGGAGCATCGTTCACCGCGCCTTCGCTCATGACAGGCCGTCTTACCGTGACGACGTTGACCCCGTACTTCTTCCTCAGATTCGCTTCGGGCAGCGTGCACCCCTCGTAGCGCTCGGGCATTGCCACTTCGACGATGCCGTGTCCGGCGTCGATCCCGAAGTAACGGCGCACCGCTTCGTTCGTGATCTGGCGGGTGAAGTAGGCAGCGGCGAGACTCTCGGCGCGGATCTTGCCGGTCACTTTCATGAGCTCAAGGAGGTGGCCGTGGACTTCGTTGATGACCCGGGTGTAGACCCGCCGCACTCCCAGCTTCTGGCAATGGGCGGTGATCATGAGACTGGCTTCGAATCCTTCACCGATGGCGACGACGGCGGTATCCATGTCGGCGACCCCGAGTTGGGCGAGCGCTTCCGCATCGGTCGCGTCGGCGATCGCGGCAACGGCGACGCTGTCACGAATCTCGCGGATGTGGGTCTCGTCGGTGTCGATCGCGAGCACTTCGTGACCGGATTCCGAGAGCTCGCGGGCGAGGGCGGATCCGAAGTAGCCAAGTCCGATAATAGCGAATTTCATGCGTGTCAGGGTGGATTGGAGAAAATCAGTTGAGAGGAAGGCGGGCGTCGGGGAGTTCGTAGCGGCGTGGTCTCGGAGTCCCGACCATGGTGAGGACGAGAGTGAGCAGCCCGACCCGTCCGGCAAACATTGTCACGATGATGATCCATTTGGAAAAGGGATCGAGGGCGGCGGTGATGCCGCGGGAGAGCCCGACCGTGCCGAAGGCGCTGAAGCATTCGAAGGTGATGTCGACCGGGTCGAGATCAGGATTGGCCCAGCTCACCAGCAGGATCGCGAGGACGACCAGGACGACCGAGAGCACGACGGTTGCGGTGGATCGCTCGACGACATCGCGGGCGATGCGGCGATTGCCGATGTGTAGTGAATCGTGGCCCCGAATGAGTCGTCCCAGTTCGCCCAGAGCGATGGCGAAGGTGGTCGTTTTGATCCCGCCCGCAGTGCCTCCGGGACTGCCTCCGATGAACATCAGAGTGCACATCAGCACGACCGTGGCAAAGGTATACGCCCCGAAGTCGGTAATGTTGAATCCGGCGGTGCGGGCGGTGACGGAGTTGAAGACAGCCTCCCAGATTCGCTCGCCGCTGAGGTCCCAACGCTCGGTGAAGAAAAAGAGAAGTGCTCCGGCAAGCAGCAGCACACCGGTCGTCTTGAGGGCAAGCCGGGTCTGGAGCCGTACAGGATGGGTCAGCTGCCAGTGGGCCAGTCGCCGCGAGCGGGGAAAAAGCTTCCGCACGGGCTTCGAGATCGTGTAGAGCGTCAGGCGCGGCAGGTCATTGACGACAACAAACCCGAGTCCGCCTAAAACGATGAGCAGCATGATGACGACCTGCGAGGGCCGATTCGAAGCGGTGGCCGGATCGGCCAGTCCGGCACTGAAGGTGGAGAAGCCCGCGTTGCAGAAGGCGGAGATCGAGTGAAAGACGGCGTCCCAGGGGAGGGTGTCGGGCCGCGGGGGCTGAGCCGACCAGGAATGGTAAATCGCGACGGCGCCGGCGAGTTCAATGAGCAGGGTGATGCCGACGACTTTGCCGACGAACTGCCCCATGCTTCCGAGGTTTTCATCGCTGAAGAGTTCGCCAAGACGGGCCCGGTCGCGCAGGGTGATTCCCTGGCCGACCATCAGGACCATGAAGTAAGTCAGCGTCATCATCCCGAGTCCGCCGATCTGGATGAGTGTCAGGATAGCGAGCTGTCCCTGCGGGGTGAAGGCCGTCTCCGTATCGACGACGATCAATCCGGTCACGCAGACGGCGCTGGTGCTGGTAAAAAGCGCGTCGAGCCACGAAATCCCGGCCGTCGTGGCGTTCGGCGTTTTTAACATCAGCGTGCCCGAGAGGATCACAACGAAAAAGCTCACGACAAACAGCGTGCCTGGCTTCGCCTCCTGCAGGAACCTCGCCCGGGTGAACCTGAGGAGTCGCAGTCCCACCGGGATGATGAGGCTCAACTGCACCACGACGAGGGCGATGAGGGCTCCGGTGCGCGGGTGGACGTGCTCCCCGAGCCAGTCGCGCAGCGGGCGCTCGAGACCGAATCGTCCGCCCGCGAGAATGAGCAGCGCCGCGAGGATGAGATAGCGCTTCAACTTCGACTGCCCCGAATCGCGCAGGGCGAGGCCGCCCTCGGCGAAAAGGGCGAGGACGACGAGGCCGAGGGTGAGATACTCCGAGAGGCGTGCCTGTGCTTCATCGAGGGGCCAACCCAGCTCGCGGACGAGGAGTCCGAGAGCGGCGGTGCCGATCAAACCCTGAAGCCAGAGGAGACGGTTCACGCCTCCCGGCTTCGTCGCGGATGTGTTCTTCGTAGTCATCCCTCCGGCCAACGAGATCGATCACTACGCGTTTTAAACGTGATTCGCAAGAGGGGATTCCGTGCGGGCGCGCAGCAACGCGGCTTGTTTCGAGATTCGCTTTTTGGTTTAATAAAACAACATCCGGAAACTAATCTCCGGTGTCACCACAACTCCCTCCTTATCCCATGAATATTGAAACAATCCGCGACTTCCTCGGCTGGTGCACCCTCATCAACTTCGGGGTGCTCATCCTCATGACGGTTTCCCTCGTCCTGTTGCGCCCGACGATCACCCGCCTCCATGCGCGGATGTTCGGCTTCAGCGAAACCGCACTGCCGCTCGAGTTCTACCGATTCATCGCCTACTACAAGATCGCGGTGCTGATCTTCAATCTCGTGCCCTATCTCGCCCTGCGGGTGATGGCATGAGGCGGGGCTCTCAGTGAATCTCCACGGTCCGGCCCACGGCGGCCTCGTAGGTGAGGTGGAGCAGGTAGGTCTGCCGGGCGGCGAGCTTTTGTCCGAACTGGGCGAGCAGATAGAGACCGATGAGCAGGACTACCAGAACACCAAAAACAATGAGGCCCCACGAGTACACGCCGACGACCCACTGCGAGATCCCGAGAAGGCCGGAAAAAAGCGTGAGTGATCCGATGAGGAGATAGCCGTAGAGAAAGATCGTCCAGACATTCGCGTTCGGGCCGTAGATCCCGTGGATGACGGAGTGTCCATCGTCGTCGGTCTCGAGACTGAGGTTCAGCAGCGGTGACCAGAAATGCTGGTCCTCTTCGGGGATGCGCAGGGTTACATAGCCCGGGAAGTTTTTCACCTCAACGCGGCTGCCCGCAGGACGCTCTTCGCCGCCCCCGACGTGTTCGATGATGCGTGCTTGCAATTTCTCCGGTTCCTCATCGAAGCTTTGCGAAAAGCGGGGTCGGATCCGGAAACTGCTCATGGAAAAATCCGGTAGTTTTTGCGGGATCTACTCGAAGCGGAAGGCCGCGACGGTCTTCGCGGTTCGGAGGTAGATCGCCTTTCCCACGATCGCGGGTGAAGCGCAGTAAAGCGCGCCGACCTTGGCGCGACCGAGCGGAGTGTAATCCTCGGGTGTCGCCCTGATGAGACTAACAAATCCACCCCGGTTTTCATAAACGAGCAGTTTGCCGTCGGAGAGCACGGGCGAGGAAATGGACGACTGGGCGGGACGCTCCCATCTCACCGCGCCGGTCTCCAGATCGAGGCAGAGGTGCCGGTCACTCCCGAGATGGTAGACCGCGCCCTCGTAGATGATGGGGCTGGCACCGTAGCGCTGTGCGAGAAACCCGTGCGCCCAGCGCTCGGTCGCGCCCTCCGCCGTGAGACGATAGGCAATGAGGTTTTTTCCGTCGAAAGTACTCACCACGATGAGGTCATCACCCGAGACGACAGGGGTGCCGTCGCCGCCGCCGGCGACCTGCCAGAGCGTCTCTCCTGTCGCCGCATTGACACCGATGACATCCTTCTGCGAGTTGCAGATGATGACCTCTTTCCACAAGGCGGGGGAAGGATTGGAGCCTTTGACGTCGTTGTTTTTCCAGAGTTCCGCTCCGGTCACGGCGTCGAAGGCGCTGAGGAAATTCTGCTGCAGATAGACCTTGCCACCGACCACCAGAGGCGAAGAGGCGGGGCCTTTTCTGCCGGTGAGCGGCGCACGCCAGATCTCCTTGCCGGTCGCCGCCTCGAGGCAGTAGAGGTTTTCGCTGAGGGCAGCATAGACTTTGCCGTCCACGATCGCCGGGGTACTCGACGAGCCGCGTCCACTTGGAAAGCCCGCCGTGTCGAAACGCCAGGCCTGGGCTCCGGACGCGGCGTCGAGGGCGAGGACGACGTCGTCGGCGACCTTTTTCGTGTTGGGCACGGCGGCGATGATCTGATCGGTGACGGCCGCGTCGAAGTTCTGCGCTCTGACCCACTCCTCCATCGCCGCCTGGTTCGGGAAGACTTCTTTCGACACCGTGAGGAGCTGGTCATAGACGGTGAGAGGGATCGCGCTCGGCCCTTTCTTAAATCGGGAAATGATCCAGCCGCCGAGCGAGAGTTTCGTCTTTTCATCGATATGCTCATCGACCCATTTTTTCGCCCACTCGTCGAGGGCCTCGCCGCGGAGACGACGGCTCAGGTTGAGGCGATCGTTCTCCATCTTTTCCACGATCTCTTTCGGCAGGGAACCGGTCCCGCGATGGTCGAGTTTGGAAAGGACGTCGCCGTCGATGCGGCGGGTCTCTGTGGGTTCGTCCTTGTGCCAGACGACGGAGAGAAAGACCTTTCCCTCCGCGACCGCGACGCTGCCGTGACCGCCGTAGTGGTCACTAGGGATCTCGTCGGTGGTCTCCCAGAGTTTCGCCGGGGCGTTCTCTTCGGTGAGGGCGTCGGGTAGTTTGCCCTCGACCGTGCTGACGCCGTTGCGCTGCGGGCCGCGCCATTGCGGCCAGTCGTCGGCGGAGACGGGCGCGGAGAAGGGGGCTAGGCAGGTGAGAAGCAGGGCGGGTAAGGGGAGTAATTTCATCGGAGAGTTCACGGCATTGTCTGCTATCTTAGCAAAAAGAGGCGCGAGTTTCACTGGCGCTATGATGGCCGGAAGGCGTAATCCGTGAAAGAGAAATCGAGTGAAATCGCACCCCAAAGTTGTCTATATCACCGCCGGAGCTGGAGGCATGTACTGCGGCAGTTGTCTGCGCGACAATGCCCTCGCCGCCGGTCTCACGCGGCTCGGATGGGACGTCACCCTGCTGCCGCTTTACACCCCGATCCGCGTGGACGAGGAGGATCGCTCTGTCGATCAGGTTTTCTTCGGCGGGATCAATGTCTTTTTGCAGCAGAAGATCCCGCTCTTTCGCCATCTCCCCGCCTTCCTCGATCGCTGGCTCGACAACCCGCGCCTCATCAGGCGGGTCGCCTCGGGGGCGTTATCCGTGAGCGCGAAGGAGCTCGGCTCGATGACGCTCTCCATGGTCAAGGGCGAAGACGGATTCCAGCGCAAGGAGGTCGCCCGCCTCGTTCAGTGGCTCCGCGACGTCGCCAAGCCCGACCTCATCTGCCTGACCAATCTCCTCGTGGGCGGCTCCATCCCCGCACTCAAGCGTGAACTCGGCGTGCCGGTCCTCGTGACCCTGCAGGGCGACGATGTCTTTCTCGACGAACTCATCGAACCGTGGAAAGCGCTCGTCCTGACCGAAATGCGTCGCCTCGCGCGGGAGGCCGATGGCTTTGTGACCTTCTCGGCCTTTTACCGTCATCACATGAGCGTGATCCTCGGTGTGCCCGAGGAAAAATTCCACCTCACTCCGCTCGGCGTCACCGTGTCCGAATTCGACTCGGTCTACGAAGCCCGCAAGGCCCGTGCGCCGGGCAAAGTGATCGGCTATTTCGCCCGGCTCGCGCCGGAAAAGGGCTTCGACATCGCCGTGGGGGCGTTCATCGAGCTGGCCCGTCAGCATCCCGAAGTCCGCTTCCATGTCGGCGGCTGGCTCGCGGAAAAGGACCGTGCCTTTTACGAAGTGCAGATCGGCCGCATCGCCGCAGCCGGCTTGAGTGATCGCTTCCGCCACGTCGAGGCGCCTGACGGAGCCTCAAAGATGGTCTTCCTTGAGGAGATCGATGTCTTCACCGTGCCGGCCCGCTTCATCGAGCCCAAGGGCCTCTACCTGCTCGAGGCGATGGCCTCCGGACTACCGTCTGTTATCCCGTCGCGAGGGGCCTTTCCGGAAATGATTCTGGCGAGCGGAGGAGGTCTCCTCTGCGAACCCGAAGATCCCGCCGACCTTGCACTGCGACTGGGTGAACTGCTTGACGATTCTGCTGCTGCCACTGCCATGGGCGAAAGAGGCCGCGCCTGGGTTGAGCGAGAAAACGACCGCAGCGGCATGGCCGAGGCAACAGCAAGAGTCTTCGAGGCAGTGCTGGCGGGGAGGTAAGGGGGGTGAGCGGGCGAGTGAACCCTGTTGGAAATCAAACTTCACTCATTCCCGTTTCCGATACGTCGCCGGGGTGATCCCCATGTGCTTGCGGAAGTGCTGGGTGAAGGCGCTCTGGTCGCAAAAGCCGAAGTCGAGGGCGATTTCGGCGATGGGTTTATCGCTCGAGCGCAGGACTTCGCAGGCGGCCTGAATGCGGGTCTTGATGAGAAAGGTACGGGGATTGGTCCCGAAGACTTCGCGGAAGCGGCGGTTGAACTGTCGCACCGACATGCCGGTGCGTTTGGCGAGGTCGGTGAGATTGACGGGTTCGTGGAAATGGTCGCGGATGTAGCTGACGGCGCGATCGATCTGCAAGTGCGGTGTTAGGGCGGAGCGTCCGCCCGAGTAGCTCTGCACCGTGCCCATGACGCCGATGACACTCCCGTCCCGGCCGAAGACGGGGAATTTGTTGGTGAGATACCAATCGGGGAGGCCCTGGCTGTTGAAAAAGAGCTCGATGATCTTGAGCTTCGGTTTTCCCGAGGCAATGACCTGCTCGTCGTCCTCGCGGAACTTCCGGGCGAGCTGGGCGGGGAAGAGCTCGAAATCGTTTCTGCCGATGAGATCACTTTCGTTCCCGCACTTGAGCCGTTCCCAGAAGGCACGGTTTGCGGAGACAAAACAGAAGGCGCGGTTTTTGGCGAAAAATGAAACTCCCGGGAGATGATCGAAGAGAACCTCGAAGTGGGTCAACGGAGAGACCTGCGAAAGAAAGTCCGACTTGAGGTTTTCCGTATGCTTCGCCATTGGGATCCGGCATTGACGATAACCCATGGCCGAAACCTCACAACGGCGAAGGCATTACGGAGTTGCGCACCGGTCCACAGACGGAACGGCGCGCCGGAAGCGTGGCTGCCTTATTGCTGCCGGATTACCTGCACCGCATCGATGTGGGCGTTCCCGTCGATCCCTTTGTTGGTGATGACGACACTACCGGGTTTGCCTGCCTCAAAGCGGAAGACGCCAAGCCCGAAGAAACCTTTCGCGAGCGGGGGGGCAATCTTCTGATTCACATTGATAGTGACCGCGCCGCCGGACGAGTTAACCGTTACCGGCGTCTTCGAAGAGCGGTTCTCGTGCGGCTGGTGGGAAACGCGGACCTCGTATTCACCGTCTTCAGGGACAGTGAACTCGAAAGTGGCCGAGGCGACATCATCTCCTTTGGCGGCACCGATATAGTGGTAACCGTTCTCGATGTAATTCTTGAGGCCCGCTCCGTGGGTCCATTCGCCAACAAGCCTGGCCTTTTCGTCATCTACGACGATGCCGTCGAGCTGGCTCAGGGTGATCCAGTCGGTCTCTTCCTCTGCTATCTCAGGCAGGGAAGGGTCGACTTCAAATTCATCGCCAAGGCTGGCGCGGCGAACGTTCCCGGGAATCCGGAGCAGCTCGATGAGCTCGCCGAGATGCTGGTAGTAGACTTCGCGCGGCGTTACGTCGTGCTGGGCGCAAAGAGCGGCCGCCTTGCCGACGACGACACCCATCATACCGCAGGTCTTCATCACGCGGATCGTGCCGAGGGCTTCGTGGGTCACGCTGATGTTACGGCCGGCCATGAAGAGATTCTCAATGTTGCGCGAATAAAAGCAGCGGTAGGGAATGGCGTAGCCTTTTTTCCGATCAACTCCTTTGCCATGCACGGCGACGGCGATAAACGGGTTTTCGGGGAACTTTTTGACGTATTGTTCGTTCGGGTAGTGCAGGTCAATGGACCAGGTCGTCAGGACACATCCGTCGTCGAAGGGTTTTTTCGACACAATATCCTCTTCGGTGAGGATGACGTCCCCGAGAAGTTGGAGCGTTTCACGAGTACCGCCGACATAAGCCATCCAGGTGAGGCGGGCATTTTTGTGGCCAAGCCCGTCGGGGTCGGAGCGCTCATGAGCACCCTTGTTTTTCAGGGCATTCCAGGCACCAAAGGCGGCGAGGTGGTTCCAGTCGCGAATTTCCTCAAGATCGAGGAGCGGGTGTTTATTATAGCCACTCTCCCAGAACCACTCGGCGTGAAACTTTTTCGGGTAGGGAAAGTCGGCTTCTTCAAGGTTGAGGGCCCAGGGCACATCGGGGAAGGTTTGCGGTGCGTCCGCGTTTTCCCAATTCCACATGTTGGACATGCCCATGCGGCCCCCATCGATCATTTGGTAGTCGGCCCCTGCCATCCTGCCGATGGTTCCGTGCCCGGTCGCGTCGCAGAAGGTGCGTCCGGTGAAGCGGCGGATCGCACCGGTGCGAGTGTCGAAGGCATGGACGGCCCCGATCTCGGTCTCGGAGGCCATCTCGACCCGGTAGGCGTGATGATTGAGGAAAAGAGTGATGTTTTTCTCGGCTGTGACGATGTTGTGTTTTTTCTCATCCTCATACTCCTCGTAGGTCCCGGGAGAGAGCTTGGCGTCGTCTTCGAACTCCCTGACAATATCACCGACGGGATAGAGACCGGGAGGAGTGTTTCCCATGGCCCAGACACGAATCTCGGACGAGCCGTTCCCGCCGAGGACCGGGCGATTTTGAATGAGAGCAACCTTCAGCCCCATGCGGGCAGCGGAGATCGCACCGCACGCCCCGGAGTAACCGCCGCCGACAAAGACGATGTCAAAAGGACCCTCGGTCGTGGCCTCTTCGGCGATGCCGAGCATCTTGCGACGCCAGGCGGGGAGGACTTCGCTGGAGTTGTCGGGGACAAAGGCGGGATCGCTGGAAAAGAGGATGGCATCGCAGCGACCGTTGAATCCGGTCAGGTCGGTGAGGGAAACGGTTGTCTTGAGGTCGCTGATGGTGACGCTACCACCGTCTTCCCAATGCCACGCGCTACCTGTCCTGCCGAATTCGTGCTCCACGGCGGTAGCTCCAATCTTCACTTGAAATCGTCCCGGTGCGGCGGTGGCATCGACTTTGTCCGCGAACTTCCCGACCCAGTTTTTGGTGCGGACCCAGAGACGATATTCTCCGGCCCTTGGGAAAGTCACTTCGGTGGTGGCGTCGGTGACGGGATTGCCGAGGCCGTGGGCGAGAAGGTAGGGTGAACCCATCGTCTCGATAAACTGCGTGTCGAGCTGCCACCCCCCGGGGTTGGTGAAAGATTCCGCCTCAACGAGGATCTGCTCCGCGTGACCGCCAAGGGGAAGGAAGAGCGCTAGAAGAGCTGCGATTTTTTTCATGTCGCCATTGTGCCAGTAGCGGCGCTGAAAATCCACTCTCGAATTCCCGCGTAGTTGCGTGCAGAGAAAGTCTGTCCAATGGCCCTCCGGATGACATCAGGCGGGTAGGGACCCGGAAAAACTTGTCGATTGACGCGTTTAAAGCCTGCGTTTAACGGTTGCCCGGATTTTCCCTGGAGGATATTTTTATGGCTGAAAATGCGAAATACTTTGCTGGTCTCGATATCGGCGGCACGACGGTGAAGACCGTGCTGATCGACGAGTCGGGGGATCTTGCCGGTGAAATGGTCGAAGTCCGCAGCCATGTCAAAGACGGTTATGTGGCGACCTTTGGTCAACTCGAGCTCGCGCTCGATCAGCTCACCTCCACCATCGGAATTTCACGCGATCAGGTTCGCGGCATCGGCATGGATGTTCCGGCTCCGTCAAGTGACGGGGTCATCTGGGCGCAGGCAAATCTGGCGGCCGATTGGGTGGGAACGAATATTCGCGATCTTTTTTCCCGGCGTCTCGAAGGGGTCCCCGTCTACATGACCAACGACGGCAATGCCGCCGCGCTCGGAGAGTATGCCGTCCGCAAAAAACATCACGGCGGCCTCCTCCTCGTTGCGCCGGGTACCGGTCTCGGCGGAGGGCTCGTGCTGCCTGGCGGCCGAGCCTATGAGGGGCAGAACGGACTCGCGCTTGAGGTCGGCCATGTTTCCGTGCCGCATCGTGAAGAGACTGGCGAGCTCCCGAGGTGTAGCTGCGGACTCACCGGGTGCCTTGAGGCGTGGGTGTCTCTTGTGGCTTTGCGTCGCCGTGTTGGAGTTGAGCTCGCCAAGCCGGAAAATGCCGGTCATCTCCTCAACGACGCATCGACCCTGGAGGAGAAGGCATTTCGCCTTCGTGACTTCGCGAAAGCGGGCGATTCTCTTGCCGTTTCCATCTTCCGCCAGCAAGCGCGGATCCTCGGCTACGGACTCGCGGATCTCGTGCGGGTCTTTGATCCCGGTCTCGTTGTCATCGGTGGAGGCCTTGCCGAGACGACCGGTTTTCGTGATCAATATCTTGAATGGGTCATGGAAGGTTTCAAAGAGCGGGCCTGGCCCGTTTACCTGCGCAGTCCGATTGAACCGGAGAAGGAGACGACCCAATTCGAATGGGCTACGGGGGGAGACTCCTCCGCTGCTCTCGGGGTGGCATTTTCCGCTCGCGAAATGTTCGGCTGAGCGGTCGTCAGCGGCGGTGCACGTCGAAGTTGCAGATGCGATAAGTGCCGCCGATGTCCTGGAAGTAGACGCGTGCCCAGCCGCCATTGAAATAAAGGATCATCTTGTCGTCGTAGTAGGGAATGTTCCCCTGGTGCGACGTGTTCCAGTTGAGCTTGCCGATGGCTTCCGGAGTCGCGTAGCGCAGGGCCATGCCGCGATCGAGGCGGATGAAGGCAGTGAGGAAACGCAGCGCCACATCGTGCTTGGTCAGCGCTTCAACGGGCGGTGGAGTGGCCGCAACGGCGGTGGCGGTGCCGCCCGCCGGGGCGAGTGTGGAGGAGAGTCCCGTACTCTGATACTCTTCACAGCCGTTGAACAGAACGACGCCTGCGGCGAGGATGGTCATGACCAATCGGGGGGGATTTATCATCGGGAAACAGAGGCGCTGCCGGGGCAGGAGCTTAGCCGAAAACAGGGTTGTGGTCTACCATTCACTTCAGCGGGAAGTCGAATTATCCGGCTCCGCCGTCTTCATCGGGGGGAGGATGACTTTGCGTTTCAGGAGCCAGCAGACCCCGACGAGATCGTAGACGCCCCGGAGAGCGCGATCAAGATTGGTGTATTTTGACCTGCCCGCCTTCCGTTCCCTATGGTTGACATCGACTTCGCTGATCTTTAAACCGGCGTGAGTGAAGATCGCGGGGAGATAGCGGTGAAGACCGTTGAAAGGAACGAGCAGATCGATATGATCCCGGTGGATCGCTTTTAGCGAACACCCGGTGTCACTGATGCCGTCCCGCAGGAAAACGCGTCTGACCCGATTGGCGATCCGGGAGGCGGCCCGGCGGCTCCAGGAGTCCTTGCGCGCGGCGCGGCGACCGACCGCGACGTCGCAGTGTCCCCGACGGACGAGCTCGACGAGTTTCGCGATATCGGCGGGATCGTTCTGTCCGTCGCCGTCGAGCATCACGAGGATGTCGCCTTCGGCAAAATACAGTCCGGCATAAAGGGCGCCGCTCTGGCCGCAATTTTCCGTAAGTCGGAGTGGCGTCACTCCGGGTATGCCTTGCATGCGCTCCCAGGTTCGGTCGGTGCTGCCGTCATCGACGGCCACCACTTCCACCCCGGGCTGGCAGGCGACGATCTCGCGGAGGACGAACTCGACACACGCCTCTTCGTTGTAGAACGGGACAACGATACTCACCTTCGCGGCGGTGGGCGGGGCCGAGCGCAGGCCGGCGCAACGGGAAAAAGGGGAGGTATAGCCGGGGGAGCTCATTTTAGAAACACGCGGGGATCTTCGGGAGCGGACTTACCTGGCGGAGGGCCAGAGCTTTAAAGTTCGGCCGCGGAAGACAGCAAAGGAACGCTCGCGAGTATAGCTGAACCTGATTTTAAATTCACCGACTTTCTCCACCTCGTCGAAGGCCCGGGACAACTGACGCGGCAACTCCTTGGCATTCGGGGCGAGAATGATAGCGTCTTTTCCCCCAAGACCGTCCTCGGAAGGGTTGTTCCACATTTCATACTGCGAACTGATTCGGTCCTGCGACTCCCAGCGGTAGACGCGCGGTTGGTCGGGGAGGCCGAAGGCGAGCTGGCTCGTGATGTCGCGGTGCCCGAGGGCGACGAGGAAATGGTCATTCGCATTCGGAACGGTCATCCTGAGTCGGTCAAACTCCGCCGCGACGAGGTCGTGCCCGAGGAGACGGCGGTTCGGGTCGAAAAGGTGCCCGGATTTCCCGACAGCGGCAAAGTAGACGGGACCGAGATAAAAAAACGCAACGAACGCCGCCCCGAACCCGATGGTGACCGGGAAAAGTCTCCGCAATGAAGCCCCCGGAAGAGCGAATTGAAGTTTTCCGTTATACCAGGCGGCGGTGAGGACGATGCCGCAGAGGTAATACACAGCCGGCCAGTTTGGTTGCATACTCTGGCGAAGGGCTAGGAGCAACATGGCGGCGACGGGGAGCGCGCCGAAAGTGAGGAGAAAACGAACCGGGCGATCAGCCCTGCGGAGCAGTGGCAGGCCGGTGAGGCAGAGGGAGAAGAGAACAAACGCGGTCCCGGGCGAAAGGACACCGAACTGTGTTCCGACGAAAGAGAAAAAGTCCTCAAGTCTCTCAAAGAGCGGATTGCCCCCGTCGCCTTTAACTTCGAAATGGTGGCCGGTGTGTTTGAAGGTGATCCAGTCGTGTTTTGCATTCCACACGAGCGGCGGAATGAGGGAGAGATAGGAACCGAAGAGCGTTAGCTGGAGTCCCGGCCTTTTCAGGAAAGGCCGCGTTTCAGAATGCAGGGCGAGGAAGATCACAGAGAGCAGGGGGAAGAGCATCATCATCTGCTTGCAGAGATGTCCTGCGGCGAGGGCGAGAAAGAGCCAGGCGAGGGAACTCTTTTGTTCCGGTTCCGAGAGGTAGCGCCACAGCATCCAGAGAGCCATGGCCCAGCAGAAAACGAGCGGTGCGTCAATCGTGAGAAAAAAGCTTAATACCGCATTTGCCGGCGCCGCGATCCCGAGGAGAACGGTGAACCACCCGGTCCGCTCATCGAAGAGACTCGCGGAAAGCTTATAGAGCATGAAAAGCGAGAGCGTTCCCAGGGCGGCGGCGGTCGCACGAAAGGCGAAGAGGCTGCCATGTCCAATCCAGTCGACGAAGGCGTAGATCCAGGCGATGAGCGGGGGCTTGGAGTAATAGCCGTAATCGAGCTGACGGCCCCAGTCCCAATAGTAGGCTTCGTCTCCGGCTGGATTTTTCGCAAAGACCGCCGCATAGAGAAGCCGCAGGGCGAAGACCACGCCGAGAACAAAAAGGGCGCGACGCTGGTAGGTGATCGGTGGCACGGAGTTCGACATATCCCGGAGCGGGCTTATGCTGGCGCAGCTCGGCAAGATTTCCACTGCTTTTGTGTAATGCTCTTGCCGCTTCGTGCCAGATCAGCGCATCGAGCTGATGATCTTGTCAGCCGCCGAGGAGGAGCGGGCACCGATGTCGTCCCATGAGGAGTAGGTTTTGACGCCGTTTACGATCTGGGGAGCCTGGCGCTGCTCTGCGGTGCCAGGCGCCGGAACTGTCTCGAAACTGGTTTCGGAGCCGGCTACGATCTCGCCATTCTGGATGATGGTCTCGGCGGAGGTGAGATCAATTTCCTTGCGTGGGGGACGGATGTTGGCAATGGGCGAGAGAATGCCGCTGCCGGATGATCCGGGTTTGACTTCTTTCTTCTCTTCTTTCTTCGACTCGTCGCGTGGGACCTCGAAGGGGCTCGAAAGGGCGGTGGTCCCCGTCGTCGCGGCGGTGGCTGGTTTCGCGGGAGTCGCGGGAGTCGCGGG
>DIVG01000082.1 GCA_002422425.1 Akkermansiaceae bacterium UBA6138 | reverse complement strand
AAACCGGAGCGCGGCCGATGAAGGGGGCCGCATGGGAGGGGCTCTGCGTCCTGCGGGATTTGAAGAACGACAGGATCGGACCGCGGCCGGAGTGAGCGGGGCACCGGTGAACGGCGGTGTCGGGCGAGGCTGGCGAGGGCGGAAAGCGGCGGCACTGAAGTGGGGCGGTTCTGAGGAGGGGGTTGCGGTGTGATACCGGTAACTTAGAGGTTTTGTTTGTATTCGAAAGGCGGGGCACCGTAATCAACGTGCCTCGCATGACCTTTCGCCACGGTTATTACACTACCTCCGGCGTGCCTCATCGACAATTCGCCTGTCCCTTTCCGCCGTCTCGTTTCCCGGGACCATTTCACCTCGCCCGCTATCCCGATACACGGCATTGAATCGCTTTCACTTTTGTTGTTTAATCCCTTTCTTAATCGTTCATTATTCATGGAAAAAACATCCTCCCGCAGAAACTTCGTCAAAGGCGTCGCGGCCACCGCCGCGGCTTTCAACTTCCAGGTCGTCCCGAGCCGCGTCTTCGGTGCCAATGACCGAATCACCCTCGCAGGAATCGGCACCGCCGGGAAAGGGGCGAGTGACATCTCCGGCTCGGCCGGGGCCGGGTTCCAGGTCACTCATCTCTGTGACGTCTTCAACACCGACAAGTACCCGAACCTCGGCGGCGCCTACGCCAAGACCCGCGCCGACTATCCCGATGCCAAATTCTTCGAAGACTGGCGCGAGATGCTCGAGACCGAAGGCGACAAGATCGACGCGGTCACCGTTTCGACCCCCGATCACGTCCACGCGCATGCCGCCGCCGCCGCGATGCGGAAGGGCTGCGCCGTCTATTGTCAGAAGCCGCTCACCCACGGTATCTGGGAGGCCCGCATGCTCGCCGAGCTCGCCGCCAAGACCAAGGTCGTCACTCAGATGGGCAATCAGGCCCATGCCAATGACCACATGCGCCGGGTCGTGGAACTCGTCCGCGCCGGCATCATCGGTGACATTGTCGAAGTCCATGCCTGGACGAACCGCCCCATCTGGCCCCAGGGCATTCCCGCCTGGCCGACGAAAGAAGAGGTGCCCGCGCACATCAACTGGGATCTCTGGATCGGACCCGCTCCTTTCCGCGACTACAGCCCCAAGCTCGCCTCCTTTGCCTGGCGCGGCTACTGGGACTTCGGCACCGGTGCCCTCGGCGATATGGCCTGCCATATTATGAACATGAGCCATTGGGCGATGGATTTTGCCGCTCCTGTCAGCGTCTCGGCCGTGAGCGCCGACGGTCGCGGGGCCCAGAGTGACATCTCGCCCCCGACCTGGGCGACGATCGAGTATCAGTTTGTGGCCAAGAACGGCAAGCCGATCAAGTATATGTGGTATGACGGTTACAAGGACGCCGTCTTCAACCCGGAGAGCTGGAAACTCGAGAGCAACATTGACGGTGGCAAGATCCGCAATCCCAACACTCCGCCTCCTGAGATTCTTGAGGGGATGGACTCTACTGAAGCTAACGGCTATGACAGCCTCATCGTCGGCAGCAGCGGCAAGATCTGGTTCAATCGCAGCAAAAACACCTGGTTCGTGAAGCCCGGCAATCTCATGGACGGATTCAACTACCCCGATCCCTCCATCCCGCGGGCCCGCGGCCAGAATCCGCACAACGAGTTCTTCGACGCGGTCAAGGCTAATGATCCCGAGTTGCCCCAGTCCAAGTTCTCCCAGAGCGGTCCCTTCACCGAGATGGTCCTGCTCGGCAACCTCGCCGTGCGTCTCAACAAGAAGGTCGAGTGGGATTCCAAGACTCTCACCTCGCCGAACTGCCCCGAGGCTGCCAAGCTGGTCAAGCGCGACTACCGCGAAGGCTGGGCGCTGGAGGCGTGAGGCCGTGGTAAAACCTTTCGCGAAAGCGGCGCAAAACCGCCCTCATCGAGGGCGGTTTTCTCGCTTTGTGGTCGGAGGTTTTTTAAAATCAAGCTGGTTCATTTCGCTCTGCGCCATCTTTCGTCGGCGAAACGGTCCGCAATGCCGTTCCTCCCCGCCGTCGCGATTACTTTACGGACCGGTCTTTTTCGGTCACCTTCCCGCATGAAATGGACTCTCCTTGTCGCAATCTCTCTCACTCTCGGCGCCTGCGCCAAAGCGGAGGAGGGAGAGTTGTCTCCCGAAACGGCGAAGGCGGTCATGGATGCCTTTCAGGCGGAGGACTTCGACAAAGTTATCGAGCTGACTCCGGAGATCGGGAGCGACAGCAAATGGACCCGGGTCCGCGGCACCGCTCTGCAACGGCGCGGCGAGCAGCGCTTTTTCGACGGGCAAATCGCGGAGTCCATTGCCGACTTTGACGCCTTCATCGCCCTTTATCCCGATCAGGATCCCCATCACTGGCAACGCGGGCTTTGTTACTACTACGCGGAGGAATATGAGAAGGGAAAAGCCCAGTTCGAGCGCCACCAGACCGTAAACACTCAGGACGTCGAGAACGCGGTCTGGCATTTCCTCTGCGCGGTTCGCGCTCCCGGAGGCAATCTCGAGGCGGCGAAGCAGGAGCTCATCCCGATCGAACGCGATTCGCGCATCCCGATGAAGGAGGTCCACGATCTCTTCGGCGGACGCGGCAGCGTCGAGGCTGTCCTCGAAGCGGCCGGGCCCGACGCTGACGGAGTGCTCTCGGACAGTGAGCGTAATCACCTTTGCTACGCCCATTTGTATCTCGGCCTTTACTTCGAGGCGATGGGCGACGCCGCGAAGTCGGCTGAACACATCAAGCTCGCCGCCTTCGAATATCCCATGGAGCACTACATGGGGAAAACCGCGCAGGTCCATGCGAAACGGCGCGGGCTCACGAGGCCGTAGCGCATCGGAAGGCATTTGAAATTAAGCCGCCCGCGAGATCCCCGAACGTCTCCCTGGTCGCTTTGGTCTTTTGAGCCCTCCCGCAGCGTTCACGGGATCCCGGGCGAAACGACGGTTCCTGCTTTAAAGTGGGCGAGGTTATCGCGCAATTAAGGGAATTGCCGCCATGAGCGAAACTGGTAAGGTGGTAAGACCAATGGCCCTTTCTCTCATTCGCAAACACACCCTCGTCGAAGAGGTTTCGGATCAGCTTGCTGGCGCGATTCGCAGCGGCGGGCTGGCGATGGACGGGCTCCTCCCGTCCGAGCGGCATCTCGCCGAGCAGTTCGGGGTGAGCCGCCCGGTCGTGCGCGAGGCGACGAAGCGGCTCGAGTTGCAGGGGCTCGTTGAGGTGAGGCAGGGGGTAGGCATCCGTGTCGTCGATCGACTCCACGCTCCGGTTAGTGCGGCGGCGCGATTGCTCCTGCCTGACGAGGCCGAGCGGCTGCGACAATCGCTGGAAGTCCGGCTCGCGCTTGAGCCGGTCATTGCCCGGCGTGCGGCAGGGCGGGCGGGGGCGGATGACCTTGCCGGATTGCGGGCGCTGCACGCCTCGCTGGAATCCGCCTCGGATCTCGCTGCGGCGATGGAGTATGACCTTGCCTTCCACCGCGAACTGGCGAGGCTTTCAGGAAATGAGATTTTCGGGCTAATGCTCGATTCCATCGCCGATCCCGGGCGTGAGAGCCGCAGGGCCACGATGAGCGAGGCGGGAGTCGGGCGCGCCGTGAAGCAGCATGCGGCCGTTCTCGTCTGCCTTGAACGACACGACGGAGCCGGAGCGGAAAAGGCGATGCGCCGCCACATCGAGTCGGCCGTCGAGGATCTCGTCGCCTTCGAAGGGAAGGAGCAGGCATGAAAAAGTGCCCCATTCAACTTTCTTTAGTCCTCGGCCTAACCCTGTCGGGGGGGGCGTCCGCAAGCGCGGTCGACTTTGTCAGAGAGGTGCGTCCCCTCTTCGAGGCGCGTTGTTTTGAATGCCACGGACCGGAGAGCCAGAAGTCGAGTTTCCGTCTCGACCTGCGCGAGGCGGCGATGAAAGGCGGCAGTGAGGGTGTTGTGATCGTGCCCGGGAAGAGTGGCGAAAGCGCCCTCATCGCCCATATCACCGCTCCCGCTGAAGACGAGATGCGCATGCCGCCCAAGGGTGAGCCGCTTTCCCCGGCCGAGGTCGGCGTTTTGAAAGCCTGGATCGACGCCGGGGCTCCCTGGCCCGATGCGGTGGCGGGGGCGGACGAGCGCCTTTCCTACTGGTCCTGGCAGCCGCTCTCCGATGCGGGCGAGGCGATCGTCAAAGGGCAAAGCGGGCATCCCGTCGATGTCTTTATTCAGCGCCGTCTCACCGGGGCAGGTCTCACGATGTCGGCGGAGGCGGATCGCCGCACGCTCATCCGGCGACTCACTTTTGACCTGCACGGGATGCCTCCGACGCCCGAAGCGATCGAGGCTTTTGTCTCCGACACGGATGCGGCGGCTTTTGAGAAGCTCGTCGATCGTCTCCTCGCCTCGCCTCACTTTGGTGAACGCTTTGCGCGGCACTGGCTCGACATTGCGCATTACGCCGACACTCACGGGTTTGAACGCGACAAGCGGCGGGACACCGCCTGGCGTTATCGGGATTATGTCATCGATGCTTTCAACAAGGACAAACCCTACGATCAGTTTTTGAAAGAGCAGATCGCCGGCGACGTCCTTTGGCCCGATCAACCCGAGGCGGTCATCGCGACCGGATTCCTCGCGGCGGGGCCGTGGGATTTCGTCGGTCAGGTCGAGACGCGGAGCGATGAATTGCGTCGCGCCGCCCGCGGACTCGATCTCGACGACATGGCCACCCAGGTGATGACCGCCTCCATGGGCATGACGGTGAACTGCGCCCGCTGCCACGATCACAAGCTCGACCCGATCAGTCAGGAGGAATACTACCAGCTCTGGTCCGTCTTCGCCGGGGTGAAGCGCGACGAGCGGCCCGTGAACGATGCCGCGTTGAAGGAATTCGAAAGCACCAAAACCACCCTGACAAAACAGCGCGACGAGCTCGATCTCGAGATTCGCCGGCTCGAGGGCGAGGGGCTCGACCTCGCGGACATCGTCGGTGGAGGCAACGGCACGGGCATCGGCACGAAGCGTCAGGGCCTCGATTCGCGCGACGCGAGTGTTCAGACAAAGGACCTCGGCAGGCTTGACAAGGTGAAGACGAATCATTTCGCCGCCGCAAAAAGCGAGTTCATCGACGGCGTTTTTATCCCCGACGGCCTCGGTGGGAAGGGAGTCATCCCGATCAGCTCGACCGGACTCACGGTAAGCGGCTTGCCGAAGACGTCGGGGGAGGCCTGGGATCTCATTCGGAACGGTCCGGTCGCGAGCCAGCATTCGACGGTCGCGGGCGGAATCGATTTCACGAAAGACGGTCATTCGCTGCTGGGTCTGCACGCCAATGCCGGCATCACCTTTGACCTCGCGGCACTGCGCAAGGCGTCGGGAGCGGATGCGATGCGCTTCACCGCGAAGCTCGCCTACTTCGGGCAGGAGGGTGCCAACTACGCCGATGCCCGCCTTTATCTCGATGGAAAAATGGCGCTCGAATTCCTGAAGCTCGGGAGACAAGACGGGCTCAAGGACATCGATCTTATTCTGCCGCAGACGGCGCGATTTCTCACTCTGATCGCCACCGACGGGCGCGACGGAATCGGGCACGATCAGGTTGGCTTCGGTGATCCGCAGGTCCAGCCGCATCCGCCGCGGAATGTGTCGGGCGCCGGGCTGGATCGACTCACCCGCTTGCAGGGCGAGCGTGACGGCATCGTGAAGAAGCTCGCCGCCCTCGTCGCTCCGCCCAAAGTCTACGCGGTCGTCCCCGAGGCGAAGATCCCCGAGGTGCGGCTGCTGCGACGCGGTGAGCCCGAACAGCCGACGGGAGATCCACTCGAGCCGGGCGCCTTTGCCGCCCTTGCCATGCTCGATCCCGATCTCGGTAATCACGGCACGGGGCAGGGGGACAGGCGCGCTGCTCTCGCGCAATGGATCACCGATCCGAAAAATCCCCTGACGCGGCGGGTCATCGTCAATCGGCTCTGGCACTGGATCTTCGGCGCGGGTCTCGTGACGACGCCGAGCGACTTCGGTCTCGGCGGCGACACGCCTTCCCATCCCGAGCTGCTTGACTGGCTCGCGGCCGAGATGGAGCGCCGCGATGGATCGATCAAGGCCATGCTGCGATTGCTGCTGACCAGTGCGACTTATCGGCAGGACTCCCGTTTTGCCGCTGATGCCGCGGGCGTTTCCGTCGATGCGGGGAACCGTCTCCTCTGGCGGCAGAATCCCAAACGGATCGAGGCCGAGGCGGTGCGTGACGCGGTCCTCGCGGTGAGCGGAAAGCTAAATCCCGAGCGCGGCGGACCGGGCTTCGAGGACTTCACCTACGAGGAGGCTTACGCTCCCATCTACACCTACATCACCGCCGATGATCCGAAACTGTGGCGGCGCAGCATCTACCGCTACCTTGTCAGGACGACCCCGAGCCGTTTCATGACGACCCTGGACTGCCCTGATCCCGCCAACCTGACCCCGAAGCGGATGACGACGACGACAGCCCTGCAGTCCCTCGCCCTTTACAACAACGACTTCATGCTGCGTCAGGCCCGTTACTTCGCGGAGCGGCTTGAGGCGGTCGGCGGGGACAAGGTGAAGCAGGCTTACGCCCTCGCCTTCGGCCGCGAGCCCACGGCCGTGGAAGCAACCATCGCCGCGGAATTCATCGCCAAAGAAGGACTCTTTTCCTTTTGCCGGGCGCTCTTCAATGCCAACGAATTTGTCTATGTCGATTGAAGCGGATACCAACCGTAGCATGGGCATCCTGCCCATGCACTTTGGGAAGACGCCGTGCGACCGGATCTGTTCGTTCGCGACGAGATGCCCATTGATTCGACATGGGGGAGCGATTGAGCCTCGTTTCTCCCGCGAAAGTCTCTTCACGATGCATGGGCAGGATGCCCATGCTACATTTTCACCCTTCGACCCATGAATCGCCGACACTTTCTCCACACCGCCGGGACCGGATTCGGCGGCATGGCGTTGTCCACTTTGCTTGCCGGGAAATCGGACGCGGCCGCGACGCATTTTTCGCCGAAGGCCAAGCGGGTCATCCAGATTTTCTGTCCGGGGGGCTGGAGCCAGGTCGATACCTTCGACTACAAGCCCGAGCTGAAAAAACGCGCCGGTCAGCCTTTTGATCCGGGCGGCGAGTTGCAGTTCTTCGCCTCGAAACCGGGCAACTGCCTCCCGAGTCAATGGGAGTTTCGTCAGCACGGGGAATCGGGCCGTTGGGTTAGCGGGCTTTTCCCGCGGCTCGCCGCTTGCGTCGATGACATGGCTTTCGTCTACTCGATGAAGAGCACGACCGCCCTGCACGGGCCGGGTTGCTTTATGGCGAACACGGGCCACACTCTGCCGGGTTTTCCGAGCATGGGGGCGTGGGTGACTTACGGTCTCGGGAGCGAGAGCGAGAACCTGCCCGCCTTCGTCGTCCTGCCCGATCCGCGGGGGCTGCCTCCGGGCGGCATGATCAACTGGGGGGCCGGATTCCTCCCCGCCGTGCATCAGGCGACGACCCTCGATGCGAACAACGCCGCCCAGCCCATCGCCGACCTTTTCCCCCCGCAGGGATTCGACGGAGTCACTCCCCAACGGGACGCGGCGGGGCTCGGATTCCTCGAGAAAATCAATCATCTTCATCGTGAATCGCGCAGCGGCAACAGTGAGCTCGAGGCCCGCATCTCCGCCTACGAGATGGCGGCCCGGCTCCAGCTCAGCGCTCCCGAGGTGACCGAACTCGCAGGCGAGAGCGAGCTCACCCGCAAGCTCTACGCGATCGATCATCCCGAGACGGGTCCGTTCGGACGACAGTGTCTTCTCGCCCGCCGCATGGCCGAGCGCGGGGTGCGTTTTGTCCAGATTTACTGCGGGGCCGAGAACACGACGGCGAAAAAGATTCGTCCGAACTGGGACAGTCACGAGGACATCGTGAGAGACCACGGCTACTGGGGTGAGGTTCTCGATACCGGTGTCTCGGCACTGATGATCGATCTCAAAGCGCGCGGCATGCTTGAGGATACCCTCGTCATCTGCACGTCTGAGTTCGGGCGTCAGCCCGCCGCGCAGGGGGCCAACAGGGGCCGTGACCACAACGCAGGAGCCTTCACTACCTGGATGGCGGGCGGCGGCATCAAAGCCGGAACCGGCTACGGCTCGACTGATGAGCTGGGCTTTGAAGCAGTGGAAAAGGCGATCCATAGTTGGGAACTCCACGCGACGGCCCTCCATCTCCTCGGGATCGATCACGAAAAGCTGAGCTGGTATCACAACGGCCTCGAGCAACGCCTCACCGGATTCGAAGGCAAGGGCGTGGTGCGGGAGTTGTTGGGTTGAGGTAGAGTCGGTAGTCGTGTCAGGTCATCCTTCGTCATTGCGATCCTTCAACACGAGGCTTTGGGATCGACTCGTGGTGGACCAATCCCTCGCGGCGCTCGATTTTCGAATCGAAACCGACCGATACGGTCAGATGATCGCGTCTCCGCCGCCTGCGCCTTCACACGGCAACCGCCAATCGGAAATCTCATTCCATCTCAAAAAGCTCACGGACGGGGGAAGGGGGATTTCCGAGTGCCCCCTCTCCACCGGCGAGGGAGTCAAAGCCATCGACGTCGCCTGGTGTTCCGACGAGCCATGGAGCCGCCTCGGTGATCAGACCTCCTTCGTGGAGGCCCCCGAAATCTGCATCGAAGTCGAGTCCCTCTCGAACACGAGGGCGGAGTTGCGGGACAAAACGGTGCTTTATTTTGAGGAAGGCACCCGGGAAGTCTGGATCTGCAATCGTGAAGGGATGATGCGCTTTTACACGGCAGCCGAAGCAGAGCCGTCCGAGCACTCCGCTCTTCTCCCGGATTTTCCGGTCGTGATTCAGTGACTAACGGTGCGTTTTGCCCGCCCCGTTAGTTTCCCTTGGGCTTGAAATCCCGCATCCTCACGAGAGTTGGCATTTCCGCGCTGGTGGCGATCGCGGCGAGGTGTTCGTCGAAGGATTTCAGGTTATCCGCAGGCACCTTTTTCACGGTGGCAAGGTATTCGCGGATCTCGTTCAGCTGCGGCAGCAGAGCCCTGGCATGCGCGCCATATCGGACGAGGTAGGCGAGGCATTGCGAACTGCGGTTCCGCTCGCCCCAGCGGTCCGGTTCGATCGTGGCGACGCACAGCTCCATGCCTTCGTGAATGCCGAGCCGGGAAAGCAGGTCGAGGCCGGCGAGGCGGGGGCCGTCGGCGAACATCTCGTTGCTCGGGGCCATCTCCTCGATCGCGCGGACGATGTGCGGCAGGAGTTGAACGACGTCTCGATCGTCGAGGTTCCGGTAACTCCTCGCTGCGGTGCCCCGGGCGATGCTGTCCTGATGGGTGAGGAGCGTCTCCAGGGCGGGATAAAGCTGAGCACGATCAACCCCGTCGAGCGAGTCTTCGAGGATGCTCTTCGGTGCACGGACTCCGGGATAGGCGCGGAAGAGCGCGAGACTGGCACCAAGCGCGGCATGGCGACGGGGATCGGCGGCGTTGGTGCTCACGGTGACGGCAAGGAGGTCGCTGACGCTCGCGTTGCGCTCCGCCGGGCTGAGACGGGTGATGGCTTCTGCGGCGAGCCATTGCACCCAGGGATCAGTGTTTTTCAAAGCGGCGCGGAGCTGCGGCGCGGCGGCATCGGCACGCGGACCGAGGGCACCGAGCGCTTCGATCAGACCGTAGCGAGTGTAGAGATCGGACCCGGCGAGGCGTTTGACCAATTCCGGGGCGAAATCACCTTCGCGTTTGCCGAGGGCGGTGGCGGAGCGTTTGCGGACAAAGGGCGACCAACTGCCGAGACCGGAGAGGAGCTCCGCCGCGCTGCGCTGCTCATAACGGTCTTCGTCTCCGGTGAAGGCGAAGTCGCGCCCCGCAGCGATGATTTCCGCCGCTTCTTTCCGGCTGAGCGAGGTGGTGATGAAGGGTTTTTTCCCGGTGAGTCGCAGCGTTTTCAGCGGCAGAGCGTAGGCGATGAGGTGTTGGCCGCTGCAATCCCAGTTGGTGTAGGCGCGATATTCCTCGGCTCCTTCAGGCGAAGGCTGGTAGAGCATGACGCCGCTCCAGCCGCGGGCGAGGTCGTAATACCACGATTGCTCTTCGAGGTAAGCCCCGAGCGCATGCGGACCGCAGCGGGCGACGCCCTGCAGGGCCCAGAGGTAATTGAAGTAATTCCCGGTGTGACCCCGCTCGCGTTCGCTGTAGGCGGCGGTAGCCATCTTTGCGAAGAAGTCTGCGGCCTCGCGATCGCCAAGCAGATCGAAGAGCACGGCGGCGGCGGCGCATTTACCGTTGTCCTCATGGGCGGGGTAGGGGAGGTGGTCGCCGTAGGGGACGGCCCCCTTGTTGACCCACCAGCGCAGGAATCCGGCCGATTTCGCGATAGCGCGGTCGAGGTCGGGATGCGTCACTCCGGCTTCGCGGGCGAGAACCATGCCGATAGTGAGGCTGAGCCCGGGCTGGTTCATCGCGCCGTAGCCACCGAGGTTACCGCCGGGAATGGCGAAACGATGTCCCCAGGTGCCGACGCCGCTCTGGCCGCGGGCTGTCTCAAGGGCGAGACGCTGCAATCCCGGCAACACCGCCGTGTCGCCTGTGGACGCGACATACTCACCGAGAAAGATCATGAGGTAGCCGTAATACCAGGAGAGATACCCGTCGGTTGTGAAGGCCGCAGCCCACTGTGCTTCCTTTTTAACCTGCGGGAGGTAGTCCAGATTGCCACTCGCGAGCAGGGCGAGGGCGTTAAGCGAGCGGGGGATGCCGTCCAGTTTCTTAGTGTAGTCCGGCGAAGCCATCCGCTCCGCCAGCGCGGCGCAGCCGAGTTCGAGGAGGCGAAGCGATTTCGGGCAATCGTAGGGGGCGGTCGCGCTGTAGCTTCCGAGCACGGCCAACTTGATCTCGACCGGTTCCGATTTTTCATCTCGCCAGCGCAGGAGCGCCAGCACGCCGGTGCCTGATTCGGCCGCCGTGATCGCCTTGGCGAACTGAACGCGCGCGTCGTCGGTGAAGGGAGAGCCGTCCACCCCGAGGATGACGTCGCTTTTCCTCAACACTCCCTCTGCAGGTGAACCCGTCGCGACTTCGGTGACGAGAATCTGGCGGGCCTCGCGCGAGTGGCCTTTCGCCGTGAAATACCAGCCGCGGGCCCCCGTCGGCCCGAGCGTCCAATCGTGCTTCGCACTGGTCGGCAGGGTCGGGTTGGCGGTGAAATCGGGTGGCGTGGCAGGAGCTTTGACTTCGGCGGCTGTCGCGAAGCAGGGTAGCAGGAGTGCGGTCAGGAAAAAGAGGGACTTCATGGTGCGGTGGATTTCAAAAGTGTCTCGGCAAAGGCCTTGCCCATCAGCGCGAAGGTCTTCGCACAGCCGAAATAGTGGTAGCCGGCATTTGAGGCACCGCGTTCCCACAGCGCGACGTCAGCGGGCGTGATGAGCTTCGCTTCGTAGTCATTCAAGTAGGCTCGTTTTTCCTCCTCGCTCATATTGCCCTCGGAATTGGCGTGGTCCTTGTGTTTGGAATTCAGGTGGTGACCCATCTGGCGGACCTGCTGACGCTTCTCGTCGATGGCGGCCAGTTCCTCCGACCAGAAGGGCGCGGTGGGCACGGCGAAGACATTGCCCCGGAACTCGGGAAGGAGGGAGGGAGCGGTCATCGCCTCGCGGAAGGCGAGCGTGTCCGGGGTGGCGTTCAATCCTCCGACACCCATCACACCAATGACGAATGGCATCTTCGGCGCGTCGAGATCCTGCCGCACATCGCGGATGAAGTGGGTGAGCAGATCGCTGTAAACCGAGAAACGCTCCGGCTTGCCACGATCGGGATAGGTGTGGCCGTCGACCATGTCGTTGAAGCCCTGGAACCAAACGAAGCCGGCGATCTCGTAGCCCGCCGCCGGATCGTAGTCGGGACAGACGCGTTTGGGATCGGCCAGCACGTGCTTCACATGCTCGACCATGTAGCGGTAAAAACGTCCCGTTTCCCGCTCCTTCTCCGCGAGCCACTCGTTCATATCCTTCGGCACGCCATGACCGGGGGGACCGTAGTAGAGCTTTTTCTGGTAGACGTTGAGCTCATAGGGTCCCGCGCTCGGCGGACGGAACTCGGTGTGCAGACTCCGGCCGCCCCAGGCGGTTTTGATGATGAGCACCGGGTCCTTCAGTGCGGCATCTATCGTCAGGCCAAAGGTGAATTCTGGGCCGATCTTGCCGCCATCCTCCGTCGGACGATCTCCCCGGGCTCCGTAGCCGGCGGTGAGTTTGCCGAGGCCTTCGCCATTTGCGCTGCCGTCGAATCTTCCCGTGAGATAGGAAATCCAGACCCTGTCGCACACCGCCGGTTCGCCACCGGGTCCCCGCATCTGTTTCAGCAGCGGCGCCGTGGCCGGATCGTCGCCGAGGTAGTCGAAGGTCTCGATCTTCGCGTGGCCCTCCATGTTCGACTGGCCGGCGAGGATGTAGACCTTCAGCGGAGCGGCGGAGGCGACCTCAAAGGAAAGTGCGGCAGTGAGGCCAAGAAGAACTTGTCGGTTCATGGGCGGTGGGATCCGGGAATCGTGCCGGATTCCGTTCGTTTTGACAGCCGTTTTTGCTCTCGACAACCTGACCGGAAAACGGGCATGTTTACCCCGATGCCCTTCGACCCCAAAAGTGTGACCGAGCAGGTCGCCGACCATCTTCGGACATCCCTTCATGAGGGCCGTTGGCGTGGACGCTTGCCCGGGCGCGAGCGCCTCGCCGGGGACCTGGGAGTGAACGCCAAGACCGTCGAAGCCGCCCTGCGGCAGTTGGAGCGGGAAGGTTTTTTGAGGAATCCGGGCAAGGGAAGGAGGCGTGAGATTGTCGCCGGTGAGAATCGTCCGGTTGCCCCGCTGCGTATCGCCCTGCTTCTCAGCGAAAAGGACGACGCCCGGGTCGATTTCATCGTCGACATCCGCCAGCATTTGCTGCTGTCCGGGCATGAGGCCTTTTATGCCGACCAGTCG
Source organism: Akkermansiaceae bacterium UBA6138 (assembly GCA_002422425.1). Taxonomy (GTDB): domain Bacteria; phylum Verrucomicrobiota; class Verrucomicrobiia; order Verrucomicrobiales; family DEV007; genus Arctic95D-9. The sequence goes on along the minus strand of DIVG01000082.1, from coordinate 732 downwards.
CTCATTGATCTCGCGATGAATCCGGAACGAATCGCCACCCTCGTCGCGCGGACGACGGCTGACGCCTGGATCGTCGTGGCGGGCTCGCGCGGTGTGCTTGAGAGTTTTGCCGCCGCTTCCGTTCCGGCCTTTGCCCTCTTCGGTCCCATGACCGGCATCCGTCTCGCCGGAGCCGGGCCGCGCAAGGCACCCGCCATCGTCGAAGCGACCCGGACCTTGCTGGGTTTGGGCCATCGTCGCATCGTCATGCTGGTGCGGCCTCGCCGTCGCCGCCCCGTTCCCGCCCTGCCCGAACAGGCCTTTCTCGATGAATTGCAGGCACACGGCATCGAGACCGCCCCCTATCATCTGCCAGAGTGGGACGAATCACCGGAGCGTTTTCACGCCATGCTCGAGTCCATCTTCCGCCTCACGCCGCCCACGGCGTTGATTGTGGACGAGGCGGCCCTCTTTGTTGCGGTGATGCAATTCTGCCAGGCCCACCGGCTCCGCGTGCCCGAGGATCTTTCTCTCGTCTGCACCGACGCCGATCCGGCATTTGCCTGGTGCCGCCGCCGCGTCGCCCACATTGATTGGAATCGCGGGCCGGTGTTGCGTCGTGTTTTCCAATGGGCTGATCAACTAAGCTGCAGCAAGAGCGATTTGCGCCAGACCGGCTCTTTAGCGCGATTTGTCCCGGGAGAGACGATTGGTCCCGCGCCCCGAAGCAGTCGGTAGAGCAAAGAGGGGTTA
>DIVG01000056.1:8376-18199 GCA_002422425.1 Akkermansiaceae bacterium UBA6138 | reverse complement strand
AAACTCACCGCCCGCCACCTCGGCCGCGACTTCCGCCTAACGGATGTGTATGGTGAAGTGGTAAAGGAGATTTTGGCGTAGGCCTTCAGTGGGTCAGCGGCAAAAAGATGGGTGACAAAAACAGGAAGACCCGTAGCCCATTTTTCTGTCACCCATCTTTTTGTCGCCTCTTCCGCCCCGTCGCGCAGGGCCTGATACCGCAATTGCGGCGTCCGTCATTCGAATGAGATCTTGAAACGGTATACCGTTTGGTGAATTCTCAACGGTATACCGTATGGAAATTTCACCTTCACCTTCCTCACCGCGTTCGGATCATACCGCCGAACTTTTGCGCAGCCGCATCCTTGATGGGGTTCTCGATCCCGGGACCCTGTTGGCGGAGTCGGCGGTGGCACGGGAGCTCGGGGTGAGCCGGGTGCCGGTGCGGGAAGCCTTGTTTGCCCTGGAGCAGGATGGATTGGTCGCGTTCAGCGATTCGGGCCGGGCTTATGTGAAGGAGCTCTCGCCTTTTGATTTTGAAGAACTCTATGTGTTGCGTCTCACGCTCGAGCCGGTGGCGGCGCGACTGGCCGCGCCCGCGCTAAGGGAAAACCCTTTGGCCCTGGAGGCGAACATCCGGGCCACTAGCAAGGCTCCCGCCCTGCTCCAGGTCACCCAATTGGATCTCGATTTTCACGAGATCATCCTGGAGGCTTCGGGAAATAGGCGGCTCCTGAAGCTGTGGCGCTCGATACGCCATGAGCTGGCGCTTTGGCTCGGTCGCCTGCATCGTTCGAAACAACTCCAGACACGCGGCACGCGATCCGAGACGGTGAGTAGTCACGAAGCCCTCGTCACGGCCTTCAAAACCAAATCCCCCGCCGAGTGCGAGCGACTGATGCGCCAGCACGTCCTCGGCTGGCGGGAATGGCTGCCAACCACGGAGGTGCAGCCATGAAACTTCTCCCCTCCATCCTCTTTCTGCTGCTTGCGACCCCGCTCTTTGGCAATGAGCAGGAGGTCTTCGAGCAAACCATTCAGCCAATGCTGAAGGAATATTGCCTCACCTGCCACTCGACCGAAGAACAAAAAGGCGAACTGGATCTCGAGCGCTTTGGCTCGCTCGAACTGGTGAAGGGGGACCCGGCGGTGTGGGGGCATTCGCTGGACCAGATCCTCGACGGGGAAATGCCGCCGAAGGACAAACCGCAGCCTTCGCCCGAGAAGTTGAAGTTGCTCACCGACTGGATCCAGGGCACCCTCGATGGCATCGCCCTCGCCAACGCGGGCGATCCCGGTCCGGTCGTCCTGCGTCGTCTTTCGAATCACGAATACACCTACACCCTCCGCGACCTCACCGGGGTGGAATCGCTCGATCCGGCGCGGGAGTTTCCCATCGATGGAGCGGCGGGCGAGGGCTTCACCAATGCCGGTGCGGCGCTGGTGATGTCGCCCGCTTTGCTCACGAAGTATCTCGATGCGGCGAAAGAGGTCGCGAACCACCTCGTTCTACTGCCCGACGGTGTTCGATTTTCCGCGAGCGATTCGTCGCAGGACTGGACCGATGAGACCCTCACCCGGATTCGGGCGATTTACGCGAAACACACTGTCACCGGGAAAGGGGATCAGACGAAACAGCAGGGCATCGATCTCGAACTCGGGACCGATGGCGGACGCCTGCCGCTCGGCGCGTATCTCGACGCCGCGCAGGGTCAGGGAGCCGCTGAGGGACTCAGCTCGAAATACCTCGCCATCCTGACAGAGGCACTCAAAGGCGATTCGCCGTCGCCCCTGCTCGATCCCCTGCGGGCGAAGTTCCGCGAGAAGACCTTGCTCCCGGCCGATATCGAACCCTGGCAAAACACCCTCTGGCGTTTTGCGACGGTGGGTCACATCGGCAAGGAAAATGGACCGAACTCATGGCAGGAGCCCGTCACGCCGCTTCTTGCGAGCCACGAGAGGCGCGTGAAACTCGAGGACAAGCGCGACACGATCCTTTACCTCACCACGACCGACGCCGGCGATGGCGCGGAAGGCGATGACGTCATCTGGGAGGGGGCTCGGCTTGTCGCTCCGGGCCGTCCCGATCTTCCGGTGCACGCCCTGCCGGATCTCGTCGCCCACCTCGAAAAGGAACGCTCCCGCATCATCGAAAGCAGCGAGCGCCTACTCGCGGCCATCGCCGCCGGCGACGATGATCCTGACAAAGACCTGCTCCTCGCCTGGCGCGAGGTCCTCGGCTTTGGCACGACAAAGCTCGAGCCGCTCCTCACGAAAAAGATGTCCGGCACGCCGGATTACAATTTCATCCGCGGCTGGCAGGGCGAAAATGCGCTGAGCGTGCTCGCGAACTCCTCCGACGCCACGGTGCGAACACCGGGCGTAATGAAAGCCCACAGCGTCGCGACCCATCCTTCGCCGACGCTCGCTTCGGTGATCGCATGGCGCAGCCCGGTCTCGGGATCGCTGCGGCTTTCCGGCGACGTCTCGGACGCCCATCCCGAATGCGGCAACGGTGTCACCTGGGCACTCGAGATACGTCGCGGTCACGCCACCGAGGTCCTCGCCAGCGGGGAAACGAAAGGGGCGACAGTGATACCGTTCGGGCCGTTCGAGAACGTGCGCATCGAGGCAGGGCAAGTCGTCGCGCTCGTCGTTGGGCCACGCGAAGGGAATCACAGTTGCGACCTCACCGCAGTGAATTTGAGCCTCGGCGACGGCAAAACGACCTGGGATCTCGCGAAGGATGTTTCGCCTGACATTCTCGCCGGCAATCCGCACGGGGCCTGGCACTTCCTCAGCCAGCCCGCCGCTCTCGCCGCCGCGCCCGATCTGCCCGCTCCGCTCGCAGCCTGGCGTCGCGCCCCTTCGCCGGAGCTGGCCGCCGCGGTGCGCCGGTATCTCGAGCAGGATTTCCCCCTGGGCAGCGCGCTCCTCGGGCCGGCGATGCGATCGTTCCGTTCGCAGGAGCCTGACAAACCCATTCCCGCGAAGGCACCCTCCGTCGTGGAAATCGCCATTCCCGCCGCATTTGCCGCCGGAGCCGAATTTGTCGTGACTGGTCGTCTCGCCGCGAAGGCAAGGGGCAGCGTGCAGATGCGCGTGCTCGCGGAAAAGCCGGATCCGCGCCCGGGTCTCATCGCCGGGGACACGGAAACCGGACTCAAAGGCGGCCAATGGAGCGACAACAACCTTGTCACCCGTCACCGCATTCCCGTGATCGCGAACCCGGCCAGTGAATCGTGGAAACGGTTCGAGACGGCCTTCGACGAGTTCCGTTCCCTTTTTCCGATCGCGCTCTGTTATTCAAAAATCGTTCCCGTCGATGAGGTCGTCACCCTGACTCTCTTCCATCGTGAAGATACTCACCTCAAGCGCCTCATCCTCGACGATACCCAGGCCAGCGAACTCGACCGGCTCTGGGACGAGCTGCTCTTCGTGAGCGAAGCCCCGCTGAAGCAGGTCGATGTCTTCGAGCAGCTTTTTCAATATGCCACGCAGGACGCCAAACCTTCGGCCTTCGAGCCGATGCGCGAGCCCATCCTCGCCGCCGCCGCGAAGTTCAAGCAACAGAAAATCGACGCCGATGCCGCGCAGCGCGAGGCCGTGATCGCCTTTGCCGCGAAGGCCTGGCGTCGCCCCCTGACCGAGTCGGAGAGAACTTCGCTCCGCGCCTTTGCTCCCCGGCTCATGGTCGCGCGTGTGCTGACTTCACCGGCCTTTCTTTACCGGGGCGAGCAGGTTCCGGAAACGACCGGTCCGGTGAGCGACTGGGAACTGGCGACGCGCCTGAGCTATTTCCTCACCTCCTCCGCGCCCGACGACGAACTCCGTGCTCTCGCCGCTGCGGGCCGTCTCAGTGACGACACGGTCCTCGCCACCCAGGCGCGGCGGTTGCTGAAAACGAAAGAGATCCGCCGCCTCGCCACCGAGTTCGGTTGCCAGTATCTCCACGTCCGCGACGTCGCCACCCTCGACGAAAAGAGCGAACGCCATTTCCCCGAGTTCACCGGTCTGCGCGACGACATGCAGGAAGAGGTGACCCGCTTTTTCATCGATCTCTTCCAGAACGATCGCAGCGTCCTTTCCCTCCTCGATGCCGATCACACCTTCGTGAACGCGGAACTCGCGAGTTTCTATGGTTTTGAACTTCCAGCAGATTCAGGGAAGCCAACAGATTTTATTCAGAAGAGCCAGAAACCCAATCTGCTGGCCTCCCTGAATCTGCTGGAGAATCCTTCCTGGCACCGCATCGAAGGCCTGCGTGAACACGGCCGCGGCGGCATCCTCGGTTTTGCCGCGACTCTCGCGAAACACTCCGGCGCTTCGCGCACCAGCGCGATCCTGCGCGGCACCTGGGTGAGTGAGGTCGTCCTCGGCGACAAGCTGCCAAATCCGCCGCGGGACGTGCCTATTTTGCCCGACGAGGCTCCCGAGGGACTCACCGAGCGCCAGCTCATCGAACGCCACAGTCGCGATGCGAATTGCGCGGGCTGCCACAGCCGCATTGATCCCTACGGTTTTGCCCTCGAGGGCTTCGATGCGATCGGTCGCGCCCGCGAGGCTGACACGAAAACCGTCCTGCGCGACGGCACCCCCATCGCCGGGCTTGAGGAACTGCGCGACTACCTCGCCGGAGAACGGCGCGAGGATTTCCTGGGCCAGTTCTGCCGCAAGCTCCTCGGCTACGCTCTCGGCCGCAGCATCCAACTCTCCGACCAGCCTCTCCTCGACGAACTCGTCGCGGTTGAGGGAAACCGTATCGGCGATCTCGTCGAACACATCGTCCTGAGCCCGCAATTCCGGAACGGGAGAGGACGCGAATTAGTTGTAAAATAATCCAACGCTACCCATGAACTCCCACTCGCACCGCTTCTCTCGCCGCACCTTCCTGCGCGGCACCGGCGTCACCATGGCCCTGCCCTGGCTCGAATCGTTCAATGTCTGGGGCGACGAGCCCGGGAAAAACAAACCCGCGAGCGAGGCTCCCGTGCGGCTTTGTGTCACCTTTTCCGGCAACGGCTTCCACTCGAAAGAATGGTGGGCGAAAGGCGAGGGCAAGGCGATGGAACTCGGCCGCGTCCTTGAGCCGCTCGCGGCGTATCGCGAAAAGATGCTCTTCGTTCGTGGCCTCTATCACGAAGAGGCGCGCAAGGGCAACATCCACAGCTCGCAGACCGGCAACATGCTCTCGGGCGCGCCCATCGCCAGCGGCGGGGAGATCCGCTCCGGCACCAGCTTCGATCAGGCTCTCGCCCAAACCTACGGACGCAGCACCAAGGTGCCGAGTCTCGTCCTCGCCTGCGAAAAGTCGAATCCCTCGGTGCACAAAAACTACTCGATGCTCTACAGCTCGCACATCTCGTGGAGCTCACCGACCACGCCGACGCCCCTGGAGCTGTATCCGGCGCTGGCCTTTGACCGGCTTTTCAAGGACGAGTCCTCGCCCGCCGATCGCAGTGTCCTCGATGCCGTCATGTCCGACGCCGCCGACCTGCGCCGCGGGCTCAGCGGCGACGACCAGCGCAAGCTCGACGAATACCTCGACTCCGTCCGCGAGGTCGAGAAACGCATCGAGAATGCCGGCAGGCGCGGCGAGTTGCAGGGCTGGAGACCCACCCTGGAAAAGCCCAACATCGACCGTCCCGCCGACGGCATCCCCCAGGACATCGGCGAGCACATGCGCCTGATGATGGATCTCGTGGTCCTCGGCTTCCAGACCGACACCACGCGCATCACGACGCTGAAGCTGAACAACGACCACAGCGCCCTCCGTTTCCCGAACCTGCCGAGCCTGCAGCAGCCGGGACACGGGATCGATTACATGATCCACCACCTCCTCAGTCACAGCGACGGCGAGGACTGGCTGCACGTAAACCGCTTTTTCATGGAGCAGGTCGCCTACCTCGCCGGCAAGCTCGACAGCATCCGCGAAGGCGAGCGCACCCTCCTCGACAACACCATGCTCCTCCATTGCTCCAGCATGATGGCCGGGGCGAAACACGACAACGACCAGCTTCCCGTGATCGTCCTCGGCGGTGCCGGCGGGCGTCTCCCCGGCGGCCGTGTCCTTGACTACAGCGGCAAGCCCGAACGCCAGCTCTGCCGCCTCTTCATGTCGATGATGGACAAGATGGACGTGCGCCCGAAGACCTTCGGCGATGCCAAACTGATGCTGGAGGAGGTGTGATGAAGCATGGCATCGCGCTGGCAGGAGACACGTGACTCAGCCGGCTTCGTTGAGGAGATAACTCGGCTCGATGTAAGGGTAGTCGGGATCGAAGGTGGTCAGCGGCTTCGGGTCGGTGACGATGGCGGGGGGGCGGCGTTCCCCACCCTCGATACCGAGGCGGGCGTCACCGAGTTTTTCGCGCATCGCGTTCATCGCCCCGGTGAGACGCTCCACGACATCGGGATGCCGGTCCGCGAGGTCGTGGGTCTCGCCCGCGTCGGCCTCGAGGTCGTATAGCTCCAGCCGATCCGGGTCGGACTTCGGACCGGCGTCAAAGGCGTGCCGGAGCTTCCATTTTTCGGAACGAACCGCCTGGAGGTCGGCGCGTTTGTAGTAGAAAAAATGTTCATGAGGGGACCTGACTCCGTCCCGGCCCTCCCAGAGAGGCAGCACGTCGAGGCCGTCATGGACCGGCAGGGTGGCGGGGTCGTGTCCGGCGAGGGAGGCGAGGGTGGGATAAAAATCCAGCGCGGTGACCGTTTCCCCGCAGACGGAGCCGGGCGGGACGCGGTCGGGCCAGCGCACGATGCACGGCACGCGCATGCCGCCTTCCCAAGTCTCGCCCTTGGTGCCGCGCAGGGGACCGTTGCTGCCGCCTTGTTGGTCGACGCGGCTGCCATTGTCCGAAGTGAAGATGACAAGCGTGTTCTCCGCCAAACCGAGGCGCTCCAGCTCGGCCATCACCACGCCGGTGCTCCAGTCCACTGCCGCCACCGCCGCTCCGTAGCGCCCGTTCCGCGAGGAGGAGGCGAACGGCTCCATGACATAATGCGGGAGATGGACATGGAGATGGGCGAGATAGAGGAAAAAGGGGCGGTCCCGGTTCGCCTGGATGAAGGCAACCGCCTCCCCGGTGTAGCGCTCGATGAGCGGGGCCTGGGCGGGCTGCTCCTGGACGACGACTTCGTCCCGAAGCAGCGGCATGGGCGGGCTGTCCGGGCGGCGGGGCATGATGGCCATGTCGTTGCTGTAGGGCACTCCGTAGTAGGAATCGAAACCATGACGTGTCGGCAGGTGCTCGGGCTGGTCGCCGAGGTGCCACTTGCCCACGTGGCTGGTGGCATAGCCTCGCTCCTTGAGAAGTTCGGGCAGGAGTCGCTCATCCGGGTGGAGACCCTCGGCCCCGCCGGGAAAGAGGACCCACGCTTTCTTCTCCGGGCCGAAAGTGTCGAATCCCACGCGGCCCGGGTAGCAACCGGTCAGGAGGGCGGCGCGGGAGGGGTGCAGACGGGGCTGGCGGAATAGTAGTCCGTGAAGCGCATCCCGCCGACGGCGAGGCGGTCGATGTGGGGGGTGTCGTTCTTTTCCGAGCCGTAACAGGTAAGATCGCCGTAGCCAAGGTCGTCGACGTAAATGAGGACAATGTTAGGCGGAGCGGCGGCAGCGGACAGCGCGAGAGTGGCGGCGAGGCTGGACAGAGCGAGGAGACGGCAACGGGCAGGCATGGGCAAAGGGTAGACAAGAGGTGAGGAAGGTCAAGCACCGGGCTTGAAGGAGCAAATTCCCGGCGATAGGGTGAGTCCATGCGCGCAACACTCCCCGGCAGGCTGTTTCTGGCGATCCTCTTTTTCCCGGGATTGGCGGGGTTCGCGGCCTGCTCGCGCCATCCGGAGGTGACGGTGCGGAATCACTCCGGCGTGACGATCACGGAGGTGGTGATCTCGGGCACAGGTTTTTCGAAAAAGCTGGGCGACATCGGGCCGGGTCACCACGCGAAGACGGCGGTGAGCCCGGCGGCTGATTCGGGCCTGCGCGTCGCCTTTGATGCAAATGGCCAACGCCACAGTCCGCCTGAGGACGGTTACCTGGAGGCATCGTCGCATTACCGCGTGACCGCGACCGTTTTCCCCGATTTCACCGTGAAGGTGGAATCGAGTCTCGGGCCGTGAGAACGGCCATCCCCCTGAAATACCAGGCGAAACACCCTCGCTCGTGCTTTCTTATGTTCGTGAACCAATCACCTCGCTTCTACCCGGCTCTTTCGGTTCTGGGCGTCACCGCACTGGCGGCGTTCTTCTTTTGGCCCTCGACCGACGCCCCGAAGCGGCAGCGGGTCGCCATGCTCGAATCGCCGGTGGAGCCAACGGTCGGGCCGACGGCCGTGAAGCGCGCCGTCGCCGCGGGTCAGCCTCCAGAGTTCCTGCAACGGATCCTGAACGGTGAAATTACCAAACTCACGCCGGAGCAGATCGAGCAATATGTGGAGTCGCGTGGACGCGATGCGTCGAGTTTGATCGTGGCGGCGATGCTCAGTGAAGACAGGGACGAGTGGCTCGATGAGGCGGCGGAACGCTTTCCCGATGATCCCGGGGTGGCGGCAGCGATGCTCCTTCACCGGGGCGGCAAAGCAGAGGCGAGGGAATGGATAGGGCGATTGAAGGAGAACGATCCGGCGAACTCGCTGGGGTATCTGTTCGCGGCGAAATCGGCGCTCGATGGCGGGAACCTTGACGAAGCGCTGGTGGAGCTCGCGGCGCTCGAATCGACCCGTCTGAACGACTACCGTGAATCGTGGCAGTCAGACTTCACCGATGCCTACCGGAGCGCGGGTTACCAGGGCATGGAGGCCGAGTGGCTGGGCATGTTCCAGGTCCCAGTTCTGACGAGCGAGGTGAGCCGGCTCAGCACCGGAATCGGGGAGGCGATGATCGCCGCCGAGAGCCGAGGAGATCGCGCCGCCGCAGAGGCACTGGGGCGTGCCGGCATGAAGGCCGCCGCGCTGGTGGGCGGTCGCGGTGATCGCGACTTGCTCATCAACCAGCTCATCAGCGTCTCCATGGAGCGGAAGCTGCTGAACCAGTTGGATGCCTTTGAGTTTGTTCCGGGTGACGAGCGCCTCGTTCTCGAGCGGCTCGCGGAGATGGACGAACGGATCGATCGCATCAAAGCCACGATCCAAAGTCACTCGGAACTGCTGCCCACCCTGACCGAACCCGAACTGCGCCAATACACTCGCCGCCTCCAAACCGATGGCGAGCTGAAGGCCATGGAGTGGCTGGTGGCGCAGCGGCAGGCGGGACCGTGAGGGAAAGTTTTTTGGGAATCACCGAACCCAACCGACCCCAGGCCTTCGACGGGAAGAACCGGAGTGAAACGAAATGAAGTGTAGATAGACGGAACGTAGTGAAGTCAAACGGAGGTAGCCTGTCCATAGGGCAGGAGCGCAGCGTCAAAGACGAGGGGATGAAAAAGGTCGACGGCATCCCGACGAAACTCCTCAGTGTAAGAATTTCCTGTGTTTGACATAATGATCTGATTTCTGATTTTCTCAGACTAGACCCTGCCTGTCTACCGTTTCGGGGGAAGTTCACATACCGAGAATTAGCACTAACATCTTGATGACTTCCGGATCGACCGCTGTCCTTGGAATGCACCCCACCTCCACAAAGCAAACAGTGGCCGTGCGGACGGGTGCAACCGTCACCCAAAAGACAGAAGACGTCATCAGGCACACCTTGGTCTTTGTCACGGCACGCCTCGTCGATCCCGCCACCGGGAAACCTGTTGGCGCCAAACCTGCGGACGAAGCAAGCCCGCTCCAGGCCAAGCTCGCCCGCATCATCCTGCCCAGCGTGGTTTTCGCTGACGTTCCGGTCTCCGAGGCAGTGGAGT
>DIVG01000056.1:0-8257 GCA_002422425.1 Akkermansiaceae bacterium UBA6138 | reverse complement strand
CCGGCATGGTCATCACCGCGGAGTCGATCAGCACCGACAAAGGCACCGGAGTGGTCGATGCGAGCGGCGACGTGAAAATCACGACTTCACAGGGCACCATCTCAACGGTGCAAGCCAGGGTCCAAACGAAGCCCGCTGCCGGCGCCATCATCCTACCCACGGTGCAGTTCCAAGACGCCACCCTGACAGAAGCGGTCGAGTTCCTGCGCATCAAAAGCCGCGAACTCGATCCAGAGAAGAAGGGCCTGAACATCCTCGTCAAACCCGGCGGTGATCCCAAGGCCGCGATCACCATGCAGTTCAGCAATGTTCCCGCCTCCGAAGCCCTGCGCTACGTCGCCGAACTCGCCGGCTGCAAGCTGACGGTGGACGGCGATGTGTTTGTGATCACGCCCAGGGATCCCATCTCAAGGAAGTAGGCGCGCCTGGCCCTTGGGTCCCCGACCTCACCGCCCGCATGGAGAAGGAATGCCGCGAGCGCCGGGAGGCCATCGTCACCAGCGGCCGCGCCTTCGTCCCCGGACCCGCCGGAGGGAAGTCCAAGACAGCGAAATAGCGTCGTGATGAAAGAGTTCCTCGTTCTCCTCGCTTCACCGTCCTGCTGCTTGCTCCGCTGGCAACCGTCCCCGCCGGAGCCCGGGGGGCCCAACATCCACTTCATCCCCACCGATGACTGAGGTTGGGGCGATCTCGGGTGTCACGGCCATCCCTTTGTGAAGACCCCGAACATCGACCGGCTCGCCGAAGAGGGTACCGATTTCATACGCTTCACCGTTGCCAGCGGCGTGTGTTCGCCGAGCCGGACCGCCGTGATGACCGGGCACTTTCCCGCGCGCCACAACATCGACGGCCACTTCGCCTGGGTTCCAAGCAATGAAAAGCGCGGCATGCCCGACTGGCTCGCCACCGACGCGCCCTCGCTGCCGCGTTTCCTCCAGCAGGCCGGCTATCGCACCGCCCACTACGGCAAGTGGCACCTCTCCAACGACATGATCCCCGACTCGCCGGTGCCCGCCGCCTACGGCTATGACGACTACGGCGCCTTCAACTGCTCCGGCGAGCAGATGCCCTGGCACGAGGACGCGCCTCGTGCCGTCGCTTTCATCGAGGAGAGCGTGAAGCAGGAAAAGCCCTTCTTCATCAACGTCTGGCTGCACGAACCCCACACGCCCTTCCACACGGTGCCGAAATACGAGTGGCGCTTCCGCCATCTCGAAAACCGCGCCGACCAGATCTACGCCTCCGTCCTCTCCCACGCCGACGACCGCATCGGGCAGATCCTTGACACCCTCGACCGCCTCGGCATCGCGGACGATACTCTCGTGGTCTTCAGCTCCGACAACGGCCCCGCCCGCAGCCCCGAAAACGTGGAACTTGACTTGCATTACGACACCGCGACCGGAGCCGGTTGGAACATCGCCGCAGCGAGAGGCATCACCGGAGGCCGTCGCGGCTACAAAGGCGCCCTCTTCGAAGGCGGCGTCGGCGTGCCCTTCCTCGCCCGCTGGCCGGGCAGGATCGCGGCGGGAAAAATCGACGACAGTTCCCTCATCTCGGCCGTCGATCTGCTGCCGACCTTCTGTGAATTGGCCGGGGCGGAGCTTCCTGACATCTACACCCCCGACGGCGTCAGCATCGTCGAAGTGTTGAAAGGCCAAACCCTGCCCGGCCGCGAAAAGCCGCTCTTCTGGAAGATCGACGCCCCCTGGCCCGCACCAACCGCCAAGCCCGATCACTGGGTCGCCTGGGCCATCGTCCACGACCGCTGGAAGCTCGCCGCCAACCGCGACCTTTCCCACACCGAGCTTTACGATATCGCTTCCGATGTAGGCGAGTCCACCGATGTGAAAACCGCGAACCCCGAAGCCGCCGGAGATCTCCTCGCGAAGCTCAAAGCGTGGCAGGCGACGCTGCCGGAGGGGCCGACGGGCGAGGTGTTTTCGAAGTTGCGTGATTCGGGTTCACAAAACTAACGAAGTCATCGGTGGGTGACACCCCGAAACATTAAAAACCTGCAACGAGACAACTCATTTCACTTTCACCGCGCGGGACAACGATCTTGAACATTGCGGGCCAGGCTTGACCCGGCTCGGGGAGGGGCATCACGGTTCCGAAATTACCAAGTTCCCGCACGAAACCCCGACCGGTAGAGCGCCGGAGTGGTGCCGAGAATCCGCCGGAACTGGCGGGTGAAGGCGCTCTGGTCGCAAAATCCGTATTCGACCGCGATCTCGACGATGGGGGCACCGCTGCGCCTCAGTTCCCCCGCGGCCGCATGGAGGCGGGTTTTGAGGACAAAGTCCCTTGGTCCCATGCCGACCTCGGCGAGAAACTGGCGATGCAGTTGGCGCGCGGAGAGCCCCGCCGCCGAGGCCAGTACCTCCACGGTCCAGAGGCGTTTCGGATCGCGGCTCACGAGCTCGATCGCCCTGGCGGCACCATGGTTCGCCGGGTCGCGGATCGGTCCCCCGCCGCACCGTCTCGTGATCCCCGCGATGCCGAGAACCTTCGTTCCGTCTGTCACCGGGTATTTGGTCGTGGAAAACCATTCGAGGATGCCGCCGCGGTCGAAGAGAACCTCGGCCTTCGCCACGATCGGCCGCCCCGAAGTCATCACAAGCCGGTCTCCCTCGACGAGCTGTCGGGCGATGTGGGGCGGGTAGCGGTCGTGATCCGTGGTCCCCGCGATCGCTGATACGTCGCGCAGCCCGAGGCGATCCAGCAAGGCGCGGTTGACGTGAACGAAGCGGCTCCCGGCGTCCTTGATGAAAAAATAGGTGTCCGGGAGGTGATCGAAAAGCGCGCAAAGGGTCTGCGCCAGAGGAGCACGGAGGAGACGGGAGGAAGAGTCAGGCATGTCCGATGGATACCAGACAAAGTCCTCCCGTCACAAGACGGAAATCGCCTGCGGGGCTATGTTTGGCTCATGACGATGCTCCCGCTGCCGATCTGCTTGCTTACTTTCCCCCTCATGGTTTCGGCGCTCGTGCTCATGCCGTCCGTGGTCCAGTCCGAAGAGAACAAGCCCGTCACGCGGCCGAATGTCATTCTCATCGTCGCCGACGACCTCGGTTACGGTGAGCCGGGTTGCTTTGGCGGCAAGGACGTGCCGACGCCTCAGATCGATTCCCTCGCCACAAACGGCGTGCGCTTCACCCGCGCCTACGTGACGGCTCCGACCTGCGCGGCCTCCCGGGCCGGCTTGTTGACCGGGCGATACCAGAACCGCTTCGGCTTCGAGTTCAATCCCATCGGCGCGGTTAACAGTGATCCGGCCGTCGGTCTGCCACCGGGCGAGATCACGCTCGCCGAGGCGCTGCGCGAGGCGGGCTATGCCACTTCCCTTGTCGGCAAGTGGCACCTCGGCGGCACCGCGAAGTTTCATCCCCAGCGGAACGGCTTTGACGAGTTTTTCGGGTTCCTGCACGAGGGCCATTACTTCGTGCCCCCGCCCTGGGCCGGACACGTGACCTGGCTGCGGCGGCGCACTCTGCCGGACGGATCACAGGGTCGCTGGACCTCGCCCGACGGCCGCCTCATCTGGAGCACACACATGGGACACTTCGAACCGGACTACGACGCCGACAATCCCGTGCTGCGCTCCAGCCAACCCGTCGAGGAGAAAGAGAATCTGACCGAGGCGTTCACCCGCGAGGCGGAGGACTTCATCTCACGGCATCGGGCGCAGCCCTTTTTCCTCTACCTTGCCTACAGTGCGGTTCACAGCCCCTTGCAGGGCCCTGAGGATTACCTGTCGAAGTTCGCTCACATCGATGACATCCAACGCCGCATTTTTGCCGCGATGCTGGCTCAACTCGATGACGGGGTCGGGCGTGTCCTCGAGCGGCTGCGCTCGCAGGGACTGAGTGAGAACACGCTCGTTGTTTTCCTCAGCGACAATGGCGGACCCACGCGGGAGCTGACTTCGAGCAACGCTCCGCTCCGCGGCGAAAAAGGCAGTCTCTTCGAAGGCGGGGTGCGCGTTCCCTTCCTCGTGCAATGGCCGGGACAGCTGCCCGCCGGTCATGTCGAATCGCGCATGGTGAGTTCGCTCGACCTGTTTCCGACCGTGCTCGCCGCCGCCGGAGCAAAGGTCGATGCCACACTGGACGGAGTGGACTTGCGGTCGGCTCTTGCCGCCCCGGACGCCACCCCCATCTGTCGCACCCATTATTGGCGCGTGGGTGGCCAGGCCGCGTTCATCAAGGATGACTGGAAGATCCACCGCGGACGCGGCGACAAGGCCACGCAGCTTTACCATATCGCCGACGACCCCGGCGAAGCGCATGACCTCGCCGCCGAACATCCCGATCGCGTCGCTAAAATGGAGGCGGCCTGGAGGGAGTTCGACGCCGGCATGGTCGATCCCCTTTGGGGCGGCCCCATCCGCAAGGCCTTCTGACCGGCATGACCCGTCGCGCACCAACGATTCCCACCCCATAAACCACCATCATGAGAGACACCCTAGCCTTCGTCACCACGCTTCTGCTCGCGTCGCTGCTGACACCACCGGCCGAACTGCTTGCCCAGGCCAAGAAGGAGCCGAAAAAGCCTAACATTCTCTACATCATGTCCGACGATCACGCCGCCCATGCCATCGGTGCCTACGGCGGGCGGCTCGCGGCGCTGAATCCCACCCCGACGATAGACCGGCTCGCCCGCGAAGGGATGCTTTTTGAAAATGTTTTCGCCGGCAACGCCATCTGCGTGCCGAGCCGCGCCACCATTCTCACCGGCCAGTATGCCCATGTCCACGGCGTCGTCGATCTCGGCGGGGGCATCGTGCCGTCAGAGCAGCACCTCGCCATCGAAATGAAGAAGGCCGGCTACGAGACGGCCATGATGGGCAAGTGGCACCTCAAACACGAGCCCGCCGCCTTCGATCACTACTGTGTCCTGCCGGGGCAGGGCAAGTATCACGATCCCGAGTTCCAGGTGCGCGGGCCAAAGGGCTGGCCCCGGGATCTCGTCACCTTCGAAGGCAAACACAGCACCGACGTCATCACCGACCTCTCGCTCGAGTGGCTCTTCGCGGAGCGCGATCCGGACAAGCCCTTCTTCCTGATGCACCACTACAAGGCACCGCACGACTACTTCGAGCACGCCGCGCGCTACGACGACTGGCTCGCCGACACGGAGATCCCGCAGCCCGTGAGTCTGCTTCCGGAGACGCGCTCCCGCTCGGGCTCCATCGCCACGCTGGGATACGAGGGCGAGCTGATCCCGCACATCGGCACCTCCATCGGCAAACGCAATCCGCGCCGCTCCTACGCGGTCGATCTGCCCGGCCTGTTCCCGCAGGATTTCCCGCCCGGCTACGATCCCGCGGCCCTTTCCGAAGCGGAGATCCAGCGACTCTCCTACAACGCCTACCTGCGAAAATACCTCCGCTGCATCAAGGGCATCGACGACAATCTCGCGAGGCTCTTCGCCCGGCTGGAGGAAGCCGGACTGATGGACGAGACGGTCATCATCTACACCTCCGACCAGGGGTTCATGCTCGGCGAGCACGACTACCAGGACAAACGCTGGGCCTACGAGGAATCCATGCGCATGCCCTTCCTCATCCGCCATCCCGGCAGCATCCCCGCAGGGACCCGCAGCGACGCCATCGTGGAAAATGTCGATTTCGCTCCCACCTTGCTCGACATCGCCGGAGCAGAGATCCCGGCCTCCATGCAGGGCAAAAGCTTCCGGTCTATCTGCGCGACCGGCGCGGAGCCGGAGGGCTGGAAAGAGGAAGCCTATTACCGCTACTGGATGCACATGGCCCATCACGACAACCCCGGCCACCTCGCCATCCGCACGAAGACCCACAAGCTGATTTACTTCTACGGGTGCGACTACGAGGGCGGCTACCAGACCCCGCCCGGATGGGAGCTCTACGATCTCGAGTCCGACCCCGGTGAAGAGGTCAATCTCTACGACGATCCCGGCAGCGCGCCGCTCGTCGCGGAGCTGAAGGAGCGGCTCGCCGACCTCCGGACGCGCGTCGGCGACACCGGAGAGCATTTTCCCAAGGCCGAGGCGGTCGTGCGCGAGTTCTGGGACTACGACGGAACGGACCGTGCCAGGGCGATTGAGATTTCCGCCGAGTTTCGTCGCGTCCGCGAGGCCGAACTGTCGGAGGCGGCGAAGGGGAAAGGGAAAGGGAAGTGACGGCCGCTTGAGTGGAGGCGGAAGCAGAGATGGGCGATGGTCCGCTGAAGCGGATCTCTGGAGCGATTTCATCAAAGCCGACGGCACGATCCAGAAAGGCTTTTTAACTTCGGATCACATCCATCTCTCGTCGGCGGGTCACGCGGTGTTTGCGAAGGGGCTGCGGTCGTTTGTTGGAGGAAGTCTCCCGTCCAAACTGAGCCGCAAACCGGTAGGCTGCCAAAGCCGGATCGGTCGTGTAAGATTCGACCTTTCATGAGTCCAGCCCGTTTCCTTCTCCCCATCCTCCTGCCGGCCATGGTGGCGGTCGCCCCCGCCGCCGAACTGACCCTGACCGCACCGCTCGAGCATCAGGTGGTGCAGCGGAGCAGTCCGGGGAAGGGACTGCTGCGAATCACGGGTGAACTGTCGGAAGAGGTCTCCGCGAAAGACGTCGTGATCGAGACGCGCCTCGTCGGCGAAAAGCAAGCCACGGGATGGCAGCGTGCTGGCGGTTCGATCGTGGGGAAAAAGCTCTCGGGCACGGTCGAGGCTCCGGCGGGCGGCTGGTGGGCGCTCGAGGTGCGGGTCACCCGCGAAGGGAAGGAACTGGCGGCCGGCCGCGTCGGGAAGGTCGGCGTCGGCGAGGTCTTCGTCGTTGCGGGACAGTCGAACTCGGCCAACCACGGCGAAGAAAAGCAAACGCCGCAGACCGGTCTCGTCTCGTCCTTCGACGGCACGACGTGGCGCCTTGCCGAGGATCCGCAGCCGGGAGCGAGCGGAGGTGGAGGCAGTTTCCTGCCGCCGCTCGGCGACGAGCTCGCGCGGAAACTCGGCGTGCCGGTCGGCTTCGTCGCCTGCGGGATTGGGGCGACGAGCGTGCGCGAATGGCTGCCGAAGGGCGCGACCTTTCTGAATCCTCCCACGATCGAAAGCCGCGTCGAGAAGCGACCCGATGGTCTCTGGATGAGCAAGGGCGACGCCTACCAAACCTTCGTCGCCCGGATGAAGCCGCTCGGGCCGCGCGGCTTCCGCGCCGTGCTCTGGCATCAGGGCGAGAGCGATGCGAACCAGAAGGATCCGACCCGCACCCTGCCGGGCGATCTTTACCGGCAGTATCTCGAAACGATCCTCCGCGAATCGCGCCGCGAGATCGGCTGGGAGGTTCCCTGGTTTGTCGCGCAGGCGAGTTACCATGTGCCGGGCGACGAGGGCAGCGACGACATCCGCGCGGCGCAGGCTTCCCTCGCCCGCGACGGCATCGCCCTCGCCGGTCCCGATTCGGATGCCTTGAAGGGCGACCTGCGCGAGCGGAACGGACAGGGCGTTCATTTCTCCGGCAAAGGCCTGCGCGAGCACGGCTTGAAATGGGCCGAGACGATCCTGCCGTGGATCGAGCGCCAATGGACCGAGCCGAGAAAAGCCGCGGGCGGCACGGAGTGGTCCGACTTCGCCCTGCTCCCCGCGAGCCACGCGATCGGTTGGGTCGGGGCGAACGTCTCCGCGCGCGACACGAAGAGCTGGAACGGCGTCCTTGATGAGGCCAAGTGGGGCACGCCCTCGCCCGATCAGGTCGTCTCGCGCAACTGGGACTGGAAGATCAGCGACGAGGCCTGGGCCACGGCGGTGAAGGAGAAAGGCGAAGGCTCGCGCGAGGAGGTGCGTTTCGACCTCTGGTTGCCCGAGGGCCTCGCGGTGGTGAAGGGAATGGTGGTGATGTCAGGACACGGCAGCGGCGAGGGTCTTTTTTATCGCGCCGATCTGCGGGCCCTCGCGACGGAGCTGGGACTGGGCTTGTTAAAGTTCACCGGCAATCCGATGCAGCGCGGATTCTGGCCGCGGAGCCTGCTCTTCGATCGTCTCCGCGACGTTGGCGCGAGGAGCGGTCATGCGGAGATCGGAGACGCGCCGCTCTTCCTCTACGGCCACTCGAACGGCACGGGATTCTCCGCCGTCTTTCCCTCCTACGAGCCGGAGCGTGTCTGGGGCTGGGTCTCGATGCGGCCGGGAATCACCTTCCAGGTCTATCAGCCCGGCGCGGCGCAGGTGCCGGGGCTGGTCATCTTCGGGGAAGAGGACCATTTCCTCGCCCGTCCCTCGCGCGAGGAGAATCTCGCCG
>DIVG01000062.1:127523-136345 GCA_002422425.1 Akkermansiaceae bacterium UBA6138 | reverse complement strand
TGGAATCAGGGACGATTCCGGTTCCGGTCATGAGGTAGGCGCCGTTTTTGAAATGATTGGAACGGAAGAGGTAGCCGGCGAGTTCTTCGAAGGAGCGCTTGATCTGGGAGAGGGAGGTCTCTCCGGAAAAGACTTCACTGCCGGCGCGCGAGATCGAGATCGCGATCGTGGTCTCCGGCGCGGGGGCATCGGCGACGACGAGGCAGGGGCCGAGAGCGCAGGCTCCGGTGTAATTTTTTGCCTGGGGCAGGTAGAGGGGGTTCTCCCCCTCGATCGAGCGCGAGCTCATGTCGTTGCCGATGGTGTGACCGAATATTTTCCCTTCGCTGTTGATCGCGAGGGTGAACTCGGGCTCGGGCACGTCCCAGGTCGAATCGCTGCGGATCCCGACATGGTCGAGATGCCCGCGCGTCCTCGCCGCGGTCGCTTTGAAAAAGAGCTCGGGGCGGGGCGCCTCATAGACTTTGTCGTAGAAGACATCGCCGCCCGCGACTTCGGCCTCCTCCATCCGCGCGGTCCGGCTGCGGAAGTAGGTTACCCCGGCAGCCCAGACTTCCTGATCGCCGATGGGGGCTTCGAAGGGGATATCAGGACTGAAGGAGATTTCTTTCCCGGCACTCTCATAGAACGTCGCGATGTAGGCGGCGGGTTCGGCCGAAGTGAAGAGATTGTTAAATGAGAACCCGTCTTCGACATGGCGAAAGAGACCGGGAGCGTCGGAGCTCTCGAGGAAAATAGCAGTGGAGGTTTTAAAAATTCGAAAAGACATGAAGCGAGCATAGCGAAAATTCCGGCGTGTGCCAGTCACATCGAAGGCGCGCTTGTGCCGCCGACCGGCGGAGGTTAGCTTAGCGGGGTGATGCGCCTTGAAAAATTTTCCCGGGTCGTGGGACTGATCCTGTTCGCCGTCCTGTCTTTCGTTCCCGTTCGGGCGGAAAAGGTGTCGGTGGCAACGATTCAACCGACTGATCTGATCGAATATGAGACGGAGCCGGAGGAGGTGAAAAGGCTTATCGAGGTTTCGCTGGGATTGACCCGGAAGAAGCTGGGTTACCGGTTCGGTTCCAATTCGCCGAAGAAGCGCGGGATGGACTGCTCGGGCACGGTGCAGTGCAGCCTCGTCGAACTGGGTCTCGGGGAGGTCCCGCGCTCTTCGTGGAATTTCTACGAATGGGTCGAGGCCTCGGGCAAACTGAAGCCCACCCCTGGAGTAACGACGACGGAGGACCCGGTCTTCGCCGACCTGAAACCGGGCGACCTCCTTTTCTGGGAGGGCACCTATGAAACGGGCGAACGGCTCCCTGCGATCTCGCACGTCATGATCTACCTTGGCACGCTGAAAGAGGACGGCGAGGGCGTCGTTTTCGGGGCGAGCAGCGGCCGCCGCTATCGCGGCAAAACGATTCACGGAGTGAGTGTTTTTGACTGGGACGTGCCTGACGGGGAATCAAAGTCCCGCTTTGTCGGCTTCGGGCCTATCCCGGGACTGAGGAGAGATGAGGTAGAACCAGCTCCTTTAGAAAAACCAAATCCACTCAAAACATTTCTTGAAAATTTATTTAAGAAAAGCGAAGCTTCTCGACCATGAAAAAGCTCGTTCTCTCACTGCTCTTTGTTGCTACCTTAACCTTTGTTGGATGCTCCCCTACACAAAAGGGTGCCGTGACCGGAGGCGCTGCCGGTGCCGGTATCGGCGCACTCGTTGCCGGTGACGGCAATCGCGGAACCGGTGCTCTCATCGGTGGGGCGATCGGCGGTCTCGCCGGCGCCGCTGTCGGTTCCAATCAGGAGAAGAAACAAGCGCAGCAGCAATATGGCCAGCCTGCGCCTTCGCAATACGGCCAGCCGACCCCCGGCTACTACGGTCCCCGCTACTAATTACGAACCGGTTTTAAACCATTTTTTCCAAGCCGGGCGGTGCCAGTGCCGTCCGGTTTTTTTTGCGGGAATTACCCCGCAAAGGTCCTGAGCGACTCAGGCGCCCAGGCCGAGGCGTCGATGCCGCATTCTTCGGCAAGGTGAATGAATCCTTTGACCTCGGCCTCGGTGAAGAGCAGCCCGTTGGCCTGCTCGCTCAGCTTCGCGCTGTTCGCCTCGATCGTGCCGGGAAGCATGCACCTCTCGTTGCCGTGTCCGAGGATGTCCTCTACCACCGCGGTGATGTTTTCCGCTTGAGTGCGGCCTTTGGAGAAATCGCCGACATGGATAGCGTCGGGATGGACGATCTGGAAATAAAAGGCGCAGGTCGTCTTTTCCCCTGTGCCTTCTGCCTTGGTGGCGCGTCCGCGCAGGGTCGGGAGTGAACCACCGATCGCGGCCCCGTAGAGTTCATTGAGCAGGCCGAGCCCGTAGCCCTTGTGGCGGCCGAAGGGGAGCAGGGCGACCACAGCAAACGGATCGTCGGTGGGGTTGCCGTCCTTATCGACGCCGAAGGCGGACTCCAGTTTTTTGTTCTCGCGCTTGTATTGCTCGACCTTACCCATGGCGATTTCCGAGGTGGCCCAGTCGACAACGACGGGGTAGCCGACCGCTTCGGTGGTGGGGAAACCCCAGCTGTGCGGGTTGGTCCCGAGGGTGGGGAATTTTCCGCCGAAGGGCACCACCTCGGCGAGGGTCGAGGTGCAGTTGGTGTAGGCGATGTAGCCGCGCTTCGCCGCGTCCATCACGTAACCGCCGCCCCAGAGGTAGTGGAAGGCATTATCGATCGCGACCGTGCCCGAACCATACTGGTCGGCGAGGCGGATACAGGTCTCGATCGCCTCGCAGGCGACGGCCTGGCCGAGTTTGCGATGGGCGTTCCAACTTTGCACGGCGGGGAAACGTGTCTCGCGCACCTCGATCTGCGCGCCGGGGACGCAGCCGCCGCTGCCGCTGCCGAAGAGTTCGTCGAGATGGAGCGCTTTGAGGGCGTTGTGGGTGCGGATCCCGTGCCACGAGGCTTCGCTGCACATGCGGGCGGCGGCGGCGGCTTCATCCTGCTCATAACCGCGATGCTGATAGGCGGCAGAGACGAGGTCCTCGTGTTGCTGGCGGGAAACGACGAAATAAGTGGGGGTCGACATGGGAATGCTATGGCGTGAAATGCCCGCTTTCGCCAGTGGAAAGTTGCCCGGATCGGGTCTTCGGGAGCGGTTCCCGGAGATGCCGCCGGGGCCTTCCCGCGCCCCTGATCGCAAAAAAAATTGGCACTTTTCGTTCATCTTCGGGGATAACTTGGGAAAACTGCGGCGACTGCATGAACGACGACACCCCCGCGAACTCCACCGAGAACCTCATTGTGCTCCTCACCGGGCATCAGGAGCGCCTTTTCCGTTACATCTACAGCCTCGTCCCCTCAGAGGCCGACGCTAAAGACATCCTGCAGGAGACGAGTCTGGCGCTTTTTCGTAAATTCGATCAATACGACGCGACGCGGCCCTTTCTTCCCTGGGCCTATCGCTTTGCCTACCTCGAGGTTCAGAAGCACCGCGAAAAGTCGGGGCGGTCTCCGCTGCTCTTCAGTGAAGACATTATCGACCTGCTCGCGATCGAACGCGAGCGCCACGAACCGCGCCTCGAGGAGAGGCTGCATCATCTTGACCATTGCCTCGGGAAACTCGGTCCGGCCGACCGCGACCTGCTCACGAGCCGATATGCCTGCGGCGAGTCGGCGGAGGAGATGATGGCTCGCTTTTCCCTGAGCCGTCGAACCCTTTTTCGGAATCTCAAGATGCTGCGGCAGCGGCTTTACGACTGCGTCTCGCAACAATTTAAAGCGGAAGGCTTCGCATGAATCTCGAATCGCTCATCCACGCCCGTCTCGACGGGGAAATTTCCGCTGAAGATCTCGTGCGCCTTGAGGAGATCCTGCGCGAGGACTGGCAGGCCCGTCGCCTTTACCTGGAACTTGCCGACCTGCACGCACGGCTTCTGCACGCACGGCTTCTGCACGAGCCCGGGGTCGCTTCGGGACGTTTCGCAACGCCGGGAGAGTCGGGCACCCGTTCAGGCGGGCGATGGCGAGTGGCAGCCTTCACGGCGGCGGGAATCGCGGCGGTGATCGCGGCGGTGATCGCTTTTGTGTTTTTGTCAGTGAGTCTGACTCAGCCCGGCGGCGGCAAAGACGAGGCAGTCTCGGCCGGCGTCGCGATGCTGAGCCAGACGATCTCGGCGGAGTTTGCCGGGGTTGAACGGCGCAGCGGGGACACTCTCGCTCCAGGGACGATTCATCTCTCCGGCGGACTCGCCCAGATCGAATTCTACAGCGGAGCCACCGTCGTGATTGAGGGAGAGGCCGAGCTCGAGATCGTCTCACCGTGGGAGGCACGTTGCCATCGCGGGCGGGTGAGGGTGCAGGTGCCGCCGGCGGCGAAGGGCTTTTTGCTTCACGCACCGGGCTTGAAGCTCGAGGATCTCGGGACCGAGTTCGCTCTCAATGTGGATGTGTCAGGCGTCGGCAGCGAGGTGCATGTCTTTGACGGCGAAGTCATCGTCCATCGCGAGGGAGGCGGATCGCAGAGCCTCACCGGCGGCATGTCACTGGGATCCGACGGGGAAAAGACGGTCGATCCGGCGGCCTTTCTCTCCCTCAGTGAACTCGACGGACTCGCCGCCGCGCGCGGGGTGCGTCGCCTCGAAGCCTGGCGCGCTTGGTCGCAGGAGGCGAGGCGCGACGAACGGCTGATCGCCTACTACGATTTTCATCACCAGACCGCGGCGGGTCGGGATCGATTCGTCGGGAACGTGGCTGAGCCGCGGATTCAGTCGAGAACCGGCGGCGCGGTGGGAGCCCGCTGGACCGACGGCCGCTGGCCCGGCAAGGCGGCGCTCGAGTTCAAGCGGCCCGGTGATCGATTGCGCATGACCATCGACGGCACCTATCGTGACATCACCTTCGCCTGCTGGGTGAAGGTTGACAGCGTTGATAAGAAATACAATTCGCTCCTCCTCACCGACGGCTATGAAAACGGCGAGCCGCACTGGCAGATCTACGAAGACGGCAGCCTGATGTTTTCCCTTGTTTATCGGCCCCCGGGGATCTCGGGAAAGGGTGGGAAATTCAATCAGATGTATTTTTCTCAGCCCGTCCTCACCGCCGAGAGCCTCGGTCGCTGGCATCATCTCGCAGTCAGTTACGAGGGCACGAGCGGCGAAGTCGCGCAGTATTTTGACGGGAAAGTGGTCGGGCGGGCAGTCTCGCCGCTCCACCAGGCGGGACGCAGCATTCATTTCGGGCCGTGCGAAATCGGCAACTGGGGGCTGCCGACCGAGTCCCATCAGTTCCCCATCCGCAATCTCAACGGCGCCATCGATGAATTTGCCATTTACCGGACCGCCCTCTCTGCCGCCGAGATCCGGGCCATGTTCGAAGCGGGGAGGGTGGAATGAAAAAAGAATCCTTTTTTGGTGGCACTCGCCCGCCGTATCCCGGGATAATAAGCAGCCCCGCATGAACCGCCTTCATTCCGTCCATCGCCTCCTTTTTTCTTTCGCGCTCTCGTCCGCCGCCCTCACGCAGCTGGTGGCGGCCGCCGACGATGCCGAGGCGCTTTTTGTCCGCCGCATCCAGCCGCTCTTCAGTGAAAAATGTATCGCCTGTCACGGGCAGGAGGAAGGGAAGATCAAAGGCGGCTTCGACATGCGCAGCCGCGAGTCCATCCTCGCCGGAGGCGACAGCGGCGAACCCGGACTCGTCCCCGGGAAGCCGAAGGAAAGTCTGCTCTATCTCGCTTCGACCCGCGAACACGAAGACTGGGAGGCGATGCCACCGAAGGAGACCGACAAACTCTACGCCGATGCCCTCGGCTGGATCGAGATCTGGATCGCCGGCGGTGCCCCCTGGCCCGATGCAACGCGCGCGGCGGAGATCACCAAAGCCAACGAAGCCGCCTGGGCGGCCGAGGACGGCATCATCGTGAAAACCACGGGCGGTCTTTCACCCGACTGGACGAACCGCCGCTACCCGACCGAGGGGCTGTGGGGATATGCGCCATTGGCGACTTCGGATTTCGGATCGGGGATTTCGGATTGGGAAAAAGGGAAAGGGGAGCACCCCGTCGACGCGCTGATTGCCAAACACTTCCCTGCAGGCGTCACGCCCGCCCCGGCGGCCGACGCGCGGACTTTCATCCGAAGGGCCACCTTTGACCTCACCGGCCTCCCTCCAACGCCCGAGGAAATCGCTGCCTTCGAAGCCGAATCAATCCCCAATCCCCAATCCGCAATCCGAAATCTTTTGGACCGGCTCCTCGAGTCGCCCCACTACGGCGAGCGCATGGCGCAACACTGGCTCGACGTGGTGCGTTACGCCGATAGCAGCGGCTTCGCCAACGACTACGAGCGGGGCAACGCCTGGCGATACCGCGACTACGTCGTGCGTTCCTTCAACGCTGACAAGCCCTACGATCAGTTCATCGTGGAGCAGATCGCCGGAGACGAACTCGATCCCGCCGATCCGGAAAAGGTCATCGCCACCGGCTTCCTTCGGATGGGACCATGGGAACTCACCGGCATGGAGGTCGCGAAGATCGCCCGCCAGCGCTTTCTCGATGATGTCACGAACAGCGTCGGCGAGGTCTTCATCGCCCATTCGCTGCAGTGCGCGCGCTGTCACGATCACAAGTTTGATCCGGTTCCGACGGTCGATTATTATTCCATTCAGGCCGTTTTCGCGACGACACAACTGGTCGAGCGGCCTGCGCCGTTTTTGCCTAACGAAAACACAGAGGGGTTCGGGGAGCGGGCTTATCTCGAGAAAAGGCGCGCCGAATACCTCGCTACGCTCGCCGAGCTCGACCGCATCCTCCTCGAAAATGCGCAGGCCTGGTTCCGCGAGAACGGCAAAGACCCGTCGGGCTGGAACGCTGCGGTCGAGGTAATCGCGGCGCAGGGAGAAAAAGGCGGCAACCGGGGATTCTCCGAAGTTTTCGGGGCCGCGCGAAACCGTCTCATGAAGGAAGGCGTAGCCGAGAGCGACTTTCCGCCCAAACTCGTCGGATTCACCCCCGAGCAGTTCGGGCTGGAGCGCGTCGCCCGCAAGGGGCTCGAGCGACTGCGATGGGAGGTCGACCGCTACGAACCCTACGCCCTAGCCGTCTACAACGGGGCGACACCGCAGATGAAGTCGGTCAATTCGCCGCTGCGCCTTCCGAAGAATCCCTTCGCCGCGGGTGAACTTGAGCAGACCTGCATCCTTACCGGAGGCGACCCTTTTGCCTCGGGCGAAAAAGTAAAACCCGGGATCCTCTCGGTTCTCAGCTCCACGGCCGGACTCGACGGCGCCGTGCCCGAGGCACCCGAGGGACGGCGCACCGCCTTCGCGAAGTGGGTAGCGCATCCTGACAATCCGCTCACGACGAGGGCCATCGTCAATCGCGTCTGGATGTGGCATTTCGGCGAGCCGCTCGCGGGCAATCCGAACAACTTCGGCAGCACCGGAAAAAAACCGACCCATCCCGAGTTGCTTGACTGGCTCGCCGCGACCTTTGTCGAATCGGGCTGGAGCTTCAAAGAACTACATCGCACCATCATGACGAGCGAAGCATATCGGAGAAGTTCCGGGTTGGAAGTTTCAGGTTCCAAGTTGAGCCGGGAAGAGCTGGAGAAAACCTACGCCGCTTTTAAACCGCGTCGTCTCAGTGCCGAGGAGTTGCGCGATGCGATGCTCGCGGCGACGGGCGAGCTGAATCCGGCGCTCGGCGGCATTCCGAATCGTCCCGAGATCAATCTCGAGGCGGCCATGCAGCCGCGCCAGGTCATGGGCACCTTCGCCTCGGCCTGGGTTCCGAATCCGCTGCCCGAACAGCGTCATCGCCGCTCCCTCTACGCGCTGAAGTTGCGCGGCCAGGCCGATCCCATGATGGAGGTCTTCAACGCCCCGACGCCCGATTTTTCCTGCGAACGTCGCGACGCTAGCACCGTGACGCCCCAGGTCTTTGCCCTCTTCAACAGCCGCGCTAGCCAGGCTCGTTCGCTCGCTCTCGCCAGTCGGGTCCTGCGGGAGACGGAGACCGATGAAGCCGCGATCGACCGAATTTTCGCGCTTCTGTTGGGGAGAACTGCGACCGCTGCCGAGATCGCGACCTGTCTCG
Organism: Akkermansiaceae bacterium UBA6138; assembly: GCA_002422425.1. Taxonomy (GTDB): domain Bacteria; phylum Verrucomicrobiota; class Verrucomicrobiia; order Verrucomicrobiales; family DEV007; genus Arctic95D-9. The sequence goes on along the minus strand of DIVG01000062.1, from coordinate 128,276 downwards.
CCCACTGGCGTGAGATGACGCCCGTGCAGGAAACGGCCGTCTATCCCGAGGTCACGCCGCCCCTGACCGTGCGCCGTGAGGCCGTCGAGGAAAACACGGGCGAAAAATTCTCCTTCGACGAGAGGCTCCACGCCTACGCCGACTTTGTCCCCGATCTCCAGCCCGGCGCTTGCGACGCGAGAACCCGCGCCCTCGCCGACGTGTGTCTGGCTTTGTTGAATTCGAACGAGTTTGCTTATGTATACTAAACGCTACTTCCCCTGTGCCGGCGCTCGTGCGCTTCATCTCCCGACACGGCGCGAGTTCGTTTACGGTCTCGGTGCCTCGCTCGGGAGCGTTGCCCTGACCTCGCTGCTTGCGGCCGAGGAAAAGGCGAATCCGCTCGCGCCGAAGGAGGGTCACTTCCCCGGGGCGAAGGCGAAAAATGTCATCTTCCTCATGATGGAGGGCGGTCCCTCGCACATCGACACCTTCGATCCGAAGCCAATGCTCGAGAAGATGCACCTCAAGGAATTCGTCCGCGAGGGACAGCAGAAGTCCGCGATGGAGAGCGGCAAACGCTACTACGTGCGCAGTCCGTTTCCCTTCATCAAGGCGGGACAGAGCGGAGCCGACATGGCCACGAACTGGTCGCATCTCGCGAAGGTCGCGGACGAGCTTTGCTTCTTCCGCGGCTGCACCGTCGACAGTGTGAACCATCCCACTGCGATGTATCAGATGAATACGGGGAATCGCTTCGGCGGCGATCCGGGA
>DIVG01000062.1:25525-127460 GCA_002422425.1 Akkermansiaceae bacterium UBA6138 | reverse complement strand
TCGGAACACGCCGCGACCCGCCCCGACCATGAGGAGCTCGCCGCGCGGATGGACAGCTATGAGCTCGCCTTCCGCATGCAGATGCAGGTCCCCGAGACGCTCGATCTTTCAAAGGAAGACGAGAAAACGAAGGAGCAATACGGTATTGGCAAAGACACCACTGACGCCTTCGGGCGGAAATGTCTCCTCGCCCGCAAGCTGGTGGAAAAGGGCGTACGTTTTGTCCAGCTCTACCACGGCTCGTGGGACAGTCACGACTACATCGAGCGCGCCCACGGTAATCTCGTGGCCGGAGTCGATCAGCCCATCGCCGCGCTCATCGCCGATCTGAAAGAGCGCGGACTGCTCGAGAGCACCCTCGTCGTCTGGTGCGGCGAGTTCGGTCGCACCCCCGACAACGGCGTCCGCGGCGGCACCGCCTACGGGCGTGATCACAATCCCAACGCGATGACGATCTGGCTCGCCGGAGGCGGTTGCAAAGCCGGTCACACCATCGGAGCCACCGACGAACTGGGGATGGAAGCGGTCGAGGGCAAAGCCCATGTGCGTGATTTTCATGTTACGCTTCTTCGTTTGTTAGGACTTGACGATAACAAACTGAGCTTCTACCACGCCGGCCGCTTCAAGCAGCTCAGCCAGTTCGGCGGCACCGTGATTCAGGATTTGATTACGTGAGCGGGCGAAGATGATTTTTTCGGGAACCTGCGGCGAGCTCCGGGGTTTCTTCCATCGAACCATTATGAAAACCGCCCTTGTTCTCTCAACCGCTCTCTTTCTCGCACTTCCGCCTCTTTCCGCCGCCGATCCGGTGCTGAAAGCCGATTTCAGCACGGAGGCGCTGCCGGAGGGGTGGAAAGGGATCAAAGGTGAATGGAAAGTCGTCGACGGTGCCCTCACCGGGGCCGAACTCGAAAGTGACAAGCACGCCGCCGTCTTCGCGATCCCGGATCCACACAAGGACTCGAGCCTGCAATTCCGGTTTCGTCTCGACGGAACCAGGGGCTTCCACCTCAGTTACAATCACGCCAAAGGTCATCTTTTCCGTGTAGTCGTGGCCGGTGACACCGTTTCCGTGACGATGGACAAGGACAAAAAGGATCCCGCTTCGAAGGCGGTTCCGCTCGGGAAGGAAACGTTCACCGCCAAGCCCGGCGAGTGGGTCGGGATGAGCTGTTCGGTTGAGGGCACCACGGTCAAAGTCACCTGCGGCGACGCCACCCTGACAGGAACGCACGAAGGTCTTGCGAAAGAGAAGACCGGCTACCGCCTTGTCGTGCAGGGCGCGACGGCGGGATTCGATGATGTGGCGTTTGCGAGTGTGAAGTAGTTGGCGGCCGGAACCGTCGCGGCTTGCGATGCCGGGTGCGGGCGGGACGCCCGCGGTCCGACAGGCTGATGGATTGATCAAACGATTTCAACCGAGGCAAGGGACGCCGGACCGCGGGCGTCTCGCCAATGGTGTTCGGCATGGTAGTTGCTTCGAAATTCACTGGGGTCTATTTCTCGTTTTCCCGAGACTTTGATGAACATTTGCCCGGCCCTCATTCGTGACGTTTCCGTCACTTGTACATTTTCCGCCGGGGCTTTTACTGGAGAGTGCCTGACAAAGTTACCAGTGTGCCGGGGTACTCCATCGACGAGTTGAAGAACTGGTCGTTGCTGGGTGAATTCCGCAGCGTCCTCGCAAAGGTTGCGCCGACTCCCCTGGTCCGCCCCAAAGGTGGTCCGAAACGTCTGCTCACCGAGGAAGACTATCTTTGCTCAGTTCTCTTCGTGATGTTCAATCCCGTCATCGACTCCATGCGGGGACTGTGCGCCTGCTCGCTCCTCGATCGCGTTCAGGAGGAGGTCAGTTCCCGTCCTGTCAGCCTCGCAAGCTTCTCCGAGGCGCAGCATGTCTTCGGCAGCACCCGGCTGGAAAAACTCTTCGCCCTGTTGGTGGCGGAGGAGCCTCGGCGGAAGGCAGCCTCCGCAAGAGGTCTCGCCCTGCCGCCCCGACTCAGTCTCATCGACAGCTCCGTCTTTCCCGCAGTGACACGAATGGCGTGGGCACATTGGCGTCACCAGCAAAAGACCCAACGTGCGGTTCGCCTCCATCTCCAGTTCAGTCTCTTCGACGGCGAGCCCTCCAAGGCAACGATCTCGGAAGGACGGCGCTGCGAGCGCTCTGCCTTTGCCGAATCCATCGAGCCGGGCGGGTTCTACGTCGGGGACCGCAACTACGGGCGCGACTATGGCCTGCTCGGGAAAATTAAGGAAGCTGGAGGCGCCTACATCGTAAGGCTCTGCGAAGGAGCGTGCGTCGAGACCATCGAGGAACTGCCCCTCGACGAGGAGGACCGTGCTGCAGGGGTGGTCTCCGACCGCATCGTGCGCCTCGGCTCGCGGGAGCGAAATCACCACGGGCCGGTGCGAGTGGTGCGCATCGAGAAGGAAGGCATGGACGAGCCGATCATCCTCGTGACCAGCTGCCTGGATCGCGAAGTCTTTGGAGCGGCGCTGCTCGCGGAGATATACCGCCACCGATGGGCGATTGAACTGTTTTTCCGATGGCTGAAATGCGTGCTGGGCCGCCCCAATCAGTGGCATTGGCTGGCGGAAAGCGCCGAGGGCGTCGCCATCCAGATTTACGCGGCTTTGATCGCCGCGCTTCTCCTGTCCCTCCGATTGGGCAAGCTGCCGAACAAGCGGATGATGGAGCTGCTGCGCTTCCACGCCATGGGCATGATCTCCGCAGCGAATCTTGAAAGACTGCTCGCCGGCCAGTTTGCGAAAAAATCCAGGTGAGTCATCTCGCCGGAAAAGCAGCCCCGATGCCGGGAGGCTCGGTCGTGCCCGGTCGCCGCGCGTTCTTAGGGCTGGGAGCTTCCGAGAGCGCTTTCCACGCCATACTGGTAGCCTCTCGCGCTCAGGGCTTAATCAAAGCAACTACCATGCCGAACACCATTGGCGTCTCGCCCGCCCCATCAGTCAATCCGCTTCACCGCTCACACCGGGAAGAGCCTCTCCTCGCCCTTGAGAAATCGGGCGATTTCCCCCGAGGCTTCGAGCCGGCCGCGGCGTCGTTGTTCTTTCGTGGCCCCGCCGATATGGGGGGCGAGGACCACATTGTCCATCGTGAAAAGCGCTTCGGTCACGATCGGTTCTTCCTCGAAGACATCGAAGGCGGCGCCGGCGAGATGCCCGGACCGCAGGGCATCGACGACGGCGGCTTCGTCCATGACTTTGCCGCGCGCTACATTGATAAAAAAGGTGCCTCTCCTCATCTTCGCGATCCGTTCGGCGTTAATGAGCTGACGGGTCTCCGGAGTGAGCGGGACGAGAGTCACGACAATGTCAGCCTCGGCGAGGAGAGAATCGAGCGGGCGGTAGCCGGGGTGATCGTGCGGGCGCGATTTGGTGTGGATCACTTCCATGTCGAAGGCGAGGGCGCGACGTTCGACCATTTTCGCAATGCGGCCGTATCCGATGATCCCGAGGGTTTTACCGCCGAGGAGGGTGCCCTCCCACCGCAGCGGCTCCATGCCGCCAATGGCCCACTGCCCGGTGCGGACGAATCGGTCCGATTCTGAAATCCGGCGCGTCAGGTCGAGCATGAGCCCGAGGGTATGGTCGGCGGTCGATTCGGCGAAAGCGGCGGGTGTGTTCGAGGCGGCGATGCCACGACGGCGCAATTCGGCGAGATCGAGATTATCGATTCCCATGGCGGCGTTGGCGACGAAGCGCAGGGCGGGTGCCGCATCAAGGAGCCCGGCATCGACGCGGAGTTCACCCTGGGAGAGCACGGCGGTGCAGTCCGCTATCAGTTCGAGAACCTGCGCCCTCGGCGCGGCGGCGAAGCCGTTATGAGGCATAACGATCTCGGCGAGACTCTCAAGTGGCGCAAGGTGCTCGAGGGGAACGTGCACCGTCACAAGAACGCGGGGGAGGGAGGATGACATGGAACTAAAGAGCGGAAGAGCCGCACGGGGACAAGAGAAATTTTCTCTTCGAGAGGGCTTAAGAAGAAAATTCCGTTCGGTCGGTTCTCTCTGTCCCCGCTCTTCACCACTCACCGGAAAATTTCCAGAGATGGCCGTCACTGCGGATATAGAGCGCACCGTCGGAGAGGGCGGGCGTGCTGAGAATTGTCTCACCAAGCTCGATTCTACTGATGACTTTTCCCTCTTCCCCGCTGAGATCGACAATCTGGCCGATTCCAGTCTCTCCGAAAATGAAGAGGCGCTCGCCTGCTCCGGCGACCGGGCTGCCGCTGAAGGGACCCTCTATCCGCGTCCGCCACGATCGGGCTCCCGTTCCACGATCGACGCAAGTAAGAACCCCGGCATTATTGATGAGGTAAACCTTTTCACCGATCACGAGCGGGCTTGCGGTTCCGGGGCGTTCGTTAGGTTCGTTCCAGACTTTTTCGGGAGACTCGCCCGACTCTCCCAGGCGCATCGCGGTGAGGCCGTTTGAGGGGATAAAAATCTGATCGCCCGAGGCGGCACTGGAGGGAATTGTCGAAGCTCCCCCCTCCACCTTGAAAACGGGCGATCCGGTCGAGGGCACCAGCCCGAGGACGCCGTCACTGCCCTGGAGGGCGACGATGGCTTCCCCGTCTTTTTCGAGCACGGTCGGGGAAGTCCAGTTGGCGGACTTGGGGCGGTCGAGCTTCCATTTGTTGATCCCGGTGAGAAGGTCGAATCCGGCGGCGAAAGATTCGGAGTCATTCTCGATCTGGGCGACGAGGGTGTCGCCAACGACGATGGGGGAGGAGGCCAGACCAAGGCTGTTCGAGGCGTTCGGATAATCGAGGGTCAGGGCGCGCATCCAGACAAGATTGCCATCAAGGTCAAGACAGATGAGGTCGTTCGACGAGAAGAGGGCGTAGAGCCGCTTCCCATCGCTGGCGGGAGTGGGAGCGGCTACATTGGTCTTGCTGTGGGCCATGGTCCGGCCGGTCGCCCAGAAGCGGCGCTCCCAGAGCGGGGCACCATCGCTGACCGCAAAGCAGAGGACGTGGAGTTGCTGCTGTTCGGGGCCGCTCGCGGCGGTGACGAAGACTTTGCCGCCGACGACGATGGCGCTGCCGAGGCCGCGTCCGGGAAGGGGAGCTTTCCAGGCGAGGGTTTTTTCACTTAGCTCCGCCGGTGTCTTTGCGGCGGCGGAATCGAAGCCGGATCCCTGCGGTCCGCGGAAATTAAGCCAGTCGGCGTGGGCCGGGGCGACGGTCGCGAAGAGGAGCGCGGACGCGAGAGTGAGACGGGAAAAGTGCATGAAAGATAGCGGTAGAAGGAACATTACTGAGCGGGAGCAGTGGGGCGTCGAGCCGGGGCGCTTTTTTCGGGAGTAGGTTTGCGATCTGTCGCGAGGATGGCTGTGCCGGTGCTGTCGCAGAGGCGGAGCTGGAACTCCCATTGGACGGTCCAGTCCTGCTCTTGTTCGTTTTGACAGGCTTTGACAAGAATGGTGTTTTTGCCCTCCTTGAGTTTTATCGGCAGGGAATACTGGTCAATGCGCTGACCGCGGTGGTACTCGTCCCTCCCAAAAAGGAGCTCGCCGTTGAACCAGATTTTCCATGCGTTTTTGCATCCGAGCCGGATCTCGGCTTCGCGGGCTTCGGCCGAGGTGAACTCCGTGTAGGCGTAACCGGTTACTTGCTTGAGCGGGGAGAAAGGGGTGTTGAAATCGACCTTCCCGTAGTCATCCGCGCTTGCATACTCCTGCCAGGTCACGGATTTTCCTTCCTTCCCTTCATAGGCGGAGCTGAGATTAATTTCGGTCTCGGGCGGGAAAACAGTGTCGAAGCCCTGGCGCTCGGTGTTGTCAAAGGGAGCGATGAGGTGCCAGTGCATCAGAAATCCGAAGTGCTGCGGAAGGTCAAGTTGTTGCCCGAGCTTCTCGCGGAGCAGTTTGGCGACAGTATCAATCTGGTCGATGTCGCGAGCGGCGTCGAGGGCGCGGTCGAGCGTCGCGAGGCTCTGCTCCTTTTCTCCGGCATCGAGTTGCGCGTTGCCCTCGGTGATGAGGCGGGCGACCGCCTCGCGCCGCAGCGGAGCACTCGGGTCATCGATCATGCCGGGAATGAGCGTGCCGGCGTCGGCGGGGGATACTTTGCCGTAGAGATCAAAGGCAAGACGTCTGGCGTTGGGTTCGTTTTTCCGGTCGACTACGAAGGCCCTGATCTGAGACGCGGGCAGCGTCGCGCCGGCGGCGAGCTCGCGTTCGAAGACCGTCTCCACCGCCGAGCGCATCCAGTTGCGCGGAATCGGACCGGCCGTTTCCATCGCTTCAAGAAGAGGCAGGATGACTTCGGGACCGTGTGCAGTGAGGTCAGCCCAGGCGGCAGCGGCTTCGGTGTTACCGGCACCTTCGGGACCGACTTTGAGGATCTGCTGGAGAGGTCCCGACCATTCGGCGGAAGATAGAAGAGCGGGGGAGAAGGTCAGGCAAAGAGACGCGGCGAGGAGGGCGGAGGAGGCTTTCATTTGCGGGTTTCCGGTAGTAAGAGCAGGATAGCACGCTGATCCGGCAAAGAGCAAGTCGCGCGAAAAGGGTTGGCCGGGGCCGAAACAGAGAGATCTTCGCCGCCTCTTATTTTGTGATGTGGTGGTAGAGCGCGAGGGTCTCCCGTGCGATTCCGGCCCAGCTGAATTTTTCAAGGACCCGCTGCCTGCCGGCCCGGCCCATTTCGGCACATCGGTCGGGGTCGCGCATCAGTTCGTTGATTCCGCCGGCGAGGTCGCGGGAGTAGGCGTCCGGATCGATCGCTTCGAAAGGGGATGCTTTCTGCTGATCGAGGGGGACAAGCAGACCGGTTTTGCCGTGCAGGATGATTTCTTTCATCCCGCCGACTTTGGACCCGACCACGGGCGTCTCGCAGGCCATCGCTTCAAGATTGATGATACCGAAGGGCTCGTAGATCGAGGGCGTGCAGAAGACACGGGCGTGACTGTAGAGCGTGATCTTGTCCGGGGTGGGAATCATGTCCTGAATCCAGACGATGGTTCCGTCGCAATCACGCCGTACCGCTTCGACGGCGGCTTCCATCTCGGCTTTGATCTCAGGGGTATCAGGTGCCCCCGCACAGAGGACGACCTGCGTTCCGGGATCGAGATGCCGGATCGCATTGACGAGGTGGACAATGCCCTTTTGTCTGGTGATGCGTCCCACAAAGAGGACAAAAGGAGTTTCCAAATCGATGCCCCATTTTTCGAGGACCCCGCGGTTGGCGGTGGGGCGGTATTCGTCGGGATCGATTCCGTTATAGATCACGGGGACGCGCTCTTCAGGCACATCGAAAAGGCTCAGAATATCCGCCTTCGTCTCGTGAGAGACCGCGATGACGGCATCAGCCATCTCGATGGCGGTCTTTTCCAGCCAGAGGGTGAAATCGTAGCCTCCTTCGAGTTGCTCTCTTTTCCATGGGCGCAGAGGTTCAAGGGAGTGGACGGTCAGGGCCATGGGAAGGCCGTAATTCAGACGGGCGAGGATGCCGCCGAAGTGGGTATACCAGGTGTGCAGGTGGACTACGTCCGCCTCGATGCGGCGGGTATTGAATTCAAGGCAGCGCTGCAGCGCGGAAAAGACCGAATGAAGGGGGGCCGGGGCAGTATAGGCCGAGCTGTCGGCGCTGAAGCCGAAGACCTCGGGGTTGTCGCCCGTGATCCTTTGTTCGCCGAAGCAGCGCACCTCCACCTCACAGAGTTTGGCGAGCTCGCGCGCCAGGTATTGGACGTGAATACCTGCCCCTCCGTAAATGTGGGGCGGGTATTCGTTGGTGAGGAGGAGGGACTTCATCGTGCCTTCAAGAGAGCGGCTTCACGCTCTTTTTCAAGGATGAAGGCACCCGATTGCGTTTCCGGCAAGCCGCCGATGCGGAACTGGCGTGACGCGGGAAGCGAGGTCAGATCTCAATCTTCGAGCGCCAGCGGGCGACTTCGATCTGGCCAGGGTGTCGTTCACTTAGCGTTGCCTGAAGGGCGTGAGACTGTTCAGTTTCCCCGTGGACAAGGAAAACCCGCTCTTTTTTTCCTCCCATCTTATCAAAGTAGGCGAGTAATTCATTGCGGTCGGCGTGGCCGCTGAACGAGTCGAGGATCTCAATGTCTGCGTTGACCTTGAAGGTATCCCCGAGGATGGGGACTTCTTTCATCCCGCCGCGGATTTTCGCCCCGAGGGTGTGCTCGGCGCAGTAGCCGACAAACAGAACCGTATTTTTCGGATCCTCGATATTGTTCCGCAGGTGATGGAGGATGCGGCCGGCTTCGCACATGCCCGAGGCCGAGATGATGATCGCCGGCTCGCGGAGATCGTTGAGTGCTTTTGATTCATTGACCTTGCGAACGAGGCTTAGATTCTCGAAACCGAAAGGGTCCCGCTTGTCGAAGAGGAACTCGTAGACGTCTTCGTTAAAACACTCGGGATGAAGGCGAAAAATCTCCGTGGCACTGACCGCGAGGGGGCTGTCCACATAAATCGGAACGTCCGGGATGAGCCCCTCTTCGGTGAGGTGGTGCAGCACGTAGACGAGTTGCTGGGTTCGCTCCACTGCAAAGGCCGGGATGATGACCTTGCCTTTCTTATCGAGAGCACGATTGAGAACATCACTGAGAAGATGATTCGCCTGGGTGGGGAGTTCGTGCTCGCGATTGCCGTAGGTGCTCTCCATGATGAGGATATCCACATCTTCGGCTACCGCCGGATCGCGGAGGATCTCATTGTGACCCCGGCCCACGTCGCCGGAGAAGAGGAGGCGCTTGCGGTGGCCGTTCTCCACGATGTCGAGAATGACCTGTGCCGAGCCGAGAATATGTCCGGCGTCGATGAAAGTGAGGGTGACACCGTCGGCAATGGGGATGGAGCGATCATAGCCTATCGTGACGAACTGGCGCACGCACTCCTCGGCCTCCTGCTCGGTGTAGAGGGTCTCCAGATCGGGTTCGCCTCGCTTGGCGCGCCGTTTGTTGAGCCACTTCGTGTCCTGACCCTGGATGCGGGCGCAGTCGGCGAGCATGATCTGACACAGGTCGCGGGTCGCGAAAGTGGAATAGATGTTTCCCTTGAAGCCGTTGCTGGTGAGACTGGGGAGGTTGCCGCTGTGGTCGATGTGGGCGTGGGAGAGGACCACTGCGTCAACACTCTGCGGCTCGAAAAAAAAGTGCCGGTTCCTGTCGTTGGCGGTGTCGCGCCGGCCCTGATATAATCCGCAGTCGAGGAGGATGCGCGATCCGTTCACGTCAATAAGATGCTGCGACCCTGTCGTCGTCTCCGCCGCCCCGCAAAAGGTGATTTTCATCGTAGAGTAGTAGCGGGTAGCGGCCTCCTGATCAAGCGCAAGTCCCGGTCAGCAGGAAGGCCCCGCTCAAAGGCTTTTTGATTAATTACAAAGTTATGGGGGATTTATCGTTTCATTCCTCAAAGTTTAAAAAATATTCCATAAATATTAAATTTATTGTTGTGCTGAATGTAAAAATGCCATAAACTCCACACATGAATCGAATTGCGACCACCCTGACGACCCTGGCGGCTTCAGCGCTTCTCTGTCAAATGCTCGGTGCTTCTGAACCGGCGATGGAGGCGTTGAACTCTCGAATCAGCGCGCTCGAATCCCGTATCGCCTCTCTTGAGGGCACGGTGGAGAGCAGCGAGAGTAACTCCTACAGCTACCCGAATGCGGCGCTTATGGAGGCAACGAGAGGGGGCGAGCCGACTGTTCCCGCTCCCCCGGGCGGGACCTACGTGATTCAGGATGGCGACACCCTCGGTAAGATTGCTGAGAAATTCAGGGTTGAGCGGAAATCGCTCCTCGAAGCGAACCGTCTCAGTGAGGGGCAGCCCATCTATATCGGTGAAACCCTTGTCATTCCCGGTGCGATGCCTTCGCCTCCCTCCGGCGCGACGACGGCGGAAACGGGTTCTCCGGCGAATGCCAAAAAAGACTCGGTTGTGATCGGTGAAACGAAAAAAGAAGAATCCGTCGTAGCGCCTGCCGTCCCAGCCCCTGCTCCTGCGGCGACAAAGACTCACCGGATTATCAAGGGCGATACGCTCACTTCCGTGGCAAAAAAATATAACACCTCCGTTGCGAGCATCAAGTCCGCCAATGGTCTCCGCAGCGACACGATCAGCCTCGGGCAGACGTTGAAGATCCCCGCCGTGCAGGGAGTGGGAAACGTCGTCACTAAATCCGACGAGACGAAAAAAGAGCAGTCGAATGCGTTTCAATACGACAACGATCTGCTTCGTGCCGACGAGACCTACGGTTACTACACGGTAAACAAAGGCGATAATCTTTACGCTCTGGCCCGGGATTTCTTCACGACGATGTCGGAACTCCAGCGGATTAACCGTCTCGGTGCGAGCACTACTATTTTCCCCGGGAACGAAATCATCGTCCCCACTGCCAAATACAATGCCTATCACAAAACGGGCGAGATGGCGAACCGTTGAACGGTTCTGTCCGGCAGGGTGGATCCCATTTGTCTCCGAGACGATTCCCGAGATTGTTGATAGACAAAGTTGAGTGGTCAAAGAACCCGGTCCCGTTAGGGGCCGGGTTTTTTAGCGTTTCGGGCCGGTATCCGGGAAAACGCCCCTGCCGCCGAAGAGATTGACTTGTAGCTGACGCTGCCTTTCCCGCCCATGCCGCGATTCTACCCGCCGGTGACCGGTTTGGGCCTTTCGGGAATGCTTTGCGCCTCTTCGTTCGGCGCGATCGCCGGGGAATCGGCCTCCATGGTGGCGGGATAGCCGTGGATTTCGACCCGCACCCTGACCTCACCCTCGTCAATGGTCGAGGGCGAATCGATGGTCACGGATTTGAGGACCTCCCTGTTGACTCCCCGCTCGGTGAGAAAACGGATCACCTCAGCCGAGCGGCGCTCGCAGAGGTAGTCGTTAAAAGCGCTCGACCCGCCGCTCGCCCTGACTGCCTCGATCAGGACGGTCCGGCCCTGGCGATCAGGCGAAAGGAGAGCGCGGGTCAGTTCTTCAAAGATCGGCTCCTGGTTCGCCTGGAGCAGGAACGAGCTGCGTGAGAAACGAACCGATGGCAGCGTCTCGTATTGCGGCCGGGGTATAGCGGGAGGGGAATCGGCGCCGTCTGTGGTGAGTGCCGCTGCGGCCATCGCGAGCGGCGTTGCCCGGAGGACTTCGCCCAAAGGCGGGGCCGATCTCCCTTCGATCCGGTCGAAGTCTTTGAGCATTAAAAGGGTAGGCACAAGCTTTTCGACGAGCAGTCCGGGTGCCTCGAACGCCCGCTCCCGAGCCGCGGGGCGACCGAGGGGCGGAACTTCAACCCCTGATGCCCGATCGGTGAGCGAGACATCGACTTTTGGAAGATACTCTGTATCCACGATGCAGATGTGATTAATGAAGCGCCGTTCCTCGCGCAGTGGATCGAGACGGATGCGAAGGGCGGCCAGCGTCACGCTGCTGTCGGTGAGGCCCCCGACGAGGATGCGATCGGCCCATATTTCAAGCCGCCCCTCGTGAGTCGTGAGTCCCAATTCGGAAATGAGACTGCGGAGATCCGAAATGTGTGATTGCCCCGCCGCAGCATCGATGACGAGTCCTTCCCGGACGACGCGCAGATCAGGACGGGCTTCGAGGGCGGCGGCAGCAAGCTTCCGGGCTGTTTCATCCGAATCGACGCGGCCGGCGAGAGTTACCGTCTCCTCGCCGAATCGCACCGAGAGTTCCGGGTCCGCCCCTGCCGTGGCAACGGCAACACCGACGGAAACCGCGAGGAGTCGGGCAGGCAGAAACTTAGCAGGGCGAAAAATCATCGTTCAATGCCGGGGGCGACGGTAGTTCAATAAATGGCTTTTTCGGCGTCCAAGTCAATCGCCCAGAAAGGGACCGATCACTGTAGCCGGGAAAACGGACCGCGACTGGACCTGAAAACCTTTTTGCTTAGATGCTTGCTTACGCGCCCCGTTTCGCTTTTGTTTTAACCTTCCTTTCAAGATGGCTGATATTAATTCCCTCAAGCAGGCCCTCGCCGTATCGCCGGATAACGTGCCGCTTCTCCTCATGCTCGGTGAGGCTTATCTCGGGCAGTTCAGTCTCGGTGAGGCAAAATCGAGCTACGAAGCCGTTTTGCGGGTCGATCCCGGCAATCCCTGCGCCCGGACCCAGCTCGTCCAGCTACTCGATCTGGAGGGACGCTCCTCCGAAGCGATCCTGCGGCTTGAGCAGATCTGCGGAGAGTTTCCGAATTTCGGTCCGGCATGGCTCCTGCGGGCCCGCCTTACCCTGAACGAAAATCGGGCCCGCGAGGCCCGGGAATATTACGAGAAGGCCGTCAGCCTCGATCAGGCGCTTAAAAATGATGATCTTCTCAAGCGCATTCGTCAGGGCGGCGGGCAGAGGGTTGCGGAAGAACCCCGGGAACCGTCCCCGCAGCGCAACGGCGACCGCCAGGCCGGGGCCTATTACGACCCGGAGTTTGAGGAAGATGATTTTGACGACGATCGTTTCGATGACGGAGAGATCGAGTTCGAGTTCGACCAGAAACCCGACGTCAATTTCGACCGCGTCGGGGGAATGGAATCAGTCAAAGAGGACATTCGCATGAAAATCCTCTACCCGCTTGAAAACCGCGAACTCTTCGAGGCCTACGGTAAGCGCGCTGGAGGAGGGGTCCTTCTCTATGGCCCTCCCGGTTGCGGCAAGACCCTTATCAGTCGCGCGACGGCGGGGGAGATCAATGCAAAGTTTCTCAGCGTCGGGTTGCATCAGATTCTCGACATGTGGATCGGCAAGTCCGAGGAGAAGCTCCACGAGATCTTTGAAATGGCGCGCCGCCATGCTCCCGCCGTGCTCTTTTTCGATGAAGTCGATGCGCTTGCTGCGGACCGAAAGGACATGCGCACTTCGGCCGGACGCACTCTCATCAATCAGTTCCTCGCCGAACTCGATAGCGAGTCGTCGAAGAACGACGGGGTTCTCGTCCTCGGCGCGACGAATGCGCCCTGGCATCTTGACTCCGCGTTTCTCCGCCCCGGACGCTTTGACCGGCTCATCTTCGTGCCCCCGCCGGACGAACCTGCCCGGGATCAGATTATTCGTCTCATGGCCGAGGGTAAACCTGTTGCCGGTCTCGACCCCGTCGCGCTTGCAAAAAAGGTGAAAGACTTTTCCGGTGCCGACATCAAGGCCGTCTTCGATCAGGCGATCGAGGGGGCTCTCTCCGAAGCGATGAAGACCGGCAGGATCGTCCCCGTGACCCAGAAGCAACTCCTCCAGTCAGCCGCGAAGGTGAAGCCGAGCACCAAAAAATGGTTTGAGAGTGCCCGCAACTACGCCCTCTACGCGAATCAGAGCGGTTTTTACGACGACATTCTTCACTACCTCGGCATCGGGAAGTGATTGCGATCTTTTCGCTGCATTTTGCTCATGAGTGAACTTTCGCACGGCCTTTTGCTTCAGGACCAGGGACGGCTCGAAGAGGCGGAGGTGTGTTTCTACAACGTGCTTGCCCGCGAACCGGATAATGACTTTGTCTACGGGCGACTCGCTCTCTGTCAGATGAGTCAGCCCGGGAAAAAGCGGCGTGCTCTTGAGACCATCGAAGAGGCGATCCGCCTCCATCCCGACGAGCCTTTCTATTTTTCGGTCAAAGCCATCATCCTTGCCGAGCTCCATCGCGGAAAGGAAGCGCTCGCCGCTGCCGAAGCGGCAGTGAGGCTCAATCCCGACGACACCTTCGCCCTCTCGGCCAAGGCCAATGCGTTTTGTGCGATGGATCGCTGGGCCGAAGCCGAGGAGTGGAGCCGTCGCGCCCTTGCTCTTGACGGCGACAACGCCATGGCCGCCAATATTCTGGCCCACACCCTGCGCATGCAGGGGAAAAGGCAGCTCAATACCGAGGCCGTCGAGCGGCTCCTCGCGGCCGATCCCGAGGATAGTTTTGCCCACGTTAACGCAGGCTGGAGCGCTCTCCATTCGCGGGATCAAGGCCGTGCCGAGCAGCATTTCCGCGAGGCCCTGCGACTCGATCCCGAGTCGGATATGGCGAGGGAAGGGCTCCTCGAAGCTTTCCGCGCGCGTTCGTGGTTTTACCGTGCCTACCTCTCCTACTGCTTTTTCATGCAGCGATACACCGAGGGGAAACAGTGGATGATTTTTCTCGGTGCCTTTTTTATTTATCAGGTCTCGCGCCACTACCTTGAGTCACTCAATCCGGTCTACGCCGGTGTGCTCGTCGCGGTGTGGCTGGGGCTCGTGCTCTGGGTCTGGCTCGCGCCCGGGATAGGGAATTTTCTCATCCTTCTTGACCGGTCCGCCCGTCTTGCCCTGAAGCCGGGTGAACGGCATCAGGGCATCGCCGTCGGCGGAGTTTTTGCGGGCGGGACATTCGTGACCATTGCCGGACTCGTGAGCGGGTATTATCCGCTGCTGGTGGCGGGGGTCGGCCTTCTCGTCACCACCATTCCGGCCTCGCTCACCTTCGGCAATGCCTCGTTGCGGGGAAGGCGTCTCTTTGGCACCCTCACCCTGCTCAGTTACGCCGCCGTGGGCTTCATGACCGTGCTTGAGTGGGGACGGCATCCCGCCCCGATGCATCCGCTCAGCCGCGGACTCGGGACTTTTGCCCTTTTTGCCGCAGTCGCCTGCACCTGGCTGGGCAATATCCGCTCGCTGCGACGAAGCACGGACGACTAAGCCCGGGGACCGCCACCAAAACGGAAAACGGCGGATCGATGATCCGCCGTTTTCAGAAAGGATGGCAGGAAACTCCGCCTGTCGTTCGGAGGGGATTACTCGCTGATCTTCTCAGCGCGAGCCTTGAGATTGGTCGCTGCTTTGCCGAGACGGCTGCGAAGGTAGTTCAGCTTGGCGCGGCGGACCTTGCCGTGTTTGAGCACCTCGATCTTCGCCATTTTGGGAGAGTGGAGGTGAAAAGCGCGCTCGACCCCTTCGCCGCTGGAAATCTTGCGAACGGTGAACGCCTGATTGATGCCCGAACCGTGGCGTCCGATGACGAGGCCTTTAAAGATCTGGATACGCTCTTTGCCGCCTTCAACAACGCGGGAATGCACGTTGACCGTGTCACCGGGGCCGAAGGTCGGCACTTCGGTCTTCATCTGCTCGCGTTCGATTTTGTTAATCACATTCATGGGTTCACCTGGAAAAAATCAGGCCGCAAAAGGGAAGGGTTGCGGCGGGTGAAAACCTTTACTCACATCAGAGGCGAAAGCAACGGATTTCCCCAATATTTTTTGTTGCGCGCTGTCGTTCCCGCGTCTATAGTCCGCTCCCCAGCCGAGGCAGGTTAGAGAGCGAAAGTTCTTGAGGTCCTGCCATTACCGTGGAGCGGTAGTTCAGTTGGTTAGAACGCTGCCCTGTCACGGCAGAGGTCGCGGGTTCGAGTCCCGTCCGCTCCGCCATTTTCAACGGTAAATCCGGGTTTCCACCAAAGTTTGGGGACTTTCTATCTTTAACCGCGCTCCGTCAGGGGTGTCCCCCTCACCTTACCGGGACGGCGGCAACAGGTTGGATTCCCTCTCTTCTTCTGCGACCGAGACGAGTCCGCCGTCGATGGTGACTTTGGTGCCGAAGGGTAGGGATTCGTTGTCGTCGATGTGGCCGGCGGGTAGGCCTCTAAGGACGGGGAAGGGGGCTTTCGCGAAATGGCCGGCGAGGACTTCGTCGATGGTGATTCCGTCGGCACCGGGCTCGCCCTCGGTGAAGGCTCCGATGAGAATCCCGTTGAGGCGGTCGAACCAGCCGGCCTGCGCCATCGTTGTGAGGAGCCGGTCGACACGATAGGGCCTTTCTCCGACGTCTTCGATAAAAAGGATTCGTCCGTCGAGCGGAGGGGCGTAGGGGGTGCCGATGAGGGCTCCGAGGACGGCGAGATTGCCTCCTGTAAGGATACCGCTGACGGGTAGGTCTGTCGGGTGGTTTATTGCCTGCAGGTTCCAGTGGAGCGGCTCTGCGGCTTGTTCCAGAGCGGAGATCCATTTTCGGCGGATGATCTCCGAGGCGTCGGCAAGGGCGGCGACCATGGGGGCGTGGACGGACCGGACCCCTGCCTGCGCCCAGAGGGCGTGGAGGGCGGTGATGTCGCTGAATCCGACGATCATTTTGTTCGCCGACCGGACCGCTTCGAGATTGATCCCGGGAAGGAGACGGGTTGCTCCGAATCCGCCGCGGGCACAGACGATGGCGTCAATGTCAGGGGCGAGGACGGCCTCGTTGAGTTCGGCGAGTCGGCGGGCGTCGTTCCCGGCGAGATAGCCGGCCTTGCTGAAGATGTCGGATCGGTGGCGCACTTCGTATCGGGTCGAGAGCCAGGCGATCCCTTTCTCGAAAGACTCTTCATTGAAGGGGCCGGCGGGCGCGACGATGGCGACACGGGAACCGGCACCAACGGGGCGGGGAGGGGCAAAGCTCATAAGGGGGGCGAAACAGAAACGGGAACGGCCGTTTCGAGCCGTTCCCGCGTCGTTCAACAGGGTCGGGGCGGTGAATTAACCCTCTTCAACCGGGATAATCATGCCGTAATCACCATCTTCGCGACGGTAGATGATGGCGAGGCGGTCTGTTTTGTCATCGTGGAAAACCAGGAAGGGCTTTTCATTCATTTCCATATCCATGATGGCCTCGTCGCTGTGAAGGTGTTTGATTTTGTATTTCTCTTTGTGAATGAGGTGGGGTTCGTGATCGAGTTCGGGCTCGTCCGGGATTTCCGCAGGAAATATCAATTCCGAGACGAGGCGCACTTCTTTTTGCTTTTTCTTTTTGGGGCGGTGCGACTTGAGCATTCGCGTTTTGTGCTTGCGCATGCGGCGGGCGATTTTGGAAATCGTCTCGTCGATGGAGGCATACATGTCCTGGGTCTCGGTATCGGCCTCAATGACAATGTGGTTGGCGCAAAAAAGGATGATTTCAGCAATGTGCCTGTTCTGTTCCACGTTGAGAAGGACCTTGGCCTCGATGATTTTCGGGTAATCGAGGTGCAAGCCGGCCACTTTTTTCTCAGCATACTCGCGCATGGGCTCCGTAACGGAGACATGGCGTCCGGTGACAGTGATGGGCAAATTAACGTTTGTGACTTGCATAACTATTGTTGTTTTGTTTTCGGGTCAGGACTGTTCTGACTGAGCTGGAAGGATACCAGATTCAAAGCCTTTCTGACAAGCCTGCAGTGGTGGGGTTGGGGTTGGCGCGTTGCGCAAAAACGTGACGGGAGGGAGCGTAGGGTCCGTGTGCGGATGGCCTTCTGCGGGAAGGCTACATCGTAAAACGGTCACCGAGGTAGAGTTCGCGGCTGACGGGGTCATTAATGAGGAAATCCCGCGTTCCCTCACGCAGGACCTTGCCCTCGTAGATCAGATAGGCGCGATCGACAAGCTCAAGGGTCTGACGGGCGTTGTGGTCGGTGATGAGGATGGCGAGACCTGACTTGCGGAGGTCTTCGACAATATTCTGGATCTCGTTGACGGCAATGGGATCGACGCCGGAGAAAGGTTCGTCGAGCATGAGGAGGCTGGGCATGGTGACGAGAGAGCGCGCGATGGTGAGGCGCCGCTTCTCGCCGCCGGAGCAGGTGAGGGCCACGTTCTTGCGGATGTGAGTAATGCTGAAGCGCTCGAGGAGTTCCTGGCAGCGTTCGTGACGCTCTTTGCGGGAAAGGTCGAGGGTTTCCATCACGGCCATGATGTTTTCTTCGACGGTCAGTTTGCGGAAGATGGACTCTTCCTGCGGCAGGTAGCCCATCCCGAGGCGGGCCCGCTGATACATGGGTAGGTTCGTGACGTCGTTGCCGTTGAAGAGGACCTGGCCTCCGTTCGGCGGGACGAGGCCGACGATCATGTAGAAACTGGTCGTTTTTCCGGCACCGTTGGGACCGAGGAGGCCAACGATCTCGCCGGGCCGAACGTTGATATCGACGCCGTTGACGACGGTGCGGCCATCATAAATTTTGACCAGTCCGCGCGTCTCGAGAAGGAAGTGGTCGTTTTCGGATTGGACGAGGGCGGCGTCGCTTTCGAAATGCAGGTCCGCCCTGTTGATGGTGGCGCGGGGACGATTCAAGGGGGGGGCGGCGGGCATTTCTGATGCGGCTGGAACCTCGGACGGGGGGGCGGGCGCTTCGGCCCGAAGGCGGGGTGTCTCTCCCGGAGGTGGTGGTGTCAGAGAGACGGCAGGTCCGGGACCGCCGGGCCCCGGCGTGGTGCTGTCCAGCGAGAGGAAGTCGAGATCGGAGAAATCCGGAATGACTCCGTAGTCAGGCTGGATAAACTCTTCATCCTCGATTGTCGGGAGGGCGCGGGCGCCTTTTTCCCGCGTTCCTGCTGCGCCGTCCCCGGAGAGGGACACGGCGGGGGTGTCGTGCGGATCGGTGGCGATATCAGAGGGGGGGCGAAGTTTGACCGGAATGCTAATCCCGGGAGACTCCGGCGAGACGGGATCTGTCGGGAAGGGGGATTCCTGCGGCGGAGCGTCGCTCTGTTTAAGCTCCTCTGAGTAGCCGCTCTTGCGCGCGGGATTTTTGACGCCGAAGAGTTCGGCGAGTTTGTCCCTTTCGTCTGAATAACTCATGAGTGCGGGGTAGACGGTCGGGACTTAGCGGAGTTCGTCAAAGGCATTGCCGAAAGAGCCGATGCCGGTCTCATTTTTCTTTTTCCCGCCGGGGGCACCCTCTTTCGTGTTTTCTTTTTGTTCGACGGGGATAACAATCTGACTGCGGTTCCCGGATCCGGTAATCTCATAGAGACCATTGCCCCGCATGATGATCCGGGCGTCTTCAGAGTTGGTTTTCACGAAGCGCTCGCCGTCCTGAATATAGGGCGGCCCGCCGGAAAGGATGATGTCTTTAGTCACGGCATTGTATTCGGCGATGCGCGCGATCGCAATTTGGGTCTTGGCTTTTCCCTTCTCATCCCGTGTGGTTCGTTTGATTTCGACCATTCCGCCGGAGGCCACAGCACGCTTGAAGGGAGAGTCCGAGCTTCCCGCTTCGCTGCCGTCGATCCCGACGCCTTTTGTCAGGTGTATTTCAAGCTTGTCACATTTAATTTCGAACTCGGGGTGGGCGATGAGGACGTTGCCTCTGAAAAGAAGAATTCCCTTCGCATTGTCCATGATCGATTCTTTGGAGAGGATCTGCATGTGCTGCTTGTCAGCGCCGGGATAGTTCCCCCCTGTTGCGGCGGCATACTTTTTCTCAAGTGGAACCGGTCCGGGGATCTCGTCCGGGGTGAGGCCGGGAGATTCGGGAATCATGGGGCGAGTGGGAGAAGCCCCGGCAATGGCATCGACGGCGGTATTGGCCATGGCCGGCGAGTCGACCGGAGAGGCATCGCCGGAAGGCCCGGCCTTGAGAGGGAGGGGAGCGGCTTCGCCCGGCTCGACGGGCATCGCGACGGGAGTGGGGATACCGCCGGAGATCCCCGGTGCGGGGCGGGTGGCGGGCACATCCCCGAGCATGGCGGCAGCCTCGGGGGCGAGCTGGTCGACGGCAGCGGCGGCCTTTTCGACAAGCCCGGACTCTTTAACCGAAGCGGCAGCGGCGGTGGCTTTCTCGGCGAGTCCCGACTCCTTGACGGTGGCGACAGCGGACTTCAGTTTTTCCGGATCGATTTTATCTTTGTTGTCAGCGAAAGCTTTGGTCATCCGGCGAACCGCTTCGTCGGGATCCAGGTCCGATACGTTCAGGTCGGTTGACTCGGTTTTTGCCTTCTCAAGGGCGGCGGCGGGATCTTCCTTCACCGTTCTCAGCATGTTGCGGAGACGAGGATCCGCCATGATGGAGTCGGCCTTGTCTTTCGCATCGGCGGCGATGTTTTCCTCGGCGCGCAGCGATAAAACGGGGGCGCAGACAAATGCGGTGAGCCCGAGGATGAGAAGGGTGCGTGGCAGGGAGTTCATGGGGTGAGGCGCGGTAGAGGGGAATCAGGGAGTGGCGGGGTCAGCTTTAGCTCCCTCGCCCGCTTTTGCGGGAACGGCAAAGCCGGGAGCGAGATCGCCGATGTCGGAGACAATGACTTTCACATTTCCGACGAGTCGGGCGGTCTGAGTCGCTGCCTGAAAGGTCATTTTGTCCCCTGTCATGGTGAAGCGGGGCTGTTCGATACGCGAGGGGGTCTTGCTGGCCAGCTCCCCGATAACAAGATCGTAGGATGCTTCATCCATGGAAATGGTGGTTTCGGGCTCACCGGCACTGTTGTAAACGAGGACGGTGAGGTCCACGAGATCCAGGAATTGCTCGTCGATCCGGACGACTGTGGCGGCGGTCATGACGGACTTGAGGACGTTATTCGCGTAGGAGGGGATGGCAACGCCTTTGAACTCGCGTCCGATCGGAAAACTTGAGGTGAGCTCCTGCGGCAGGGCCCCTTTCACCACTTCTTCGGCGATGCCTTCTTCGGCAGGTGCCGGCACCCCGCTTTTCCTGGCTCCCTTTTTGGGGCGATCTCTGTTATCCGCCGCTTTCGCCTTCGTTTTTGCGGTCGCCTCCTCCGCCGCGGCGAGGGGAGACGATGCACCCCAGGCGGAGACAAGACCCAGCATGAGGAGGGAGGGAATGGGGGGAAATCGCATCATGCGGGGCGGCGCACGAGCCTGTAGATCTCGTTGAGTTGGCTGAGGACCTCGCCGAGTCTGGCGAGAGGAACCTGATTCGGGCCGTCGCTGAGGGCCTTGGAAGGATCCGGGTGCGTTTCCATAAAAACACCGTCGCAACCGGCAGCGACCGCTGACCGGGCCAGCAAGGGGGCGAGACGCCCGTCGCCGCCGCTCGAGGTGCCCTCGCCGCCGGGGCGTTGTACCGAGTGGGTCGCATCAAATACGACTCGCAGCCCGTCTTCTTGCATCCAGGGGATAGATCTCATGTCGGCGACCAGATTATTATAGCCGAAGCTGGTTCCCCGCTCGGTAAAAAAGTAGTTTTCACAACCGAAGGCATCGAGCTTGTCGGCTATATTTTTAACGTCCCAGGGGGCGAGAAATTGGCCTTTTTTCACATTAACGACACGACCTGACTTTGCGGCGGCCTCGATCAGGTCGGTCTGGCGGCAGAGAAAAGCGGGAATCTGGAGCACGTCGATGAACTCGGAGGCGATTTCAATCTCTCCGGCGGAGTGGACATCGGTGGTCACCGGGACCTCAAGTTCGGCACCGATCTCGGCGAGAAGCCGGCATCCCTCCTCGCAGCCGGTGCCGCGGAAGGATCGGACCGAGCTGCGGTTGGCCTTGTCATAACTGGCTTTGAAGACGAAATCGACCCCGGCGGCATCGGCGATGGAGCGGATGGCGGGGCCGATCTCGCGAATAAACGAGGCCGACTCGATGACGCAGGGGCCCAGAATAAAAAGCGGTCTCTCCCCGCCGAGGCGGTGCCGGCCAATGGCGACGGTTTTCGTTGTTTTCCCCATGGTGAAAAGGGCAAGTCTAGCGCCGCCTTGCGTTGGAGGCAAGCCTTTGCGGGCCATAAGATGAGCATCGGGGAGAATGAAGGATTCCCTCGTGAATTGTCTGGACCTCCCGCGCTCTCTCGATAGACTGTCGGCTCTTCGAAAATCAGAGTTCGGGGGCTGTAAAAGATGGAAGAAGCCGAGGAAAAACGACCGCTGGTCAATCACTGTCCCGAGTGCGGAAAGGCACTCGATGTCTCCGGTTTGGCTCCTTTTTCGAAAATCCAGTGCCCTCATTGTGCCGCTTTTGTGCGGGTGCGCGCGACGATGGGCCAATACCAGATCGTCGGGCTGCTCGGCGAGGGCGGGATGAGTCAGGTCTTCCGCGCTGTGGACATGAATCTCGGCCGGGAAGTGGCGCTGAAAATTCTTCACCAATCCCTGAGTCGCGACGGCGCCCTGACCTCAATGTTTGAGCGCGAGGCGAAGCTCACCGCTTCCATCGTTCATCCGAATGTGGTTAAGGTTTTCACGGTCGGAAACGATCACGGTTACTTTTTCATCGCGATGGAGCTGGTCAACGCGACCAGTCTTGAGCAACTCATCACCGACAGGGGGGCTCTCTCCGAAGCGGAAGTCCTTTCGATCGCCCTCGATGTCACAAGCGGGCTCAAGGCGGCCCACGGGGAGGATCTCATTCATCGTGATATCAAGCCGGGCAACATGCTTGTGACCGATGAAGGCACAACGAAGCTGGTGGATTTCGGTCTTGCGGTGCAGCAGGGCGGCCAGGATGAGTCCGAGGATCTCTGGGCGACTCCCTTTTACGTGCCGCCGGAAAAGCTCGACGGGGAGCCCGATACGTTCAAGGGAGACCTCTACAGTCTTGGCGCGACGCTTTATCATGCCCTCGCCGGGAAACCGCCCTTTGAAGCGAATACCTCTTCGATGGAGGAGCTCAAGGAGATCAAGAAAAAGCTCGTTGATCTGAAGTCGGTCGTGCCGGGGCTCTCGAAGCCGACCGTGCGTCTCGTCGAGAGAATGATGGCCTACGCTCCGGCGGACCGGTTTCAGAGCTACGATGAGGTAATCGCCCAGATCGAGGAAGTGCAGAGGCGGCAGTTCGGGATTATCCCGGGCGGTCGCGCGCGCCGGTTACACCGTCGTTTCCCTTACCGTTTTATCGCTGCCGTGCTTATCATCATGGCGATTAGCGCGGTCGCGCTCGTGGTTTTCAAGGGGGAGCCACCCGCTGATGAGGGCGAGTTGGGGCTTGGTATCGGGGAGCGGGTCATCAGTGCGGGGGACAGCACGATTACCGAGCAGTTTCTCGGGGCGAGAGATCTCCTTGCAAAAGGAGATTTCAAGAGGTCCGGGGAGGTCTTTGATTCGCTTGTCGCCGAACCTGTCGTAGCCGCGACCACGAAGATCTGGAGCTACTATTTTCGCGGGATGACCCATCTTTTTTCCGGTGATGGAAAAGCCGCGCGGGAGAGTTTCAGGAACGTTTTAAGCACCGAGCCGGGGGCCGAGGACGCCGCAAGCGAAGCGGTTATTTTTACGAAAAAGACGGCAGAGGTTTTGTCCGGTGAGCTTCCGTTGCTGAGGGATGAGGCGATTTATTCCGAAGGTTCGATCGAGGTGCTGGGCCTTCTCACGGCCGGGTTGAAGAACTGGCAGAGCGGAGAGTTTGATTCGGGGGCCGGGTTTCTAACCGCTTTTCTCCAGAGTGATCCGCCGCCGGGTTATGAATGGATCGGGCAGTTGAAGATGGCGGTGACGCCTTTCATCAACGACTTCGCGATCATCAGGGCTCTCCCCAATCCTTCCGCCGCGGCGCTCGACACTCTTGACGCCCAGGAGGACGCCCTGAAAAAGGCCGGCAGAGCCCTCAAGACGAGTGGGGCAGCCCCGAACCTGGTTAGAATCAGGCTTGAGCGCCTCGCGGAGATCAGACAGTTTGCGGCGGCGCAGCCGTCGCCCGCTGCCGCCCTCGCAAAGGAGGAACCGCCCCCTCTTATCGCGCCGCCGATGCCCGTCGTTCCCGTCGTTCCCCCCGTTCCCGTTTTGGATACGGCGGTGCGTGAGGATATTGACCAGCTCAGGGGGCTCGTGAGTTCGCTGCAAGCAGGCGCGGACACGCTTCGCTTTTCCGGAGCTGCCGCCAAGCTTGAGGCAGCAACTCCCGGGACGGACCCGGGAAAGGCGATTCGCACGGAGTTGCTTTACGGCTATGATCAGGCGGGGCGTTTTATTTCTGAACTGGCGGAGGCGCTCAAGGCAACCCGATACGAGGGGGTGATTCGACGTCGTGTCGGCATTCCGATTGAGGCCGCCATCACCGGGGCGGATGAGTCGGTCTTTATAGTCGACCTGGGTTTCGGGCCGAACGAGGTGGAGGTGGAGGCATTTGCCCCTGACTGGCTCGTTGAGGCAGCCGCGACGGTTCTACCGCCGCTGACTCCGGAATCGGCTACCTCGTGGGAAAAGCTCGTCTTTTTTGCTTTCGCAAGCGGTCAGGGAGCCGGGGTCGTGGCTGCGGCGGACCGCCTCGCGGCAATCGACCCCGTTTTCGCGAAGCGCTGGGAGATTCTGGGCGCTTTACGCTGAACGGAGAGCCCGGCTGCCTCGCCGCTGCAAAGAACGCCTGCGTTTGTATTCGCGGTGGGCTGCGGCGAGCGTATTATTACGGTATGGCAGGAAAGGACGATGACGGAAAGACAGGGTTCCCCGACCCCGAGGAAATCTCACGGAAGCTATCCGAGTTTCTTAAAAAGAGTTTTGGTGACCATGTCACTTTTTCGACGATGGGAGAAGGAGGGAATCCCTTCGCAACGTCGCCGGGCGATTCCGGGGCTCCAAACGATTCATGCGCCGAAGAGGGCGGTGCAGTCCTTGACTTCGATTTCATTCCGCGCCAGATCAAGTCGCACCTCGATCGATTCGTGATTCGTCAGGATGAAGCGAAAAAGGCCCTCGCTATCGCAGTATGCGACCATTACAACCATGCCGGATACCTGCGGCGGCTTGAGGAGCAGGGCCCCGAAGCCGCCCGCCGTATTGAATACGCCAAGCAGAACGTCATCATCGTCGGTCCGACCGGGGTGGGTAAGACCTACCTCGTGAAGCATATTGCCGAGCTCATCGGAGTCCCTTTCGTGAAAGCCGACGCCACCAAGTTTTCCGAGACAGGTTATGTCGGCGGTGACGTCGATGATCTCGTGCGCGAGCTGGTAAGAAAGGCGGATGGAGATGTTGCACTGGCCCAATACGGCATTGTCTACATCGACGAGATCGACAAAATCGCTTCTTCGGGAAATGCCGTCGGGCGGGATGTGAGCGGTCGCGGTGTCCAGACGACTCTGCTCAAGTTGATGGAGGAGACCGAGGTTCCGGTGCGCAATCCGCAGGACATGCAGTCGCAGATGCAGGCGATGTTTGAGATGAGCCGGACCGGTCGAGCGACTCGCGAATCGATCAATACACGACACATTCTCTTCATCGTAAGCGGAGCCTTTTCAGGTCTCGAAAAAATCATCGAGCGACGTCTCCGTCAGGGGCCGATCGGCTTTACTTCGGACGAAGGGGCCGGAGCGCCAGCCGTTAATAAAAACGAAGAGCCGGGAACGCAGGACTTCATTGACTTCGGTTTCGAGGCCGAGTTTATCGGCCGACTCCCCGTCCGGGTGGTCTGCGATCATCTCGAAGCGGCGGATCTTTATAACATCATGAAGCACTCCGAGGGCAGTATCATTCGCCAGTATGAGCGCGAATTCGAAGCCTACGGCATTCGCGCGCGCTTTACCGACGAGGCGCTCGGGGAGATCGCAGCCAATGCGGCGCTGGAGAAAACCGGAGCGCGCGGGCTCATGACAGTGTGCGAGCGCCTCCTCCGCCATTTTAAATTCGAGCTCCCCGGGACGACCCTGACCGAACTCGTCATTGACGACTCTCTCGTCGCCGATCCCGCCGGCACGCTCGCCCGGCTCCTCGCCGAAGCCGGTCCGGTAGGAGACGCCCGGGTCTTAAGTGAGATTGCCGCCTTTCGCCGCAAGTTTGAGCAGGATCACGGGGTCCGGCTCACCTTCGACAATGATGCCGTCGCCCGGGTCGCTGCGCTCTCCGGCGAGTGCGGCCGCAGTGTGCTGCAACTCTGTGAGGATAAGTTCCGCGACTTCCAGTTCGGTCTTCAGCTCATCCGCAAAAACACCGGGCAAAAGACTTTTCAGGTTACCGGCGAGGCGATCGAGGATCCGGACCGTTTCCTCAGCAATCTCGTCGTTGCGAGCTACCGCGAGGAAACCCCGTGACGGCCACTCACCCCTTGTCCCTCGAGAGCCATTCACGCAGGATATCGTCCGCCCCGCCGGTATCGCCCGGTGCCCTGTCGAGGAGCGGCAGGTCCTGATGAATGGCGATGCGCCGGATGAGCTCGTCGTTTTCTTTTTCTTCATCGCTTACTTCCCCGATTTCATAGACGGAGGGGTGCACGACAAGAACATCCCATTCGCGTTTTCCGCGGCTGAGGCTGTTCGAGGCGATCCACATCTGTGTGCGGATGAACTGCTCCCGATCGGCAGCCGCCGCGCTCCGCGGTATCGCGATGATGACGAGGTTCGGAGAGAGAGGGCGCACGCGATGAGCGGCGTCTTTCATCAGCTGGGATCGGCTCAGTCCGGCTGCGGGCCAGGCGATCACTCCGATATTTGCCTTCGGGTAGAGCTCTCTCAGAGCCTCACCGATGAGCCCGTCAAATGGCGGCATCGCGAGGACTTTGGCCGACTCACCAGCTTTGAGGCGGGCTCTTGTGAACGCGAGGTGTGGGGCGGCCGACGGCGGTGCGTCCGCGAGGGTCGTCTTTTTACCTGTGACCGTGTCGGCGAGGCTCTCCGCGATGCGCCGGTGCCCGCCGAAGTTCGGATGAATCTCGTCGCTCATGAGGAGTCGCCACTCCCCTGGCGAGCTCGTTTTTAGCTGATCGAGTTCCGCATGGACATCACAAAGCGGCACGGCAAGCTCACGGGCGACCGCGCGGGTTACTTCGCTGTAGGCGAAGACTTTATCGAGCGGACGTTCAGGTGTGGTGAGGACGGTGTTGGGGGTGCAGAGAATGACCTCAGCCCCGTTCGCCCGGCATTTTTTCACGATCCCGATGAGATTTTTCCGAAACGCTTCCACCGGCAGTTTCACGACATCGTTCAGCCCGAACATCACTATAACGAGGTGCGGCTTGTGCGCGAGGACATCCTGACTGATGCGCCCCAGTGCATTTGCTGTGGTATGGCCGCTGCGTCCGGCATTGATGAGGGTCAGATCCGCCTGCGGATGGATCTGCCGGATCGCCTCGCCCAGCAATTCACCGTAAGCCTGGCGACCGCCTGTGTGGTAATACAGGCCCGTGACGCTGTCCCCGAAGACAACGAGGCGAACCTCTTTTTCCCCTGAGACGAGAGTTTCCCGGAGGCGCTCCGGGAGCGTCGGTTCCACCGCGTTAAGGCAGCCCGTAAGCAGCAGGGTGATAAAGGTAGAAACAGTAATCCGAGTCATGACGAGACGAGGTAATCATGGTCGATCTCTTCTTTGGAGGCAAGCCACCTGATTTCATCGGTCTCGAGTGGCTGAACGTTTGTGTTTCGCGGCGAAGAGGGTAAATGAAGGGTCAGTCATGCGTTTTCTTGTGCAGAGCTCCCTCTATTATTACGCGTCCGGGCCGTCAAGCCTGCTGTGCTCGATCAGTTGCGCGAGAACTCCGGGGCAAAAAGTGATCAGGGAATCCATCACGACCAGCCCCGAGCTGGTCCGCTCTGATTTCCGCATCGGGCACGAGCGGAATCGTTTCACGAGGTTTGAGATCGGAGTGTGCGGTGACCTTGCGATCCATTACCTCGCCTCCGTCCGTGCGGTCCCCGGCACGATGCCTCTTGCTGACGCGGATGGCGACAAGTTGAGCCATATCGATGCGGCGGTCATCCCTTATCTTTTTCCGAGTCGCTATGCTCCCTCTGATCGCCTTCGCGCGGCGGCGATGGATTTGTTCGGCGGGATCAGGGGAGCGCTTAATCAGGTTCTCGCAATCGAGGAGTGGCTTTTCAAGAACCTCTACTATGCGTTCGGATCTTCGATCGAGCAGTCCTGCGCCCGCGATACTTTTGAACTGCGGACCGGAGTCTGTCGGGACTTTGCCCACCTCGGGATATCCTTTTGCCGGGCTCTCTCCATCCCGGCTCGTTATGTCACGGTGTATGCTTATCAGCTTTTGCCGCAGGATTTCCACGCGGTTTTCGAGGTCTATGTGAAAGGGGTCTGGTATCTCGTCGACGGCACCCGCAAGGCACCGCTCAACGGGATGATCCGCATCTCGACGGGGCGCGACGCGAGTGACTCCGCCGTGGCTTCACTCTTTGGCGGAATCCGCGGGCAGGGTCTTTTTGTTGAGACGGCCATCGACGGAAAGGCACCCGGCGATTTTGTGCCGCTTTACCGCGGTTGTCTCCTTGATCGTGGTGAGATGCTCTATCTGGGGTAGTTTTTTGTATGGATAAAAGCAGGGACACGACCGTCGGATCAGACCGACTTCAAATGGGTATCGCCGCCGTCAGCCTCCTCGCTATCGTGAGTCACCTCGTCCTGCGTTACGGTCTCGCGATGGAGGAGGCCTTTACTAATCTGCCCCTATGGGTGGCTTACCTTTTCGGCGGAGTTCCGCTTGTGTGGGGACTGCTGGGGAATATATGGCGGCGCGAGTTCGGTGCGGACCTCCTCGCGGGGATTTCCATCGTCACTGCTGTGATCCTTGGCGAATACCTTGCCGGAACCCTCGTCATTCTTATGCTCTCAGGCGGCGAGGCAATCGAGGCTTATGCGGTGCGCCATGCCTCTTCTGTTCTCGCCGCGCTCGCAAAGCGTGTGCCCTCGGTGGCGCACCGCCGCTCGGGAACCGCTTTCGAAGACGTCGCGCTTGACGAGGTGGCGGTGGGGGATCTCCTCGAAGTGCTGCCTCACGAAGTCTGTCCGGTGGATGGCACCGTCGTTGAGGGTCGGGGCGTCATGGATGAGTCCTATCTCACGGGCGAGCCCTATCAGATATCGAAAACCCCCGGTGCCGCGGTGATCTCGGGGGCACTCAATGGCGAGACTTCCCTCACGATACGAGCCGACCGGCTCGCGGTGGACTCGCGTTATGCGAAAATCATGGAAGTGATGCGTGACTCCGAGGAGAAACGCCCCAGGATGCGTCGCCTCGCCGACAAACTCGGCGCGTTCTACACCCCGGTGGCCGTGACCCTCGCGATCCTCGCATGGGTCATCAGCGGGGACCCTGTGCGCTTCCTTGCTGTAATGGTGGTGGCGACGCCCTGTCCGCTCCTTATCGCCATCCCCGTGGCCATCATCGGTTCTATTTCACTCGCGGCAAAAAGGGCCATCATCGTGCGCGATCCGTCCATCCTTGAGACGATTGACACCTGTGAGTCCGTTATTTTCGACAAGACCGGCACCCTCACCTACGGACGTCCCGAGCTTGTCGACCGGTCCTTCGCGCCCGGCGTTGAAGCGGACGAAGTCCTCAAGCTCACCGCCAGTGCCGAAGTCTATTCGAAGCACCCTCTCGCCGAGGCCATTGTCGAAGCGGGGCGCCGCAGGGGGGATCTTTATGAAGTCGACGAGGTCAGTGAGAAGCCGGGCCAGGGGATGACTGCGCGGGTGCGCGGCCGCGGTGTCAAGATTACGAGCCGCAAGCAGCTTTCCCTCGATCTGCCCGAGGAGGCGGTGCTTCTGCCGGACGCTGCCGACGGGCTTGAGTGTGTTGTCATCATTGACGGGCATTACGCTGCGACCTTTCGTTTTCGCGACGAGCCGCGGCCGGAGGGCAGGGCCTTTATCCATCACCTCGGCGGTCGTCACGGGATCAATCATTCCATGATTCTTTCGGGTGACCGGCAGTCCGAGGCCGACTACCTCGCCGCCCGCGTCGGGATCAACGATGTCCGGGCCGGGAAAAGCCCTGAAGAAAAACTCGCCATCGTGCGTGAGGAGACCGCTCAGCGCCGCACCCTCTACGTTGGCGACGGCATCAATGACGCTCCCGCCCTCATGGCGGCGACTGTCGGGATCGCTTTTGGTCAGAACAGCGATGTAACCGCCAAGGCCGCCGGAGCAGTCATCATGGACAGTTCCCTGCGCAAAGTCGACGAACTCATCCATATCAGCAGACGTATGCGCCGCATCGCCCTTCAGAGCGCCGTCGGAGGGATGATTCTGAGCGTTGTCGGGATGTTTTTTGCCGCCGCCGGTCTCCTTCCGCCTGTTGCCGGTGCAATCACTCAGGAAGTGATAGATGTCGTGGCTGTCCTCAATGCCCTGCGGGTCGCTCTGCCCCCGAAGAGTTTGACGGATTACTGAGGGGTGGTAGCGAGTATCCGGATCGATGAGTTGGGTCGGCGACCCTTTTCGTTGTCGGCCGGGCTGATTTTTTGAGGAAAAAGAGGCCTCCCGACTCCGTTATCAGCCTGCCCCGGTGGCTCATGCCTCTCCGCGAAAGACCTTTTGCAGATACGGCCGGAAGCCGGCGGCAAAAAATTCCTCATTCGAACCGAAACGCGCATGGCGGTAGATGGTGGGAGAGTGCCCGAGGGAGAGCAGGTAAAAATGATTCCATCCCTCTCCGAAGCGGATCCATGGGTGAACGACGGCGCAGGGATCGTTGATCACCTCCCACCGGGCGAGGGGAAGGACTGGCCACAGTTCTCCACGGCAAGCCTCAAGCCCGTCAGATTCGAGGAGGAAACTGCGGATCCCGTCCGGCAGGGTGACCTGAAATGCGGTCTCCCACTGGATGAGCTCGCCTTCTGCGACAGGAGGAAAAAACGACGCATCGATTTTCTTCAGACGGGCTTCCGGCAGTTCGGTTAGGGTGATGATGTCGGCTTTCCAGGCAAATTTCATTCCCCTGAAGTTTAAGCGGCCGGGCCGAAATGGCACGCGCTTATCCTAAGCGGTGGCGATCAGCGGAGGGTCGGCGGCTGAGCGACCGGGCTCGGCTTGCCAGTCCCGCCGCCTTAGTCAGGCGGGATTGGCGAGGATGGCATCGGCGGCCTCGCGGCCCGAGCGGATCGCCCCTTCGATCGAGGCACTGCTTAAAAAATCGCCGCAGACCCTAACGGGATGCGCTTCCTCTTCCGGAAAAATATGCCCGCGAGGGGCTGCCGGGAGGGAGCAGGGGAGATGATAGGACTTGAGAAAGCGCCACTTTTCCGTCTGGGGTCCGAACCAGTCCCCGAGCTCTGTTCTGACGCGTGCGGTGACGGTTTCACCGGGAATCTGATTGCCCGGGATGGAGACGGAAATAAGAGCGCTTCCCTTCGGCGCATAGGAAGGGGCCACGTTCGAGGGAACGCAGAGGTTTTTAATGAGCCCTTTTCGATCGCCTTTCAGGGTGATGAGGGCGTCCTCGTAGGGAGGCTCGGGCGCGGCAAAATAGAGACAGGTTGTACCGTTCCAGCGCGGTCCGGCGACGCGGTCCGGAAGCAGGCGCGCGGCGTTGCTTCCGTCGGTCGCGAGGATGATCTGACCTGCCGTGATTTCCCGGCCGCCGGCGCGGACGGTGACTCCGCTGATGGAATCGACGGGGCAGCCGAGGCGAATCACTCCGGCGGGGAGCCGTGCCGCGAGTTGATCGGGAATGGCTTGCATCCCCGCCGCCGGCAGAGTGGCGTGGCCGCGCGAGAACATCCCGAAAGTGAATTCGAAGAGGCGGCTTGAGGTGACGAGGTCCTCCTCAAGGAAGATGCCGCCGTAAAAACCGCGGAAAAAAAGATCAATCATACCGCCGGAAAATCCGAAGCGCCGCAGGTAGTCGGCCGTGGTGCTCTCGGGGGCGGACCATATCTCGCCCTGCGATTTGTGGATGAGGGTCGAACGCAGTTTCGCGACAAGGAGCTTGTCGAGCGGATTGCCGATTGGCTGGAGAGCGCTGGAAAGGAGGGCACGGGGGCGGCGGAAAACGTCCATGAGGCACCGCCGCTTTCCGTTTTTCCAGATGAGGGCACCGGGTTCGAAGCGTTGCAGATCGAGGGCCTCAAGATCGAGGAGGGTCCCGGCCTCGGGGTAGGCGTCGAGGTAGACCTGAAAGCCGCGGTCGAGGAGAAAGCCGTTAATCTCGTCAGTGCGGACTCGTCCCCCGACGGCGTCGGCGGCTTCAAGGACGATGATTTCGCGACCAGCCTCGTGCAGGTGCACGGCGGCGCTCAGTCCGGCGAGACCGGCTCCGATGATGAGAGTGTCGACGTTTTCGGTGGCCATGGATCGAAATCAGGAGAGCGGGCGGCCGAGAAGATGTCGGAGGGCCGAATCAAGGTCGGGAAATCTGAAGGAATAGCCAAGGGAAAAAAGTCGGCGAGGGACCACGGCGAGGTCGGCGAGGAGCGTTTCGTCGGCCATTTCACCAAAGATAGTCTTGATTGCCGCTGCGGGGGCGGTGATCAGGGAAGGGCGGTGTAGAACCCGGGCAAGGGTGCTGGCGAAATCGCGATTGGTGATCGGTTCGGGGGCGGTGAGATTGACAGGGCCCTCCCACGACGTCTCGAAGGTGGCGCGGTGGAGAAGGTCGAGGACGTCGTCCATCGCGATCCATGAAAGGCGCTGCTTGCCCGATCCGATAGGACCGCCCGCCCCGGCCAGGAAGACCGGTAACATCTTTTGCAAGGCTCCGCCGGTCGGACTGAGGACGACCCCGATCCGGGCGAGGACAACGCGTATTCCGGCTTCCTTTGCCGGGGCGGTTTCCTCCTCCCAGACCCGGCAGACCTGGCTTAGATAATGGTCGCCGACCTCCGATGACTCGTCATGGATCTCCCCGTCGTGCGGATAAATGCCCGAACCTGAGGCACTGACGAGAACTGTCGGAGGCCGCTCCATCGCCGCGAGGGTGCGGGCAAAGAGCCTCGTTCCAAGACGGCGGCTTTCGAGGATGCGGCGTTTTTTTTCGGGGCTCCAGCGGGCGTCGGCGACATTTTCCCCGGCAAGATGGATCGCGGCGTCGTAGGCGGCTCCGGCAGGGAGATCGAACGTTCCGGCTTCGGGATCCCATGCGATCTCGTCGGGCCCGGTTACCCGGCGGGTCACGCGGTGGACCTCATGCCCCTGCGTTTCGAGATAGGCGCAGAGGGGGCGCCCGAGCATACCGCTCGCCCCCGTCACGAGAACGCGGAGGGATTGCGGAGGCGGATTCCGGGCGGCGCGGGCAAGGTCGGCCCCGGTCACGGCGTGGCGGTAGTCGAACATGCGCTCAAGCTTTTTTCGCACAAAAGATTCTCCGAAGAGTCGGCCCGGTGCCCCAAGCGGAAGCCGGAAGGTGATCGAATCGGTAAGTCGGCTTGTCTTCGGGCCGGTCGCTTGAAACTGGTGGTGATGTTCCCAGCGGGCGAAGGGCCCCGAGATCTGCCGGTCGATGAAACCGTCGCCGGTGATCTCGTGATCGGCGGTCCAGAGCTGTTTGATCGGGCCGGCCGTGACCTCAATGACGGCGCGGAATCCATCGACGAGGGGCCCGGGTTCGGAAAGAACGCGCGCCTTTTCCCACGGCGGGTTGAGCCGCCCGAAGGCCCCGGGGCGAAAGTGCCAGTCGCGCAACGACTCGACCGGGGCGCTGATGTTGCTGCTTTTGGTGAAATGAAGGTCCGTCATGCCAGCTCGGATTACGTCTCCCGACCTCATCAGAGCCTGGGAATGAGCATATGACCCGTCTCGTCGTCGCCGAGCACCTCGCTGCGTGTCCCGTGGTAGCGGAGATGGCGGTGAGCGATCGCGGCGCAGAGGATGGAGTCGATCTGGTCCTCGACCGGCTTCCGCCAGGGGGCGCAAAAGAGTGATTCATGTTCGGGCGAGGCGGCAAGCTCGGGGATCTCCCGTGCTAGAAAAAACTTCAGGCAATTCTGATAGCGGGCGAATTCGCCGCGCCGCGCCGCGACTCGGCCTTTTTTGTATTTGATCGTTTTATCGAGCCCGAAGAGCCTGATCGCGGCGGGATGCGGGTAGACTTCGCACGCGAAACGCGGGGACCGCTCAAGGGAGGTCGTGAGCGCGTAGCCGCTCTCGCGCAGCGTGTCGGCGATGCGAAAAGGACGGCGGCAGAGACCGCGATTGACCGGGTAGGATCCGGCCTCTTCCGCGCGAAAGAGGGCGCTGCAGAGCTTGTCGACGGGGCGGGAACCGCTCTCATTGATACAGAGCAATGGTGCATCGACCGCGATCATCACGGCCGGATGGACGGCGGCGCGGTTCACCGCGCTGAGAAGATCTTCGTCGCCGCGCGTGAGGCCGGTCGCCATAGCCGAGGCGGGCCGGTCGATTCCCTTGTCGAAGGTGAGGATGGTTACGCCGTCGGGATTTTTCTCACCCCAGGCCAGGTCGATTCCGATGATGACAACAGGTTCATTCATGGCCGAGGCTAGCGCGTGATGTCCTCTGGCGCAAAAACGACTGCAAATTCCCGTATCGTTTTCGCCGCAGAGGCACCATTTTGTCGCTCTATGGACGACCTCACCGGCACCCTTGCCAGACTTATCTCGATCAACAGCATCAATCCCGAGTGGTCCGGCCCCGGGGAGGCCGAGATTGGTGCATTTGTAAGGGAATTTCTCGAAAAGGCCGGGCTTGAGGTGTGGGAGGATGAAGTGCTTCCGGGACGATCTAACATCATGGCCCGGCTTCCCGGTCGTGATTCGTCGCGGTCCGTCCTCCTCGAGGCCCACCTCGACACCGTCTCGGTCACCGACATGACGA
This sequence comes from Akkermansiaceae bacterium UBA6138, assembly GCA_002422425.1. Taxonomy (GTDB): domain Bacteria; phylum Verrucomicrobiota; class Verrucomicrobiia; order Verrucomicrobiales; family DEV007; genus Arctic95D-9. Next base: position 93,330 of record DIVG01000062.1, on the reverse strand, counting down.
TTCCACCCTTTGATCCGGTGATTAAAGATGGTCGCCTCTATGGACGTGGATCCTGTGATACCAAAGCCGGTCTCGCCGCAATGATGATCGCGCTGACGAGCCTGCGCGCCGAGGGAGCGACTCCGCCCTGCGACGTCTATTTTGCCGCCGTCATCGATGAGGAAAACGCCTTTCGCGGCGTCCTCCGACTCATCGACTGGCTGCATGAACGGGGGATTCATCCCGAGGCCGCCATCGTCGCCGAACCGACCGAACTTAGGGCGGTCTCGTGCAACAAGGGTGTCCTGCGCTGGCAGATCGAGACCCGCGGTCTCGCCGCGCATAGCTCCAAGCCGCACCTCGGGATAAATGCCATCGTGACCATGGCGAGAGTGATAGACCATCTCGAGCGCCATCATGCCGCGCTGCGGTCGCGCACGCACCCGCACGTGGGCGAGGCGACCTGCACGATATCGCTCATCGAAGGAGGTGCCCAGGTCAATTTTGTGCCCGAGCGTTGCCTTATCACGCTCGATCGCCGCATGCTGCCTGGCGAGACGGGCATGACTGTCCTCAGCGAATACGAAGCGGTGCTAGCCGATTTTCGCGACGGAGAGGTCATGATCCATCCGCCCCGACTCTCCGACGAGGCGATGGAGACTTCGCCGGATTCTCCACTGATGCGATCGGCCGGGGCCATCCTTGCTGAGATGGGGTTAGACCCGGCTCCGGCCGGGGTTCCCTTTGGCTGCGATGTCACCAAGCTCCATCGCGCCGGTATTCCCGGGATCATCTTCGGCCCCGGTTCGATCGATCAGGCGCACGCCGCCGTCGAGTGGGTCGACCTCGATCAGGTAGAGATGGCCCTTGCCTTTCACCGCCGTTTTTTGCTCAGCTACGGATCATGACTAACCCGACCCGCCGCACCTTTCTCACCACTACCGGAGCCCTCTCGTTCGGACCGGCGATGTCACTTTGCGCCGACGCCGCCGTGAAGGACGGACTCATCGATTCCCATGTCCATGTCTGGCCGGCGGACCGCGACAACTACCCGATCGCCGAATCCTTCGCCGGGAAAAAAATCGAGCCCGGGATCTTTGATCCGGCCATTCTCCTCGGTCATCAAAAGGGCACCGGAGTGACGCGAACCGTTCTCATCCAGATGAGCTTTTACCAGTATGACAACTCCTACATGCTCGATGTGATCCAGTCCGATCCCGATCGCTATCGCGGTGTCGGGATTGTCGACGAATCAGCGCCCGCCGTGGGGAAACGGATGAAGGAACTCGGCAGGAAGGGCGTCCGCGGATTCCGACTTTACGCCTTTCCCGACCGCACCAAAGACTGGGCCAACGCGGCGGGCATTCACGAGATGTGGAAAGTCGGCGGCGAGGAAGGCCTCGCGATATGCTGCCTCACCGATCCCGCTTCGCTCCCGGTCATTCAGACCATGTGCGAAAGATATCCTGACACCACTGTTGTGATTGACCACTTCGCCCGGATCGGAGCAAAAGGGACAATCGATCCGGGCGAACTCGATCAGCTCCTCGCACTCGCCGTCTTTAAAAATGTCTACGTGAAGACCTCGGCCTTTTACGCGCTCGGACTGAAGAAGCCGCCCTACACCGATCTCGCTCCCATGATACGCCAGCTTCGCGATGCCTATGGTTCAGGCCGACTCATGTGGGGCTCGGACTGTCCTTATCAGGTCCAGGGGGAACATACTTACGCCGCCTCAGTCGCGCTCGTTCAGGAAAAACTCGATTTTCTCTCAACTCCGGAAAAGCGCGATCTCATGAAAGAGACTGCGGAGAAAGTGTTCTTTAGCTGATTTGTTAGGAATTCGCCCGGTAGTCGGCGAGCGCCGCGATAACGGCATCGATGTCCTCGCGTCGGTTATAGCCGTGGACCGCAAAGCGGATTCGTCCCGCCTGGCACATCACGTGGATGTTCCGCGAGAGAAGGTGTGAGTGGATCGCGGCATCGTCCGTCGTGCGTATTGCCGCGATGCCCGAGCTGTTCCCGGGCTGAGCCGGAGAAAGTGTTGCGTAGCCGAGATCGGCGAGACCCTCGTGGAGCCGGGCGACGAGCGCGTCGGCATGGGCGGCGATGGCGGCGATTCCCGTTTCCCGGATCGTCTCGATGCCCGCCCGCAGCGCGTAGATGGCGGGATAAACCGGCATCCCGACGGCGAATCCGCGGACGCCGGGAAAAGGCTCGACCCGGCTGAAGCGATCGCTCTCGAAGGCGTTGGCGAGATGGAACCACCCGCCCGCCCGCACGACCACTTTATCCCGGGCATGAGTCGGCACCGCCACGAGACAGCCGCCGTGCGTGCCGAGGAGCCATTTGTAGGTGCTCGCGAGGAGACAGTCGGCATCGAGACAGTCCAGTTCGATCCGGCCCGCCGCCTGAGTCACATCGACCGCCAGAATCGCCCGGGGCGCCCGCTGCCGCACGAGGTCGCGAAAGGAGGCCCAGGGGAGTCGATAGCCGGTCAGAAAACTCACCAGTGATACTTGCACCAGCTTCGTCTTTTCGCTCAGCATCGCCGCGAGATCGTCGAGCTCAAGGACGCCGTCGCGGTGTTCCCACAGTCGCACGATCGGCCCGTCCCCGTGCTGTAGCCACGGCGTCACGCCCGAGGGGAAATCAAGGTTCGTGATGACAAGATCGTCGCCTCCGGAAAAAGACATTGCCGTTGCCAGGAGATTATAGGCCTCGGACGTCGAGGAGGCGAAGGAGACCTCATCCGCGCTCAGCCCGAGCAGGCCCGCCGCACTTTCCCGGCAGGCATCGAACTCGCGGGCAAAGAGGACGCGTCCGTCCATGCCCCTGATCTTGTCCGAAAAATAGCGTCGCAGCGCCTCGCCTGCGGCGACGGGTGGAATGCCTTCCGCTGCCGTGTTGAGGTAAGTCATGCCCTCGAGGGAGGGGAAATGGCGGTTGCGATCAGTATCGGAGAGCATGGCTCCGATATAGGCGGGAACGGGCCTCCCGCCAAGAGCCATAAACAGGGAATTTGGGCGGAGCACGTCATCGGGGAGAATTTTTTTCTCGTTTAGGGCTGATGAGTCGCTAAAGATCTCCCCATGCCCGACTCCGAAGACAAGACTGATTTAGCTGCCTCATTCAGGCAGACCCGCCGCGAGTTATGGGTCATGCTGGCCGCGTGGATCGTCTTTGCCGCCTGGACGATCGGCTACAACGCGACCCATGCCTTCACGGAAGAGGCGTCTCTCCCGGATCCGGTTCTGGGAATGCCCCGATGGATTACTTTCGGAATATTTACTCCCTGGATGGTTGCTGTCGTCCTTACGACCTGGTTCGCGATGCGCTTTATGAAAGATACGCCCCTGCATGACGGGGCTCCGGAAACCGAGGCTGAAAGGGAGGGGAAATGACCGCTATTGTTACGTTTAGCATCTATCTGGCCATCGTCTTTCTGCTTGCGATCCTCGCGAACCGGTCGGGACAATCGAAGTCCTTTGTGAACGAATACTTCCTCGGGAGTCGCAACATCGGGTTGTGGGCTTTTGCGTTCACCTACGCGGCGACTTCGGCCTCGGGAGGCACTTTTATGGGTTTCCCGTCGCTTATCTACACCCACGGCTGGGTTCTCGCCTGGTGGATCGGCGGCTACATGATCGTCCCGATGGTGGCGCTCGGCCTCCTCGCCAAGCGCATCAATCAGGTCAGCCGCCTTGCCGGTGCCATCACCGTTCCCGAAGTCCTGCGCCGTCGCTTTGAGAGTCACTCCGTGGGAAATCTTGCGACCATCCTGCTGCTCTTTTTTATGTTCTTTTTTCTCATGGCCCAGTTCAAAGCCGGAGCGGAGATCATGGCGACTCTGCTTGAGGACGCGGCCGTGTATCAGGGTATCGTCCTGAAGCTGGAATCGATTACCGCAGGGATCCCCTGGATCGGGGCGGCCGAGGGCGACTATCTCCTTTGTCTTATTATTTTCGCCACATCCGTCATTATTTACACGACCTACGGCGGCTTCCGCGCCGTTGTCTGGACCGATGTGATGCAGGGGCTCGTCATGCTTGTCGGGGTCATCCTCATGCTCGTCTTTGCGATCCGTCAGGTCGACGGTCTCGGGAATGCGACTCGTCAGCTCGCGGCGATGACCCCGCCTGAATTTGTCACGGTCTCGCTGGAGGTTCCGGTCTCTCCAGACGCGCAACGATTCGCCCGGGGGCGCTGGATCGAAGCCAGCGGTAGCGGGGACATCATCCGATTGAAATCGAGTGTGACGATTCCGGCTGGCGAGACTCTCTCCCTTCCGGTTGAAGCTCTCAAGCTCACGACTCCTGCCGAGATTGAAAAAGTTCGCGCACGGGTTGATCGCAGGGTCCCTGTGCGTGCCGTCCCTGCCGGGGAAACAAAAACCTATGCCTACGGGGCCGGGCAGAAAGGGGTCTACACCAGTGCCCCCGGCCCTTCCGCCGACAGCCCCCACGGATTTCTCAGCGTCCTTCTCGCGCTGAGCTTTTTTGCCTTCTGGAACTTCAGTGGGGCGGGGCAGCCGAGCTACATGGTTCGGCAGATGGCCTATCGGGATACCCTTACTCTGCGCCGCTCCATGGTGATGATCGCTTTCTATTTCGCGATCATCTATTTCCCGCTGATCATCATTTTTACCTGTGCGCGCGTCCTCATGCCGGGGATGGAAATCCACCCTGATCGTATCATGCCGGAGATGGCGGCGCAGCTCACTTATACGGCCGGTATACCCTGGCTTGCGGGCTTTCTCGTGGCTGCCCCCTTCGCTGCGGTGATGTCGAGCGTTGACAGTTTCCTTATCCTTGTTTCCTCGGGTGTCGTTCGTGATGTCTACCAGACTTCGATCAACCCGTCTGCAACCGAGAAGCAGGTTAAGCGACTGAGTTATCTCGTCACTCTCGTCGTCGGGATCCTCGGGGTGCTCGCGGTTCTTCATCCGCCCCAGTTTCTCCAGCACCTTATCGTTTTCGCTTCGGCAGGGCTCGGGGCTTCTTTCCTCGCCCCGATGGTATTTGCTCTTTACTGGTCCCGCATGACTTCGGCTGCCGCCGTCGGCGGAATGATGAGCGGAGGCATCACGATCCTCCTTCTCTATTTCGTGGGATATCTGCGGACGGGAAAATTCGGAGAATATCTCCTCCTCGGTCTGCATCCCTTCATCTGGGCGGTACTCGCCTCGTCTCTTGTTATTATAGGTCTCACCCTGACCGGCCAACGACCTTCCCTTGCCCTTCGCGAGAAGTTTTTCGGCGCGGGCGGGTGAAGGCACGGCGGATAATCGAAAGAGGGCAGAGTTGCCGCTGCAGAAAGATCAGCGTCGCGGTGACGATCTCCAGGATCATGAGAGGGCCGACGACGAGAGTGACGAGTCCGGTGTATTGCGCATGGTAGCGCGGGAACACCTCCGCCCCCAGCGTGCTGAACTGGGGATAGATGACAAGTTGGACGACCCAGATCACCCCGGTCATGGCGCAGGTGGCGGCGAAATGGGCGAGGAGAAGATGGCGGAAAACGGTTTCGGGGAGTGGTCTCATTGGGCGGGCGAATTTTTAAGACCGGTTTTTACAGGCGAGCGTAGACATGGCGTTCCCCATGAAAAAAAACGAAGTGCTTGCTCATATCCAGGATCTCGAGGATCGCCTTATTTCGCGGTTTTGTGCGGTCAAGCGTCGATTGCATCGGCAAATGGAGTGGTTCGTTGATACGACTCCCTACGAAACCCTGGAGCCACTCATTCGCGATGAAATCATCTTTTACGAGGCCCGTGGATTTTATCTGTTTCAGGAACCATGGCTCGAGCATGAACCGTTTAACCATCGCTTCCGCGTTGTTTTGACCTTCAGGCCGACTGAGTCGAATCGCTGAGTTCCGCAACCTCGTTGAAATGCTCGAGAAGGGGAGGCGGCACGAGGAGTCCCTCGCGCCACTCGATCGGCCATGCCTCTTCACCGTTTGCCGCCCCTATCAGGGCACCAAGAATCGCACCGCGATGGACATTGTCACCGCCCAGCATCGTGTTGGCGATGAGCCCTTCGCGCGGAGCGTCGTGATATTTTGCCGCAAGATAAATCGTCGCGGGGACACTGTCGGCGAGGTAACAGGCGGGACTGAGGTGCGGGCCGATGATGTTTTCGTCGGGCTCGGTGAGCCACTTGCCGAGGGGAAAGCCCAGGTAAGCACTCGTTTGTCTGGCGTGCCGGTCGCGAATGACTTCGAAGAGGTCGGCTCCCGCGAGGACGGGCAGGAGGATGTCGAGAATAAGTCCGGCCGCGCCGGCGATGTCGTTACCTCGATGGGTGAGGGAGAGATGCTGCAGGGCGTGTCGGCAGGCGGTGACCGGCTCATCGGCGTAGCGTAGCGCGATCGGGATGATCCCCGGGAGGCCTCCGATGTGCTTCCCCTCGACGGCGCAGCGGGCCAGCTTGCGTCCCCGGGCATAGTTGAGAAAGAATTCGCGGTGGGATTCCTCGACATAGGTATCGCGGTGACGGCCGGGGGTGGCGAAAAAGTCGAGGTAGCGGCGGGTGTAGTCTTCGAAGTCGTAGCTGCCTTTTTCAAGGAGAGACTGCTGCAATCGGATTGCCAGTTGCAACGTTAGCGTGTTCCCCCCGGCCTCGAGAAACTGATGGTAGTGGATCCCGCGCTGCCCCCAGTAGATCGCCTGATCATGCAAAATCTCGCCCTTTTCATTGAGCGGTTCATAGCTTGAGCGCCAGAGGATGCTCTCGGGATGAGGGTTTTTCGGGGCAAGAAAGCGGTCGATGAGCCCGTAGTCATTCCTCAGGGAGCTACGGTTGTAATACCAGTGCGCGGGCATGGCGAGGGCGTCGCCGATGGCAAGTCCGTAGAGGGCACCGCGGGCGCGGGAGGAGACTGAGAGCGGGGCGGTCATATCCACCCGATGAATACGTCAGGGAGAGGAGTCCGGTCGATGCGAACCGTCCCCAGCGGGTCGATTCGTGACGATGTCGATGAGCGAAGGGTGGGGCTCGTGGACGATGCGACTGACCTCGTTACTCTGTTCCGGCGAGATCCAGCCCCGGTCGGCGAGGATCGCGGCGGCTTCTGCGGAATCTTTGAAAAAGGCAAAGCGCGTTCCCGAGTTTTCCAGTTTGGCGACTTCACTGCGGAGCAGATCGATGCGGTCCTCGTTGCTGACGTTGCGGATGAGGATCTGCTCAATGACGCCGGGATGTTCGAGGGCGGTCTCGATATAAATGGAGGTGTCATATTGCCCGCTGTCACCGATGAGAATGGCGGGCGTGCCCGGATACCATGACAGCACCTGCCGGATCGCGTCGAGTTTGTGATCGCGATGGCTGCGGGTGAGCCATCGATCCTCGTCGAGACCCCAGTCGGTCATGAAAAAAGCGCCGGGGGGGAGGCCATTTTCCTTAAAAATGAGATACAAGAGGGCGTGCAGGTTGAAAGGAGAGCTCGTCACGTAGGCGATCGCATTGCCCTCGTCGGCGGCAGGATCCGGGCCCTTGCGGAGGGAATCGAAGAGCGCCACAGTCCCCGGAAAAAGCTGACGGGTGAGCGCATTTCCGAAGAAGGTCGTTGCGAGCATGCGGAGGAGCCGGGCCACGTGGGTGACGAGGACGGTGTCATCGACGTCGCTGATAATAAGTCGTTTCGCGGCCGGCCCCGGTCCGGTGATCTCCCAGTGCGAGGGGCTGGAGTTTTCGGACTCCGGCAATTCAATGTAAACCTCGTCTCGATGGACTTCTGCGCCAGCAAGGTCAATCTCGAAGTATCCCTCACGGTCAGCCCGTTTTTCCACCGCCGCGCCGCCGGCGCTGACACGGACGAGCGAATAGGGGCGTTCCGGTGTGGCCCAGCGCAGGAGGATCTGGAAAAAATTGACCAGGGGATGGTCATCGATGTGCGGGTGCCGCCACTTCCTCGCGAGGAGGACGCGGCCCTTCACCGAGACAGCATCGGGATGGCGGACGGCGTAGTAAATCTCGGCTGCCATCGGCTTGCCGAGGCGCCCGGTGATACGGGCGAGAAAGCGGTGAAAGGCGTCATAGATTTTTTCGGCCTGGAGCAAGGCCTTGAGTATCCAGCGGCGTCGTTTGCGCGGGGCGGGGGAATCCATCGTCCAAAGTAAAGCGAGTAAAGAGTGGCGGGTCAACTGGCCAACAGAGGACACGCGGAGGAACGAGGCGCGAAGGACGGGTAACGGGGGCAAGGGAAGAGAGATCGGGGGCGAGGCATGGGAGAGAGTAATCCGGGTGAAGGGTTTTTCCGGTGATTCGGGAGGCTGCAGTCGACGGCGGGTTTCATGAAGGATTGACGAATGAGTCGTCATCAGAGTGATGCGTCGAATTCCGCGAAGGGCGCGCTTTGCGCTGTCTCGTAATGAGTGGAGGTGAGGGGAGTTGAACCCCTGTCCTGAAAGCTGTCTAACCCGACTTCTACGTGCATAGTCGATCATTTAATCTAGGAGCGGCGGCTTCGATCGACAGAATCCGTTCACTCCGATTGCCCTGTAACCTCTCGTCTCTACGGCCGGACACCCGCCGCGAGACCAGTCTGCTAAATGGCGCAACTTGACTCAGCAGACGTCGGTCAAGTTGCGTGGCCGCTCAATTAGGCAGCCAGGGCAAGTTCAGGTTCGTTATTTGCATTTGTTTTTTAATCGGCTTTTTACGAGGCCAACCGATTAACCTCGACACGCAGCCTGGTCTTCAAACTAACAGTCGAAACCAGTACACCCCCCCATTTGAGGAGTTTTTCCAAGCTTTAAGCTAAGGCCTGCGCGCGAAAACGCAACCGGCGGAATCGTCTTCCCTCTTTTCCGATCAGAAAAGAAGTCCGTCGGTCGGTTCACTGGTTGCCTCGATGCGCTCGATCCTGATGAGGGGGACGATTTCCCCGTTCTCGTTCGCGTAGTGGAGCTTGCCGTAGAGCTTATACCATCCCATCTCGGTGTAGTCGGGCGGAGTCTGGCCGAAGTCTACGGGAATCGAGAGCGGGCGGGCATCCGCCGCACAACACTCGATGAAAAGACGGAAGGCCTTGAGACGGGTCTTGTCCGGATTGTTGAGGGTCTCCTCCATGAGCTGCGCTGTCGCCTCGACAGGGATGCCCTCCATCACTTCCATGAGTTCCCGGTCGCCGGCGGTGTAGAAAATCTGGGGCACATCAAGGAGGAAATCTCCCGACTCGCTCTGGGGAACCATCTTTTTCAGATCCTCGATCGTGAAGGTTCCCCACGATTCGCCTGCCCCCCCTTTCGGTTTCGCATCGGGATCGGGCGGGGTGTCGGGTGCGCCGGGGTAGGAGCCGCTTTGTTCGATGCTCTCGCGGGTGTAGGGATTGCTGACGGAACCGACTTCGTTGCGGGCCGCTTCGCTGGCGCGGTTCTGGGCGATGCGCATCTGCATCATCTGACGCTCGATTTTGCCCCATTTGGCGAGATATTCGCCGCTGAATTTATCCTGCGAATAGCCGGTCGCGACGAGGATGGGAACGAGGAGGATGAGTAACGAGAAGGCCATCCCTGAAGCCGTCTCTTCGTGATCGTGATGGATCGCGGCTACCGGGAGCGGAGCGGCGGCACGATGACCCGGGTGAGGATGGTCGTGGTCGTGGCCGTGGGAATGGTCGGATCCGCAGTCGTGACCGTGGCCATGATCATGTCCGCAGTCCTGGTCGTGCGCGTGATCATGGTCGTGATGATCATGGTCGTGATGATCGTGGTCGCAGGTTTCGCCGTGCGGATGATCGTGGGTGCAAACGCCGGTTTCCTGATTGCGGTTGATGAAATTGAAAGCCGCGAGGAGGATGAACCCGATCCCCGAGAGGAGGGCGTAGATGCGGAAGTCAGGGTCGAGGTATTTTTCGATCCTGCCGCTGGTGTAGTAATAGAGGAACAGGATGCCCCAGGTCATCAGGGTGATGATCGCGAGGAGATTGAGGAATTTTTTCATGGCCGGGGTAGCGATGGACACAGTCTCAGAGACGGATCCAGAGGTAGCTGAGGATTCCGATGACAAAGAAGAGAGAGATGGCAAGGGTGGCGACGAATTTCGGCCGGAAGACCGAGAGATACATGAAAACGAGCTTTACATCCATCATCGGACCAAAGACGAGGAAAGCCAGTTTGGCTGATTGGGGGACGGGAAAGTTCGCGGCGATAAAGGCGTCGGAAGTGCTGCAGAGGCTGAGGACGAAAGCCAGCACCATCATCAGAGCAACCCCGGTGACTTCGTTCTGATTAAAGAGTAGAATGAGATCCGCAGTGACATAGGCCTTGAAGACCGAGGTGATCGCCACCCCGATGGTGAAATACATGGCCGTCTCCATGAAGTCGCGCATCGTCGTTCGCATCGCGAGGACGAGGCGATTTCGGGGCGGTTCTTCATCCGTTGCGGCGGGTGCGGCTTCGCAGGTTACACCGCCACAAGAGCCTTCGTCCGCGTTTTCGCGGGGGTGGGAGAGGACGGTCGACGCGGCGGAGGAATCGTCAATCTTATCCGGAATCACACCCGGTTGCAGGATGCTGCGCGAGCGCACTTTCAGAACGACCAGTCCTACTGCCACCGTCACGATGAACGCGATAAGCAAGCGACTCGACGTCATGAAGACGGGTCCGTAAGCCACTGCGGTCTCCGTTTCACGCAGCGAGAACTGCCCGAGCGACGTCGAGAAAGCCTTCATTGTGCTCACCACCACGATAGGGTTGATGATGGGGGCCGAGAGCATGTAGGTGATGGCGCAGGAAATCGGCAAGCCTTTCCGGATCAGGCGCCGGATCACCGGAACGATGGCGCATTCGCAAACAGGAAAAATCGCCCCGAGGAGCCCGCTCAGAAAAACCGCGACGACCTTGTTTTTCGGGAGCCAGCGATCGATCAGTCCTGCCGGGAGGTAGGCGTCAATAAAGCCCGAGACCAGAGTTCCGAGGAGAATGAACGGTGCCCCTTCCAGAATGATGCTCAGGAAGAGGAGGCAGAAATCATGAAAGGGGGTGAGATTGGCAGGGTCCATTCAGTGGGGGTGAGAAAGAGGAAGTTAAGACATTCCAAGGGGGAAGCGCAAACGCGGAAATGCGGCGGGACCATTAGAGACTGGCAACGGCCACTCCGGGCGGCAGGGAAAGGCGATTTCGAAAGGGACGTCTCTCGAAGGAATCGCGCCGGAGCGTTCGAAAGTGCTTCTAGGCGGGGGTATTACAGTAGTTAACGCCATCACTTTAAGTAGCTTACAAATAAAATGAATTTAGTTCAAAAAAACACTTGTTCTATTGAGTAGCCTGGTATTAACTGCACACATGAGCAGTTATAATCGTGTTACCCTAATCGGCAATCTGACTCGCAACCCCGAGCTCAGGAAAACTAAATCCGGCAACCCTGTCACCGAACTGGGTCTCGCGCTGAATCGTGTCTGGCAGAATGAGAACGGGCAGAAGCAGGAGGATGTGACTTTCGTCGATATCACCGTCTGGGGCCGAAACGCCGAGAACGCCGCGCAATATCTTCAGAAAGGGCGCAGCGTCCTCGTCGAGGGCAGGCTGCAACTCGAGACCTGGCAGGATAAGCAGAGCGGCCAGGACAGGTCGAAGCTCAAGGTCGTGGCCGATCATATCCAGTTTCTTGGCGGAGGGCAGGACCACTCGGCCGGCGCCGGGGTAGCTGCGGCAAGCGCCGACGGGCCTGCGGAGAATCGGTCCGCTTCCCGCCAGAGTGACGGGGGGCGTCGTGATGATGTCCGTGATCAGGAGAGGGGAGATGACGGTTCCCGATACGAAGACGACCAAGCCGCACGCAGGAGCGATGATCGTCGAGCCGACGACAGGCGTGCGGCCCAGCGGCACCGGGCGGCGTGAAGGGCGGGATTTGGTTGGCAGGTTCGATCCATCCTGGAGGAGAGATCGTAAAGAGTCAAAACACCGCGTCGCCGGGCGTCAGAGGATTGGTTTAAAACCGGGTAGACACCGGGTAGAACAGACCGACTGACCGCCCGGCGATGGCTTTCCGGACGGGAGTTCCGGGACCTTGTTTTTTCCATCTTCTCCCTGTCGTGGAGTTCACTCTCTGCGGTGTCAGGATCTCCGATCCGCGTGCATCCTTTCGCAGCCGCAGTGGTGATCTCCCGCTCGCCACTGTTTCATCTTCCCACGAGGACGGCACCAGGGAGGCAGGACATCCCTGTCCTGCTTTTTCGGCGGTCGAGTCCCTTTGGGGCGCGCGCGGTGACGACGTAGAGATCGCCAAAGTGGGCGGCAATCGCCTGATCGGACCGTTGCGCTATTCCGCAGGCAGGGACCGCACGTAGGGATTCGCCCAGTCCGAGGGACCGTCGGGAATGATGCCGAGGGGACCCTCCGCCGGAATCTCGGGAAAAGTTCCGGCGTCTTTCCCGTTGACTTCGAGTCGCAGTTCGCTCCCGCGTAAAAAGCCTTCGATGCGATTGTAAGACCCCGTCTTTTCCCAGTGCGGATCGGTCGGAGCGAGGGGGATCTCTTTTCCGCGGACGAGGAGCCGCGGGGTTCCGGAATCTTCGTGACGTTTCAGATCGACGATAAAGCCGATGTCCCCGCTGAATTTTTCCTCCGTCATGATCGGACCGGCTCCGGCGCCAGCGATGAATTCCCAGTCGCGGGATTTCCAGCCGCTCGCCTCGGTCCATCCTGAAAAGTCGACGCCGGTATAGAGACAGCGGAAGCCACGGTTCGCGATCGCGACCTGTGAAGGGTCGATGGGGGTATCGGGCAGCTCGTGGATGCGGACATTGCGGAAGTGGACGATCCCGCCCTCGCTCTCAAGACAGATGTATCCCTTGCGCGGGCTCGCTTCGCTGCCGCGGGTGACGACCTTGCCGTTGACCGCGAGAGAGATGGCACCGTCGCGGCACTCGATGCGGTAGTGATTCCACCCGGGGGCGGGATTCGAACGGTTTTCGGTCGGGAAAGCCCGTTGCCCGCCGCGACCGTTCTCGGGCTTCAACGTTGCACCGTGGATGGGAAAGATGTCGCCGTGGGTCGTGTAGCTGTTCGTGTTGCCGTAAGCATTCTCAAGGACCTGCACCTCGACTCCGCGGATAAAGGGTTGCCCGCGCGCCGAGATGTCGTCGGCCCAGACGAAAACGCCCGCATTGCCCTTCGGGACGAGGTGGCGCCACTCCAACTCGAGGATAAAGTTCTGATACATACGCTCGGTCCGGATCTCGCCGATCGGTTTGCCGCTGCAGACGAGGTCGCCCTCGTCGTTAAAGCTCCACGTCGAGGGAGCGGTATTGACGACGACCCAGCCGGCGAGGTCTTTGCCGTTGAGGAGAGGGCGGAACACTTCTTTCTCCTCTCCGTGCAGGGAGAGGGTGAAAAGGACTACGAGGGCGGCGAGGGGACAGGTTCGGAACATGCAGGGAGTTCAATCCATCGCCACGCCGATGGCAATCCCGCAATGAAGGACGCCGTCAGGGCCGGTTTTCTCATCGGACGAAAAGGGAAAAGAGAGATTGGCCCTTTTTCCGATCTCGGCTAGGATGAGGGCATGAGAAAATTCGCGCTCTTCCTCACCAGCCTCGCCGCCATTGCCCTGGTCTCCTGTGAACAGGCGACCCCGGTTGCCGAAACCGCCGCACCGGCCGCCGGTCCCATTGACCTCGACGGTGCCAAAGCCGCCGAGGTGCTCGCCAGCGATCCCTCCATCACCGTGCTCGACGTCCGCACTCCCGAAGAATTTGCCGAAGGCCACCTCAAGGGCGCGGTGAACATCGATTTTAACGGCGACGACTTTGAGAAAAAAATCGCCGAACTCGACCCCGCGAAACCCTACCTGCTGCATTGCGCGGCGGGTGGTCGCAGTGGCCAGGCCCTGCCGGTCTTTGAAAAGCTGAAGTTCAATCAGCTCTATCACCTCAGCACCGGGTTCGGCGGCTGGGTCGCTGACGGGCAGCCGGTAGAGAAGTGATCGTAAGCGAACGGACGCTCACGCGAAATTAATTGGCTGGATCAGGACAAAGGGGGAAACGACGAGGGCGAGGAAGCGGCTTCCGCTTTCTTCCCAGTAGACCGCGTGTGGTTCCGATGGAGTGACGAGTTCGCCCGACTTTCGCCACTCGTTGACCCGCTCCGCGTCGTCGATGGCAAAGGCGTGCCCGACCTCGGTCAGGGAAAGCGACGGGTCGACGTAGACGAGGGCACCCGCTTTGAAATGTGGTCGCAGGTAGTTCCAGTCGACTTCGCCGGTGTATTTTTCGAGGTTTTCGAGAGGGGAGGCGGCGTCGTCCCCGAGGATGCCGTAGGCGAGTCGGTCCGCAGGACTTTCGCCTCCCTTGCCGTTTGGTGATGTGGTCATGATCGCATAGACTACGCCCCACCGATGGAGAGCGCAAAACCGGACACGGTCGAAACGAAAATCATCTGGACCATCGCCGTCATCATCGGAGTCAGTGCGGTTTCATCACCGTGCTCTTCTTCGCGATCCGGGGATATGCCTACGATCGACGCGAGCTCGGTCGTCTTTGCAATCGGTGTGCTCGGGCTGCGGAAAGACGTTTTTACGCTTGCTGAAGCACCGGGGAAAACGTGATCATCGGTTCTTTCTCCCTCTATGGAAGCACTCGCCGCCGTTCTCTATCAAGCCAACGAACCCCTCCTTCTTGAGCAGGTCGAGGTGCTCCCGCCCGGTCCCGGGGAAGTGCAGGTCCGCATGCAGGCGGCCGGGGTTTGCCACAGCGATCTTCATGTCATGAAGGGCGATCTGCCCATGAAAATGCCCATCATTCTCGGACACGAGGGTGCCGGCATTGTCGAAGAAATCGGGAGCGGCGTCACCTCGGTGAAACCCGGAGACCACGTCATCCCGATCTGGCGGATGTCGTGCGGCCAGTGTTACTACTGCCTCGGCGGGCGTCCCGCTCTTTGCGACGTCGGCACCGCGATGCGCTTCACCGGCCTGATGCCCGACGGGCAAACCCGATTTCGAAATGCAGCGGGTGAGTCCATCCTCCACTACGCAGGGGTCTCGACCTTTTCCCAGCTATCGACCATGCCCGAGGGCGCGGTCGTGAAAATTCCCGAGTCCGTCTCCTTCGAACACGCTGCTCTCATCGGTTGCGGCGTCATCACCGGATTCGGCGCGGTCATGAACGCGACCAACGTTCCCGCCGGCAGCACCGTCGCCGTCGTCGGCTGCGGCGGCATCGGGCTCAACATCATCCAGTCCGCCCGCCTCGCGGGGGCGACAAAGATCATCGCGATCGACCGTGTCCCGTCAAAGCTCGACTACGCTCGCACGATGGGGGCGACGCACTTCATCAACTCGACCGAACACGAACCCGTCGCCGCAGTGAAGGATCTCACCGGAGGCCTCGGCGTTGACAATGCCTTCGAAGCAATCGGACTCGCCGAAGCAATCGAGCAGGCCTACGACATGACAAGAAAGGGCGGCACCTGCGTCGTCGTCGGCATCGCGGGGCCGGATGCCCGTGCCCGCATCAATGTGAACCAGCTCGTCTACGCCGAGAAGACCCTGCGCGGATCCATCTACGGATCGACCCGCCCGAGGCTCGATCTGTTGCGCCTCATCGAACTGCACGAATGCGGGAAGATCGATCTCGACTCTCTCCTGACAAAAACCTATCCGCTCAGCGAAATCAACGAAGCCTACGCGGCGCTGGAGCGCGGCGAGGTGGCGCGGAGTCTGGTGTTGCCGCAGATGGGGTGAGGGGCTTCTTCGGAGCGATGGAGGGCATAATGGCGCGAGCACGCCCTATGGATGCGAAGTCCACAAATTTACGTGAATTTCTGGAGTGCATCCCCGGTTTTTACTGTGAATCGAAGGGTGTCCCTGCCAGTGATTGAAGAGACGTTTCTCAACGAATCAGGGCAGCACCTGCGGCCAGCCTCCGGCAGCGTATGAAAGATTAATCCAACCCCAGTCTTTCCCTGACAGCCTCGACGACGGCGTCGGATAGATGAAACCCGTTTGCTCTGAGCCGCGCGATCGCCTCTTCAAAATCAACAAAGCCCACCCGTGCCGATTCACCGATAATTCCGATAGTTCCGGTGACGAGCAATCCCAAAGCAAGGGCCACCGTCCGTCCACGTCTTTCATCCAGGATCAAGCGGGTGTTCCCGGGATCCCGCGAAGCGAGTGTGATCGCAGCCGCTTCGCCGGAGCCCACGCCCGTCGTCTCGGGTAGGAGCTGGGTAGGAGCTGGGTAGGATCATTAACGATGAACAACCAATCGGGAGGGGCGGAAATCCATTGGTGTAACTCCGCTGGTGCACTGCGATGGCAGGCCTCTTGCCGCACTGATTCGGGTATGACGATGATTCCAAACAATCGATGAAGAAGATCGATCAACCCTGCCTCGGCAAGTGCGGAAAGAGCGGAGTTGTCGCTGATGATGATCAAGGTGCCTCGTGCAATCGACTTAGTTTCCCCAAAACCTCAAGATCGGCAAGGACTTCGGCCACCGTGGTGCCGGGCCAAACTCCCTGGCGTTTCAGCACCGCCTCGGCTTCCCACCGCGAAGGCAGATCAAGGAGTTGACGAACCTGCTCCAGCGAGAGCACTTCTTCCGCGTAGGCCCGTGCCGCCAGTGCTTCGAGAGCGGTTAGCCCGGCATCGTGGAACTTGGCGCTCAGTTCCCCGAGAAGGTCATCGGGAATATCGAGGGTCATGGTTATTGTCGAATGTGCCACCTGCATGCGGGGTTTGCAAGGTTGGGAGTAGGGCCGCGCTTTTGTCAAGTCCCCCAACCCAACAGGGTTACCTCACTTCACCGTCCAGGAGCTCAGCTGATACGGGTCAGGCTGGCGCCAGGACTGCCACCAGACGAGGGCTTCGGCGGTTTGTTTTTTGCCGTCGACGAGGACTTCAAGGGTCAGTTTATAATTCATCCCGGCGACGACCTGGGCCTGAGCGGCAGTGATGGAAATGAGTTCGATCTTTTTCTTCTCTTCGGCGGCCTGCCCCGAGACGGCGAAGTCGGCGGCGGCTTTGACCTCCTCATCCGAGACAGAGGCTTCGGAAAATCCGCCGGCGAGAGGCGGTTCGGTGGGAGAAGCTTCTTCTTTGCAGGCGATGAGGAGGCAGGGGAAAAGGAGAAGGGCGGCGAACGATGGCAGCGGTTTCATGTCGGCAGATTACGCTGCGAGGAGGTGAGTCACAAGCGACCGATGCCGCGTTTACGGACTACCCGTGACCGCCGCGAGGGCCTAAAACGACAGGATGAAACTCCGCTTCTCCGCTTTTGCCGTCCTGCCCGCCGTGATCTTCGCTCTGACCGGAGTTCGGGCTCAGGAGCTCAAAACGATACGTGTCGGCATGATCGGTCTCGATACCTCGCATGCTCCCGCTTTCACGAAAATTCTCCATGATCCGGCGAACGGCTACGAGGCGCGGGTCGTCGCGGCGGTGGCGCAGTCGAGTCCGGACATCGAGTCGAGTCACTCTCGTGTCGATGGGTATGTCGAGACCCTGACAAAGGAATACGGGGTGAAAATGTATGGGACGATTGAGGCGATGCTGCCCGAGGTTGATGTTATCATGATCGAGAGCGTCGATGGCCGTCCCCATCTCGCCCAGGCGACGCCGGGGATCAAGGCGGGCAAGCCGACCTTCATCGACAAGCCGGCCGCTGCGACACTGGAGGACACGATCGCGATCTTTGACCTCGCGAAAGAGCACTCTACCCCGGTCTGGAGCTGTTCGAATCTACGCTACAACAAGGGCGTGGTGAAGGCGGCGACGACGGACGTGGGCGAGATCGCCGCGGTGCTGAGCTACGGTCCCGCCTCGCTCGAAGAGCACCATCTTGATCTCGCCTGGTACGGGATCCATCCGACCGAGGCGCTCTTCACCGTAATCGGGACAGGATGTCAGAGCGTCACCCGCACTCACACGGAGGGCACCGACGTCGTCACAGGACTCTGGGAAGGCGGAAAAGTAGGCACCTTGTTAGGTCTGCGCGCTTCGAAGACGGCCTACGGGGTCAAGGTTTTCGGAAGCAAGGCGGTGATCGAGGAAAGCGCCGGGGCGGGTTATCCCGAATTGATGGCCGAGATGATGAAGTTTTTCCGCACCGGCGAGGTTCCCGTGTCGGCCGAGGAAACGATCGAGATTTTCGCCTTTATGGCGGCGGCGGACGAGAGCAAACGCCGCGGCGGGGCTCCGGTCACACTCGCGGAGATGATCGAAAAAGCCCGTGCCGCGAAGTGATCGCTGAACTTATTTTCCGCTTTCGCGTTCCGTCTCGGTCGTTTTCAGGGTCGCGATTTTGGGAGGATTCCAGTTGGCGGGTTGTCCCTTGCGCTGGGCCGCGAGCCAGTTGAGGGCGGCTTCGTGGATGATCTCGTGGCCGCCCTGGAAGATGGTGACACGTGTGTTGCCGCTGGTCCGGCGGTAGAGCGGTGAAAGGAGTCCGTAGAGCGGATCGGCGAGATCACGGTCGCCTCCGGCGGGCGGAACCTGCGTTTCGTAAAAACGGGAAATGACGGCGGGATCGATGCGATCCGACTCGGGCACGACGGCGTTCCAGGCGTGCAGCGAGTGGGTGAAAGGCACGCTGCCGTCGCGTCCGTCGGCGCTGCCGTGATTGAGATCGAGGGGAACGGAACCCGCCTGTCCGAGCCAGGTG
The DNA here is from genome assembly GCA_002422425.1 of Akkermansiaceae bacterium UBA6138. Taxonomy (GTDB): domain Bacteria; phylum Verrucomicrobiota; class Verrucomicrobiia; order Verrucomicrobiales; family DEV007; genus Arctic95D-9. Next base: position 74,742 of record DIVG01000062.1, on the reverse strand, counting down.
AGAGGCGAACGGTAGCGGGCCTCGGCCTCGTGCTGCGGGCTCGCGTGGGGTGTGCCGCCGAGGGCAGCCTCGATGTGTCCGGCGTAGTGGAGGCGTCCGGCGGCGGTTGTTTCCCGATGCCACGCGGCGATGTCGGCGATGCCGCACCAGGAGGAGATGCCGGCCCAGATCTCGGGGGTGCGTCCGGCAAGGAGCTGGGTGATGTGGCCTCCCCCGGAGACGCCGATCGCGTAGATGCGGGTTTCGTCGATGGCGGTCTGCGTTTTAGCCCACTCCACCGCCGCGCGGATGTCGGCGATGACGAGATCTGACCCAAGAGCCTCGGGGGTGCGGTTCGGTCCGCGGAAATGCGGGTGGATGAAGACCCAGTCGTTCTGCAGGCACCACTCGGCGTATTTCACTTCGCCTCCGGCCTGGCGATAGTCGCCCGACCAAGTGTGGAGAGCGACGAGGAGGGGTTTTTTCGCGGTCGGGGATTCTCCGGGTGCCCAGAAGAGGGCAGGCTGGTCCGATCCGTCGGGACAGGGGTAGCGCACCTCGACGATCGCGGGCGGATAGCCGAGTTCGGGCGTTGCCTCCTGTGCGTTTGTCAGGACGGCGAGTGGCAGCAGTATCGTGAAAAGCTGGGTCTTCATTTCCGCAGGTCGTGGACGGCTTTGACGATGTCTTCCTCGATCGTGGGGGCCCAGAGCGAGGGGAGACCATAGTAGACGTGGGATTCGCCGCCCTCGTAGCCGCCCTCGTCGAGGACGCGGCGCGAGGGAATGTAGGCCATGACGTCGTTGGCGTAGCCGGCGACCCAGGTGGCGGTGCCGCGTCGCTCCTTTTTCAACCGGACGGCGAAGTCGATCACGACCTCGCCCCCGAGAAAGACGAAGTCTATCGTTTTGCCCAATTGCCAGACGCCGATGGGGTAGGGGTATGCCCCCTCGAGAGCGCCCTTTTTCTCGAGCTCTCGGAGGAGGAATTTGGCCCGTGCAACCTCGAAGCGGTTGTGCGAGGTGGCGTTTTCCCTGAGCTGCGGCAGGGTCGGCAGGGTGTCGAGGGGCGCGGCGATCTCGCGGTAGTCGGTCACGAGTTCGGGGCTGAGCTCGGGCATAGTAGCCCTGAGGACGTCGCCGACACGGGCGGCGAGTTCGTTGCCATAGTGTTCCGCGAGGGTGAGATCGCGGCGTGGCACGGGGTTCTGATCACCGCCGCATCCGGCCCAGAAGAGGGCGATGGCACCGGGGAATTTTTTTTCGAGTTCAGCCTGGGCGTAGCCGGGATAATCGCCGTTCCATTCGGGTCCGTTGAGGACAGTGGCGTGGCAGGCGTAGCCGAAGAGCACGGCGCGCAGGGCGCCGTCTTCACCGCGCACGCTGAGGACGGGAACGTCATGATCGCTCGGTCCTTTGAGGAGACCTTTTTCACGGAGCGCGGGGACGTCATTTTCGACATTCTCACGGCGGTTTACCGCGAAAGTGCATTTTCCGCTGCCGGCCTGGATTCGCGCGGGGGCGAGGGCGGCGATGGCGTAACCGGTCACGGTGTTGATTTTGGCAAGGAGGAAGCCGGCGTAGTCGTCGATCTTTTTTTGTTGATCCGAGTCGAGTGCGTAATAGTGCAGTGGGCCGAGGTTGCGACCGACGACGGGCCCGCTGTGGGTGTGCGAGGTGCAGATCGCGATCTGCGGGCGGGTGAGTCCGTAGGATTCCCTGAGCTTGTCCGTGACAAGGGTGGAAAATTCACGGTCGATCCCGACGAGGTCGAGGGTGATGATGACGCCGAGATTTCCCTGGGCGTCTTCAAGGGCAAGCGCCTTCGCGAAAAGATCGGTGCGCTTGCGCTGGGCGGGTGAAGTCCGTCCGCCGTACCCGGCCATCCAGAGAAAGTCGTCGGGCGTGACCGCGGCCGAGGCGGCCCCCGCTTTCCAGCCCGACTGCGCCTGCGCGGGGCCGGTGAGACTGACGAGGATCGCAAGGGAGAAGAGGAGACGATGCATGCGCTAGAAGAACGGAAAAACCCTTCCTCTGGCAAGTGCGGAAACGACCGTCATCAGGGAACCCCCCGGTGGATTGTCATTCACCGGGCCTCGTCTTCGGTCCGAGCGGGATCGATGGATCGATGGAGCGGAGATGGAGGTCTCGCTGGGGGAAGGGAATCCCGATCCCGGCGGCCACGAAGCGGTCGTGGATGAGGGTGTTGATGCGGTGCGTCATCTCGAGACGCAGTTCCGTTCGGGGCAGGTAGAGTCGCAGTGTGAAGTTAAGGGCACTCTCACCGAAAAGCTCAAAAACGGCGGCAGGCGCCGGTTCGATAAGGACTTCAGGCTGACTGCGGGCGATTTCGAGGAGGATCTCCTGAGCCTTCCTGATGTCTGATCCGTAGGCTATCGAGACGGGGAAAACGAGGCGGATCATGGAATTCGACAGGGTCCAGTTCATGATCGTCCCGGTGACGAACTCTTTGTTCGGGACGATGAACTCCTTTTTGTCCCAGTTTGTGATGGTGGTGGCGCGGATACGGATTTTGGTGACGACGCCATCGACGCCGGCGACCGTGACGGTGTCACCTACTCGGATCGGTCTTTCGAAGAGGAGGATCAGCCCGCTCACGAAGTTTGCCACGACTTCCTGAAGACCGAAGCCGAGACCGACACTTAGAGCGGCGGCAATCCATCCGAACTGTGACATGTCGAGACCCAGTGTTCTGAAGCCAACGGCAACACCAATCGCGATAATGATGTACTGGCAAATCGTGATGATGGCGTTTCTCACGCCGGACTCCAGTTCGAGGGCCTGGAGAAAAGTCACTTCAAGGAGTCCGGGGAGATTTTGAAAAACAACCGTGGTGATGAGCGAGATGATCCCGAGCCAAATGAGGTCGCTGATACTGACATTGCCGACGACGTTGCGGGCGTCGAGGTATTTCAATACCGGGATGAGCTCGGACCAGACGAGCCAGCATCCCAGCACGACCATAATGGTGATGATCGCTTTGATGAGGTGCCGAGTCTGCTCTCCGACGACACCCCAGTCGATTGCCTCGTCTTCCTCCACGGGGATGAAGGATTCGTCGCTTGAGCGGGCGGCGATTTCAGTATCCGGGCCACTCGCTTCTGCCTCACCCTGGAGCGCCTGACGCCTTGCCTCACGCGCGGCCATCGCGTTCTGGAGGGCGATTCGTCTTTCCCGCAATCCCACCCATCGGGTCATTAGGCCGTAAGCAAGGGTCCCGGCGAAGACAACGAAGGCCGTATTCTGGATTTGGTAGGCGAGAACCGCCGAGGTGAGGAAGTATCCGAGAGCGGCGAGTATCGCGAGGGCGACGGGGATGAGAATGAGAATGGTGGTCCAGATTTTCCGCAACTTTATGATCCAGTTCCGCGAATTGGACAGGTGTAGGAGGACCCCTTTTTGCCCGCGGAAGAGCCGGTTCAGGATGAGGCAGATCGAGATCATCGCGACGATGAAGACGAGGCGTCCGGGCCCTTGAAAGGAGGCGAGGTTGCTTCCGTTGAACCAGATCGCGAGGAGCATGTGGGCCGGAAGGTAAAAGAAAATGGCGGTCATGAGCGCGCGGTGGCACGCGTCGAGGGTGGTTCGCCTCCAGCGGAAATGGGCCTCGGCAACGCCTCCCTGCCAGCAGAGAATGGCTGAAAAGCGGAAGACGAGGAGCAGCACCACGGGGGCTGCCAGCCCTCTCCCGAGGGCATAGGTCGCAGGGGTGCTTTCAATGTCCGAGGTAAAGGTCCAGCCGAAAAAAGCCAGCAGGGTCGGAGTCGGCAGCGCGAGCCAGAGAGTAGCGGCGAGGGCTCCCAGGGTGTTGCCGATGCTATCCTGCGAGATACGGCGGGTGCGGGCTGCGGAGTTTGCCAGAAGTTGCCGCAGGCGGCGGCGCGGGAGAAGGAGAAGGCAGGCGAGAAGCAGCGCGAGGATCCACCGGGAGAGATTAATGGAGAAGAGTGCTTTGAGATACTGCGAGAGGGCCTCGGGGCCGAGGAGTTGGAGCAAGGCGGTTCGCATCCCGGTGAAGGCATTTCCCGCGATCGGCGGGGAGCTGGCAACCCAGATGAGCTTTTCCCCCAGGTAGTCGCGAAGCTCGGCCGCCGCCGCGATTATTTTACTTTCGGCGAGATCGATCTCACCTAGGGTCTGTGCGAGCTTGCGGTTCCCTTCGATGGCATTGCGGCGCAGTTGCGCTTGCGTTTCAACAAGGTTCCTGAGAATCGGTTCGATCTTTGAAACCGTTTCGGAATCCGGACTTTTCTCGCGGACGGCGGCAATAAGACTATCGATCTGCTCCTGAGCGGAGGGTAGCGAGTCAAGTTCCAGATCGATGCGAAAGGCCTCGAGGCGGGCGTCAGAAAGCTGCTTGTGCCGGGTTGCGGCGGCATTGCGATAGGTTTTGACCTTCGGAAGGGATTCCCGCATCTCGAGGATCTTTTCGGAAAATTCGCCTTTGAGGCCCCCGATTTCGATCTGGGCACGGATGCTTTCCTTGTCCCGCTGGAGAGATTTGAGATTTCCATCGACTTCTCTGAGTTTCGACTCGCCGGCGGAGATGAGAGAGAGGAGCTCCTGATTTTTCAACGTGAGATGGCGGGTCTCTTTGAGCAGCTCGCGGAGCAGGGGCACGTCGGCGACCGGTTCGATGCCGGGCTCGAGAAGGAGGCGCTCGGCTTCACCGATGCGCGCACTCAAAAGGGCACCGCTGCGCGCCTCAAGTCTCGCGACCCGATCGCGGGTGGTGGCGAGGCTCATGGCGGCCAGGGCGCGCCGCGCTTCCGCGAGATCGCGGCTGAGATCGATCGTAAGGGATTCCTGCTCCAGCATCGCAAGCTCGCTGCGGTAGGCGCGAATCGCGGCTTGGTCGGCGGCGAGACGGGCCTTCTCTTTCGGGGTCGAGGCGGATTGCCCGTTCCAGAGGCTGAAGTTCAGCTGCGCCTCGGAGAGGAGGCGGGTTACCTCGACGACGCGACCGCGATTGCCTTCAGGGCGTTCTTCGAGGCCGCCGAGCTGCTGATCCCACTCGCTTACCTGGCGACTGAGTTCGGTTAGTGCCGCCTTTTCGGAGTTGAGACGGGTATTGATCATTTCGGCCGTCGCCTCAGCAGGCAAGTCTCCGGCTGCCTCGTCGTTCCCCGCCGCTGTGGCCCTTTCCTTTTGAAGTTCGGCTAGGCTGCTCTTGAGCTGCTGGATTTCAACGGGCCCTTTCTCGCCGATTTCCCTGAGTCGGGCGGTTTCCGCCTGAAACCCGTCGGAGGCCGTGAGACTTGCAATGGCGGCCTCCCATGAAGCGACCGCTTCCGCTTTCGCCGCGTCGTCGAGTGAGGGGTCAGCTCTCGTCCGGTCGAGCAGTTTCTGAACTCCCTCGATCGTCAGCGGAGCCTCGCGCAATCCTTTCGGCGGGCCACTGACCTGGCCCGCGAGGGGTGGGAGAAGGGCGAATCCAACGGCTAATACGGCGGATATCAGGCGGAGCTGATGCAGGTGAATCATAAGGATCGGCAGAAGGTCAGGGTGCCCTGAGTCTACATGCAAGTCAGCAAAATACCAAACCCCGAGTCTCTACCAAACGACGACTGAGGGTGAGTTCATTTATCGCGGGTGTAGAGGTTCCGGGTCTCGACGAGCGAGGCAAGGACGCGTTCACGAAGCGCGTCGGGCTCCAGCACTTCGACGAGGGCACCCCAGCTCAGGATCCAGCGATGGATCTCCTCGAAGCTGTTCAGGTCGAGGATCACCTCAAGGACTTCGCCCTTTTTTCCAACCCATTTAATTTGCTGGCTGGGGTGCCAGCGCCGTTCCGAGACCATGCGGGCAGCCCAGTCACGGAAGCGAAGTCGAATGCGGTGTCTTGAACCGTTTTCGGCGGGCGTATGCCAGACCCCGAAGCTGCCGCCGAGATGCTCGTTGGGAGAGAAGTCGGTGGGCCGCAAAAAAGTTGTTTTGGTGACCCGGGGGGCTTTCATCCGCTGCATCGCAAAAGTGCGGCGCGCCTTCCGGACGGGGTCGAACCCGATCACATACCAGCCGCCATCGACTTCGGCGATGTGAAAGGGCCGCACGAGGCGATCCTCCCACTCGTTGCCGTCGATTTTGCGGTAACCGAATCGCAATTCGCGACACTCGAGCAGGGCGCGCGAGACTTTTTCGAAGAGCGTCACGTCGCTTGGAACGACGCCGGAGCCCCTCACCGAAAAGGCCTGGTCGAGGTCGGACCAGCGGAAGCTAACCTCTCCCTGTAGGGCACCGGAGAGGCGGCGGAAGCTCTCTCTGAGGATAGACTCGAGTGGCGTTCCCTGAAGGGGCTCCAGTGCCTGACGGGCAAGAAAGAGGGCAACCACATCCTCGACGCGAAACCGCATCATCGGAAAGTCGTGGACCGAGCGGGTGTAAAAATATCCGTGCTTCACTTCGTCATACTCTAGGGGCAGACCGAGATCGTTCTGCATGAAGGTGATGTCCCGCTGGATTGTTTTTTGAGTCACCCCGATTTCTGCGGCGAGGCGACGGCAGTTGGGGTAGCGGCCGCGGAGGATGGCCTCGTGGATCGTGAAGATACGCTCGATGGGGCGGCGGGTTTCGCCTGACCGGATCTCAGCGGAAACGGAGCGGGGCTTTTCGGCGGGGGTGGATTTTTTCTTCATACACTGACAGTATACACAATGGGTCCCCCAATATTGGTCCTATCCCCCTTCAATGCACAAAAAATCAACCTCGCGGTCTCTCGCGGGCAAAGACGCTGCGTCGATACTGCAGCGGGGTCAGGCCCGTCACCTTGCGAAAACGTTTCGTGAAATGGCTCTGATCATAAAAGCCGGTCGCGGCGGCGATGCGGCAGAGGGGGAGTTGCGTCGCCGAGAGGAGCCGCTGGGCCTCCTGCACGCGGAGGGAGAGGACGTAGTCCATCGGTGAGAGCCGCAGCACCTTGCGAAAGAGGCGATTAAAATGCGGCACCGAGAGATTGGCGAGACGGGCGAGGCCTTCGGCGGTGATCTCGTCGACGAAATGACTTTCGATGTGGGCGATGGCACGCTGGAGATTGCCGAAGTAAGCACCCTGATCTTCGGGCGTCTCGATGGGATACATCAGGCCGAGGAGCCCTGCGATTTTTCCGTCGGGGCTGCGCAAGGGGGATTTGCTCGAGAGGAACCAGCCCGGCGTACCGCGTATCGTCGGGACCAGCCAGATCTGGTTGCGGATGACCTGACCGGTCGCAAAGACGACGCGGTCATTGGCCTCGTAGGCGTCACCGAGGAGCGCCGGGAAAAAGTCGCGGGCGCGGCGACCGACGAGATCCTCCTCGGGGATGCGGTCGTAGCGGATGCGGTGAAAATCGTTGTTGTAGACGTAGCGGCTCTCAAGATTCTTGATGAAAAGTCCCACGTTCGGCATCGCCGCCATCAGTTCGATGGGTTCGCGGAGACCGGGACAAAGGGCGAAAAACTCGTCCTGGAAACGGCGATGGTCAAAAGCAGGCATGATCGTATCATACCAAAGTCCTGCATTGCGTTACAAGACGGCAAATCGGTTTTCCGCTACGTTTTGCCATTCCAGTGGAATTTTTCAAACCTCCGCCCCCCCCGCCTGCCATGTTTGACTTCCTTGCTGAAACCAACGGCCCCCTCTGCGGCCCCCGGCGCACCCGGCGCGAATTCCTCACCGTGGGAGCCCTCGGCCCGATCGGGCTCTCACTTCCGCAGTTCCTCGCCGCGAAGCAAAACGGGAATCTCAAGGGCGACGATTCGAAGTCGTGCATCATGATTTTCAATCTCGGCGGTCCCAGTCACATCGATCTCTGGGACATGAAACCCGATGCCCCCAGCGAGATCCGTGGTCCCTTCAAGCCCATCCGCACGAAGTCCGAGGCGATCGACATTTCCGAGATCCTCCCGCTCCACGCGAAAGTGGCGGATAAATTTTCCCTGATCCGATCCTGCCATCACGACGGCGCGGCAGTGCACGACGCGGGCTGGCAGATCATGCAGACGGGGCGCCGCTTCACCGGCGGGATCGAGACGCCGCACGCGGGGGCCGTCGCGAGTTACCTGATGCCGGCGCGAAACGACCTCCCGCCCTTCGTCGTCCTGCCCGAGTTGATGGGTCGCGGCGGGGGTAATCTCCCGAACGGCCAGGCCGGTGGATTCCTCGGCAAGGCGCAGGATCCTTTTGCTCTGATGGCCGATCCCTCGAAGCCCGATTTCCGCGTCCCCGATCTCCTCCCGCCCGACCAGTTCGGTGCGACGAGACTCGACCGCCGCCGCAAGATGCGCGACCTCGTCGACCAGACCGTGAAGTCCTTCGAAGCGAGTGAGGATGCGCGACTCCTTGACGAGAATTTTCATTCCGCATTCCGCCTCATGACGAGTGAAAAAGCCCGCGCCGCCTTTGATCTTTCGAAAGAGCCGCTCGCCGTCCGCGAGCGCTACGGGATGAACCGCGTCGGGCAGTGCTTCCTGCTCTCGCGTCGCCTCATCGAGCACGGGGTGCGCTTCGTCACGGTGAATACCTTCCTCACCGTCTTCAACGAACTCTCCTGGGACATTCACGGGTCGAAGCCCTTCATCTCGGTGACGCAGATGAAAGAGCAGGTCGCCCCGATGTATGACCAGGCCTACTCGGCTCTGCTTGAGGACCTCTTCCAGCGCGGCATGCTCGACGACGTCCTCGTCGCCGGGCTCAGCGAATTCGGACGCACCCCGAAGGTCAATCCCGCCGGCGGACGGGACCACTGGCCGCAGTGTTTCACCTGCTCTTTCGCCGGAGGCGGGGTCAAGGGCGGTGAAGTCATCGGCAAGAGCGATCCCGTCGGCGGATTCCCCGCCGAGCGTCCCGTCGATCCCGGCAGCATTGTCGCGACGATCTTTCACGGACTCGGCTTTGACCTTGAGACTCATCTGCCCGGTCCGTCGGGGAGACCGTTCCCCATCGTCGATTTCGGGAAAGAGCCTGTAAAGGAGCTGTTTGCCTGATCATAGGCGTTCCCTATGCCGCTTTTTTTATTGCATTGGTAGTATGAAACATTCGATCCCCGCTCTTTTGCTGCTGGTGTCCTCCCACGCCGTCGCGTCCGAGCTGCGACTCCTCCCGGGGGCTATCCACCTCGACGGGCCCGAGGCCATCCAGCATGTCCTCGCCCTGCGTATTGAGGGCACGGACTTCGTCGGCGAAGACGCTTCCGTGCAATACTCCATTGCCCCGGCCGGCGTTGCCGAGATCATCGACGGGGTGGTCTACGCCAGAGGCAACGGCAAGGCCGTGCTCACCGCGAGGGCAGGGGATGATGTCGCGTCGAGCGAGATCATGATGGAGAACTTCGACAAGCCTTTTGCCTGGAGTTTCAATGGTCACGTCATGCCCGTGATGACACGGCAGGGGTGTAACATGGGGGCCTGCCACGGCGCCGTTGCAGGGAAAGGCGAGTTTCGCCTGAGTCTGCGCGGCTACGACCCGCCCGCCGATTTTTATAGCATGACCCGCGAGGCGCGCGGACGCCGGATCGATCCGCTCGAGCCGGCCAAGAGCCTCCTCCTTACGAAGCCGACCATGGCGACACCTCACAAGGGCGGCAAGAAACTCGATCCCCGCTCCCGTGAATACCGCATCCTCGCCGAATGGATCGCCAACGGCAGCCCTGCCCCCTCGCCGGATGAGGCTACCGTGGTTTCCATCACTGTCGACCCGCCTCTTTCCGTCTTGAAAAACGGGGCGAAGCAGCGGTTCCTCGTCACCGCGCACTATGACGACGGCAGCACCCTCGATGTCACCGACTGGGCCAAGTTCGCCTCGGCTGACGAGACCGTCGCCCTCGTCGATGAAGCCGGGGCCGCCGAGGTGATCGGTTACGGAGAAGGCGCGGTGACCGCGCTCTACGCCAGCAAGGTCGCGATCGCACGAGTGCGCTCGCCATTCCCGAATGTGATACCCGACGAGGTCTTCACCTCGGCCCCGAAGGCAAACTTCATTGATGATCTCGTCCTCGCCCAGTTGCGGCAGCTAAATCTCCAGCCCTCGGGGCGCTCTTCGGATGGCGACTTCGTCCGCCGTGCCTATCTCGACACCATCGGGGCGCTCCCCACCGTCGATGAGGCGCGCGCCTTTCTCGCCGATGCCTCGCCTGACAAACGCACCAATCTGATCGACGCTCTTTTGCAGCGCGAGGAGTTCGTCGATTACTGGAGTTACCGCTTCTCCGATATCTTTCTGGTGAACGGGGGCATCCTGCGACCGGCGGCGGTGAAGGCTTACTACGACTGGATCCGTAGCGGCATCGCCGCGAACCGTCCGTGGGACGAGATCGTCCGCGAGGTCATCACCGCGAAGGGGATCAGCACTGAGAATGGCGCGACGAACTTCTATGCCGTCCATCAGGATCCCGAGACTCTTGCGGAGAACACCGCCCAGGCCTTCCTCAGCCAGTCGATCAACTGCGCGAAATGCCACGATCATCCGCTCGAGAAATGGACGAATGACCAGTATTACGCCTTCGCCAACCTCTTCTCCCGCGTCCGGGCGAAGGGCTGGGGCGGCGACACCCGCAGTGGCGACGGCATCCGCACGCTCTACGTTGAACCTCGCGGTGATCTCATCCAGCCGCGCACCGGCAAACCGCAGATCCCGGCCCCCCTCGACGGCGAAGCGCTCGATCCCGAAGACACCGGAGACCGTCGCGAGGCCCTCGCCGCCTGGCTCACAGCACCCGATAATCCCAATTTCGCCCGATCCATCACCAACCGCATCTGGGCCGCCTATTTCGGACCAGGTCTTGTCGAACCGGTTGACGATCTCCGGGCTTCGAATCCCGCGAGCAATGAAGCGCTCCTCGATGCCCTCACCGCTCACCTGGTGGAAAATCGTTTCGATCTGAAGGCGCTCATGCGGACCATCCTCGCGAGCGAGACCTACCAGCGCAGCGGCGAAGTCCTCTCGGAGAATCGGGACGATCCGAAGTATCTCTCCCGTCACAATCCCCGGAGACTCATGGCCGAAGTGCTGCACGATGCCATCGCCGATGTCACCGGAGTAACGGGTGTTTTTGATAAAGTTGAACTCAACGACGGTAGTTCGGAGAAGACCGAGTTTTATGAAGAGGGCACCCGCGCACTTGAGCTCTACGACTCGGCGGTGCAGTCCTATTTTCTCAAAACCTTCGGCCGCAATGATCGCGAGATCACCTGCGAATGCGAGCGCTCGAATCAGCCGAGCATGATACAGGTGCTCCATCTCGCTAATGGCGATACCGTCAACGGCAAGCTCGCCGACACAAAGAGCATCATTGAGCGAATGTTGGCGGAAAAGAAAACCGACGCAGCGATCGTTGACGAAGCCTTTCTCGCGACCCTGACACGACTCCCTCAGCCGCACGAGCGCGAAGGATTCCTTGCTCTCCTCGCCGAGGCGGGGGAAGGCGAGCGCCGCGTCGCGATCGAGGATCTCTTCTGGGGTCTGATGACTTCGCGCGAATTCCTTTTCCAACACTGATCCCTTTTCGTTTCCACGCATGAAGACGACGGCCCTATTTTCTCTCGGCATCGCCCTCCTTACCGTGCCCTTGCGGGCGGAGGTGCCGGTCGACTACCACGCCGATATCGCACCGCTCCTGCGCGATTATTGTGCGGGCTGTCACAATGCGGGGGACTATGAAGGCGGTCTCTCCGTCGAGACTTTTGCCGCGCTCATGGAGGGCGGTGAGACGGAGGGGAAATCCATCCTCGTTCCGGGCAAGCCCGACGATTCGTATCTGCTCCAGACCGTTCTCAAGACCGCGAAACCGGCGATGCCGCCGAAGAAAGAGCCTCAACTCACTGCGGACGAGATCGCTCTGCTGACCCGCTGGATCGCGGAAGGTGCCAAAGGGCCGGCGAAAGAGCACGACATCTCGTTGCTCTCGACGCTCATTGTTCCCGACGTGGCCCCTGCGTCGTCGGTGAAAGACGCCATCACGGCAGCGGCCTTTGCCCCTGAGCGTTCCCTCGAGGCTTTCGCGAAACACGGACGCATCGAGATCAGCGGGACCGATGGAAAACTCGTCAGAATCTTGAAAACTCCCGAGGGCAAGATCAATGCGCTCCATTTTTCCGGCGACGGCCTGCGCCTCGTCGCGGCGACTGGTATCGCGGGGTTGAAAGGCGAGGCCATCGTCTTCGAGGTGAAGAGCGGGGAGGTTCTCCAATCGATAGGTAAAGGGACCCACCGCGACATCCTCTTCGACGCCGAATTTTCTCCCGACGGCATGCTCCTCGCGACGGCGGGCTACGATCGTGATATTCATCTCTGGGACGTCGCCTCGGGCAAGCTCCTGCGCTCCATGAGCTCTCACAATGGCGCCATTTATGACCTCGCATTCTCCCCCGACGGCACTGTCCTCGCGAGCGCGAGCGGCGACGGCACCTGCAAGCTATGGGAGGTCGCGACGGGCGAGCGATTCGATACCCTGAATCAGCCCCAGGCCGAGCAGTTTCGCGTTTCTTTCACGCCGGACAGCAGGCACATCATCGCGGCCGGCGGGGACAACCGCATCCGGCTCTGGGGTTTTGTTTCAAAGACCGCCGCCGCTCTTAATCCGCTTCTCGCAACCCGCTTCGGGCACGAGGACGCCATCGTCGATCTCGTCGTCTCGCCCGACGGCAAACAACTCGTGACCACCTCCGCCGATCGTGCGCTCAAGCTCTGGAGCCTGCCTTCGCTGGAGCTGGTGAAGGACTTCGGGCCACAATCCGATGTCCTCGCGGTGCTGGCCTTTGCCGGAAAGAGCGATTCCCTTTTCACCGCCCGCCTCGATGGCTCGCAGGAACGCATGACTCTTGTTCCGAAAGTCAAAATTGACCCCGCCTCCGGAACGCGCGAGACCATCACCCGCAGAGGCAATGAAGTCGAAGTCGATACCCTCATGCTCGTCGAAGCGACGGCAGGCACGAACCCGAAACTGGTCCGACGCAGCGAGGCGAAGGGAAAGATTGGCGCGCCGGGCGAACGGGATGATTATCCCTTCACCGCGAACGCCGGCGAGACCTGGGTCTTCGAAGTGAACGCGGCACGGGCGAAGTCGAAGCTCGACTCCAGGCTGGTCATCCTCGACGCGAAAGGCGAGCCTGTCGAACAGGTCGTGCTGCAGGCGGTGCGGGACTCGTGGTTGACCTTCCGGGGGAAAGACTCGACGACCTCAAGCGACTTCCGCGTCCACAACTGGGAAGAGATGGAGCTTAACGAGCTGCTTTTTGTCAACGGCGAGGTCGTGAAGCTGCATCTCTATCCGCGCGGACCCGATTCGGGTTTTAATGTCTATCCGGGCTTCGGGGATCGCCGCACCTGGTTCCAGACGACGCCGATGTCGCATCCGCTCGGTCAGCCTTGTTACATTGTCAGGGCCCTGCCTCCCGGTTCCGATCCCGGCCGGACGGGCCTCCCTGTGTATCGCCTCTTTTACGAAAACGATGATGATCCGGAGCGGCGTTTCGGCTCCGACTCGGTCCTGCACTTTACCGCTCCAGCCGACGGCGATTACATCGTGCGGATTAGCGACGTGCGTGACTTCGGCGGCGAAGGCTACGACTACACGCTGGTGTCCCGTTCCCTGCAGCCTGATTTTTCCGTCACCCTGGACACAAAGGACCTCAAGATCGCCCCGGGCAGCGGGAAAGAGCTGCTCTTCACGGCGAAACGGTCCGACGGCTTTGATGGTCCGATCGACCTTGAGATCACCGGATTGCCCGTGACCCTCACCGTTCCCTCCCGCATCACGATTGAACCCGGCCAGGACCGTGCCTACGCCATGCTGACGGCTGCCGATGGATTCGTCGGGCTCTCCGAAGAGGACGCGGCCAAGGTGTTCATCACCGCGCGCGGTCGCATCGGGGAAGAAGAGGTTGATCGCAAAGTCGGCGCGATCACCCCGGTCGGGGCGCTCGCTGATAAAAAGGTCCGTGTCGCGCTGAAACCCGACGGCGATTCCGGTCGTGTCGCCGAAGACGGTGTCCTTGAGTTTACGATTCGTCCCGGCGAGACGATCACCGCTCTCGTGACGGTCGAACGCAACGGGTTTGAAGGTGAGGTGCCTTTCGGTAAAGAGGACGCGGGGAGAAACCTGCCTCACGGCGTTTACGTCGATAACATCGGCCTGAACGGGCTGATGATACAGGAAGGGCGGAACGAACAGCGCCTTTTTATCACCGCTGCGAGGATCGTGCCCGAAACGACCCGCGAGTTCCATCTTATCACCACCGTTGACGGCGGACACGGCACCCTGACCGCCCGCCTCCGCGTCGTGCGGGGGGATCAGGTCGCGGAAAAGTGAGGGCGTTCTCTATCGCTGATTCAGTGGGGTTGGGTCAGCGACGTGACCCTGTTGGGTTTGGATGGTTTGGGGCGGCGGTGGGGACGAGGCCGATTCGGCCGTTTACTCTCGAACCGTTCGAAAACGGCGACGAAGGATCGTCGCGCTCCGGCGAGAGTCGTTTCNNTTTCTTACCCCTTCGTCTTCCCAGTCCGCTTTTTCGGCTCGGGGGCGAGGGTCATTTGGGGCGTCACTTTGATGCCCATGCGCTTGTAGTAGTCGAGCATCTTCTCGGTCGCGACTTTGCCTGCCTCAAGAACGATGGCAGTCATGGCGTCGGGTTCGCTGGGTTTCGATTCCATGAGTTTTGGTGAGGCCAGAAGTTCAGTCAGTTCGGGGATCGAGTGCGTTCCGCTGCCCGCTATCTGAGGCGGGGGAGGAATGACATTGTCCCACAGACCCCATTCATCCGCAAGCGGCAGGTAGTCATTGAGAAAATGCTGCCGGCTGCGGCCATATCGTCTCGCGACGTCATCCGCAGGGACGTGGTGTCCGCCCGTTCGCACCCGCAGGCGCACCCGCTCTACCGCCTGATCGGCTGAAGCGATGATGAGGTAATGGAGGACGATGCGATAACCCCGCTCCTTTGCGTGACGCAACATCGCGACGTAGGTCTTTCCGCTGAGGGTCGATTCCAGGGCAAAGCTCTTTTCCGCCGCGAGCATCGTGCGTGCTTCTTCGATGACAAGACGACCTGCTTTGAAAGCCGCGAGGGTGGGATCGAGCGGTGAAAGCCCGCGGGCGATCTCGTCGGAAGTTAAAAACCGCATCAGTCCCATGCGCGGAAGCAACTCGCGCGCGAGGGTCGTCTTGCCCGCGCCCTTGCAGCCACCGATGATGCAGAGGGTCGGATTCATCACTCTGACACTAACACGGCGTTTTCCGCGAAGTGCAACTTTCAGTGCCCGTGACGAGCCGATGTTCCGTGTAGGTGGAACCGGGAGGCTTCACGAAAGCACTCATCGCGGCAATTGAGAGAAAATCACATCCGCTCACTGCACAGGCGTTGCGGGAGCGGGCGTTGCTGGAGCGGGGGGAGCGACAGGCTTCGGGGGCACGGCCGAGCTTTCGGGTTTCGGGGCATTCGCCGGGGCGGCGGGCGGGGGCGGCTGCACTTCGCTCACGACGATGCGGTGATTCGCTTCCGGATTGAGCCGCGTAAAGGATTGCACCGGTAGGAGATTCGGTGAAACCCAGATCTGATCGAGCCGCAGGGTGGGGTAATCCGAGGGATAGGTATTGCCCAAGCCCAGACTCGAGGCGGCATAGGTGTCGGTGAGCCCGTTCGTTTCGAGAGGACGATAGACATCGTCACCGGGAGGAGTTCCGAACCCGCCGCTGACGATGCGCCCGATATTGGATCGGGTGATTTCGTTCTCACCGAGGGCGGCCCGAACGAGACGGCGGTTGGCGACCCGGGCTTCGATCAGTTGTTTCCAGACGGCAGGGCGCCACATCTTCAGGGAGGGGGCGCAGCCGTCGAGGTGAAGATTGGTGATATCGATGATGAACCCGTCCGCTCGTTTGACGCGGGCATGGAGAGTGGCATTGGCGGGATCCTGAAGCACCCCAAGCAACTTGCCCCGGGCGAGGATGGCGTTGCGGCGATGCGAGGAGACACAGCGCTCGATGCCATAGAGCTGGTCCGCGACTGCCTCGAGCACGGCCGTTTCGGGAGCTTCCTGAATGACGAGGACGTCAGGTTGTGTCTCCATCGCCCGGCGCAGGACTGATTCGGACCCCCCGCAGTTGACGTTTACGATCCGTATCGTTGCTGCTCCGGAACCGTCGGCGACGGTGCCCCGGGTGGCGACGATCAGCTCACGTCCGATCCCGGCGGTCTCTTCGGAGAACGTCACCCCGGTAGCGA
The DNA here is from genome assembly GCA_002422425.1 of Akkermansiaceae bacterium UBA6138. GTDB lineage: Bacteria > Verrucomicrobiota > Verrucomicrobiia > Verrucomicrobiales > DEV007 > Arctic95D-9. Next base: position 58,553 of record DIVG01000062.1, on the reverse strand, counting down.
GGCAGAGGCAGAAAAGCAGCAGTGAGGGAAGGCCCCGGCAAATCAGCCAGCACAGGAGAGAGGCCGCCATGCCCACTCCCGCCCAGAGCCATACGGGGATCAGAGTCACCACGACCATCGTGTCCCAGCGGTTGAGGAGGGAGACCGCCACCGTCAGGTAGACGAGGAGCAGCGTCACCGGGATTAAAGTCGCCAGAGTCTTTTGAGTCTTACGCCACATAATGTCGGGGGCCTCTTAAATGATAACCATCGTAGCGCAGGAATCCTCTTTTTTCTTGGCGGAATTCTTTCCTTGCGCCCCCTTCGTTCGCGGTTTCCTTCCCCACCATGCTGAGAGATTTGAAAGAGGAAGTGCTCGAAGCCAATCTGATGCTCGTTCGGGAGGGGTTGGTGCGCCTGACCTGGGGGAATGTCTCGGGGATTGACCGGGAGAGGGGGTTTTTTGTCATCAAACCGAGCGGTGTCGCCTATGACGAGCTCACGACGGACTCCATGGTCGTGCTCGATCTTGACGGAAAAGTGGTCGAGGGGAGCCTGCGGCCGTCGTCCGATACGCCCACGCACCGCATCCTTTACTGCGAATTCCCCGGGATCGGCGGGGTGACCCACACCCACTCCGTCCACGCGACGATGTTTTCCCAGGCCGGGGTCGAGCTGCCCTGTCAGGGGACGACACACGCGGACCACTTTTACGGAACCGTCCCGGTGGTGCGCGAGCTCACGCCTGAGGAGGTCGCTGCTGATTATGAAACAAATACCGGCCTCGCCATCGTCGAGTGCTTCCGCGAGCGCGGGATCGATCCGCTCGCCATGCCGGGGTGTTTTCAGAAGTTCCACGCGCCTTTCACCTGGGGGAAAAGCGCCCTCGATTCGGTGAAAAACAGCGTCGCCCTGGAGGTCTGTGCGGAGATGGCGCTGGGGACCTGGCAGCTCAATCCCCAGCAGAGTGGCCTGCCGGATTACCTCCTCGACAAGCACTACCTGCGCAAGCATGGCGCGGGGGCCTACTACGGGCAGGCCTGATCGGGCGACGATGAAACCATTTTTTTCTCTGCTTTTTTCTCTGCCCGCAGAACTGATCAAACAACGGCTACCCGCTTGTTTTTCCATGGACTTCGCGGCTTGGCAAAGAGGCGAAAAGCCGTAGTTCCATCCCCGCGAAGTTCATCGCTACTTTGGATCGGGATGAAGATGGCGTTTGGATCTCCGAGTGCCCCTCCATTCCAGGTTGCGTCAGCCAGGGGGACACGCGCGAGGAGGCTCTCGCCAGCATTCGTGAAGCCATCGCGCTTTGCCTTGAGGTTCGTGCGGAAAGAGGGATGGACATTGCGGGTTGAGATGTCCGGGATGGCCCTCAAGGATTTCGCTACTCGATTGACACTATTGACAGAATTCTGTCCAGGTGCGATGGTTCGGCATGCGGACGATCAGTTACACTGACGCGAGAAATCAGTTGGCCGGCTTGATGGAGACTGCCTCCCGTGACCGCGAGCCAATCACAATTACCCGAAATGGAGAGGGGAAGGTAGTGCTTTTGGCCATTGAAGAATATGAGGCAATGGAGACTACTTTGCACCTTCACTCGACGCGGGCAAATGCCTCTCAGATACAGCAAAGTCTGGCTGACTATGCCGCAGGCAATGTTCAATCGGGTGAGCTATGCGACTGACGTGGTTGCCCAACGGCTGGAAGGACTACCTGTATTGGCAGGAAAACGATCGGAAAATCCTGCAACGGGTCAACGAAGTGATTCGTGATACGCAAAGGAGTCCATTTTCCGGAATTGGTAAGCCCGAGCGGCTCAAAAACAATCTCAAGGGTTGGTGGTCAAGAAGGATTACCCAGCAGCATCGTCTCGTCTATCGAATCGAAGGCGACAGCCTCCTCATCATGCAGTGCAGGTTTCACTACGATGATTAAATTTCATCGAGATCGCGCCTCTCTCCCGCCGCCACCTCGTCCTCCTCGCCGCCCGCACCGCGACAGAACGAGAGCAGTTTCCCGTAAACCTCCGTCGCCCCTATCGTTTCCCCATCGGCGACGTCGGTGAAGGCGCCTATCATGACGGGATGATCGGCGGGATCCTTGGGAATGCAGCCATGTGAACCCTTCACGAGGGTCGCGTCGAGAGGGATGAGGTCCATGAGCAGGCGGAAGCCGAGGAACTTTTTGCCGAGCCGCCAGATCACCTTGAGTTTGGGAAACCAGAACTTCGGATTGATGAAAAGCTCGACGGGATCGTAGCCGGGCTTGCGATGGATATCGACGCAGCGGGCGTAGTCGGGCGCTTTGCGGTCACTCTTCCAGTAGTAGTAGGTGAACCAGCTGCGCTCGTCCGAGACGACGAGGAGATCGCCGCTGCGCTCGTGGAGGAGACCTTTGGCGGCCTGTTCCTCACGGGTGAAAACGTCGGTCACTCCGTCGATTTTGCGTAGCATCCCAATGACCTCCTCCTGAAGCGAGTCGTCGTTCAGGTAGACATTCGCGACCTGGTGATCGGGGATCGCGAAGACCTTGCAGTTGCCGGGATCGATCATCTCGCGACCGAGTTCGTCGCGCCAGGAGAGCCAGCCTTTTGCGCGGAAAAGGCGGTTGAGGTGAATGGGACGATCCACTGCGGTGATGCCGTATTCGCTTAGCAGGATGACCCGCACGCCGCGTTTCTCGAGGTAGACGACGAGGTCGGCGACGACTTTGTCAATGGCGGTGAGGTCCTCGCTGATCTCGCGGTGGTCGGGACCGAGGCGCTGGAGGTTGTAGTCGAGATGGGGGAGGTAGACGAGATTGAGGTTCGGGGAGTAGCGCTCTTCGAACCACTTCGCCGACCGGGCGATCCAGGTGCTCGAGGCGATCCCTGCGGCGGGCCCCCAGAAGGCGGGGAAGGGAAAGGGCCCGAGTTTGCGTTTCATCTTCTTCGCCAGTTTCATCGGCCAGGTTTGAATGTCGAAGACCTTTTTCCCGTCGGCGCAGTAGATCGGCCGGGGCGTGATCTGGTAATCGGCGGTGGAGTACATGTTGTTCCACCAGAAGACCTTCGAGCAGGTGTAGGCCGGATCGTTTTCCTCGCGGATCTGTTCCCAGAGCTTGCGGCCCTCGACGAGGTGGTTGGATTGCTTCCAGCAGCGGTGTTCGGCGTAGGCCCGGTCATACCACATGTTCGCGACGATGCCGTGTCCGCCGGTGGAGCGGCCGGTGAGAAAGGTGGCCTGCATCGTTGAAGTCACCGCCGGGAGCTGTGGGGTGACGTGGACGAGACGATTTTCCTCGCGGGCAAGAAAGCGCCGGATGAAGGGGGTATCGGGTCCGATATGGCGGGGGGTGAGTCCGACGACATTGAGGATCGCGGTGCGGGGAAGGGAGGATGGGGCAGGTTTACTCACGGCGGCAGGGCTTAACTGCCAGGAGGATACCTTCGCTTGCTTTGAAATGCCAGAACCAAGGTGTCCCGGGCATTAGGCGCGGATCTTTTGTCCGACCCGTCCTTGGAGCTGACGAGCGAAGGGGAGAGCGATGTGGGGTGGGAGGGTGTGGTGTTCTTTGCGGAAGGTCAGGAAGAGGGTTCGGTGCTCGAAAATATTCAGGGCCGCGCTGAGGTCCCAGAGAGGAGGCACGACGAGGGTGACCTCGCCGGAGACGCGTCGGAGCTCTTCAAAAAAAGCGACCGGATCCTCGACGTGTTCGATCGTGTGCGAGCAGAGGGTGTGCTCGAATTGGCGGGTGGAAAAAGGAAGGTGGTAGACATCATCCACGACTATGAGGTTGGCGACATCGGCGTGTTTGACGATATCGACATTAACGCCGCCCCCATCGGTTTTCCCGCAGCAGATGTTGAGGTCCCAGACGGGGCGCCGCCTGCGGATGATCCCGCCCATGACGCGGTAACTGAGCTGGTTGAGAGCGGGAAGAATGAGGAGTAAGGCGGTACCGACAGAGAAAACCGTGAAAAACATAGGATAACCAAAAAGCGGTTCGGGGGAATCCCGCAAGCCCGTTAATCTGACGATTTTGTCAGGGGCTAAAAAGCGTCTTCTTCCGTGGCCCCGCAGGATACCATCAGTGACTGTTTTTCATTATGTTACATGATTTTGTTTCGAAATAATTTGACTCCCCCGGCTGAATCGGGAATTCTCCCCCTGTGTTGTCCTTAGCGTGACATCCTCTGCCTTTTCCCATTCTTGAGGCATGCGTTCGCCAGTCGGAAGCGGTGATATCAATCCAGCAAATGAAAATTAATTCCGCTCCCGGATTCGGTAAGCTTTGGAGTCACCTCAACCTGTGGATGTTTCCACTGCTATAGTCCGTCGTTTTGGCAGACCGCAAACCATTATGATCAGTAACAACCCGGGATTGAAGAGGTTTTCGCCGGGGGCCACCGCCCACGACATGAACGTATTACGGTGGATCCCTGTTTTCCTTGCTTTAGTGACATTTTCTTCCTACGGGCAGGAGGAACGGGAATGGCGGAGCCGCGACGGAAGAACAATCGTGGCGACCGGGGTGCGGACGACGCCGGACGTCGTGGAGATTGATCGTTCCGGCGGGACGCTCCTCAGGATCCCGTATGCCTCGTTGCATCCTGACGATGCGGCCTGGGCACTTCAAAATCTCGAGTTCAGCGTCAACGATCAGGTTGAGCTCTCCGCCGTCACGAAGAGCCAGGCGGTAAATCGTTTCGAGCGGGCCACGGGTGATTACGCGGTTCGCCTGGACATATACACCATTCAGGGAGGGGTTTACCGGGCGACTGGTAGCGCAACGAGAATCATGGAGAAGGTCAAGGAGTCAGGCAGGTCTGTCGCCGTGAAGGTGGCACCGCCTGTCGGCGGGCGGCAGGGCGGAGTTGTCGCGGTGGAGCTTTACACCATCGCGGGCGGCGGAACGTCCAAGAGAATCGCGGCGGTCACGGCCGGCGTGTTCGCCTTCAAAGAAGGCGGAAGCGTCGTCGTCCTGGACACTGATGTGGTCGAGGGGTTCAGCGGCTGGACCGTTCTGGTGCGCAGCCTCACCAGCGGGCGAGTTATCGCGTCGACTTCATCGATGCATCATTTCACGGATTTTGTTCTTGCTGAGGCCGGGGGAGTGGTCGATCTCTCGGAATCGTTGGAAAAGGTTAAAGACGAAACCATTAAGGCGGTTGCGCAGTTAGCTGCTCCGTGAGGTGGGAGCTCAGGGGGGGCGCTTCGCGGAAAAACTTAGCTCAAGGCTTTCGACGTCTCCTCTTCGCGTCGCTGGCGGCTGATCTCCCTGAGTGTGGCGATGACCCCGGGCGGCGTTGAGGGAAGGGGCAACTCGATTTTCAGGCCGGGCCTGAGCCCGAAAGCGGCGAGGGCATCCCAGAGCGCTTCGCGGACACAGGCAGCGAGGATGACGGGAGCTTCGGCGCAGGGGTCGCCCGGAGTGGTGAGGGCATCCCCGTGGGGACGCAGCCGATCGGTCACCACCTGGAAGGGGGCGTCGGCGAACCCCATGACACCGTCAGACCCTTCGCCAAGGGAGCTTTCGTCGGGGTCCGGAGAAGTATTCTCTTCCGACATCAGCCAACCCACCCCCAGAGAAAAGGCCCGCATGAACTGGGCAAAGTCCCGGTCACTCTGATCCGGTGAAGGGGAGCCCTCGTGAGCGACATCGACCCGCAGGATCTGCACCTCACCGGTGAACGCATCAACCTGTACCTCGGCGGCGGCGGCGGCGTAGGTGAAAGAGGAAAAAGGCCAACCGGCCCCGAGTTCATGGTCCCACCAGAGATTGGGGGTCCGGTGGTAACCGGTCTCGACGAGATTGACCCGCTTGCGCCAGGCCCCCTCGATCACCTCCCTGAAATGCAGCGGACTGGTCGGGGAGATATCGGGACCGACGAGTCCGGAGGCGAAGCGGATCGACTCGATCTCAACTTCGGTCTGTCCGCGGGCGGCGAACAGTTGCAGGGCGACTTCGCGAAGGCGCACGATGAGATGGCGGCAGGCATCAGCGAGAGCGCGCAGGACGAGGCCGGCAGCGTCGGTTCCAATCACCGGGGTCGAGCGGGGAAGCACCTCAAAGTCGTTGAGAATGACCCGTATCGCTTCTTTATCGATCCCGAGACGGGACGCGACCTCCTCGCGGATTTGACCGCGGAAGCCGTCGTTGACATCGACGAGGCCGACACGGACGATGACCGATCCATCCGCGAGAATCTGCACGAGGACGGCGGCGGCGTCGCGCTCGGGGCGCGGGTCACCGAGGCCGAACTTTACCGGGACGATGGCGATGCCGCGCTTGCAGTAGGGGTGATGTCTGTTCCATTTCCCGATCGTGACAAGGCGCTTTTCAAACTCGCTCCGTCGCATCACCTGCTGCCAGACCCGTTGGATGGCCTGGGCGTGAATGGTTTGGCCGTAGGGAGTGGTCTTGAGCTCATGACCCTCTTCGTAAAAATTCCTTTCGCGCACCTGATGAGCGGGCAGCCCCAGTTCCGCGGCGAGGCGGCGAACGATCTCCTCGGTCGCCCAAGCTCCCTGGGCGGAGCCTTCGGCGGGGAGGGCCGACGAGGTAAGCCGGTTGGTGCGGCAAAGGCGCGAGACGATCCTGAGACGGGGAATGCCGTAGACGGAGTCCGCGTGAAGGGTGGCACGGTCCATCACCGTGGCTGAAAAGGGCGCGAAATAGCCGCCGTCGACGTGAAGCCGCAGGTCAAGGGCATCGATTTTGCCGTGGTCATCGAAGATCACGTCATAGTCGATCTTCATGCCGTGTCGCTCTCCGCGAATGAGGGGGGAGGCGGCGTGCGCGACCTTGATGACGACGGCGGCACCGCACACCATCGAGGCGCGGGTCGCAAGCGTGGCGAGGCGGACGGGCTCGAGTTCGAGGGCGTCCGTGATACCGGCAAGGTCGATCGTCTCGATCTGCACGTCCGATTCGGGAATGTCAGCGGTGCGGGCCACGGCGGTGCGGACGAGGGTGGGGGAGAGAGAGCGCGCGCTGACGGCATAGCCGCGTCCGCCGTTCACAGGCGTGACCCTGATATCGGTGTTTCCGATGAGATGGGCCTGCTGCGGCGGGAGAAAAAAGGTGCCGCTCTGTCGCCTCTGCCCGCTGCGCGGCTGCTCGGGTATCTCCCCCCGCTCACAGACGCGCGGCGCCTCGTGAAAAGCGGCCATGGCGAGCGCGTGATCGATCGTGAGGATACCCGGGGCGGGGTGGTAATCGATCTCGAGCAGTGCCGCTGCGGCGCGGCAGCATGTTTCGTCGCGCCCGATGATGAGGGCGACAGGCTGGCCGCGGTAGTGGACTGCCTCGGCGGCGAGGAGCGGTTCGCCCGAGAACTCCGGCCCGAGGGAGTTCCGGAAAGGCGGAATATCGCGGGCAAAAAGTACCGCTTCGATCCCTTCGGCGGCGCGGGCCCGGCTCCCTTCGGCACGAATGATCGCAGCGGAGGGATGCGGACTCTCGACGACAAGAGCGGTGAGGAGACGAGCCCTCGCCTGCCATGAGGAGACCGGCCGTTCCTCGCCTCCCGCAGCGACCTCCTCCCGCCGCCGTCGCAACCGCTCCGCAAAAGTCTCTTTCGCCGGCGCCGCCGGATCGACAGGAAGGCGAAAGGGGGTGAGGTGATCTTCGTTATTGCTCATCGGGCCGCTCGTGAAGGGATCACGTCAAAAAGGGTTCCTCAAGCTTTCCGAACTCGGCGGTGGCGCTCAGGAATTCGGGTCTGACGCTACCGGGCGTCGGATGCTGATAAAAGAATTTCTGGAAAAGGGTGCCGACGAGTTGTTTACGATAAGCAGGTTCAGCAGGGGAGCGCTCCTCCGTCTCGACCTCGACGGTGCGGTTCAGGACCCCGAGCGCCTCGATGACGGTTTTTTCCTCCCAGATTTTCCCGCTGAGAAACTCCTCGGCCTCGCGGGCCCGTTCGGGGACGGCCGCAATCCCCGAGTAGGCGAGCCAAGCCTTGATAATGTGACGATCGCGCAGCTCGATCGCAAAGGATGCGGTGGCATACGGCTCGCACGAGGTGCGGCGCGGCCCCGCCGTATAGACGTCACAAAGCCGTGAAGTGATCCCCCGGGCGGCGAGAACGGTCTCGTTTGATCGGGGGATGATGACACTGCGGATGAGCTCGCGGGGCTGCAGGATGGTGCCGCCGCCGGGCTTGTAAAACTGCGATACCGGCGCGTCACGCTCCCCCTCGGCGGAAAGCAGGATGACGCGGGCATTCAGCGCCATGAGCAGCGGCGCGAGCTGCCCCGGTCCCCACGCCGTCGCGAGGTAACCGCCGAGCGTGGCGCGATTGCGCACGGGGCGTGAGGCGAAGCGGCGCAGCACTTTACTGAAGGGCGGGCACTCCCGTCCGATCTGCTCCGCGACCCGGGTGAGAGAGACGGCGGCACCGATCTCCCAGCTCTCTTCCGTCGTGAGAAAGGACGAGAGCTCCTTCACCCCCTCGAGCGAGATAAGCTCGGGACACTCAGCGGCCCCTCCGCGACGGGCGAGAGAAGTGCCGCCGGCGACAAAGACCGCTTCGGGATATTCCCGCCTTAGCTTGAGCAATTCCACGAGATTATCCGGCCGGAAAAAACGGCGTTTCGATCCGTCGACATAGAGCAGCGCCCCGCGCTCGGGAAGGCGGAAAAGCTGCCTCGTGAAGCGATCCCCGAAGATGTCCTTTTCCCCCGACCACACCGGGCTCTTCTGCCCCGCCCGCTCGGCGCGAGCGGCCGCTTCGTTTCGCAGCTGGACGGTCGAGGCAAAAACCTGGGTTACCGTCTCGCGCACGGCGGCCGCGTTGACGGTGCGGCTCACAATCGCGTCAAACTGGTCATTGATCTGCCCCTGCCGCCGAAGGTCGGGACGGTAATAACCCTCGAACGTGAGAGCGATGAGGGCGTCGATTCTTTCATCGCCGCACTCGAATTGTCTTTCCTGGAAGGCGACGTTGACAGGGTGTTCGGGCTCGGCATTGCGAATGCCCTCGGGGGTCCAAACCTGGCATCCGGCCAGCATCGCGAGCATCATCAGATCCGCGTCCACGACGCGGAAGCGATGGCTCTCTCCCTCCAGCGTGCCCATTACGACGAGCCCGGGCGAGTGACCGTTCCGGTCGCCGCCGAAGTGCGCAAAGCAGGGGTCGAGGCGTGATAAAAACGCGGCGAGGCTGCCGTGAGTGTTTTCCTTCTCCACCCGGCAGATTTCCCCGTCCAATTCGAAGCTGTACCAACTCTGCATCACTTACCCGTCCGGCACTTTTCGCCAGGATTCTCCCGTATTTAGAGGGGGCTGAAAAAGCACCGGGGGCTGTTCTAACATAAATTCGCCTTTGTCACACTCTTTTTCCCGAAGAGTTCCACGGCCGGTTCCACGCTGCCGAACCGTAACGCCCGCTTTCCCTATCCAGTGCGTCGGCGGTGACGCTCTCGCGCACGACCGCGTCGAGGGGGGCGCGGCTGCGTGCGAGGCCTTTGAGGAAGTCCCCGATCCATTCCGCCCCGGGATCGCGAAGCGCCTCCGGCAGGCGCACACTGCCCTGGTGGATGACCGCGCCGCGGGAGCGTCGCTGGGCCCCGCCGCCGATTTTTACCCCCGATCGCGGGTCGCGCAGATCCCAGGGCACCGGATCGCTGAAGCACGGCCCGCCGCCCCGGGGCAGGCCGGGCGGTTCCAGCACGGTCATCAGTCCCGCCCCCGCAAGGGCCGTCGCGAGGCGTTCGTGGATCCAGCGATAGCGCGCCGCCGCCGCCGCGAGGGCTGCGTCGCTCCCGGCCGGCAGGGTCAGGACAAAGGTGAGGTCGGCCCCGTGCTCGACGAGACCGCCGCCGGTGTAGCGTCGCACCGCCCCGGCGGGCAGCGGAAGATCCTGCTCCGCCGTCCGGTGAAAATACCCCACCGTCACCGCGGGGGTATCCCAGTGATAAAAGCGGGCCGCCGCCAGCCCTGTCGCCGATGACCAGTGAAAGAGAGCCTCGTCCAGAGCCATCTGGCGGGTGGCCGGACGAAAGGCGGGATCCCGCCAAAAATGGAGTTCAGGTAAAATCACGGGGCGGCGCGGGTTGGAAAACGAAGAGCTGGAAACCGGGCAACAAGCTCCCCCTCATTCTGTCGCGCGGCAAATAAAAGCGGTTGTTTTCGAGGCATTCGCGTGTTTGTTAACGGCTCGCTTTTAGACGCTGCTCACGTGGCGGAATTGGTAGACGCGCTAGATTCAGGTTCTAGTGGGGAGACCCGTGGAGGTTCGAGTCCTCTCGTGAGCATTTTCACCCCCCGTGCCGCAGAGGTTGCCGGGGCGGAGGCGTTAGGGAGCGGTGTTTCGGATGCCAGAGCAATCACAGGACCAGAACCCCGTCTTCGTCCACCGGGCCTTTTCCGCGATTGCCTCCCGCTACGTCCTCACCAACCACGTTCTCAGCCTCGGGATCGACATCCTCTGGCGCCGTCGCGTCGCCGCCCTTGTCCGCGAAGTCAGTCCCGCCCGCGTTCTTGACGTCGCTACCGGGAGCGGTGACCTCGCCCTGACCGTCGCGGCGGCCGTTCCGAAAGCCCGTGTCATCGGGGCTGACTTCTGCGCCCCCATGCTCGCCGAGGCGGCAAAGAGGGGACTCCCCGAACTCATCGTCTGCGACGGTCTTGCCCTTCCCTTTCCCGATGACAGCTTCGACGCGCTCACGATAGGTTACGGGTTGCGCAACATGGCTGACTGGGCCGCCGCCCTGCGCGAGTTCGCGCGAGTGCTCAAACCCGGCGGCCGCCTCGTCGTTCTCGACTTTTCCCTCCCGGCCAATCGTCTGTTGAAAGCGCCCTATCGCGTTTACCTCCACCGCATCCTTCCCTTTCTCGCCGGGATTCTTACGGGGAACCGGGAGGCCTACGCCTACCTCGGCGATTCCATCGAGCGATTCCCCTCGGGCACCGCCATGATCGATCTGATCCGTGGCAACGGATTTGAAGAAGTGACCTGGGAGCCTCAGTTCGGAGGGATCAGCAGTGTCTATTCAGGGGCATGCCGGAAGGGCCCTCGCCAAAGCTGAGCCCGCCCGCGTGAGTTGAGATCGGCCCCGGCCCCTTTTTTCCGCGATTTTTCCGGGAACGGGAGTGAAATCGCTCCGAAAGCTTCCCTCACCGGTGTCACGCTTTTTCGGCGCGTGACAATTATTGATGAAAGCGAAGTGAAAATTCGTGAATTTTGGATTTACAAGCGCCCGCAATGCTGTCATCCCATTAGGTTTCCAACCAAAAGGACCGCAGAGCAGGTTGCAGAGCCCCCCTTCTCAACCCATCCGCCCCCGCTACCATATGAAAGCCATCGCCCCCGCCCTTCGCCGCAATTTGCTGCTTCAAGTGCTGATTCTTATATCGCTCACGCCGGGCCTCGTGCTGAATCCGGTTCGAGTCGGGGCCAACCCGTCGGGAGCGACGGTGGTGGCCGGTAATGTGAACTTCCAGGGGATGGGAACGGCGATGCTCGACATTAATAACGCGTCGAACCTGGCGATCATTAACTGGCAGTCCTTCTCGATCGACGCGGGAGAGGTGACGCGGGTTAATCAGGACGTGGGCGCTTTCACCCTTAACCGGGTCATCTCGGGGAATCCGAGTGCGATTTACGGCAGGCTTGAAGCATCCAACGGGAGTGTCGCGGTGATCAACCCGAACGGGGTCGTGGTGGGGGCCGGCGGGGTGGTTGACGTGGCGGGGATGATGCTGATGTCGACCCTCGACATCGACAACGACGACTTCCTCAACGGAGGATCAAACCGCTTCAAAGGGAATTCGAGTGCCGGTATTTCGAACTACGGTTCCATCACCAGTCAGAACGGAGATGTCGTTGTCCTCGCTAATTTCCTGCAGAATCCCGGTTCGGTTTCGGCGTCGCGGGGCACCGTCGCCTTCGGGGCGGGAGGCGATATCCTTGTCGATCAGGGGCCAGGCGGGACGACGATTTCGGTTCAGTCCGGCGGGAGCGGGGCCGCCGTGGGGATTGATAATACCGGCACCATCAACGGGGCCGCTGCCGAGTTGAAGGCTCACGGTAATGTCTATGCCCTCGCCATCAAGAACGACGGGGTCGTCCGTGCGAGCGGCTACAATTTCAAAGGGGGCAAGCTGACTCTCAGCGCCGGCTCGCGCGGCAGCATCGTCAACACCGGCACCCTGCAGGCCCGCACCAGTGACGGTTCGGGCGGCCGGGTCGAGGTTTCGGGTGGTCAGGTCGATATTGGCTCCGGCCTCGTCGATGCCTCCGGGGTCCAGGGGGCTTCCGGCTCGCGTTTGCGCGCGGGCGGTTCCGTCGATCTCTCGGGCAGCGAGGTCAGTGTGGGGAGGGACGCCACTGTTTCGGTGGCGGGTTCGTCGGGCGGTTCGGTCTCCATCACCGGTTCCGCCTCCACCGCCGTGTCCGGCCGCGTTGAGGCGACCGGCGATCACGGGTTGGGCGGTCGTGTCGCGGTGACCGCGTCGGCCCTCACGATTGGATCCACCGCCGTGGTCGATGCCTCCGGTCTTCTCAAGGGCGGTTCCATCCTCGTGGGCGGAGGATTCGGCGGGAACGATCCCTCCATCGTCAATGCGCAGGACACCGTCGTTGAAGCCGGTGCTCTTCTTATCTCGGACGCCGAAGCGGGCGACGGTGGCGAGGTGGCGGTCTGGTCCGACGGCGGCACGCTCTTCGCCGGCGAGATCTCCGCTCAGGCGCGCGGTTTTATCGGAAACGGCGGCTTTGTCGAGGTTTCCGGACGGGAGAGTCTCCAGGTGGGCGGTTCGGTCAGCACGGCGGCGTTCAACGGAAAAAACGGGACCTTCCTCATCGATCCCACTGACGTGACGATTTACAGCTCCACCCTCGCCGGTGCTGTGGGCACGATGACGGACGAGTTTCTCGTCAATGCTCTCAAGACAAACAACGTCATCATCCACACCGGTGCGGCGGGAAATGGCGTGGGCAATATTTCCGTGCTGCACCGGGCCAAAGTCATCTACGACAGCGCCAATTCTCTCACGATGCTGGCGAACCAGGATATCTACATCAACGGAGATATCAAAAACATCGGCCACTCCGATACCGGCAACACCGGGCACATTACTCTCGTGGCGGGCTGGGACGGCACCCTTTCCGGGGCTCTCAGTGATAATGTCAGTGCCTCTGACTTCATTAATCCCGACGGGACCGCTCTCACGACCCCGGGGAGGTTCGGCACCTGGGGAGCTCTTGGCAGTGGCGTCTACCTGAACGAGCAGGGTTCCGAGGCCGTCGAGGTCGGCAGTGCCCGCGGTCAGACCAACGTCTTTGCCGACGTCGTGCGCCTGCGTCACGGTAGGGATGCCGAGGGTCGCTTTGCCCAGATCGGCTACCGCCGTGTCGCGGATACGCGGGCGGTCGCGATTGTCGGGGCGACCGACTACCGCCAGTTCAGTGCCTATTTTGCCGACCCGACCACCCAGATCGTGGACGGGGATATCAATGTCACCGGTCTCAGTTCGGTCTCGTTGCTGCCTTCCGACCAGTATAATCAGGAGCAGGGCGATAAAACCCAGTGGCGCGGTTATACCATGATCGGGCACGGCGGGATTCGGCGCGGGGATGACTCGATTGATAATGTGGCTGGCGGTAATGCGGCTCTCGGCCTCGGTTTTGATTCAGGTGTCATCGCGGTCGACGACGGTTCCAACAGCGGTAACATCACCGTGTATGCCGGCAATACCTTGCGAATGAAGGGGAGCGGCCTCCAGGCCCAGACTCAGATCGGTCACGGCGGGCACGGAGGCGGGGGGCCTAATAGTGGTAATATTCGTCTCGCGGGCGGCGGACTTCCACAGTTGGGAACGATCATCTTCGGTGACATGAGCGGCGATATCAACGTCACGGCCGGGTCCATCGACATGGAGGCGGGCCTCTACTCGGAAACGCCCGTTCAGATCGGTCACGGCGGGTTGAACGTCCGCGGTGAGCACTCCGGTAATATTTCCGTGAAGTCCACCTTGGGTGGCATTCGCGGCACGGCGGCCCCGAACCTCGGGGATGCCGGCCCGACGACCTCTTCCACCGATTGGCGGTGGACGAATAATCGTAATAACTCTTACGTCATGATCGGTCACGGGGGAACGGGTTCTTTCTACCAGGGATATAAGACGACCGACATCCAGGATCTCCTCCCCCAGAGAACTGTTTTGATGACGACATCAGCCGGCGCGAACCAGTCCCTCAACAACAGCAGTGTCTCGGGCGACGGTATCCGCATTAACCCCAAGACCGGCCTTCCCTTTGGCCACAGCGGTGACATCGTGGTCGACTCGGCCGGCGGGGTTCACCTCACCGCGACCGGAAATGCCGCCTTCGCCATGATCGGGCACGGGGGGACGACCTCGCGCGGCGACCACCGCGGGGATGTCACGGTGACCGCGCGGAATGGCGACGTGATTTTTGACCGCATCGCGATTCAGCTCGACCGCAACGGCATGGACCGTCGCAACGTGGGAGACGGGGCCTTCGTCCAGATCGGCCACGGGGGTCGACGCACCATCGGTGGGAACAGTGGTGACATCAATGTGACCGCCACCGGCAATGTTGAGATGTATGCGGGCCGGGCCGAGGCCTATGCCATGATCGGTCACGGCGGGCGGGGTGAAGACTCCACCCTCTGGTCCGGCGGCCGTCAGCGTGGCGCTGCCATCGCCAACGGGACACACACCGGCGACATCAGCGTTATCGCGGGCGGTGACGTCAAGTTCCGCAGCGGTTTCGGGACGGGAAGTCTTGCCTTTTCGAAGCTCGGCCATGGCGGGCATCTCCAGTGGGCCGATGTCCTCAACACCGGACAGGGCGGGACCAATCTGAATCCCGACACCGGTGTCGCCGAGCTTGTCGGGGGCGGGGCCACCCGCATTCTTGTGGACGGCAACGGGGCCCCCATTCTTGATGGCAACGGCAAGTATCAGCTCGTTGCCGACGAAACCCAGCAGGGGCACAACGGCACCATTTTTGTCACCGCCGGCGGCGACATCGACTTCCGGGCCGGCCAGACCGAGGCGATGCGCGGCCAGGAGCCTTTTGGCATGGAGATGAACCGCAATTACAACTCCACCACGATCGGGCACGGCGGTGATACCTCCTGGGGCGACCACTGGGGGCTCATCACGCTCGATGCCGGCGGCGATGTCGTCATGGAAGCCCGCGGCGGATGGGATGCGGTCAGCTTCGAGGGTAATGATCTCGGGGCCTACGACATGACGACCTCCAACGCCCGGGGCGTCCCCCGCCTTTCCAGTGATGAAGACAACGCCACGACCGGGATTCGGAATTATGCCCACGTTGGTCACGGTGGTTTTGATGCCAACCACCGCAACACCGATACGACCCAGTCGTGGAACCGTTCCGGCAAGAATGGCGAGGGAATCGGCACGTGGGGTCCCTCCGACATCTCGATCACCGCCGGGGGCGATATCATCTCGCGCGCCGCGATGGTCAATACGGTGGGTCCCGGTTTACTTGAAAGGGCCATTCTCGGTCGTAATGGCGTCACCAACGAGATTGAGTATTACGACCAGTTCGGCAATATCGTCGAGTTGAGCGCGACGGTAGGGGCGCACAACGCGAGACCGCATATCGTCAATCGCGCTGCACCCGATGCCGCCCTTCCGGGCGACCTCACCGGCGCAAGGGGCGAAGTAATCGGGCGAACGACCTTTAACGAGATCACGGAATACCGCAGCAACACCTTCTCGGGGGATACCAACCAAAACAATCGTTTCCGCATGAATCTGGGGACCGGTTTCGCCGGGGGCGAGATTGTCTATCTCTCCGGGGCCGCCATCGGCACCACCCTGACCCCTGGCGGGCACGTTCTCAGTGCGACGCAAGCCTACGAGGTTTTCGACGCCCGCGGAGATAATAACGATTTCCGGCTGCGGCCCATCGACTTCGGGCCTAACGGTGGGGTCCGCGGGGCCACTCTCGTCATCACGACCCCCCCGGCGGTGGGCGATCTTCAGATCACCGCTCAGACCTGGAACGGCTGGAAAATGCCGGAGCCCGTCATGGGGGCCCAGGACAGTTACGCCCAGATCGGGAATGGGGGGCGCAGTACCAACTTCACGAACGGCTCCACTCCGGGGGTGGGCGGCCTCGCCGATGGCCTCGGCCACCGCGGCAACATCACCCTGAACGCGGGCGGTTCCGTCATCGCCATGGCGAGCGATATCGAGGTCGGTGTCGGCTTCAAGCAGGGGGTCGGAATCCAGCGAATCAAATACGACGGCTCGCAGTTGGAGCGTTTTGTGATCGGGCCCGACGGCCAGTTGACAAGCGAGCGCGAGGCGGTCCCGGATATTTTTGTCGGGCCGGTCCGCACCCAGAATCACGATCTCAATGGGACGATGAGGCCCTTTATAGAGCAGATCATCGCGACGAACGGGATTGAGGGGGATCCCCGCGGCCAGCAGAATTTCTCCCTGACCGGTCGTAACTACGTCATGATAGGGAACGGCGGCTGGACGTCGCGCGGCGACCACACCGGAGACATCACGATCACGGCGGGCCGCGATGCCAGCGGGAGGGGCCTTGTCCTCCATGCAGGCGAGGGAACCCAGGATTTCGCCCAGATCGGCAACGGCGGCTGGGATTCGGACGGCTGGGACCCCCAGGGCAGCTTGAACAACGACAACAACCGCCTCAATGACAAGGGCAGTGACAGCACCATCACGATCAACGTGGATGGCGACATCCTCATCCAGGGTGGCGGTGTCAACGGCCAGGTTCAGGGGAACCCCGGCACCTTTACGGTCAACCGCAACAGCCTCGGGAGCGGCCAGCCGGAAGAGGCGCCGGTGATCACCCGGGATGAGGGTTCCCTTAGCTACGCCCAGATCGGAAGCGGCGGTTATGCGAACGGCGGCAGCCACAGCGGCGATATCTTCGTGCGATCCCATCTCGGGAGCATTGATCTTCTCGCCGGCAATAATGCCCGCTTCAACTCCGCCCAGATCGGGAACGGGGGCACCAACGCGCGGGGTCAAAGCTCAGGAAACATCACGGTTCTGGCTTACGGCGATTTTAATGCGATCGCCCAGGCCTCTTTCCGCGATTACGAAGCCTCGCACGCCCAGATGGCGAATCCTGTTCACAGTTTCGGAATGGACAATACCGGTCACATCAGCGTCGGGGTGGGTAACTCCGTCATGGTTGGTAACGGTGGCTGGGATTCGGATCCTCAGGGCGGCACTCTGAACCTGCGCCCGGGTCTCGTCGGCCATACCGGAAATATCGAGCTCGTTTCCGTGACCGGGAGTATCCTCCTCCGGGGTGGGGGTAATGCCGACAGCACCTCGATTTCGATCAACAACGACGCGCTCAACCGCGGAAACAGTGCCCACATTGGCAACGGCGGGAATTTCACCGACGGTGACCACGGCGGCAATATCCGCGTCGTCGCAGGCGAAAATCTCATCCTCGAAGGGGCCGCCGGTAGTCGGGACTCCTTCACCCAGATCGGGCATGGCGGACTCAATGGCGGTACTGATGCCTCCGAAAGCGGCACCTTCGTCGGCAATATCGAATTGATCGTCGGCAACGACCTCATCATGAATCGCGGCTCCAATACCGACACCGGCACCTCCGGCCAGGGCCGCTGGATTGTCAGGCAGAATATCACTCCGGGATCGACCGCCACCCAGCAGCAGGTCAGGTGGACTGATACCCTTGAGAACACCCTGCCTTTCCCGGTCTCGGGTGCTTCCGGGACCAATCTCTTCAACAGCGGCGTGCACCCGCATGGACTCGTCGTCGGGGACAGAGTGGTCTTCCCGAGCGCTGTCGGTGGCCTTGCCGCCAATACGCCCTACTATGTGATCGAATCCGATGTCACGACCTTCCGTCTCTCGGCGACCCCGGGCGGTGGCCCTGTCGTCACCGGGAACTTCACCAACGGTAACATGCAGCGCCAGTTCGCGGCGACCGGTTGGGACGCCAGCGACGTCATCGGCACTGGCCAAGTCCATGGCCTCCAGATGGGGGATAGGGTGCAGTTCGCCAGCATCACCGGTGGCAGCGGTCTCAGCCCCTCCACGGTCTATTTCATCCGCGACGTCACCCCGACCTCGTTCAAGGTTTCTTCGGCATTCGGCGGAGCGGCGATCAATTTTACTACTGATATCACCACCGCCGAACTGCGCCGGGTCGACACCACCCAGACCTTCCGGACGACGCGCGATGCCAATGAGGTATTCAATAACTACACCAAGATCGGACACGGTGACCACTCCTACCGCCAGCGCGGGGGCGGCAGTGCAAGCGGGCTTCGCAACGGGGACATCACGATCAGTGTCGGCAACGACATCAATCTTGCCGACAAGGCGAAGCGGCCCTATGTCGATGCGGCGTATGCGTTCAATCCGAATAATCTGAACTTTGCAGATCAGGTTCTCATCGGCCACATCGATTCCCGCTTCGCCCCGCAGGATCCGTTCCGCTCGACCGTGGGCAACACCTATATTGCGGTGAGCCGAAATAATCCCTACAGCGATGGCACCGGCCGTCTCCTCACGAACGGGTCGAAAGTCATGATCTCCAGCGCCGGCGAGGGCACCCTGGGCGAACTCCGTATCTACATGCCCGGGGATCAGTCGGACCTCATGGGCCCGAACCTCTTCCTCAACAGTGCCAACTATGAGCGATACGGATTGACCGTCGAGGCCACCGAGCATCTCTTCACGACCGGTGAATACGGGGAGCTCGACGGAGAGTTCACCCCCGAGGGAGTGGCGCTCAACTCCTTCGCCGGCTACGGCCTCTTTTACGGTGCTGTCAATCCGAATGGTGGCGGTGGCGGTGGCGGTGGCGGACTCCCCCCCACCGTGCCTGAGCTATGGGATCTGTTTTACGAGCAGATGAGCCTCTACGACTCCCTTGAGCGCGAAGACGAAGCCGGTTCCGCTTACCTCTACGGTTTTGCAGGGGAATACTTCGACGAGGAGGATGAAGAGGAGTCTGAACTGGAAAAAGAAAAAGAAGAACTGGTCGGCGGTGGCCGGATGTCCTTCCAGTTTTATGATCCGAGGATGAACCGCTACTCAAGCTTCCGCCTGTTCGGCACTCCTGCCGGAGTGCAGGGGTCGATTCCCTCCGTTCCCGGCGACACCCCGGTTACCGTCACACCTTGACCGCAAGCGACAATTATTCAAAACGGAGCAAGCCGCTCCTGCTTACTCTTCTCCCGTCTTCCCATTTTATGAAAGCCATCGCCCCCGCCCTTCGCCGCAATCTGCTGCTTCAAGTGCTGATTCTTATATCGCTCACGCCGGGCCTCGTGCTGAATCCGGTTCGAGTCGGGGCCAACCCGGCTGGATGGACAGTGGTGAAAGGTAATGTGCAGGTTTTTGGTGAGGGAACGGCGATGCTCGACATTAATAACGCGTCGAACATGGCGATCATTAACTGGCAGTCCTTCTCGATCGATGCGGGAGAGGTGACGCGGGTTAATCAGGACGTGGGCGCTTTCACCCTTAACCGGGTCATCTCGGGGAATCCGAGTGCGATTTACGGCAGGCTTGAGGCATCCAACGGGAGTGTCGCGGTGATCAACCCGAACGGGGTCGTGGTGGGGGCCGGCGGCGTGGTTGACGTGGCGGGGATGATGCTGATGTCGACCCTCGACATCGACAACGACGACTTCCTCAACGGAGGATCGAACCGTTTTTACGGTGATTCCACCACAGGAGTGAGCAATTTCGGCACGATCACCTCCTCGGGCGGGGATATTGTTCTCCTCGGCGGCTTCGTGAACAACGAGGCGCAGATCGGGGCCCTCAACGGAACCGTCGCGATCGGATCCGGGGGGGACATCATTCTCCACGAAGGCGGCGGGTCAAAAATTTCCGTTCGCGGCAGTTCCGATTACACCGGAACCGGAATCAACAACACGGGCACGGTCCATGGATCGGCCGTCGAAATGAAAGCACACGGCAACGTCTATGCGCTCGCGATCAATAACGGCGGCGCCGTTCGTGCGACCGGGGCCGACCGCAGCAACGGTCGCGTCCGTCTTACCGCCTCGGGCGGCAGTTCCCGGATCAACCTCGGCAGTTCCTCCTCCCTCTACGCCGCGGCCGGGCCGGACGGGGGCAGCATCGAGGTGACTTCCGAGCAGGGTGATGTCGTCGTGGGCGGCACGGTGGACGCGAGCGGAAGCCGGGACGGGGGGAGTATCACCGTCGTCGGCAACACCGTGACGCAGGAAGAGGGCTCGGTGATCGATGCCTCAGGCGTTCGTGCGGCGGGTTCGATTGCGATCGATGCGGTTGAGACGGTGTCGATCAACGGCTCGGTCCTGGCCGAAAGTGGAGAGGGGACCGGGGGTGACGTTACCGTGACCGCTCGTTCCCTTCTTATCAATGACCAGGCCCATCTCTCCGTTAACGGAGCCACCGGCGGCGGCACGGTGCGAATCGGCGGGGATTTTCAGGGTGACGATACCGCGGGCCTTCGGGAGGCGGATTCCGTTCGCGTCGAGGCCGGTGCTCGCATCATGGCGGATTCGACCGGGGTCGGCAATGCCGGAACCGCTATCGTCTGGGCGAACGACGACACTATTTTTCACGGCGAAATTTCTGCCAGTGCCCGGG
Organism: Akkermansiaceae bacterium UBA6138; assembly: GCA_002422425.1. Lineage (GTDB taxonomy): Bacteria > Verrucomicrobiota > Verrucomicrobiia > Verrucomicrobiales > DEV007 > Arctic95D-9. The sequence continues at coordinate 37,970 of DIVG01000062.1, read as the reverse complement.
GGATTTCCGGGAACGGAGGTCTCGTTGAGGTCTCGGGCCGTCGTTATCTTTTCCATGACGGTGTCGCCAGTGCCAGTGCGGTGAACGGCTCTTCCGGCACGGTGCTTTTTGACCCGGGCAGCATTGTTGTGGGTGACGCGAGCGGGACGCCGCCGCCCGGAACCTCCTTTGTCACGATTGCTTCGATCAATAATACCCTGCAGGGCGGGACCAACGTCCTGCTCGTCACCTCAAGCGGCAGTATCATTTTCAACAGCCTCGGAGGGGGTGGGTTCGACGACACCGCCGCGAGCGGATCAGCGAACAACCGGCATACCGCGATTCAGTGGACCAATTCCAACGCAAGCTTCGGGGCCTTTGCCTCGGGCTCGGTCATCGTGAATAATCACATCCGGACCTCGGGTGCCGGTTCCATCAGTCTCCTCGGGGGCTGGACCGGTCAGGAGAACGATGCCATCATCTCCGCGACGATGGGGCGGGTCATCACCGGGGGAAATCCCGACGTCACCAATCTTATCGGCGGCGGGCCGCAGGCGGCGTGGGACGCCTACGTCGCGCAGGGAGCCTTCGGTGAACTCGGCGGCGGGGTTTCGGTCGGATCGACCTCAATGACGCGTCACGTCGAGGTGGGGAGCCGTTTCGGGGACACCAATGTCGCCGGTTTCCGGGTTCTCGTGCAGGGATCGGACAACGAAGGCAGTGTGATGCGGTACGCCCAGATCGGTTTCCATGACTCGGGCCTCGTTTTTGCTCCGAGACTGGACAAGGGCGGCGAGTTTCGACTCGATATGAAAGTGGGGTCGGCTGCCGGTAACGGGGCCTGGTTCCTCGCCGACGGTCGCAATGTTGCCAGCGGCGGGGCGACCGCGAACCAGACCGCGAACGGTGTCGGAGATCCCATTGTTGCGATCGCGGGGAATGACTATGGCCAGGAAGTCGATCGGAACGGGGACGGGATCGTCGATGGCGTCCACGGCATCAACAGCACCGGCGTTCTCACCGACACCTTCATCCCCTATGCCAACCATTTCAACAGCGTCAGCTCCGGCAACTGGTGGTGGCAGCAGATCGATGCGGCAGCACCCGATGTCAGCGGACTCGGGGGACTTCGTCCCGAACACGGCGCCGGGATCGGAGCCCTCAGCACCGTGGCGCTGGCTCTCGGTGAGCTTCAGGCCGGGGCCAATATCAATGTGATCGCCAAAGGGAGTGTCGAGCTCAGGGCCGGTGCCGGCCAGGAACACGGCACCGCCATGATTGGTCACGGTGGTCCCAACCGTTCGAACTGGGGAGGGGCCGGCCAGTCCATCCGGGAGGTCGGAAACGAAGATCCCACGAACGGGGGCTTTTCCCATGCCGGTATCGAGGGCGGGCAGCTGGAGCGGCGCTGGGCCTTGAACGGCAGTGGTGCCGTCCCAGTACCGAACGTTCTAGGTGATTACACGTCCTCGGCGATTGCCCGACTCGCTCCTGTCTACGGCAATATCAATGTCCTTGCGGGGGTAGATACGACGGCTGCGCCTATCGTAATCGACCGTGCTCTCGGAACGGTCACGGCGACGGCGTTCAAAACGAACGGAGACGTCCTCCTCCAGGCGAATCAGAATTTCAAGACCTCCACCCCCTCAAGTAACTCCCAGGCCCATATTGGCCACGGCGGTGTCGGTCAGTTCGGGGAGTTCTACGGCGACATTCGCGTCGAGGCCGGAGGCAAAGTTTCCCTTCTCGCGGGCGAAGCGACACGCAACGCGGCCGCGATCGGCCACAATGTCTTTGGCCACGCGACCTGGAACACGACGAGCAATGTGAATCAGCAGCTCCGCTTCTTTGCCACGGCCGGTGACTTCGACAACCCCAACCTTCGTCGGGGGGAGCTGTTTTCCGGCCTCGTCACGACCGGCTTTGATCCGCTCCTCGATCCGGCGCGCAACGTGCGTTATGACCCGGCGAACTTTGTGGCGGGCAACGGGTCGAATGGGGCCCCTGTTGGCAAGTGGGTGAATATCCACACCAATGAAGTCATTAACATGAACCCTATCCTCTATTCGAGGGGCTACAACGGGGCCAGCGCCTTCTCGACAGCGGCGAACTCTCAGGGGCGCGATTCTGTCTCGCCCCTGACGCTCGCGCCGGTGAGCACGGCAGCCGTTCCTATCGTTCTCGAGGCTCTCGACGGCTCTGTCGTGAGCGGGATGCACGGGAATATCAAAGTGGTGGCCCATACCGGCGATGTCACCGTGAAGGGATTTAATACCGAGGGCATTCTCGTGAGCGCGGGACGCGACACCCGCTTCGCGGCGATCGGTCACGGCGGGGTCCATTTCGGGATTAATGCCGAAGGGGCTGGCTACCGCAATATTTCGAGCGGGACGATCAATGTGCCGGGAATCACCGGCGTTCTTCCCACCGGTAACGTGGAGGGCCGTGAAATCTACGATTTCCGGATCAGCAGTGTCATCGGGGGGACCGTTGGCGGGGCCGTCAATACGGGGTCCCGGAGCGAAATCGGGGAAGTCGGGACGGCGGTAACGCGCTACCCGGTCTTCACCACCATCACCGGCGATATCGAGGTGCGGGCCGGTCGCGACATTAATGTCCTGGGCGGCAACGATGTGAACGACCACGCCCGTATCGGTCACGGCGGGTCCACTGTCGCCGACTACGAGACTTCCTCCTTTATTCTCGGGGATATCCGCCTGCAGGCGGGTCGTGATGTGAATATCATCGGCGGGGGCGACGTTATCAATACTGCGCGGGCCGGCGATGTTGATCTTCGGGTCTTCGCCTCGGTTGGTCATGCCGGTTACCGGACGGGTGTCCTCGGATTCCTCGGGGATATCGACGTGAACGCCGGAGGAAATGTTCTCGTTCGCGGCGGGGCCTACTCCTGGAGTTTCGCGAAAATCGGGCATCAGGGCGTCGAGGATTGGGGCCAGGCCGGGGGTGACTTCATCCGGACCGAACATTTCCGCCACGACGGGGTCGAAACGGACATTCTCACGACTTTGAATGCGACCGAGGCCCGGATCGCCTACAGTTCCGCCAATGCCAACCTTAACAGTGTCATCGGTGAGCGCGACTTCACCGTGGCGGGGATCGGCACGGGAACGGCCGGCACGCTCGTCAGCTCGACTCTAAATACGGCGAACGTTTCCGTGACGGCCGGGGGCAGCGTCACTCTCGAGCACAGTCAGGAGGGCATTCGCCAGCCGGTCGGGCGTCCCGCCACCGCAAACTCGGATCCCGACAGACAGGATTGGGGGCTCCGCACCCGTAATTCCTACGTCCAGATTGGACACGGGGGGCTCAATAACTCCGCGATCAACAATACCACGACTTCAGTGAACAACACCGCCACGAACTTCACCAACAAAATTGGTGATATTTCCGTGATCGCGAATGGCGGGGACATTGCGGTAAATAACGGAACCGGTTTCCAGCGCTGGTCAAGAATCGGCCACGGAGAGAGCAAGGACATCCGGATCGATGACGGCTTCAACATCGGTTTCTCCCGGGCGATTGTCCTCATGGGCGATATCAATGTGGAGGCCTCGGGCGATATCATCGTGAATGCCGATGCCGCAGACGAAAACGAGCGGGCCGAGAACACCAACGATCCTGAGGGCACTGCTCCTTCGATCTTCAACCCGGCCGCGATCGGTCACGGCGGGGTCGATAACAATCTTGACCTCGTCGTCCTTGGTCGCGGGGAGATGGTGAAGGGCATTGCGGCCTCTTCCGATATCACCGCCGTGGCGGGCGGTAACATGCAGATTCTGGCCGGTAAGGGGGTTGAAAGCTCGTTCGCCCAGTTCGGTCACGGCTTCAGTTCGGACCAGGGGAATGACTTATCACGCCGGTTCGGAATCGCCACTGGTTTCTCCGGTGATATTAATATCCGGATCGCTGGCGATCTCCTCGTCCTCGGCGGGGCCAATGCCTGGTCGGTGACACCGTCCGCCACCTCGAATGTCGGTCGCTCCGTCCATGGGGCCTTCGCGGCAATCGGGCACGGCGGCTACCAGCTCGATGCGCCTTCCTTCGGCGACATTACTGTCTATGTCGGCAATGACCTCGATGTGACTGCCCAGCAGCGCACCGACGCGGAAAATTCCACCAACTCGGCGGACTATCAGGTTAAAAACCCGGACTCGGCCGTGCTGGCTTCCGCCTTCAACTTTGCCAAGATCGGACATTTCGCGGTGGAGAACGGCAACCGGCAGACCGGTTTCGGTGATATCGTTTCCACTGCAAATCAGACGGGTAACATCACGGTAGTGGTTGACGGGGACCTCTCCCTCACCGGAGGGAAAACCCCCGACGTCGATAATCAGACCATCTACGGAGCCTTTGCTCAGATCGGCCACGGGGGGCCTTCGATTTCCGGGGACCTTGTCGGCAATATCACGGTGCTGGTGAAGGGGGATCTTTCCGTCGAGAAGGGAACCGAGATCGGAGATCCCGGAACCGAACTCACCGTGAGAGCCCTTAACAACTACGCCATGATCGGTAACGGCGATGTCCTCTACGACACCCAGCCATCGAGCGGGGGGGCTCTCTTCCGTCGCAGCGCGACGGGACTGCGGTCCGGCAATATCAACGTGGCCGCCGGTAACAATGCCAACTTCTCCGGAGCGGTCATCGGCCATGCCGATCCGGCGGTCTTCAGTGAAACCAGTGTCGGGAACTTGACGGTCGCGGTGAGCCGCCTCAACCCCTTCTATGGCGGGACGGGCACTCTCTCCGCTCTGAACGGGACAGTCTTTTCCCACGGGAACAACGGGATCGGTGAGACCCGTTTCCTCATGCCGGCCCGCTCCAATAACCTCATCTCAGCGACGACCCGCATCAACGAGTTTTCCTCAACCTACGCGGGAACTCCCGGTAATTTCGTCGGTCTCGACTCGAGTCTCGGTCGGCTTGCCGGTAGGGAGGATGAGGTTTACCTGACGCCCGACCTTTGGTGGGATGAGACAGATGCCGCGGCCGCGGCCGGGATTTCGGGCGGAGGCAAGTTCCCTGCGACCGCCGGTTCCGGTCAGGGTGGGGCTATCGCGGAAGTCAATGCCCCCGGCGGCAGGCCAAATCTTGCCTCGCTTACCCCGGGAACGCTCGGGTCTTCGGCGGACATCTATCGGAACAACAACGGGGTGAGCGGCACCGGGAGATACACCCTTTACTACGACTCGATCGAGGTCGTCGGAACGAACTTCCCGACACAGCCTCCCGGCCCTCCCGGACCGCCAGTACCTACCGGAAGGTATCAGCAGTTCTTTGGCCGGTTTGAGAGCCACGACCGCCACACGCCCTTTATCATCAATGAACTGACCGGGCAAAACCAGGGGCTATACCCCGGTTTGGCAAGAACGGGTGAGGGCGATTCACCCAGTCGGGTCGAAAATTCGCTGGACGTTCTTTTCGGCGAGAAGCGCAGTCGTTACTCGGAGGCTGAAGAAGATGAAGAGGAGGAGCGCCGTCGCTACCGTGAAGAAGTTTCGGTTGGGACCATCGGTCTTACTTCCTACGCGTTCGAACCGGGGGTGAACTACTACTCAAGTCTCACCCTCTTTGGAACTGCTCCCAGTCCCGAGACGGGGACTCCCTTCAGCTATCTCTTGTGGAAGCGGGATGCCGAGCGCCGCGAAGCGCCCCCTGTCACCGTTCCGGATCAGTCTCCGCCTCGTCCGCCCTACGATCCTTTCAGTGGGGCCGGAAACCCTTGATCGTATTTTCGGGTTAAGCGATTAATCATTAAACTGAATATTCCTCTTGCGAATTCCGGTGATAGCTTTCAAGATCAAGGGTGGATGCAGACCCTGCTGCTTCTATACCCTCTGTTAAGCCGCTCTGAATGAAGTATTTGACTCCCAGCGCCCTCACTTTTGCTCTCTTTGCCCTGATTGCAGGCAATCTTCGAGCGCAGGATTCCGAACTCGGTGCTCTTCCGCCATTGCCTAATCTTGATCTGGGCGATCCTGATCGAAAGCAGTCGTGGCGTGAACGCCGTGAGGCGACTCAGAAAGAGGAGGAGTCACGGCGCGAGCAGAGTGTCTATCGCCGCCAGCCCGAAGACACCAAGCGCGCCGCCATGGGGCCGCGTCTGGCCCCTTCGAAAGCTGAGCAGGGTAAGCGGCTGCCCGTCTCCGATGAGATCACTCTTCGCAGCTCTCTTCCTTCGGCCGACGATGGGATTACTCCCAGCGGGTCCCGTCTCCAGGCATTCGGTGACGCGGACTACTGGGGGGCGATGCCCTTGCCCACCCCGGAGGAGTCACTTATTGATCTCCCCCCGGCCCCTGATCTGCGAACACCGGATCAGGTGACACGGAAGGAGCGCACCAGAGACCTTCTTGCCGCGAAACAGGAAAGGCGCAAGGCCGAGGCTGAGGCGATCCGGGAGCAGAAGGAGCTGATGGCCCGGGCGGTGGTCAATCGTCCGGCACCGGACCCTTCGACAGCCCTCGTTCAGGTTCAGTCGCAGCAGATGGGAGCGTCGAATTTCGTCGGTAACCAGGAAGCCCCGGCAACCGTCTCGGAAAGCACGCTCAAGCCGTTCAGTGAGGATTCCTCCTACTACAAGGACAATAAACTCGTTTACAAGGGGAATCGGCCTAATGTGCCTGTCGAGACCTGGTGGAAGCGCGGCACCAACGATCAAGGGGGAAGCGCACCTGATGAGCCCAAGTGGCGCTGGCGTAATCCGTTCGGGGCAAGCCGGGACGCCGTTCAACCGGTCTCCTATTCTCTCCCGCAGGGCGGCGGGACGCACTCTGCCGGACCAGCGGGCTCCGTCGGTGCCGGCCCCGGTCTTGGGGCGACTTCTCTGACCTCGAATCTGCGGGGGATACGCGTAGTCAATTCGACTAGGGCTGTTTCCAAAGGGGCGTTGGGACATGTTTCCGGCGTTCTAACCGAGGAAGTGGAGCTTCCTCCGCGGGTCTATGAAGTCCTGGCCTCGCGGATTGGATCTGCTCTCACCTTGGAGGCACTGAATCAGATGGTTCGTGAATCGGTTCTGGCCTACCGCAGGAGTGATCTGCCGGTCGTTGATGTGCTCGTTCCCGAGCAGGAGATTTCGTCGGGGGTTCTTCAACTGGTGATTATCGAGGGCCGTCTTGGCGATGTGATCGTGGAGGGGGCTGACACTGCCGAGAGTCGCGCGCTCGCGAGACAAATTAGGACGGGTCGTGGCGAAGTCATCCGTGAGAGTGATCTGACCGACGACATGAACTGGATCAACAAGCATCCGAACCGTCAGGTGGATCTGGTGTTCAGTCCCGGCAGCGGCTACGGGGAGACTGACGTCATTCTCCGCACCGAGTCGTCACGTGAGCTCAGTGGTTATGTTTCGATCGAGAACTCGGGAACCGCTGTTCTCGGTGAGGAACGTGGGATTTTCGGGGTGAGCTGGACCGGTCCGCTCTTTTTCGACATGAACTCGATTCTCAGTTATCAGTTCACGACGAACTATGATGATGACAGCGACTTGCAGGGACACAGTGGTGTTTTCGCGTCCTATCTTCCCTGGCGCCATCAGGTGACTCTCTTGGGAGCCTTCGTTGAGAGCGATGCCAATTTCTTTCAGGACGGGGGCGACTTCGCCAGTGGAGGGGCGAACACCCAGTTGAGCGGTCGTTACGGCATCCCGCTTCCGGGAGTCGGTCGGCTTTCGCATGAGCTTGAGCTGGGAATGGACTTCAAGTCGAGCAACAGCGATCTCGCCTTCAACAATGCACAGGTTTTCGATACCACCTCGGAGATTGTCCAATACAGTCTCGGCTATAATATTGTGGTCCGTGATCGCACCGGGGCGTGGCGGGTCGATTCGGAGCTCGTCATGAGCCCCGGCGGCACCACCGCGCACAACACCGATGCCATTTTTGAGACGCAGCGCGCCCTCGCGACGGCCGATTACACCTACGGCCAGGTCACTCTCGAGCGTGATCAGCAGCTTGCCGATGGATGGTCCGCTTACGGTCGCTTGCAGGGACAGGCTTCCAACGCCAACCTGCTCGCCAGTGAGACCCTCGGTGCAGGCGGTTACGACAGCGTGCGCGGTTTCGAACAGCGCATTGCCCGCGGCGACTCGGGCATCGTCGGTTCGGTGGAGCTGCGGACCCCCAATATCTATCCGTCCACCTTCGCGGGCTTCGGAAACGTTCGGGATAGCGCCTACGGCCTAGTCTTCTACGATTATGCAGCGCTCTCAAACCATACCCCGCTCGCGCTGGAGGAGGATCTTGAGCTAGGCAGTGTCGGTCTTGGCTTCCGCTACCAGCGCGAAAACTGGTTCACTTTGAGGGTCGATTACGGCTTCCAGGTGACCGAAGAAGGGTTCGACGACGGGAATGACGGTCGCTGGCACGTCGGTGCCCGGGCTACTTTCTGAAGTTCCCGCTTTCCAACTTTCCAAAGTAGAGGGGAGCTCGACGGCTTTTGAGCACTTGGTGCCGGAAACGGTGGCGCTTGGGCTTCACTCCGTGGGGGATGCCTGAAGCCGACCCTAACCCCTCGATCGGGCGACTTCCGGACGTTCCCGGACCCGGGCGAACAATCCTTGACAGGGTAGGGCCGCTCCCGGGGGGGCGGGGATGTCTCTCTCAGTAGACGGCGCGTCCTCCCGAGAGATCAAAAGTGAAACCGGTGCAGAAGGAGGCCTCCTTTGAGACAATCCAACAGCTGAGCGCGGCAATTTCATCAAGCGTGCCGCAGCGCTTCATGGGGATTTTGTCGGTCATGTATTTCACCTGGTCGGGGTGGATCCCGTCGACCATGGGGGTTCGGATGACGGCGGGAGCAATCGCGTTCACGGTGATGCCGGTCTCGGCGAACTCCTTCCCGACTGACTTAACAAGACCAATGACACCTGCTTTGGTAGCGGAATAAGGACTCATCCCGGCATTGCCTTCCTTGCCGGCAATGGAGGCGAAGTTGAGAACCCGCCCGTAATTGTTCGGCTCCATCGCGAGGATTGCCTGTTTTGTCATGAGAAAGGTCCCGCGCAGGTTGATCGCGTGCTCGAGATCGAACTCCTCCGTCGTCACTTCAGTGATCCGCCGATTGGTCGGGCCGACGATGGCGGCGCAGTTAATCATGATGTCGAGTCTCCGGCCGGGATGCCGGGCGACGGTGGCGGCGAGGCCGGCAATCACACTGGTCTCGTCGGAAATGTCGACCTTTTCACCGTGGACGCTGAGCCCTTCCCCGGCGAACTCGCGGAGGGTCGCCGCCGTGTTCTCCTCACTAAGGTCAAAGAGCGTCACGCTCGCCCCTTCTGTGGCAAGACGCCGGGCGATTGCTTTGCCAATTCCGTCCGCGCCACCGGTAACGATAGCCGATTGATTTTCGAATCTTCTTTCAGTCATGAGGGGAAAGTGTCACGGAGGGTGGGGTAAAAGGGCAGCATAAAATTCAGCGTTATCAAGCCCCCGACCGAAATGCCCGGCATTCCGATTTTCGCGACGGGTCGGGAAAGAGGTCTTTCCCAGGCCGGTCAACCCGTTATCTCATTTACCAGTTTTTCAAGCCGACGGGTATATTCGACCCAGACGGCGCGGGCCTCGCCGGTGTCATCGACATCCTGACCGGCATGGATGGCCGCCTTGAGGTGTGGCTCGATCGAGAGCCAGCCGTCGTAGCCGCTGCGGTGAAGGTCTTCGAGGATGCGACGCTGGACCGGGTCTTCATCGACATGGCAGGTGATCCAGTCGCCCCCTTCGGGATTCGGTTTGGCACTTTTGATGTGGACGTGAACGATCTCGTCGCGGCACTTCTGATAGTAGTCCCAGGTCGCTTCGTTGCTGTTGTGATGCAGGCTGTTGTTGCCGGTATCGATAATGAGCTTGAAGGCCGGGCTGTTCACGGCGGCGGCAAGCTCAAGATACCCCTCAGGGCTTTCTCCGTAGCCGCTGCAGTTCTCATGAGCGAGGATCATTCCTTCGGACTCGGCGATGGGGGCTAGTTCGCGGAGACGGCGAACGACCTCCGCCTTCCAATCTTCGCGCGAGAGCGGCGTCTCCTTGTCATTCGGCCAGGACATGATGCGAAGAAACTTTGCCCCGACTTCGCGCATGCGGGGGGCCACGCGACGGAGTTCGTCGAGGTCTCTGCTGAAATCGGAAGTTACAGGACGGGCCCAGTTACCGATCTGACCACCGAAACCGACGATGGTGATGCCCCGGGCGCCGAGGGCTTCTTTTACCGCGGCCCATTCTTCGTCGGTGTGGTCACAAATGTTTTTACCGCCAATGAGACGGAGTTCGATCGCGTTCCAGCCCGCTTCCTCAAGGGTCGCAATCTGGCCTGCAAGCGATTTTTCTGCTTCGTCGGCAAATCCGGTGAATTGAAAGGGCATATCGGTCGGGAGTGAAGATGGAATACGATCAGATGGAAAGAGGGATGATACACAGGATCGCCCCTTGTGCAAAACCTTGATGGCGCGCGAGGCGCTTCGTCGCTCGGTCCGGGCTTTGGTGAGGGAGCGGCGCTCTTTCGTCCTGCCCTGAAACCGATCGGTCCGGCAGGGGCTCAGGTATTCGAGCGGGCGGGAGGCTTCCGGAAAGAGTAGGGGATCATGAGATCCTCCTCATCCCAGGAATCCACCACCTCAACAGGAACGCCGATACCGGTGTGTTCGAAGAGAAGGGGAGCCACGCGCTGAGGCAGACGGATGCAGCCCGCCGAGGCGGGATAACCGGGCAGGTCGCCGACGTGGAGTCCTTCGGTGGTATGGCCGAGACGCATCCAGTAGGGCATGTAAACGTGATAGATCGTCGACACTTTGCCGCTGCGGATCTTTTCGGTAATTTTAAAAGTGCCGCGGGGGGTGCGCTTGCCGCGGCGGGCGGAAGAGATTGCGGTGTCGATCGCGACGAGGTCGTGGATAATGAGATAAGCGCGCTGGCGTCCGATATCGACGACGATTTTTCGCGGAGCGGTCGGGCTCGCCCCGGCGAGGAGAGGTTCGTTGATGTAAGCGTCGTTATGCGAGTCGGTATAATGGGATCGATACACCGGAACGGGTTTCGTTTTCCCGGTCGGCAAGTCTGCCTCGCGTTCGGCCTGAGCCGCCTTATCCCGGCGCTTTTCCCTGAACTTCTTCAAGAGACCGGCCCCGGCCTCCGGCGGAGCGAGGGCAAAAGACACCAGCACCAGCGCGGTCACAACCGTGAGGTCCGCCTTCCGCAGGAGAGGGGGGTGAGGGAAAAACAACATGGCACGAGGAACCGACGGGCCCCGGACGCGGGAGCCGCGCGCCTTATCTTACGCCACTCCCCGCAGCCGCGCAAAGGGTGAGAAGAGGCCCGTTACGGAGTGAGGGGAGGCACTCCGAGAAATTCCTCGATCCCGGTGAGATCGAGGGTGTTGATGACGTCGGCGCGGGTGAGCCACCCCTTGCGGGCGAGGCGCGCGCCGAACCAGAGATAGTCGAGCTGGCTGCTGCGGTGGGCATCGGGATTGATCGAACATTTGACGCCCCGTTCGGCCGCCTCTTTCCACCAGCGCCAGTCCATGTCGAGGCGCCACGGGTTGCAGTTGAGTTCGATGACCGTGCCGCTGGCGGCACAGGCCTCGATCACGGCGGGGATATCGACGGCATAAGCGTCGCGCTCGAGGAGGAGCCGTCCGGTGAGGTGCCCCAGCATCGTCACTTTCGGATGGGACACCGCCCTGATGAGTCGCTCCGTCATTTCGGCCTCGGGCAGGGTCATGGCGCTGTGGACACTGGCGACGACGTAGTCCAGTTCTCCGAGGAGTTCATCGTCGAAGTCGAGCGAGCCGTCCTTGAGGATGTCGACCTCGCTCCCGGCAAAGAGGCGAAATAGTTTTCCCTCGCTCTGATACTGGCAATTGAGATCCCGGATCTCCGCGAGCTGTTCGCGCAGCCGCCTTTCATCAAGGCCGTTCGCCTGGACAGAGCTTTTCGAGTGATCGGCGATCCCGAGGTATTGCAGGCCGAGGTCCATCGCGGCCGCCGCCATCTCCCCGAGGGTGTTCTTTCCGTCGCTTGCCACGGTATGGTTGTGAAAAGTGCCGCGCAGGTTTTCCAGCTCAATGAGCCGGGGCAGGTCGCCCGCAGCGGCGGCCTCGATTTCACCGGTATTTTCGCGCAACTCGGGCGCCATGTAGTCGAGTCCGAGAAAGCGGTGAAGCTGGGCCTCGCTCTCAAACACGGGAGCCTCGGGGGAGCCGCTCCCCTCGCGCGGGGCGAGACGGTATTCATTAAGGGTGTAGCCGCGCTTCAGGGCGAGGCCGCGCATCGCGACATTGTGTTCTTTGCTGCCGGTAAAGTAAGCGAGAGCGCAGGCGAATTCGGCGTTTGAGACCGCCCGCAGATCACATTGAAGACCGTCGCTGAGATGGACGCTGGCCTTGGTCGGGCCTTTGGCGATGACGTCGCTAACGCGGTCGTGCCCGATAAAATGTTCGATGATCGCGCCCGCGT
>DIVG01000062.1:14730-25448 GCA_002422425.1 Akkermansiaceae bacterium UBA6138 | reverse complement strand
CGGCGAATCGACCCCGAGACCGTCGTAAAGCGCCTTGATCTTTTTCGGTCCGAGTCCCTGGAGGCGGAACAGCTCAAAAAGTCCGGAGGGGAATTCCGCTTTCAGCTGATCGTAAAACTCGAGTTTTCCTGTCACGGCGAGCTCGTGGAGTTTCTGCCGGAGGGCGTCGCCGACGCCCTTGATGCCCTTGAGATCATCCTCGCGCGCTCGCGTCACAATGTCGCCGGGGAACTGCATGACGGTCTCCGCTCCCGTGCGGTAGGCGCGTATTTTGAAGGGATTTTCCCCTTTAAGCTCAAGGAGCAGAGCGATGTCCTCAAGAGTTTCGGCTAGGATTTCGCGAGTCATGATTGGGGAGAAGCTAGGGTGTGCCTTCCTTCCGTGCCACCATTTTTGCCGGGGAGATTTTGTCTTCGGGGGGGCTCGCGCGGGAACCAGTTCCGCATCGCTCCCACTCCCTGAAACTGAAGGCTTCGGGAGGGGGCGGAAAAAGGAGTTTTAAATCCGTGAAATTTTCCGCGTTGTCCCCTATATTTCCCGCTCAAGGGGCAAGGTGCCTGAAACGAGCTGATCCCGGGATCTCAGTCATTTATGAGCAATCGCTACGAAATCCGCGACCAAATCGGCAAGGGAGGGCTCGGCGCCGTCTACAAAGCCCTTGATACCCAGCTTCAGCGGGAGGTCGCGATCAAGCGGGTGCTCTCCACGGATAAAGCCACCGAAGAAGAAGTCCGGGAAGCGGCCAAAAAACTGATCGCCGAAGCGCAGACCCTTTCCAGTCTCAATCACCCGAACATCGTCACTGTTTTCGACGTCGGGCAGGATGAATCGGGCGGATTCGTTGTGATGGAACTGCTCAAGGGGGAGACGCTCGACGAGACGGTGGAGCGCGGTGTCCTGACGCAGGAGGACTTTACCGAGGTCGTCTACCAGACGATGGAGGCTCTCATCGCCGCCCAGGCGAACAATGTCATTCACCGCGACATCAAGCCGACCAACATCATGGTCATCTGGCAGGCTTCGGGGAAATTTCAGCTCAAGATCCTCGACTTCGGCCTCGCGAAGTTCAGCCGTTCTCCCTCGGTCCAGACGATGGATCAGGAGGAATCGGTCATGGGGTCGATCTTTTTCATGGCACCCGAGCAGTTTGAACGCGGTGAGCTCGACGCCCGCACCGATCTTTACCAGATGGGGTGTGTTTACTACAATGCCCTCACCGGCCGGTATCCCTTCAATGGCGAGACCGCGCCGCAGGTGATGAATGCCCACCTCCAGCATAAGGTGATTCCGCTTGAGCAGGTTCGCCCCGACCTCTCTCCCTCGATCTGCCAGTGGGTCATGTGGATGATCAATCGCGACATCGCGCACCGCCCCGCCGACGCCCGCGATGCCCTGAAGCACTGGCCTCGCCATCCCGAGTCTCCCGGCGCCATCCCCGTCGAAGTCCTTCCTGTCGAGGCGACCCCGACGGTCTCCACCGGCGAAGTCAAGATCGTCCGGGCCGGCGCAGGGGCCTCGGCCCCGCCCGCCCTTGTTATCTCCAACCAGACCGCCAGCGCTCCCGTCGCTCGCGCCGTTGCGACGACCGGCGGCACGACCGGCCGCCTGATCACTGGCGGCACNNGGACTCCCCGACAAGAAAGGGGGCCGCACCGGGCAGATCACCGCTCCCTCCGCCGGGGGGCGACCGAACGTGCGAAAGTCCCCTGCACCCCGGGAAAACAGTCGGATTAAGTGGCTCATCATCGGCAGCTGTGCCTCGGCAATCGTTCTCTTTTTTATCTTTTCAAGTGTCCGGAAAAAAAACGCCGAGGCTCAGAGGGCCCATCTGATCGCTCTTGCCTCGGCTGAGTTTCCCACCGGAACGCGCGCCGATGTCACGCTCGCGGTGAAGATTCTCGGTGATCCTGATTCTTCGCCCTCCCTTAAAAGTGACGCCGTTAAAGTCATCGAGAAACTGGAGGGCTCCGGGATCAGCGAGCAGGTCCATGAAGAACTTAAGGTCGCGGCGACGCTGCCCCTGCGCACGCGCCTCTCCGGTGCCCTCGCCGAGCGGAACTACACGCCGGCTGTGCCGACAATTATTGATACCTTCAAGTCGGCCACCTCGGACGAGCAGCGGTTGCAGTTGCTGAACGCCGTCCGGCTTCTCGCCGCAAGCGACAGCATCAACGAGCTGCTCGGTTCTCTCCGGGGGGATCACACTCTGCCGGTGCGCAAAGCGTTCGAAGATACGGTTCTCGCTATCCTGAGGAAGAGCGGCGATACCGGGCCCATCATCGATTCGATCCTCGCAAGAGTTCCAACGACTACCGGGAATGAAAGGAAAAGTCTCTTTCGTATCCTCGGGTCACTCGGGGGAGAAGAGGTGAAAACCCTCCTCGCCTCGGTTTATCAGGAGAAAAGCGATCAGGAATACCAGGGGGATGCGATGACCGCCTACCTCAGCTGGCCGAACCGTTCCGTCATTGCGGACGTCGAGAAGATCATCCTGGCCGCCGGGGATACGCCGCTGCGCTCGGCCGCTGAGCGGGCTTACGTCCGGCTCGCCATTTTGCCCGGTCCCGAGCCGCTCGACGAGCGGGTCGATCTCTGGCGCAAGGCTTTCGGGATGATCCGCTCGCAAGCTGACGTGAACCGGCTTGTCACTGCTATCGTCGAGTATCCCGGTAGCGAATCGCTTGCCCTCCTGAAAGAGTGGGGTGATCACCCTACCTATGGCAGCCTCGCCAAAAGTGTTGCTTCAAACATGGAGAAAGCGATATCAGGCATGGTCGAGCTGAAGCCCGGCGGAGAGATTAAAGGCAACAAGGCCCGGGTGCAGGGCGACATGCGGGGCGCTGCCACGAATTCCTTCCTCTTTTCTCTCTCGGGTTGGACTTCTCCCGAAGCCTGGTTCATCTGGACTTTCAAGGTCACCGAGACAGGCAGCTACCACGTTGAGATCGATCAGGCTTCACTGCACGACCAGCCGAGCCAGTTCCTTGTTTACCTCGACGGAAAAACGCTCTCCGGGGAGTCGAAGGCGACCCCGACCCTTGAGGAGTTCGTCCCTGTCCGCCTTGCTGAACCGGTCGATCTCGTTGCGGGAAAGATCTACTATTTCATGCTCACCGCCGGCGAGCGGGTGCAGCCGCGGATGATGGATATCGGAGCGATTCGCCTCGCGGCCCCGTGATTCGGTCCTCAGCGACGTTCGCGGCTCTCGCCGCGCTCACGTCCCTCGCCTTTCCCCGGAGAGCGTTGGTCACCGCCACTTCCTCCCTTTCCGGGGGGCGGGGCCGACGGGACCTCGATATCCCGGCCGTCGGTGAGACGGATCATCGCCCCGCGGATGAGGTTTCCCTTTTCTTCGCGGGACATTTCAGGATAGTTCCTCATGACGTGGCCGATGTAGTCGCGGAGTTTTGCCTGTTTTTCCTCGGGGAGAGCTTTAAATCGCTCGATATCCTGGGGAGACGGCCCGCGGCGCTCACCCTCTTTGCCCTC
Source organism: Akkermansiaceae bacterium UBA6138 (assembly GCA_002422425.1). Classification (GTDB taxonomy): domain Bacteria; phylum Verrucomicrobiota; class Verrucomicrobiia; order Verrucomicrobiales; family DEV007; genus Arctic95D-9. Next base: position 21,959 of record DIVG01000062.1, on the reverse strand, counting down.
CCCGCCTTTTCCGGCTCCGGGAGGCCGTGGCTGCGGGAAAATCTGACTTAATTCATACTTCAGTTCCGCCTCGTCGCCGGCGAAGGAGATCGTGGCGGCGACGCCCTCGAGATCGGAGGCGGGCGTGACCTCAACAAGCGCGATACCGGCGTCGTTTTCGCCGTTCGGAGTCACCAGGATCGACTTTTTTGTCTCGCGGTTATACAGGGTGGCGACCTGCTGGTTATTGATCGTCGCGACACCGCGCAACGCATAGGTCGCAGGCAGGCTGAGGACTCTGGTGAAGGGGCTCGTCTGCCGCAGCGCGGCAAAGTCATTTCCCGAGAGGGCTTCCGGAAAATCTTCACCTGACGGGAGTTCCTCCGCCCTGAGGCAGGATCCGGAGAAGGCAATAATCAGAACCAGGACGCGGGTTTTCTTCATGGAGTCAGGCCAATGGGGATTCTCTTAAGTGATGCTTCTACCCCTGTTTTTTTCCGGGATCTATCGCCGCCGTGGAGGTGAGGGGATCGCCCGACTCGGGATGATACCAGCGTGCAATCGTAATTTCGCATTCGGCCTGCGGCTCGATCTCTTTGGATTTTGTATCCAGTTTAAGCGCGAGCGATTTGATAATCTGGAACTTTTCAGGTCCCTGCAGCGTGGTGAGCCATTCAAGCACTACGGCCTCGTTGCCTTTTACCCTTAGTCGCACCGAGACTTCGGTATAAAAGGCCGAAGTTACAATGTCCTGGAGGCTCTGCTGTTCGATGCGGAGCTTCCGCTCGAAGAGGTCATCCTGAAGGGACTGAATCAGATCCCCCTGGAGTTTTCCCATCGAGGCACCGTCCAGCGGGGGCATTTTTTCGGCGAGCCACTTCTCGCGGGTTGCGGCTTTGGGGGCGTCTTCGAGCCACATCTCGTAATCGGCGAGAGTGCTTTTAAGGTCCGCGATTCTTGCGTCGCTGCCGCGCAGCACCTTAAGGATGGAACGTGTCGCAAAGGCGTTGCCGACGATGAAGATCACGCCCAGGCAGAGGCCCAGAAGCCATTTCTCTCTAAGTGTCAGCGCTCGCATTTTTCGGCTTTCCTTCTATCACAAATGTCGCGGTATTGTTCTTCTCGACCTTGGGGTTCGGCATACTCCAATCATATAACTCGAAACCTCCGGTGTTCTGCAAGTCCTCAAGGAGCCGGTTCGCCAGCTGCACATCACGCGCCTGTCCCTCGATCCGGATCGTTTTTCCCGCGGTGCGATAGTCGCGGATGACGACTCCGCTGCCGGGAAGGGCGGCGGTGATGCGGCTGAGTTGAACGACGGGGAAAAATTTTTTGTCAAAAGCCGCCTCAAGGGCCAGCCAGCGCTCCTCGGCGCTCCGGACCCGCTCGACGTCGGGCTCAATGATGGAGAGGCGGCGCTCCAGCGAGGCGATCTCGCCCCTGGTGACTCTGGCGTCATTCCAAGCCCAGACCCCGATGACGGCGTAGAGGATCAGTCCCGCGACGAGGAGGGTGGTATTGCGCCTTATCGCGCGGCGTCGTTTCCGGGAGCGTGCCACCGCCGGCGGGAGCAATCTTTCCCTCGCCTCGCCTCTGGCGGCGATGACGGGGCCCTGCTGCCTTCGGACCGGAATCGAGAGCGCTTCGCGAAAGGCCGCTATTGCCGCCTCATCCGCGTCCTCCGCTGCGAGGATGAGCTCGCGTGGCGGATGCGCCTCAAAGACCGACTCGGCCCGCAAGCCGAGAAGGAGGAGGTTAATCTCTTTCGCCGCCGCTGCGCCGATCCCGGGCCGACCACTCAAGACCTGGATATGAGCGGGGGTTTCGCCAACACGGATCGAAAGGACGAGTCTGCCCTGCTCCCGCCGGAGAACGGCGCTACCGGCCGAGGGCTCCTCGAGGGCCGCTGAGAGGGTGTAACCGGCCGCGGTCGGGACGACGAGGCTCTCAGGCAACTCGGTGACGACCCGCACGGCAAAGGTCTCGCTGCGCTCGTTGCGCTCGAGTCGTTCGAAATCGTAGACGCTTCCCGCTTTGCCTCCGAGGCCGCGTTTTTCGATCTGGGCATGGATCATGCTGTCGAGCAGGGCGGCATCGACGAGAGGAAGCTCAACGACAAAGGTCGAAACTACCGCCGCCGGCAGCCCGACGAGAATGTCGCTCCGGCTACCGACAAGGGAACGCAGGTCGTTTCCCCTGGCGGTCTCAGAACCGGAGGAATAGAGAACCCAGCCCTGGTCGGGAGCCGGAAGTGCCAGGGATCGATGAACCATTTCTCTTATCAATACAGCAGTTAAACCGGAGAATCCGCAAAAAGTTTCCCCCAAAAGCAGCCGGGAGGCAAGATTCCGGTTCGAAAAACGACCGCAGGCGGCGACCTTCGGGGCGGCGAGGCCCGCCGTGACCGGCGATCTACGGACTGGTGATCAGAAAATTCGCGATAACGATAAACCTCTCGTGCCATTTGAGATCTCCCGGCCGCAGGGTCTCGACCTCGGGGGCGAGGACCTGTAGAAAGGGCGTCCCGGCGAGCCATTCGCCTGATTCTTCGACTCCCCGCAGGGCTCTGAAGACCTGACCGTGGGACTCACGATGGAGATGGATGCGGGTGTGCCGTCCCTGCCAGGGATCGATTATCTCAAGATCGAGTCCGAAGGGCGAACCGGAATCGTGCAGTCCGGTGACGAGAACGTAATGGTGCACGGCACTTTCCCAGGCGGGCTCGTTTTCCCTTTTCCCGCGCCGCTTCACGACGAAGGATCTCAGACTCAGCAGGGGGGTGACCCCGTCGCGCAGGGACGACTCGATCTGCTCGCGGCAACGGCGGAGGTGTTCGGCGCCGTTTTCTCCGGGACCGCGGTCGAGATAGGCACCGTTGAGGGGTCGCAGATCTTTTTCTCCGAGCATCTCGTTGAGCCCGAGGACGAGATCGCTGCAATCGACCCCGTGTATCCCCCAGCGTTTGCGGCCGGGGTAGGTCCCGGAGGCACGCCCTTTGAAATACCGGTCCACAAGATAACGCATTTTGACCGACTCTCCGGTTCCGATGAGGGAGTCGTAAACGGCGGCATACCCGGATCCGGGGTCGCTGAACTTCAGCAGGTTCAGCACGCTCGCTGGAGCACAGCCGTTGATGGAATCGGTGTAATCGCGTTGATCGGTCGGGACTCGGCGATCCTCTGCCTGCGTCGGGAGAGCGGCGAGGATTAGGGAGCCCAGGCAAAAGAGAAGTCGCACCATGCCGAGACGATACGAGATCGCGGCCCCGGGTTCACGCACGAAATGCGGGCTAGAGGTCGTCTTTCGAAGCCCCTGCGACGTGGCCGCGGAGTTTCGCTTCGATGAATTTACCGAGATCGCCGTCCATGACCGCGTCGATGTTTGCGGTCTCGCACCCGGTGCGGTGATCTTTCACCATCTGGTATGGCTGGAACACGTAGGACCGGATCTGGCTGCCAAAGCCGATTTCGCCTTTTTCCCCGTAGACACGCTCCATCTCGGTTCGTTTTTTGTCCTCTTCGATCTGGAGGAGCTTGCTTTTCAGAATCTTGAGGGCGAGGTCGCGGTTTTTGTGCTGGCTGCGCTCGACCGTGCAGCGCACCATGACGCCGCTGGGAAGGTGGCGCATGAGCACGCCGGTCTCAACCTTGTTCACGTTCTGACCGCCCTTGCCGCCGGATCGCATGGTTGTGATTTCGAGGTCTTTCTCGTCAATCTCAAGCTTGGGCTCTTCGGCGAGTTCGGGGGTGACATCAACGCTGGCAAAGGAAGTGTGGCGGCGCGCCTGAGAGTCGAAGGGGGAGATACGGACGAGTCGGTGGACGCCCCGCTCGCAATTGAGGTAACCGCAGGCGTTCTCGCCTTCGAAACGCAGGGTCGCTCCGCGGATCCCGACCTCTTCCCCTTCCTGCACATCAACCATCTCGACCTTGAACCCCTGCTGCGCGCCCCAGCGCTGGTACATGCGCATGAGCATGTCGGTCCAGTCGCAGGCCTCTGTCCCGCCGGCACCGGCGTGGACGGTGAGGAAGGCATTTTCGCGATCGTGGCTACCGCTCAGGAGCGTCTGCAACTCGACTTTATCAAGAGCGGCGATGATGGACGCGACTTCGGTGCGCACTTCGTCAAGGGCGGAGTCGTCGTCCTCCTCCGCCGCCATCTCGACGAGCACGTCGAGGTCGGCGATACGAGCTTCAAGCTCGCGGATCGGGAGGATCTTCCCCTTGAGAGCGGCGACCTGGGCGACTTTAGCCTGCGACTTCTCCTTGTCCTCCCAGAATTCCTGGAAGTTCATTTCGGCTTCGATCGCCTCGAGTTCTTTTTCGAGTGTGACGAAGTCAAAGATACCGCCGCAACTCGGAGAGTCGGGCCTGTAAAGCTTTGGTGTCGATTGCCTGGAGTTCCTCTTTCATCGGAAGCGTCAGTGTTCTCACACAATTGGAAATTTTCAAATTGTCGCTTACCGATGAGTCAGATTCTTTTATGAAAGCACGCGGCACCCTGATTCGCCGGACTCAACTAACCGAGACCAGCCTCATCGTGCACTGGTGTACCCATGAGAACGGGATCGTGAAGGCGGTCGCAAAAGGCGCGCGCCGCCCCGGGAGTCCTTTTGCGGGCAGGCTCGATCTTTTTTACCTTTGCGAACTTGAGATTCATCCCGCCCGGAGCGGTGACCTGCACATCCTCAAAGACCTCACGATCGAGCGCCCCCGTCTCGGGCTCCGGCGCAACTACCTTCAGACGCTGGCCGCCTCCTACTTCGTGAAGTTAATCGATCAGGTCGCCGAAGCGGAGACTCCGCTCCCCGAGCTCGCGGATCTGCTCGACCGGGCTCTCAATTACCTGGAGGTTCGCGACGCCGATCAGCGTGCTCTTGCTCATTTTGAGCGGCAGCTCGGCGCCTTTCTCGGAGTCCTCGAGGCCGGGATAGAACCGATACGTTCGATCCGCGAGCATTTCGGGAATGTCCCGCCGCAGCGTGACGAGCTGATGCAGCGGATGTGAAAGACCTGACGGGGATAGCGGGGTTCCCCGGTTTGCCGAAAAGGCGTTTCCGACGGCCTCGTAGACGGCTCCGTCCGAGCCGTCTCTCAGCATTCGTCGGGCTTTTCCGGGGCAACGTAATTCGGGTAGCTCCGGCTGAGCTCCAGCGTTAGCTCGGCCGCTCTCGCCTGGTTGCCGAGGGAACGATAGGCGTTGATCGCTTTCGTGAGTGCCTTGGGAGTGACTTCGGGGTCCATGAAAATCTGGCTGACGACAAGATATTCTTTGGCGGCTTCGTCGAGTTTGCCATCGGCGGCGGAGATATCGCCAAGGAGGATACGGGCTTCGGCGTTGGTGCGTCCTTCTTTCTGAGAGCGCAGGCTTTCTCTTGCACTCTCACGGGCGGCATCGAAGTCACGCAGGCAGAGCTGGGCATGACCCCGGGCGAGATAGCCGGCCGCGCGATCGCTGGGACGTTCGGTTTGAGCGAGGTAATGGTCGCAGGCGGCGACGGCTTCCGTGTATTTTTTGAGCCTGGCGCGACATTCGGCAAGGAGTTTCCAGACGGAGGCGGTCGTTTTGTCAGGATGCTGCGGGTCGGTGATGGCGGTCAGGAAAAACTCGGCGTCTTCGTCTTTTGAGTCTTCGGCGAGCTTGCGACCAAGATATTCAAGAATCTGCGGCGGAATCGCGGTGCGCTTGACAGGTCCGGGCTTTTCAGCGGTTTCGGCCTTTTCCGCAACAGGTGGTAGCGCTGCCAGGTAACGTCTGGCCTCAAGGGTGAGCTTGGCGATGTCCTCAAGCTGGTAATGGGCGATGACAAGGCGCAGGGTGGCCTTGTCATCGGTTGAGGGGTCCATTTCGCGGGCTTTTTCGAGTTCGGCGACCGCTTCGGCATATTCTTCGAGATCGAAGTGGCCCACGCCGATCCAGTAGCGGGCTTCGCCCGCTCCCGCAGTCCCGGGGAATTTGGCGAGAAGGTCGCGGTAGGCCCGGATCATTTCGGGAATCTTGCGCTGGTGGGCGTAGATGAGAGCGATCTGCTGGAGCGCGAACTCGTTTTCGGGGGACTCGGGGTGGCGTTTGACGATGTCGAGGTAGTCGCTGAGAGCAAACTGGTGATCTTCCTGCGCCTGGTAGGCGATGGCACGCTTGGCGAGGGCGGAGGAGGCGAGGGCGCTGCTGTGATGCCGCTGGATAAAGCGGGAGAGGGTGAGGATGCCTTCGGAACCCTGACCGGATTCGATCTCGGCCCATCCCTGTTTGTAAAGGCGGGCTTCGTGATATTTTTTGTCAATGTTATCCTCGCGGACGCGGCGGTAGGCGTCGGCGGCATCTTTGTAATGTTTGATCGCAAACTCCGATCCGGCACCGCTGGCGGAGTTCTCGGCCTGGCTGAAGTGCCACTCCGCCGCCATGAGATGAGCCATATCGATGAAGGTGCTGTCCGGGTCGACTTCCCGCTGGCGTTCGGCAAAGCGCGAGGCTGCTTCGGGGAGCCCGGGATCGCCCTCCTGGTGGAGGATTTGGAGTTTTCGATAGCCCGCTTCGATGCCCTCTTTTCGCTCGGGGTACTTGCTCTCGACGAGAGAATAGAGGCGAAGTGCGGAGGCGGGATCGCCTTTGATGCGGAACGAATGCCCCACGATGAGGAGCATCTTGGACCTTGACTCGTCGGGGGCGTCGTAGGCACCCGTGTTGTAGAGACCGATGACTTTATCGTGGTCACCGCGGGAGAACGCGTTAAAGATGGCACCGACCTGGGCGAGGGCTTTCCACGGGCTCGTCTCGGGGAAGCCGAGGGCCTCGTTGAGGAGTTTTTCACTGAGGTCCGCCTCCCCGGATTCAGCCGCCATGAGACCACCGCGAACGATGGCCTCCTCTTTGAACTCCGGTGTCGAAGCGCTTGAGGCGAGTTGCTGGAATCGTTCGAGCGATTTTGCCGTATCGCCCAGTTCGAAGAAAAGACGGGCGCTCTCGAGGAGGCAGCGTTCGTGAAAGGGATTTTCCGATGCCGGCCCGGAGGCCATCACGGCTTCGAACTCGGCGAGAGCCTCTTTGGCCTGTGCGGTGAGCTGGAGACAACGGGCAAAATAGAAACGAGCCTGAAGAACGGCTTCGGGACTGGTTAGCTCGTCTTTCGCGACTTTGAAATAGGCGAGAGCATTGGCGTAGTCCTTCGCATTGAAGCGCAGCACGGCGAGGCGATAGGCGGCAGAGCCGACGAAGACGCCGCGCTGGTAGGTGGTGATGAGGTAGTCGAA
>DIVG01000062.1:0-14652 GCA_002422425.1 Akkermansiaceae bacterium UBA6138 | reverse complement strand
GAGCAGGAGCAGGAGCAGGAGCAGCGGGCCGTGTTTGTGCAGGCGCGTCGACCTGGGCTGCGGCGGTGAGTGTTCCGAGCTGGCAGATGATCCCCGCGACAATGAGGGCGCGGCCCGGGGAAAGGGGCGCGGCGCGGCGGGATGGAGGGCTCAGGGACATGGGCGGGCGGAACGGCGAAGTCGTGGCGCGAAGGCTCATTGCTCGGGCCTGGTGGTGGCGAAGGCTACATTCCAGATTCCAGCGCGTTTGATTTCGTCGAGAACGTTGATGATGGCCTGAAAGCTCGCCTCGGATGAGCCCCTCAGGATGACGGCCTGGTCGGGGTAGGCGGTGGAGACGGCCTTGAGTTTGGCGAGGAGTTCCGGATTGGTCACCTCAAGACCGTTGAGGACGACGGTGCCGTCTTTCCGCACGTTGATGATGATTTCGCCGGCCTGACGGTCTTTGTTTTCCGCTTCTTCGGCCGATGGCACCGAGATATCCATGTCCCGCTCGAAGCGGGCGGACTGCCACGAAACGATGAAAAAGATGAGCAGGAGAAAGACGACGTCAATCATCGGGGCGAGTTCGAGTTCGGCACCCTGCTGGCTGTTGATTTCCCGGAATTTCATGGATAGGGGCGGGCCCGGCGGCCCGAAGTGCCTTAATCGGATTCACTCGCCTCGCGGCGGGCCGAGGCCCGGTAATTGGCCCGCTTATACTGGGCGGCGAGCAGGGCCATGATGTGGGTCATGGCGGCCTCAAGTTCGGCGATGAGTTTTTGAACTCTGCCGCGGAAGAGGGAATAAAAGATAAGCGACGGGATGCTGACGACAAGCCCGGCGGCGGTCGTGACGAGGGCCTGGGCGACGCCCGGGGCCAGGTCCATATTCTGGACGCCGCTTCCGATGCTCTCAAAGGCCTTGATCATCCCCACGACGGTGCCGAAGAGCCCGATCATCGGGGCGACGCGGCTGATGTCATTGAGATAGCTGATGCGGTTGTTCAGGATGCTGGCCTGGCGGGTGCCTTCCGCCTCGGTGACCTCGCGCACTTCATCGAAACTGGCGGTCGGATTTTTTGTGGCGAAATCGAGAGTCTTGTAAACGATGCGGGCAATGCACTCGTTTTCACGATTGCAGACGGCGATGAGTCCGAGGTAATCCTGCTTCCGAATGAGGGCATCGGCGGCGTTCATGAATTTGTCGCTCACCACGGCACCCTGACGGATCGTGAAGAGGTAGAAAATGATGAGAAGGACCGCGATGAAAGAGAGCAGGAGCAGGGGAATCATCAGCCACGGCCCCCCTTCCATGAGGTAATCGAGCATGGTCTGAGCCGAAGGGAGAGTGCTCCCGGCCTGTCCCTGCGGGACGGGGGCGGCTGCGGCGGGCTGGTCCTGTGCCTGCAAGAGGGGGGGCAGGGGATTTAAGAAAAGAAGGAGAAACGCAAAGAAGAGGCGGTATTTCATCCGGAATAGATTTTGTCGGAAACGGATTGGAGCGGTAAAAGCAGCCCTTGGCGCGAACCGGCGAAGAGGGGTTCCGCCACGGGTAATTCGACTGCAGAGCCGCCGGTGAAGCTTACTCTCACTCTTCGCCCTTGCAAACCTTCGGTCAGGGTATCGGCAGGAAATTGAAATTTAAAGACCGTCCGAGGATTATTGTGATGTGGAAATTAGGTATTTTTATGTAAATTCCCCGGAGGAAAACCCCGGCGTTTCTGATGACCGAAGCTTTTGTTTTCCTTCGGGCCCGGGTGCCCGCCGGCGGAGGCGGTTCCTCCGAAGAATCAAAGCCATGACGACGGATAGATTTACCGCGCCCTCGCGCGCTGTTGTGGTGGTGGCGCATCCTGACGACGAGGTCTTTTGTTCGGGGCTCATCTGCGAATTGAAGCTTTTCGGCTGTCACGTCACGGTCCTTTGTCTGACGCGAGGCGAGGGCGGGCCCTGCGCCGGGTTCTCCCGCGAAGCAATCGGGGAGGTCCGCTCCGCCGAGATGGAGGAGAGTTGCGCGGAACTCGGGGTTGACGATCTGGTCTTTCTCGGGCACATCGACCCGTTCGCAAAGGGCTCCGGAGCTCTTGCTCCCGATGTCTCCGCCGAGGTCCTCGCCCGTCAGCTCCGCGTCCACCTTGAGGGGGCCGATCTCGTTCTCTCGCACGGCAGCGACGGGGAATACAGGCATCCCGCCCACCTCCTTGTCTTCGGGGCGGTGAAAACATTCTTCGAGAGCACAAATGAGTCCGCTCCGGCGTGGATGACCTTTCTCGCCCGCCGGATCGGACATCCGCTTCCCGGTCTCGTCAATTGGAACGACCCCGCCTTTCTTCGTATAGACAGCACGCCCTATGAGGATTCCCGTCGCCGCTCCCTCGAGTGTCACCGCAGCCAGCTTGGGGTCTTTGCCCGATTTGCCGGAGGGAATTACGAAGATTTCATCCGTTTTACTTCGTGCGAAACCTATGCGCTCCGGAGGTGGGCTAGAGGTCGCGGAACCGGCTGATAAAGGCAAAGGAAAGCGGGATCATCGCGGCAAGGCTTGAGGCGAAGGCACCGAGAGCGAAGCGAAACGGTTCCACCACCGCTGAGCTGACCAGAATGGTGCAGGTCAGTAGTGCCGATCCGAAAATAAAAATCCCCAGCGGGGAAACCCGCCGGTGCAGCCCTGTCGTCTCCATGTGAAGCCGCACCGGGTCAAAGTAATGGTAGGCGATAACCGCGACCAGAAACGGGCTCAGTGGCGCATAGGAGTCCAGGGCCGGCATCGAGAGGAGCGCGTTATAGAGAGCATGGGCAAAGACCACCGCGATAAAGCTGAAGAGGAATTCCTCCCATCCGCGGAAGCGTCGATGCAGCATCTGCCAGAGATAAAATCCCGCCACGCCGGTCAGGGAAAAGTGCAGGGCATTGGCCGTGAGCAGTCTAAGCCATGCTGTGAACGTCCCCGGGCTCGCCTGAAAGTAGATGAGGTTTTCCTGAAAGGCGAAACCGAGTCCCACCATTCCCGCAAGGATGAGCGCCCTGATCGGGCTGCCGGTCCTGCGGATCAGGACGGCGAGAGGGAGGAAGCAGAGCAGCTTCAGGAATTCTTCGCGCAGGGCCACGCCGGAGAGGAAGTAGATAAACTGGGCAAGGGGACTATCCGCCGGATTGAAATTCTGACCGGCGAGATGCTCCTGAAGGGCCACCGCGTAGAGAGTGAGGCCCGCACTGACAATGCCGAGAACAAAGGCGAGCAATGCCGTGATGAGATTTTTTCCGGAGCGCTCACAAAAACTGAGAAGAACAAAAAACCAGATAGCCGCCGTGAAGAGGGCCGGCACCACATAAACAGTCCCCCGGATTCCCCATTCCGTCAGGATCACGGAGACGGCAAGTCCGGCGTAGTCTTTTGCGTAGGCCTGGTAGGGAAGCCGTTCCGCCGGGGCAAACGCGCGGCGAAAGGTGGTCTCGGCGAGGAGCTTGCGAGTGAGAGTTCGGTCCTCCTCGAATCGTGCAAGAAAAAGGGCGCTGCGTCGGGCGTAGTCAGCCTCCTCAAAGTTGGCCGCCTCGGCAAGGTAGGACTGAAGGGCCGCTCCGGAATTCGCTGACTTCATTTTCAGGTCGGCGATAAATTCGTTGCGGTAGCGAAGGGTTCCCTCAGCCGATTCGAGACGGGCGATGGCCTCGGCGGTGTTGCCGTGACTGAGCCCTTTCCACCAGGTTTCGATGAGTTCGTCGGGTTCTTGTGCGAGGGTGGCTTCGATCAGTCCGGAAAAAGGATTTTTCTCCCCCTCGACGAGCAGGTGGGCGCAAGTCCCCCTTGTAAAACCTGCCTCCGGCGGGAGGCCAAAGCGGATCAGTGAAATCAGTCCGCTTTTTCCCGGTGCGGTAATCGCGTAAGGTCCGGATGAATCCGCCGGGGTGATCAGGGAAACCAGGAATGCCAGCACCGTTGAGCCTCCGGCCAGGGCCAGGGAGCTTTTCAGGAGAAAAAAGCGGTCGCGGGAGAGTCGAACCAGTTCCTGCTGAGTGGGGCATCGCATCATGGGGAGTGAGCGATCCTATCCCCGGAATCCCGATGCGACAAGGCGGGCCTTCGCGAAGCGGCGGGGCTTCGTGGCATGGCTCTTTTGCGACGATGAGAGAGGTTGCCTTTACCGCGGAAATTATCTAACCTCCCGGAATGAAGCGATTCGCCCTTATCCCCGTATTGATTGTTCTTGTCGCCCTGGTTTCGAAGGCCGCCTTTTCCGCCGAGGCTCCGAAGATCACACTCGAGCCCGTTTATGCGGGCATCAAGTTGGAGAAACCCGTCTCTCTCCAGATCCCGAATGACGGAACGGGTCGTCTTTTTCTCGTCGAGCAGACCGGCAAAATCCGCCTTCTGCCGGCAGAGGAGTCCGCAACGGAGGCGGCGCTTTTCCTCGACATGAGCGGGCTCATGGGGGTTGAGAAAGACTTCGAAGAGGGTCTCCTTGGACTTGCCTTTCATCCGAACTTCAGGGAAAACGGACTGTTTTACCTCACTTTTTCCCGCCAGGGGCCGAAGCGGCTTGTTCTTGCCGAATACCGTGTTGCGGCGACCGACCCCAACCTTGCCGATCCGGCGAGCGAGCGGGTCATCCTCGAAGTGCAACAGCCCGAGTGGAATCATAATTCGGGGAATGTCTTCTTCGGTCCGAACGACGGGATGCTCTACCTCTGCGTCGGCGACGGCGGGATGAAAAACGGCGTCCACCTCCTCTCCCAGAAGCTAACTAGCTGGAGTGGCAAGGTCCTGCGGATCGATGTCGATACCCGCACCGCATCGCTGCCCTACGGGATCCCGGCGGACAATCCCTTTGTGGAGACCCCTAACGCCGCGCCCGAAATCTGGGCCTACGGCTTCCGCAATCCCTGGGGCGCGGCGATTGACCCCGAGAGTGGGCTTTTCTACCTCGCCGACGTCGGTCAGGATCTTTATGAGGAAATCAATCTCGTGGAAAAAGGGGGGAATTACGGCTGGAACTACCGCGAGGCCGCTCATGACTTTCCGGGACGAGGCCCGCTCATGGCCGCGCTCGGGCAAAAAGCCGACCCGCCGAAGGACGCCGTTTTTATTGACCCCATTCATGCCTACAGTCGGGCTGACGGCCTCAGCATCACCGGAGGTTTTGTCTATCGCGGCAAGGCGATCCCGGGCTTGCAGGGTCACTTTGTGTATGGTGACTGGCGATTCGGGAACCTTTGGGCCCTGCGCTACGATGCTGCAGGCAAGGCGGTGGCGAATCACCTCATTGAGAAGCCGGCCGATCTCGCCAATCCCACGACCCAGCCGACCGGTTTTTTCCCGGATAGGGAGGGTGAAGTGCTCGTCCTCGACTGGCGCGGCGCGATTCATCGCATCGTTCCGGCCCGGTGAGGGGTTCACGGTCAATTCGACTTCACGACCTTCCGGTTCTGGAAAATAAGCAGGCCGGTGCCGGCCAGGGCGATGACAGCTCCGAAAAACTCGCGGGAAAGCTCCACCCTCGGGTCTTCGGCGGACATGCTGACCTGTGTCATCGTAAAGGATTCGCCGCCGAAGAGATTTTCGTAAAGCCCCGGGCCGGAACGCCCCATTTCGACGAGGCACGCCAGGACTGCCGCGACGAGGAGCCAACGGGGAAGGGGGCGGTAAAGAATCACGACGAGGAGCGATGCGATGAGGAGGTAGAACAGAAACCAGAGCGCGGCATCGATGACCGAGGGGTGGTGGTAGATCGCGGGGTCGATGTCATTGCGCTGATACCAGGCAAAAACGGTGAAGAGCAGCGCGAAACAGAGGTTGAGGCTTGCGACAGGGCGGGAGAATCTCATGTTATCGGAGGGAGCAGGAAAGACCCCAGTTAAAGGTCGGAAGAGTCGGCAGACAAGCGGCAGGATGAAGTCGGTCGCTTCCCTGTAAATTTTCCTTGTCAAAGGGCTTTTTCCGCGCACATTGCCCTCCGCTCCGGTCCGATCCGGTCTGGGGCGTCTTTGGCAAAGCACCCGTAGCTCAACTGGATAGAGCACCTGACTACGGATCAGGAGGTTTGGGGTTCGAATCCCTACGGGTGCGCCACCAGAGGCAGACGACGTATTCTCCGCTCTGGTTCCTTCCCGCCCGGCGTCAAGGAACCGCCCGGCAGAGATCATCGGGGTGTAGCGCAGCTTGGTAGCGCGCGTCGTTCGGGACGACGAGGCCGCAGGTTCGAATCCTGTCACCCCGACCACTCTCCGGTCTCTCAGGCGAATTCAGTGAGAGAGGAAAAGGGGGATATCGCCCTGTTCGATAAGCTTTTTGGTGAAGCTGCCGACGAAGAGTTTCTTAATGAGGCTGCCGGAGTGGATTCCGAGAACGACGAGGTCGGCCCCGCCGCCTTCGGCGGAGAGGAGGGTATCGATGACATCCGCGATGGGGGCCTCGGCGGCGTGTCTGACGATGCGTTCAAACCCGTGGGCGCGAAGAAGGAGTTCGGCGTTGCCGAGGAGAAAATCTGATCTTTCCCGTGGAAGTCCGGCCGACACAAGAACGATCTCGGGCTTGAAGGTGGTGGCGAGGGCCATAAAATCGTGGAGGGCGCGGGCGGCTGGCGCTGACCCGTCAAAAGCGACGAGGACACGTTCAATTTTGGCGAGTCCGGTCGCGGGCACGGCGAGGACGGGGGTGGCGGTGCGGTCGAGGAGATGGTGGAGGGACTCGCTGCGGGTCCCGCGCGTTTCGAAGTGAAACGAAGTCTCCAGTCCGGTGACAATGAGATCGTAAAAAATGGCCGAACCGAGGAGCTTCTCGGCGGGAATGCCCTCGTATTCCGTTTCGCGGTGTTCGACCCCGGCGGCATGGCAGGTGGCGGCGCAGCGGGCGAGGCACTCGCGCAGGGTGTGGTCGGCGTGCCTGATTTTTTTCTGCACTTCCTCCACCATCATCGGATAATAAGGGCCGATCGCAGGGATGAGGCTCGCGCGGATCTCGTCCGAATCGAGCACGGCAACGGCGGTGATCTGAGCCCGGTGAGCTTTGGCGATAAGACAGGCGGTGTCGGTTGCTGCCTCGGCGAACACGGAGGGGTCGATGGGCAGGAGGATTCTTCTGATGGTGGCCTTCATAGAGTGATAGTGTGGCGGGTCGGGCCGTTTCTGCCTCGGCATGACTTGTGTTAGACCGCGCACGCATTGCTCTTGGGGCTGGTCGGGGCTTGTTCTTGATCTCTTCGCCGGCATGGTTGACAGTCGGGAGCAGAGCGCGCGGGATTGTATTCCCGCCAGGTGCCGATCGTCGTCGAAACGGGGACCGGCTCCGGCCTTTCCTGACGGGGGGATGGTGCGACCCGGAACCATGGACGAGATGACACGACTGAGCGCGAGAGTGCTCGAACTGGAAAGGTTATTGAGGGAACGCGAGGAGAACGACTCTTTTCGACTCGTTTTTAATTCCGCGCCCTACGGTATGGTAGTCTCGGACGAGTCCGGCCGGATCGTGATGGTCAACCCCAGGGCCGAGGAGATGTTCGGCTACAGCGCCGGGGAATTCAAGCGACGACGGATCGAGGATCTCGTCCCTCCCGCGCTGCGGAGTGGTCACGCCGGGCAGCGTCACCACTTCCACCGGGCCCCTTCGATCCGTTCGATGGGGGCCGGTCGTGACCTCTACGCGTGCCGCCGCGACGGCACGGAGTTCCCCGTGGAAATTGCCCTGACCCCGCTGCCGGGGGAGAACGGCATGCTCGTGCTTAGCTCCATCATCGATATCAGTCGCCGAAAACTCGGAGAGGAGGAACTGGTGCGGTATTCAAAGCGTCTTGAGCGCAGCAATGCCGAGCTCGAGAGTTTTGCCTCGGTGGCCTCGCATGACCTCCAGGAGCCGCTTCGCAAAATCCGCATGATGGGGGAGCGCCTCGGCGCGATCGCCGGGGAAAGTCTCGATGAGCAGGCGCGGGACTATCTCGGTCGCATGATCCGGGCGGGCGATAGCATGCACCGGCTGATCCGTGATCTGCTCGCTTTTTCACGGGTGACGATGCGAACGGAGGGATTCACCCCGGTCGACTTGAGCGCAACGGCGCGTGATGCCCTCTCCGCCCTGGAATTGCTGGTTGAGGAAACGGGAGCGATCATCGTCGTCGATGATCTGCCCGAGGTCGAGGTGGATGAGGCGCAGATGCGGCAGCTCTTTCAAAATCTCATCGGGAATGCGCTCAAGTTTCGACGGGCCGGTGTGGTTCCCAGAGTCGAGGTCACAGGCAGGGTGGAAGACCGGGCGGGTGATCTCGTGGCTATCGTGGAGGTGAAGGACAACGGGATCGGTTTTGACGAGCGCTACAGCGAGCGAATTTTCCTGGTCTTTCAGCGGCTCCATGGAAAGACCGAGTTCGAAGGCACCGGGATTGGTCTTGCGATTTGCAAAAAGATTGTCGAGCATCACGACGGACGCATCCACGCCAGAAGCACGCCCGGGGAAGGGGCGCAATTTGTTGTCGAAGTGCCGGTCAGAAGAAAGCCGGATTCTCCGGCCGCCCCGCATTCAGCATGAGCAGAGATTGTATTTTGATGATGGCCGACGACGACCCGGACGACCGGGAGTTTGTCAGGGAAGCGTTTGAAAAAAGCGGATTCAAAGGCGAGTTCCGCTGCGTTGAGGATGGCGGTGCCCTCGTCGAGTATCTCGAGAAGGCCCAGGCCCTCGGGCCGATGAGCCGTTTTCGCATTCCCGATCTCATCCTTCTCGACCTTAACATGCCGCGTGTGGACGGTTACGAGGCCTTGCGGCAGATAAAATCGAGTGAGCGGCTGCGTCACATCCCCGTCGTCGTGCTGAGCACCTCTGACTCCGAGTCGGATATTCAGCAGACCTATGACGGGGGCGTGAATTCGTTCATTACCAAGCCGGCCGGTTTTGAGGAGCTTGTGGAGATGGCCGGAAGTCTGAAAGCCTACTGGCTCGAGCTGGTAAAATTGCCGACCGGTCCCGCGACCTGATGAGCGAACCGAACCTGTCGCCCCCGATACGCCTGCTCCTCATCGATGATGATGAGGACGAGTATATTCTGCATCGCGATCTCCTCGCCGGGGTCTTGCGAACCCGCTACCTGCTCGACTGGGCTCCGAGTTACGGGAAAGGCCTTGAAGCGCTGAGAGCGGGACGCCACGATGCGTATCTGATTGATTATCGCCTCGGAGAAAAGACCGGCGTCGAGCTGCTCCGCACGATGCAGGCCGAGTCGCTCGAGCGCGCCATGATTATTCTTACGGGCCAGACTGACGATGCCATCGACCTTTCCGCGATGGAGTCCGGTGCCTCGGATTATCTCGTGAAGGGTGAGGTGAACGCCGCTACTCTGGAGAGGACGATTCGTTACGCGATCGAGCGTCAGCGGATCCAGAGTCGCCTTCGCTTTCAGGCTGAGATCCTGCGAAATATTCATGACGCCGTTTTTTATGTCAACCGTGACGGCCTCGTGCGGGATTGGAACGAGGGTGCCGCCCGTATCTTCGGTCTGGGGGCGGACGAAATGATCGGCCGTTCGTTTCCGGCGATATGTCCTCAGGCGGACGGGGATCCCTTTAGCGGACGCATTATTCCAGCGATTCGCCAGAGAGGCGTTGCTGAAGAAGTCATTCATTGTCGGCTTGCCTCGGGCCGGGATGTCTACATCCGGGCGAAGGTCACCCCGATGTCGCAGCAGGGAGAGGAAGGCTACGTTTTTTGCGCCAGCGACATCAGTAAGGAAAAGCGCCTTGAGGGGGAGCTCGTGCGCATCAGTGAAAACGAGCAACGCCGCATCGGTCAGGACATCCATGACGATCTCTGTTCCCAACTCTCGGGGATAGGATGCATGACGAAAGTGCTTGAGAACCGGCTCAAGGAAATCCACTCCCCCGAGGCCGGGATGATGGCCGGCATCAGTGAGATGGTAGCGCAGGCCGGTGCGAAGGCCCGCGAGATTGCCAAGGGGCTCGTTCCCACGGTGCTCGAGACCCAGGGATTGGCCGGGGCCCTGCGCGAACTTGCCCAGCAAAAACGCGAGATGTTCGGAGTGAACTGCATCGCCGTCGTCGCGGATGAGGATCGAATCGAACGCCTTTCCGACAGTATCTCGATTCAGCTTTTCCGCATCGCTCAGGAGGCGGTTGCCAATGCGATCAAACACAGTGACGCCGAGGTCATCGAGATGTCCTTGCGCGCCTACGACGGGCGCCTTGAACTCCGCATCCGCGACGATGGCAAGGGGATGCCGCGCGACCGGGCCTCGAACGGAATGGGCTTGATGACGATGCAGCGTCGTGCCGAACTGATCGAAGCGGATTTTTCCGTTCAGGCGTCCCCGGGAGGCGGGACCTATATCCGCTGTATTGTGCCCATGGTGAGTCATGATTAAGACAGGCAAAGCGAGAGTGGTGATCGTGGATGATCATCCCGTCATGCGAATGGGGTTGAGCCAGTTGCTGCAATCGTCCGGCAAGGTCGAGGTCTGCGGCGAGGCCGGCTCCGTCGGAGAGGCGATCCAGCTGCTGCACTCTATTCCGCCGGTGGATCTTTTTGTCATCGATATCTCGCTTCCCGACCGCAGTGGCCTGGAGCTCATCCACGACCTGAAGATCATGGATCCGGGGATACGCTCTCTCGTGGTTTCATCACACGATGAGAAAGTTTATGCCGAGCGGGTTCTCAGAGCGGGGGGGCGTGGTTATATCATGAAAGATCGCGCTCCGGAGCAACTGATCGCCGCCGTCGAGCAGGTCCTCGCGGGGGAGATCTTCCTCAGCCCGGCGATGACTTCACGCCTCATGGAGGCCCTCGCCGGGGCCCGGGCGGCGACGCCGATTGCGGGGCTGACAGACCGGGAGCTTGAGGTCTTCCGGGCCATCGGCGAAGGAAAAAGTTCACGGGAGATTTCCGGGGCACTCGGGATCAGTATCCGGACGGTTGACGCCCATCGCACGCACATTAAGGAGAAGCTGGGACTGCGCGACGCGGCCGAACTCTCCTACGAGGCGATCCGCTGGCGGGAGTCGCAGAGTTGAAGGGCGGAGTCGGGCCCCTCCGTACGGAATTCCCGTACGGTTTCTCGCAGAGATTACGTAAGGAAAAATCGGGGACGTCACCTATATCGGTGCGCGGCGCCGGGGCCTAAGGTTGGGGCACTATCCCACCAGTCTCACCCCGCCACCATGGAACATAAAACCACCGCCCTCGACCCGGACGAACGCATCTATCGCAAGCTTGCTGATTCTCCTTTTTACCAGACCTATCGCAGAGCTTTTGCCAATGCCACGGGGCTCAGCCTCGTTCTTGTCTCTGCCGACGAGGATGTCACCGTCGCGGGGCAGGCGGACCGCTACGGTTCCCCTTTTTGCAACGCCCTCAACGGAGGGGAGAGCGCCTGCCGCCGGTGTGTTCTTGAGCATCGCTGCCTCGCCCGCACGGTCACCGACAAGGCCGAGACGATGACCTGCTTCGCCGGCCTGCGCGAAACGATGATTCCGGTGCGTGCCGGAAACAAGACCGTCGCGCTGCTCTCGACCGGGCAGGTTTTTACGACTCCGTCTCAGTCCCGCGCTTTCGGACCGGTCGCCGCGCAGTTGAAAAAGGCCGGCTTCAGTGAGAGGGCGATCCCGGATTTGGAGAAGGCGTGGCATGAGACCTCCGCGTTTAGCATCGAACGCTACGAGGGCACCGTGACGCTGGTGGCCGCATTTGCTCTGCAGCTTTCCGACCTGCTCAACCGCCTGCTCACCGAAGAGGCGAACTCCGAGCCCCAGATCGTCGTTAAAGCAAAGCGCTTTGTGAATGCTCATCTTGAGGAGCGCCTCTCGCTGGATTCCGTCGCCTCACATGTGGGAGTAAGCCCTTTTTACTTTTGCAAACTTTTCAAGGCGGCTACCGGAATGACCCTGACCGAATACGTCAACCGCCGCCGCGTCGAGTGGGCGAAGCGCAAACTTATCAATCCTAACGCGCGTGTCACCGAGGTCGCTTTCGACGTTGGCTTCCAGTCCGTCTCCCAGTTCAACCGCAGTTTCCTGAAGTATGTCGGGGTCTCGCCAACGCGCTACCGCGGCACCGGCGAAGAAGTGGGGCAGTGGACGCGCCCCGCGGCGGCCTGATGCCCGCCTTTTTTTCTCTTACCTACCGGACGCGGTCGGGGATGCGGGGGCGGGGCAGACCTGCAAGCGGGGGGAACTCCGCTTTCCTCCTCTGCTGCTCCGACCAGTCCGCGAGAGCATCTCCGATGAGCCGCACGATGAGCGCGTCGGGCAGATTATCCGTGTTGATCACGAGGTGGTAACAACCGGCATCGTCGATCTCTCCGCCCGCGTAGCGATCCACAAACCGCGCCCGGGACTTGTCGGTCTCATCGACCAGTTCAGTCGCTTCATCCCGTGACATCCCGTAGCGCTTTGCTGTCGTGACGATACGCTGATCTTTTGCTCCGACGAGCCGCACGTGAAAGGTATTCGGCAGGTCCGCCGTTACAAAATTTCCTGCCCGTCCCACAATGAGGGCATTGCCTGTCACGCAAAGTTTGCGGATCGCCGAAGCGGAGTGGTTGAAAAAGGTCCAGTCTTCTTCCCGATGCCCGAGCCGCTCCACCAGAGCCGGCGGGACCGGGAACTTTGTGTGGTTGACCAAAAACGGGAAGGACTCGCGGGGGAGGCGGTTTTCTTCGATCAGCCTGCCGATCAAAGACTGATCAAAAAGGGCCCAGTGCCGCTGAAACGAATCCGGGTCACTGCCGTCGAGATACTCAAGCAGAGCACGTTCGATCCGGTGCAGTCCTGCCCCGCACTGGCGCGAGATCGTGAGAGCCGGGTTGGGCGTGGAGCTATGGTCAGCTAAAGCGCCCGCTTGATGGCGCAGGTGTTGTTCCATTCTCTCCAGTAGAAATTTGCGATCAGACATGAGGCTCCCAAAATGGGAAGTCAAGTCTGCCGCAGGCAGGAGTGACCTGCTCCGCATCGCTTGTTTTTCGGAACGCGCCCATTGGGGGGCGATCGGTCCTCAGGGCTCCGTCGTGAGGGTGAGGACGGCAAAGACCGGCCGGTGATCCGAGGCCATTGCTTCGTCGATGACCTTTGTCTCTTCGACGCTAAAACCGGACGCCGAATTTGGGGTGGAACGGTGAAAAATGTAGTCAATCCTCGAAGTCGGTTTCTGCGAGGGAACCGTCGGGGCGGCGGCTTCGTCGATGGCATTCTCCCATCTCGTGAGCAAGACCTTGACGGGTTCGGCATCGGGAACGGCATTGATGTCTCCGGCGAGAATGGAGCGGAGGTCGTCACCATCAGCGGCGAAGAGATCGTTGATGGCGTGGGCCTGCTCGACCCGGTCGCTTTCGACATTATGCTGGAAGTGTGTGCTGATAAAACGCAGCGGTTTTCCATCGGGAGCGGTGACTGTCACGGCGATGGCGGCGCGCGGGTAGGTCGTCAGTTCGGGCGTGGCTTCGGTATAGGGCAGGGGGTGAATGAGGACATCACTGACCGGCAGGTTTGTGAGGATGGCATTGCCGTAGAGGCCGCCCTCGTAATGCTGAGTCGGACCATAAAAGGCCTTCAGCCCGCATTGTTCCCCCAGCTTCGACGCCTGGTGAACCTTCCCTGAACGGCGCACCATGACATCGACTTCCTGGAGGGCGACAAGGTCGGGCTTGACCGCCTTGATCACGGCGGCAAGGCGCTCGAGATCGTAGACCCCGTCATTGCCCTGTCCGTAGTGGATATTGTAACAAAGAACACGGAGCGATGTTTTTCCTGCGTCCTGAGCGGGGAGCGTGGCGACCGCAGTCAAGGTGGCGACGAGAAGCGCAGCGAGGCGTGATGTCCGGGGGAGGGGTAATTTTTTCATCAGTTAAAAAAGGGGAAAAGGAGGCGGAGCTGTTCTTTGGAAGGCTTTGCCCCGTACTCGCACAGTTCAAAAGCCTCGGCATGTTTAACCTCGGCCCCGGCTTCCGGGCCATACCACTCGAGGAGGGTCTCTCGGTGTTTGTTGGCGATGCCGGAATGCCGGTTCGACCAGCTTGTCTTGAGAAAGCGGAGGCGCCGCACCGGGTCATCGCCGAACCGTTTACCCCGCGTTGTTTCGTCGCCGAGCGCCCCGCCCTCGTAGACTTGCGACTCGAGGGCGTCGAGGGCCGCGACTTTTTCGTCGAGAACGTCGTCAATCGAGACGGCGAGAGTCGGGGTGAACGGGTAGGGTTTGGTGAAGCTGTCCGGGAAAAAAAAGAAAGCGGGATTTTTTTTCATCGAGGGGACATCGGGGCAGAAGTAGGGCACCATCACCATGAAAGCGGCATCCTGAACGAGCAGCCCGACGTTACGGTGGTCGGGATGGTAGTCGTAGGGCCGGTGGGAAAAGACGAGATCGGCGTCCCACTCGCGGATGAGCTTCACAATGGTCTTGCGGTTCTCGAGGGTGGGGAGGAGTTCTCCATCGTGGATGTCGAGAACCTCGACTTCGATGCCCATGCGTTTCGCGGCTTCCTCGACTTCGGCGGTGCGACGCTGCGCCAGTTCACCGCCCGACATGCCCCAGTGGCCGATATCGCCGTTGGTGCAGGCGACAAGTTTGACTTTATGGCCGAGCTTCGTCCACTTGATGGCGCATCCGCCGATCTGGAATTCGGGATCATCGGGATGCGCCCCGAAGGCAATGATGCGGAGCGGTTTGGCGGCCGGTTTGGCGGCC
>DIVG01000054.1 GCA_002422425.1 Akkermansiaceae bacterium UBA6138 | reverse complement strand
CCTTTCGGTCGGGAGTTCGTGAGTATTATCGTTTAATCTACACTGTGCAAGTGTAAATTAAAATAATTATTACCGCTTTCGTAAACGCGCTTCGGGCGATAGCTTTGATCCGGCAATCGACCCGACCTGACGCACCGTTACTCCATGGATCTTCAACTCTATTTCCTTGCGGCCCTCGTCGCTTCGATCAATGTCGTCTCGACACTCTCGTATGCGGTGCGAATCGCCGGTGTGCGCACCGGGCGCATCGCCTTCGCGCTCTCCCTCTTTAATCTGCTCGTTCTCTTTTCGCGCAGTTCAAACGCGATCCTCGCCCCGCTGCTTTCCAAGCGCACTGAGGAGGCGATTCTATCGGCGGCGCCGCCGGACCCCGGGGACTTTCGCTTTCTTCTCATCGCCGCTGCGGCGGGAACCCTCATCGGTGCCCTCCTCATTCCGACCTTTCAGCGCATCATTACGAAGGCGGTGGAACGTTTCGATGCACGACCGTCCATGACCGCCCTCATCCTGACGGCCGCCAATCCGAGATCGTGGTGGATCGCTGCGAGGGAGCTAACCCCGCCAAGGCCGAAAAATCTTTCCCTGTTCCGGGAGACCTCAAGCCTTCCGTGGAACGTCTTCATTCTCAATGTCGGAGGCACGGCCCTGATCACCTGCGGTGTCTTTTCCTCCCTTTACGCCGGGTATCTCGTGCCGGAATTGCGCCTGACTGCGGGGAATCTCTCGGCCCTGGTGAACTTTGTCGGCACGATCCTGATGTTTGCGCTCGTCGATCCCCATTTCTCCTATCTCTCCGACAAGGTCGTATCCGGAGAGGCCTCGCACTCCTACTTTCGCTCCGTCGTTATCGGGATGACTGGAAGCCGCTTCCTCGGTACACTCCTCGCCCAGGCCATCCTTGTCCCGGGTGCCTGGGTCATTGCGAAGGTGGCCGAATGGATCTGAGGCGCCTTTTTACAACTTGCCGATGCGATTTGCCGAGGTCGGTCCTCACTGCTCCCGCGCTTTCCCAAATTCAACCCAGTCCACATTCATGAGGCCGCCTTTACCGGGATTGACGAAGACAAGGTAGACGTCGGCACGGTCGTTGCCGGTCACGTTAAGGGTGGTCTCAAGTTCGACGAACTGGTCCCAGCCCCCGGTCGGGGCGACGTCGATATTACCCATGACGGGACCGTCGATGGCATCGGCCCGGATTTCGATTTTGCCGCCTCCGGCCCCGGCGCTGGCGAGGACTTTGACCGAGCCGATTTCGGCGAGACGAATGGAGGAAAACACCGCGCTATGGCCGTGCGCGATGGAGCCGATGACCTTGCCCTGAAGCTTTGGTCCATCGAGGTGATCGGCTTTTTCCGCCTCAAGGCGGCGGGTTCGCAGCTTCACGGTGGCCTTGCCCGAAAGCGGGCCGGCGGGCGCTCTTCCGAGGTCGGTGAAGGTGGCCTCAATCATGCCGGTGGCGAGTTTTCCGTCTTTCGGCGGTACGATCTGACCTTCGATGCCGCGGGCGACGGTAGGGGTGGCCTGGTCCCCGGCGAGGCTGTAGATCCATTTTACCATCATGTAGATCTCGTCGGCGGTGTAGGTGGCGTGGGGGAGCATGGGGAGTGGTCCCCACACGCCGGTGGAACCCTTGATGACGCGATCCACCGAGAGCTCCATCGCGCCCGGCTGGTCTTTGTATTTGGTGGCGATTTCAAGGAAGGAGGGGCCGACGATTTTCTGATCGACGGCATGGCAGTTGAAGCAGTCGGACTGTTTCATGCGGGAGAGGCCGGGGTCGGTGTCGCTGAGCTTGCCGTCGGCGGCAGCCCAGGCCGAGCTCACGAGGGTGCGGACGGAAAATTCGCCCTCGCGACCCTTCATTTCTCCATCTTCGGCATCGACGATGTCGAGGCGGTAGGGAACCGGCTCCCCCGGGGTAAAAAAGTCGCCATTCTGCGGGCTGAGGAATTTCACGACCGGCTTGGAGTTCCCCACCGTGATGGGAACGACGGCGGTGCCGGCGGCTCCTTTGGAATCGGTCACGACGAGTTCGATGCGGTAGTCACCGGGTTCGTCGAGAGTGATTTTGGCGTTGGCTTCCGTCGAGAGCACTTTGTCCCTGAGCCGCCATTCGTAGGTGATGGCGTCGCCCTCGTGGTCGAGTGACCCCTCGGAGGAAAGAGTGAGGTTGAGCGGTTCGCGGCCGGCGGTCGGGGTGACGGTGGCTTTGGTGACGGGGGCGATGTTGCCCCATTGGTAGCTCATGCGGACGAGGCGGGAGTCATGATTGGCACCCCAGGTCTCGCCGTAGTCGAGAAAATAGAGGCTGCCGTCTTTGCCGAAAAAGAAATCCACGGGACGCCGGATCTGGAAACGTCCGCTCCCGTCGTCTTCCCCCTGGGCGACGCGAGCGGCACCGGTGAAGGGGAGGATCTCCACCAGATCGCCCTTGTCATCGAGCTTCGCCCAGTGGATGAAGGGGCGCTGCCAGTCGTAGAAGAGGACGAGTTTGTCGAAATACTCGGGCAGGCCGCCGGTCTTTTCGAACGATTTGTCGAAGTGAAAGACGGGCCCTCCGCAGGCGGTGCGTCCGCCTTTGCCGAGGATGGGGAATTTCTCGGACTCGGCGGCAGGGTAGTAGATCAGTGGTTCTTTCACCGGAGGCAGTTCGGTGAGACCGGAGTTGTTGGGGCTTACGTTCAGAGGCTTCGTTTTGTCGTAGAGGGTGCCGGGCTTTTGCTCGGCGAAGTCGAAGTCGACGTAAACCCGATTCCCCCGCGAGTAGGGCCAGCCGTAGTTTCCGGCTTCGCGGAGCTGGTTGATGGTATCGAAGCCGCGCGGGCCGCGCACTTCGCTGTCGCCTCCGGCATCGGGTCCGACGTCGCCGACGTAGACGAAGCCGGTGGCGGGATCAATGTTGAAACGCCAGGGGTTGCGGAATCCCATCGCGTAGATTTCGGGCCGGGTTTTGGGGGTTCCGGGGGGGAAGAGGTTGCCCTCGGGGATGGTGTAGCCGCCCTCCGGAGTGGGTTTGATACGGAGGATTTTGCCGCGAAGGTCGTTGGTGTTGGCGGATGATTTTTGGGCGTCCCACGGCCCGCGATCGGGGCGTTCGTCGATGGGGGCGTAGCCTTCGGAGTCTTTGAAAGGGTTCGTGTTGTCTCCTGTCGAGAGGTAGAGAGCGCCGTCTGGTCCAAAGCGCATCGCCCCGGCGTGGTGGCAGCACTGCTCGCGCTGTTCGGGCCAGTTGAGCAGGTCCTTGCGCGAAGCCATGTCGAGTTTTCCGTCTTTCAGGGTGAAGCGGCTGATGTACTGGCCATCGTAGTCCGGCGGCGAATGCATGAAGTAGATCCACTGATTGTTGGCAAAGTCGGGATCGAGGGCCATGCCGAGGAGTCCGTTTTCCTGCGCCGTGGTAACCGTAAGTTCGCCGATGACGGTGGAGAGTTTCGACTTGGGATCGAAGACCTTCACTTTCCCGGCAATCTCAATGAAGAAGATGCGTCCGTCGGGGGCCTCCTGCATCATCATGGGCTGGGGGAGACCCTCGGCGAGGACTTCGAATTTGAAGCGGTAGTCCGGCGGGGGAGTTTCCGCGAGACCGGGAAGGGTCACAGAGAGGATGAGACCGGTAAGAAAAGCGCGGGCGGCTGGAAAGGTCGGGTAGAACATAACGGCGCACATCTTAACCGATCGCGGCATGTCGTCCAGTGTTCTCCAATGCCGCGATGCGGCGGCTCGTTCGGGCCTCCGAGGGAGGGCTGGGGGATATCGCGGGGAATAATCAGCCCTGATATTTTTTTATCTTTTCCCGCACGGTCAGGCGGGAGAGGCCGAGCCAACCTGCCGCGCGGGTGACATTGCCTTTGCTCTTCCGCATGGCCTCCCCGAGGAGGAGTGCTTCGATTGTTTCGATCGCGAGACGGTGGGCTTCGGCGCTGAATCCGTCGGCCGCCTCGTCTACAAGTTTTCGGCACCAGAGACGGAGGGCGTCGAGGTCGGCGCGCGGAGTCTCACCCGGTTCCGTCTCGACGAGTAGTTCTTCGACGATGTCGCGATCGACCGCGAATCCGCGGCTGCGCAGGAGCGCCTTCCGGACGATGTTTTGCAACTGACGCACGTTGCCGGGGAGTCGGGCCGATTCGAGGCAGGACAGTGCCCGCCGCGAGATCGCGACGGACGGGAGACCGAGTTCGCGACTGAAGCGTCTCAGGAAGAAGTTCACGAGCAGGGGAACGTCTCCGGTGCGGTCGCGGAGGGGCGGAAGCTTGATCGTGGCGACATTGAGCCGGTAGAAAAGATCTTCGCGGAATTCACCCTCGGCGATCATGCGTTCGATGGGTCGGTGGGTCGCGGCGATGATGCGCGCGTCGACCGCGATCTCGCTCGACCCGCCGACCCGCTGGAAGCGTTTTTCCTGGAGGACGCGGAGAAGTTTGGCCTGGAGAGCGTGATTGAGGTCCCCGATTTCGTCGAGAAAGAGGGTGGCGTTGTTGGCCTGCTCAAACTTCCCGATGCGGGTCGCGGTAGCGCCGGTGAACGAGCCTTTCTCATGTCCGAAGAGTTCGGATTCGAGCAGGTTATCGGGAATGGCGGCGCAATTGACGGTGACAAAAGGGCGGTGGGCGCGGTGGCCGTGTTGAAAGAGGGCGCGCGCGACGAGTTCCTTGCCGGTGCCGGTTTCGCCCCGAATGAGTACGGTCACCGGCGTGGGTGAGAGTCTTCCAAGGGCCTTGTAGACATCGAGCATGGTCCGGCTGTTTCCCACGAGGGTGTCCGAGTCGTCCTCGTGCTCATTTCTCGGATCGATCGAGACGGGTTCGCTGCCCTTGCGCGAGCATTCAATGGCCTCGCGAAGGGAGCGTTTCAACTCGCCGGGATCAAGTGGCTTTGAGAGAAAGTCGAAGGCACCGGCTTTAACCGCTTCGATTGCCGAGCGGCTGTCGGCGCTGGAGGCGATTCCGATGAAAGGGAGCCCGGGATGATTGCGATGGATCTCTTTAAGAAAGTCGAACCCTTTGCCGTCAGCGACGGAAAGGTCGCAGAGAATGGCGTTGAACGGGTGTTGGATCAACTCGAGGCCGCCGGCGTCCACCTTTTCGACGGAGATAAATCGAGTCTCCGAGTCGCGAAAGGCATCCGTAGTGAGGCGGATGGTCTCCGGGTCGGCATCGACAACAAGGACTCGGGGAGGGCTCGTCATAGCTAGCGGTAAACGGCTGCACAGGAACTGGTAAGAAAGTTACCACAAGATGGGCTGAATCCTATTTTTTCCTGACCGAAAAGGCCTTCAAACCCTGTCTCAGAGCGATTTACATTTTTGGCACGCAAGATGCTTTAAATGAAGTTCCAAGTTTTACTTAACAAACTGACGACAAAAACCATGAAGAAAATCGAAGCCATCATCAAACCCTTCAAACTTGAAGAAGTAAAAGAAGCCCTCACCGAGGCCGGTGTTCACGGCATGACTGTTAGCGAAGTCAAAGGATTCGGCCGCCAGAAAGGCCATACCGAGATCTATCGCGGGTCCGAATACACGGTGGATTTCCTCCCCAAGGTGAAGCTTGAGATTGTCGTCGAAGATGGCGATGCCGCCAAGATCGTCGATACCATCGTGAAAGCGGCATCCACCAACAAGATCGGTGACGGAAAGGTGTTCGTCTCCTCGATCGAAGACGCCGTTCGCATCCGGACCGGAGAGCGCGGCGACGACGCTATCGCCGTTTCCGCGGAATAAGCGGCTCAGAAATGTTTCTGCCCTGAAGAGCCCGATTCCGTGAATCCCGGAGTCGGGCTTTTTGATTCGGCGGGATCTATGCGATTGTGTCGCGTTTCATGTAGGGCACAAGCGCTTCGGGCACCCTGACGGTGCCGTCGGCCTGCTGGTAGGTCTCAAGCAGGGCGACGTAGAGGCGGGGCAGAGCCGTCCCGGAGCCGTTGAGGGTATGGCAGAAGCGATTGTTTCCGTCGGGATCTTTGTAACGCAATTTCATGCGGCGGGCCTGGTAGTCCTCGAAATTCGAGCAGCTTGAGACCTCAAGGTAGGCCCCGTGCCCGGGTGCCCAGACTTCGATGTCGTACGTCCTGGCTGAGCTGAAGCCGAGGTCACCGGTGCAAAGTTCGATGGTGCGGTAGTGGAGCCCGAGCCGCTCCAGGACTGCTTCGGCTTCGGCTGTAAGTTTCTCGAGGCGGTCTGCGGACGCTTCGGGCGGGACAATGTTGACCAGTTCGACCTTATCGAACTGGTGCATGCGAATGAGACCGCGGCTTTCCCGACCGGCCGAGCCGGCTTCGCGTCGGAAGCAGGGGGTGTAGGCGGTCACCTTCACGGGCAGATCGGCTTCTTTTAAAATCCGGTCGCGGTAGAGGTTTGTCACCGGCACCTCGGCGGTGGGGGCCAAGAAGAAAGCCCCGTTTTCGAGGCCATACATGTCGTCTTCGAATTTCGGGAGCTGACCGGTGCCGAACATACAATCGCGATTAATGATGTAGGGAGGTGAAACTTCCTCGTAGCCGTGAACCTCGGTATGGAGATCGAGGAGGAACTGGATGAGGGCGCGTTCGAGTCTGGCGCCGAGCCCGGTGAAGGTGACAAATCCGCCGGTGCTGACCCTGGTGCCGAGTTCGAAGTCAAAAAGGCCGAGTCTTGTTCCGATCTCGACGTGATCTTTTGCCTCAAAGTCGAAGCACGGTTTTGTCCCCCATTCCCGCACCACGGGGTTGGCGGTTTCGTCGCTGCCGACGGGGCACTCGGCGTGCGGCAGGTTGGGAACCTGAAGGAGCAGTTCAGTTTGCCTCGCCTCGGCTGCGTCGGCCTCTTCCCCGATCGCCTTGATCCTTTCGCCGATGGTGCGCACCGTTCCCTCGATCGCGGAAGCGTCTTTCCCCTCTTTGCGCAGGGCACCGATTTCTTTGGAAATGCGATTGCGGTCGCTCTGAAGTTGCTGTTTTTCCGTTTCGTCGGCGCGGCGCCTCTCGTCGCAGGAGAGAATTTCGTCAATCAGCACCCAGGCCTCGCCTCCGCGCGCCTGGAGACGGGTTTTTATTCCTTCGGGATCTTCGCGGAGTTGTCTGATATCAAGCATGACGAGCTGACTGTAACGCAGGCTCCCGACCCGTCAACGCAGCGATAGTTGTGACCGCGGCCGGTTTAGAGATCCCTTCCCTGAACCGCCGGGATGGACGCTCACTGAGGCCGGTCGCGGTAGAGATCGGCAGCCATCGCCGAACTGCCGAGGATGCCGGCGGTGTTACCATACCGCGCCGGGGAGATAATGAGGTGGTTAAAACACTCCGCCGTGAGCGAGTGTCGCATCGTTTCCCGAAGAGGTTCGAAGAGAAGGGCTCCCGCCTCGGAGACTCCTCCTCCCACCACGATGATCTCCGGGTTGAGAAGGTAGACGACGTTCATGAGGCAAAAACCGAGGCAGCGCGCGACTTCATTCCAGACTTCGATGGCGGCGGAATCGCCTTTTCCGGCAAGCTCGGCAAGAGCCTCGGGGGAGAAGTCGGCCGGGAACGGGATCCCTTTAGCCGTGTAGATCGCCGCCGCCATCCCGCTGATCTGGCGATTGCCGATGTAACGCTCAAGGGCTCCGGTATTACCGTAGGGACCGGGCACGCCGTTCAGGTCGATGCTCATTTGCCCGATCTCCCCGGCAGCACAATTCGCCCCGCGAAAGAGATCGCCGTTAAGGATGAGTCCGCCGCCCACGCCGGTGCCGAGGGTCACACAAACGGCGTGCCGGTAGCCTTTTGCGGCCCCGTATTTCCACTCGGCGAAGGCCATGCAATTGGCATCGTTCTCGATCACGGTGGGCAGGCCGGTTTTTGCGGAAACGATATCACGCAGCGGCACTTCGGACCAGCCCCTGACGTTGGTGAGGTTGTAAGTCATGCCGCTGAAGAAGTTCACCGCGCCGGGGACGCCAATCCCGATGGCAGCGACGGCCGGATGTTGCGAGCGGATTTCCGTGATTTCGGCGACGATGCGGTCGATGAGCTGGTCGGGGTTGTCGAACTCCTGCGTAGGGAGACGGTGGACTTCACTGAGGAGACTCTCACCTTCAACGACCGCGAGTTTCACGGAGGTGCCTCCAAAATCGATGCCTATAACCGGGGTCGGGGTGTTCGTCATTTCTTAAAAATTCAAATGGGCGACGTGCAGCAGACCCTGCATCGTGAGATAGGGCTCGATCGAGCTGATCCCGGGCAGGTCTTCGGCTATCAAACCCGCATATCCCCCGGTGGCAATTACTTTTGCCGGTTCGCCCATCTCGGTCTCGATTTGCCGCAGGATTTCTTTGACGAGCCCGCGATAGCCGTGGAAGGCACCCGACTGCATGGCATGAACGGTTGTCTTTCCGATGGCGGTCGCGGGGCGGGCGAGATCGATCTCGGGGAGAAGGGCGGTTTTCAGGTGGAGGTAGTGCCGCATCGCATCAAGCCCCGGCGCGATCACGCCGCCTAGGTAGGCGGGGCGTCGGTCGATAATGTCGAAAGTTACGGCGGTCCCGAAATCGACGACAATGACGGCTTCGTCAAAACCCCTGTGCGCTACCGCGACGGCGTTGGCGAGGCGGTCCG
Source organism: Akkermansiaceae bacterium UBA6138 (assembly GCA_002422425.1). Lineage (GTDB taxonomy): Bacteria > Verrucomicrobiota > Verrucomicrobiia > Verrucomicrobiales > DEV007 > Arctic95D-9. The sequence continues at coordinate 19,540 of DIVG01000054.1, read as the reverse complement.
CTCCTATTTTAGAAGGATCGGGAAAATCCAGGGCAACTCCGAGAGCAATGCGGTGGGACACCTCGATGAGGGCCTTTCCCGCTTGTGAAGCGATCAGGTCGGGCTGGTTGGCGGGAACGACCGAGGCGAGGACGACGCTTTCGTAAGTCCAGTCGGCAATAAGTGCATTCACAGAGGCGGCCGTGACTTCACTCGAAGCGATGGAGCGGTGCTCCCGCAGTTCGCTGCCGGAGGCCAGGGCAAACTTCGTCCTCGTGTTGTTGTTATTGATGAGAAGGTAATCGGCCTTGTGTGCAGACATGGGCTAAGGGGTCGAAAACGGGAGAGGTCGGGTTCTCAGGGTATTAACGCCTTGACCCGTTCCCCGTTCAGTTCGAGCCAGAGGACGTCGGTTGGACGCTCAAGCCACCACCTCAGCGTGGCGACCGAGTCCTCCGAGGCGAGGAGCACCGGGGGGGGGCTGAAGGGTTCAAAAAAGCGGTTCACGGGCTCTCCGTCTCCGGTCGTTGCTCTAACCTTGACCTCATCAAGGGTTAGCTCTTCGCCCGTGGGGGAACGACCGGAAAGGGTTAGCTCGACGATCATCCCCCCGTCAGTCTGAGTGACCTTTACCGCCTCGACGGTCAGAGTTTCCGGCGGTGCTTCGGAAGCGAAAGCGGGTAATGATTCTCCGGTTCGGGCTGGCGAGGCCGCGGTCATCGCTCCTTTGTCAGCAGGAGCGGGGCGGGCGGGATCGGGACGCAAGGCGAAGGCGAACGAGCCGAGCACGACGCCCAGGAGCAGCCAGACTTCGAAGCGTTTCAGGATAACGAGGAGGGGCATCGCGCGCGGGAGGAGCTATGGCTGTTTTTTCAATCCCGGAAAGGAGCGTTTTTCGCCTCCCGCCGGTGGCGGGAGGATTGAGGGCCCCGGGGGGGAATCGCGAAGAAGACCACCCTCCCGCGGGTAGAGGAGCAGCCCGTTGCGGTCGAGCTTGTCAAGGAAGCTCTCCAGATCGCGCCTCAAGGCCGAGTCCTTTAAAAGCAGGGGGGCGATCCCATCGCCGTTTTCGATTAAATTAAGGAGTTCGTTTGCTGTTCCGAGGGTGGCTGTCAGTTGCTTGATTGACCGATCAAAATCGGCGACAACGGGATTGATCGAAGAAAGAGTGCTGCTGAATTCGATCACGCTTTGATCCACGCCTTTGAGGGTGGTTTTCGCGGCGTCAGTGACCTCGGAGATCCCGGTAAGGGTGGTAGCCGTCTTCTCGAGCAGGGGATTCAGCTTTTTGGAAGCATCATGGAGGTGCTCGGAAGAGGAACGCAGTTCCGCCAGCATCGTGGCGAGGTTATCCCTGTTTTCAGCGGTGAAAAACTCCCGATCGAGTTTGCTGAAGAGCGCACCCACCTGATCGGTCGCGGCCCTTATCTCGCTGGCGGTGAGAGTGACCTCCTCAAGGGTCTCACCGGCGCTGCCGGCAAGGTCATTGAAGGAACTCGACGGCTCCGCAAGGATGCGATGACCCGGCGGGAGGAACTCTCCTGACGGCGCTTCGGGCGGGATGATGCGCACGAAGCTGTCGCCCATAAGCCCGCTCGTGCCCACTTTTGCGGTGGAGCCCGCAGGGATGCGGCTTCCCGGATAGAGGGTCAACGGGATGGAAAGCAGGGTGTAGTCGTCGCTGAGCTCGGGATCACCGGAGGCCCGTCCAATCTCAACTCCGCCGAGGCGCACCGGCACGCCGGCGCGTATTCCGGTTGCGTCACGGACTTCGACGATGATGGAGTAGTCGCCGCGGCGGCTCCCCCGGTAGTCGCTGAAGTGAAAAATAAGCCATCCGACAAGAGCGAGGCCCAGCAGCACAAAAAGGCCGACATAAACTTCGGAGCGATGAGAGGAAGCCGTCATGACTTTTAAAAGGGCTGCAATATGCTTCGGATTCGTTCCGGTGACAATGGCCAGTCTCGGGTCCGGTCAGGTCCGCCCCATCGCGTCGGCGGAGATGAATTCGCGGATTGCCGGGTCGTCCGAGGCGTCGAGACCGGCGGGCGGGCCACAGTAGTGAACTTCGCCGTTTTTCAAGAAGATCACCTGATCCGCGAGGAACCGCATCGCCCCGAGATTGTGGGTCACCACGACGGAGGTGAGCCGGAGTTCTTTCTTCATTTCGCCAATGAGTTTTGTGATACTCTCCGACAAAATCGGGTCGAGTCCGGCAGTGGGCTCGTCGTATAACATGCAGTCCGGCCGTCCCGCGATGGCACGCGCCAGAGAGACTCGCTTCCGCATTCCGCCGGAAAGGGTGTCGGGCATTTTCCGATGCTGCCCCTTTAACCCTACCAGCTCGAGCACCTCATCGACCCGGTCGCGGATGCGTGACTCAACGCGCTCGCCCGCTTCACGCAGAGGAAAGGCGATGTTCTCTCCCACGGAGAGGGAGTCAAAAAGTGCCCCGTCCTGAAAGAGAACGCCGATCTGCCGTCGAATCGGGGTGAGGGCTCGTTCCGGAAGCATGCTGATATCGGTGCCGTTCACTGCCACCGAACCGGAGAGAGGACGCATTAGTCCGTTGAGGTGTTTGAGGAGAACGCTTTTTCCTGCTCCGCTTCCGCCAAGGATGACCGTTGTCTCTCCTCCGGTCACATCGAAGCTGACGCCGCGCAGAACGGGATGACCGCCGAGGGTCTGCCTCAGGTCCCTGATCCGGAAAAAGGGGGGCGGTTTTTTTTCGGGATGACTCATTCACAGGTCCATCGTGACGGTGGGGAGAAGCAGGTTCAAGAGAAGCGAAAGGAAAAGATTCGAGACCAGAATCGCCAGCGAGGAGTATACCACAGCCCTGGTCGTGGCCCGCCCGACCCCGACCGCCCCCTCACTTGTGACGAGTCCCTGGTGGCAGGAGATTAGAACGATGAGCCCGCCGAAGCAGGTTCCTTTGACCAGGCCCGTGAGGACATCCGGCACTCCGGTATGGGTCATTAGCTGCGTTTCATACCAGACCGCCGGCACGCCGAAGAGTTGCACTGTCAGTAATTCCGATGCCAACATGCCGAAGACAATCGTTTCCCCGACGAGAATGGGCATGGAAACGAGGATCGCTAGCACCCGGGGGACGACGAGGTAGTCGATCGGCGGGACACCCATCGCGCGCAGGGCATCGACCTGCTCGGTTACCCGCATCGTGCCGATCTCGGCGGCCATCGAGGCCCCCATGCGGCCCGCCACCATGAGGGCGGCGAGGACAGGCCCCAGCTCACGGCACATCGCGATGGACACAACGGGCCCTGTCGCCGAGCCCAGTCCCAGCTCGTTGAATTTGAAATAAGCCTGAGCCGCAAAGACCGCGCCGGTAAAAGCGCCGGTAATAATCACGACAAGCTGCGACCCGATACCGATGAGGATAATTTGCGAAAGGACAAGTCGCCAGCGGATCCCCGGCTTCCCGATGGATCCGATTATTTCCAGCCCGAGCCGCGCAAGCTGCCCGAGATAGATGAGCAGCCTCATTGCGGGGGCGGCGCCCCGGCCCGCGAGGTATTCTGCCGTCTTTCTCATCTATCGTGACGTGACTTTTCCACGTTGTCAGCAAACACGATTCTTTCTTATCAATCAACCTGTCGTATCGCACCTCTTCCGGCGGATTGGCGTTGCATTTCGATCCCGCCTGCGGAGAGTTTAGATCATGAGCATGGAAGCGAGGGATACAATAGGAGTTATCGGGCAGGGAATCATCGGCAGTCGTGTCGCGGATTTGCTCAGGAGCACGAATCGGCAGGTCTACGTCTGGAACCGCACCCCGAAACCCGTCCCGAATTTTGTCGGTTCGCCCGGTGAAATGGCTCAGCTCGCCGATATTATCCAGATTTTCGTGTCTGACGGGGCCGCGCTGAAACAGGTTATCGCTGCCATGAAGCCCCAATTGGAAAAACGGCACATCGTTCTCTGCAACGGCACCTGCGACCCCGAGTCGGTCGTCGAGGCATACCAGGCCGTGAGAGAATGCGGGGCCTCCTTTCTCGACGCCCCTTTCACCGGGAGTAAGGTCGCCGCCGAAAAAGGGGCTCTCGTTTATTACGTCGGCGGTGACACGAACGCCCTGGAGCGGGTCCGGCCGGTTCTTGAGGCTACCTCGCGTGAAATCCTGCACCTGGGCCGCGTCGGTGAGGCTTCGTTGATCAAAATTGCGACCAATATGATCTCCGCCGCCACCACCGGCGTGTTGGCGGAAGCCTACGGGCTCATCGTCAAGGCGGGGGTCGATCCAAAGAAGTTTGCCGAAGCTCTCGAGCATAATGCCTGTCATTCGGCACTCGTTGGGATGAAGCTCCCGCAAATGATGGCAAGAGACTACGAACCGCATTTTTCCTTGAAGCATATGTTCAAGGATGCCCAGTATGCCCTCAGCCTCGGACGCCAGCTCGGGGTGGATGAGCCGGTCCTCTCAACGACTGCCAGCGTCATGTTTCGTTCGATCCAGAAAGGGCTCGGGGAAAAAGATTACGCCGTCCTCGCCGCGCAGTATCAGGAGGAGGCAAAGGCACTCTAGAGACCGTCCTTACGTCCCTCCCTCCTACCACGCATGATTTCACTCCCCTCCCTCGCCGGGCGATGGTTCCCGCTCTGCGACCGCGCTATTTTTCGCGTTACAGGGCCGGACCGCGTTCGTTATCTCAACGGTCAGGTCAGTAACGACGTTGCCGGCCCCCTTGATCGCGAGGCGGTTGCCGCCTGCCTCTGCAATCTCAAAGGCAAGGTCGAGGCACTCGTGCACATCAGTGCCGACGGGGACAGTCTCATCCTCGACGGTGAGCTGCCGCAGCGCGAGGCGATTCATGCCCGTCTTGAGCGTTATCTGATTGCCGATGACTGCGAGATCATTGACGAGACCGGGAAGCTCCGACTCATCCACCATTTCATTGAGGGCGGCGGCGGAGTGAAAAGCCGTCGTTTCGACGGGGCGGGTTGCGACCTCATCCTCCGCCCTGGAGAGCCCGACCCTTTTGAAGAGGTCCTTCGGATCGACGACAACGAGGTTAGCCTCCATCAGCTTGTTGCGAAGATCCCCGTATCCGGCAACGAGATTACAGGAGCTGAGTTTCCCGCAGAGCTGGGTCTGGACGAGTTCGCGGTCAGCTTTCACAAGGGATGTTATCTCGGTCAGGAAATCATCTCGCGGATCAGGAGTGTCGGTCGAGTGAAGCGACGTCTCATGCTCATTGGAACCGAAATGGCGCTGGGTCAGGGGGCATCTGTGGTCAATATTTTCGGTGAAAGAGGGGTAACAACCCGAAAAACGCGCCCGGTGGGGAAAAAAAATCATCTCGGGTTGGCTATCTTCAAGACCGATTCACAAGGTGGGCAACTTCATGCAACCCAGTCGGTCGTGTCCGCCCGGGAAGTAATTGAAGGCCCGCCGTAACGGGCCGAAAGGCGGTTTCTTAGGAGCGCCGGGACATTTTCCTGTTGCGAAGGGTCTCCATTTCCATGAACTTGGCCTATCGAATTGGCGGCGTGATGCGGGTGGGCGGCAATGTCCTCCGGATCAGCAAAGCAGGTTCGGGGGGCGCAAGTCCGGAATAAAATCAGGTTATTACGACCACATCCAAGACCAAGGGAAAACAAATCAGTATGAAAAAAGCAATTCTTGTTGCAACAATCGCCGCGATGACCGTCGGCGTGAACGCGGGTGACTGGGGTAAAGCCCCCGTCGGCAAAGCTCCGATCGAGGAGTGTGTCGATCTCGGCGGTTCTATCAGTGCGGGTTACATGTCGGACTACATCTTCTACGGTGTTCAGTTTGCAGGTGACAGCGTCTGGACCGACGTGAACTACACATTCGACAATCTTGCTGTGCCAATCACTGTTGGTGCCTGGTACCTTAACGGCATCAACGACGACGGCGGTGCCGGTTCCGGCGCCGAATATGATGAGCTCGATCTCTACGTAAGCGCCGCTCTCGGGACTTTTGCCGGGTTCGACGTTGCCCTCGGTTACACCCACTTCGTCTTCCCTGAGTATCGCAGCAACAACCCCGGTCCGAATGGCAGCTATGGTGAGATCGGTCTCGACATCACCCGCAGCCTCGGTTTCGTTGACATTGCGTGGAACAGTAATTACGCTCTTGGTGGCGGTGGAGCCAGCGCTAGCGGATGGTACCATCAGCTCGGGTTCGAGAAAAGCTTCGGCGTTACTGACAGCATCAGCCTCGTGCTTGGTGCAGGTGTTGGTTACTCCGACGGTTACTTCGACTTCGTGGGTGCAACCGGTTCCGGATGGAACCACTACTACGTTACCGCATCGCTTCCCATCGCGCTCAACTGCCGCACGACCCTCACTCCCTACATCGGTTATAACGGTGCTCCGGACACCTGGATTGCCGACGGTATCAACGTCTCCAGCATGGGCATTGATCAGTCCGACATCCTCCACGGAGGCGTCACTCTCAGCGTTTCTTTCTAGGAAAAGCCGTTACAGGGGTCTAAGTTTTACTTAAATCTCGATGTAAATCGCCTCCCTCGGGGGGCGATTTCTTTTTGTACTCATGGGGCGCGAACGGATAGTGAAGGTTCTGATTGACGGTGCGACAAGCGACCTCACCTTCACCTATCTAGTCCCGGCGGAGTATCAACTTTCATCAGGTCAGCGCGTCCGCGTGCCCCTGCGCAAGCGCGGCGCTATCGGGACAGTCACCTCGATGGAGGTGATCGAGACCGACACTCTCAAGTATTCCCTGAAACCCATTCTCGGCGTTGTCTCGGCGGACTCTTTTCTCACAGAGGGGCTTCTCAAGCTGGCGGAGTGGATTTCGAATTTTTATCTCACGCCGATCGAGACGGTGATTCGCACGATGCTGCCCAAGCCCTCCCGCGGGGGGGAGGAGAAGCGCAAGACCGTGAAGTTCGTAGAACTCTCCGCCGAGCCTGACGAGGAGGTGCTCGCTTCGTTTACGGCACGGCAGAAAAAACAAAAGGAGGCTCTCCTGTCCTTGCGGGAGCTCGGCCCCGTGAGCCTCGCCGAGGTGACGGGGGCTCACGCGATATCCCGGCCCGTTCTTAAAGCGCTCGAAGCGCGAGGCTTGATCTGTTTCGTGGATCGAATTGTCGCGCGTGACCCACTGAGCGCGGTCGAGTATATCGAGTCAGAGGCTCTCACGCTGAATGACGAACAACGGGTTGTCCTCGATCGGGTATTTGAATCAACTCGGCGCGTCGAACAGGGGGAAAAAATAAAGCCGATTTTACTCTACGGCGTGACCGGGAGCGGGAAGACTGAAGTTTATCTTCAGGCGATCCAGAAGACAGTCGAGGCGGGTAAGGGTGCCATCGTCCTCGTTCCTGAGATCGCCCTGACTCCGCAGACGGCAGACCGCTTCAAGCGGCGCTTCGCAAAGATAAAGGATCAGGTTGCCATCCTTCATAGCAACCTCTCGGAAGGCGAGCGCCACGATGAATGGCGCAAAGTCCTCGATCAGAAGGCGCGTATCGTCATCGGGGCGAGAAGTGCGATTTTCTCCCCCGTCGAAAACCTCGGGCTCATTGTAGTCGATGAGGAGCATGAGAATTCCTACAAGCAGGATACCTCTCCCCGCTACCAGGCTCGCGATATCGCGGTGGTCAGGGGTCAAATCGAGGGCTGCCCTGTCCTTCTTGGAAGTGCCACGCCCTCTTTGGAGTCGTGGAACAATGTGCTCAGAGGAAAATATGAACTCGGGACGATGCGTCTGCGCATCGACGATCGCAAGCTGCCGCTCATCCGCGTCATCGACATGCGCAACGAGGGGCGCAAAAGCCAGTCGGGCCCGACAATCCTCTCGACCCGGCTGCGCAATTCGATGGAGGAGCGCCTCGCCCGGGGGGAGCAGACCATCCTCTTTCTGAACCGTCGCGGATTTGCCCGCAATATTCTCTGCCCCGAATGCGGTTACGTCGCGAACTGCCGTCACTGCAGCACAACGATGACGGTGCATCGTAAGGACGACCGGCTCGTCTGCCATATTTGCGGCTTTTCCCAACTCACTCCGAGCCGTTGCCCGGAATGCTCCGGTCGGTCCATTGTTAATGCCGGATACGGCACCGAGCGGGTCGAGGAGATTCTTCGCCAGGTCTTCACCGCCGCGAAGATTGCCCGCGTTGACACGGATACCATGCGGAAAAAAGGCCAGCTTCGGGAGACCCTCGACGCGTTTCGCGCGAAAAAAATCGACATCCTCCTGGGGACCCAGATGATAGCCAAAGGGCTCCACTTTCCCAACGTCACACTCGTGGGGATTCTCAATGCCGACGTCGGACTCTATATTCCCGACTTTCGCGCCGGGGAAAGAACCTTTCAGTTACTAACCCAGGTCGCCGGTCGTGCGGGGAGAGGAGAGCTTGAGGGGGAGGTCGTAGTCCAAACCTACACGCCTCACCATCCCTCGATTCAATTTGCCCGACACCACGATTTTGATGGTTTTGCCGACTATGAGCTGGCGATGCGGCGACAGTTTAAACACCCGCCGTTTTCTCATCTCGCCCTCATTACTTCGCGGTCGGTGCACCTTGAGCGGGCGGAATTTTCCCTGAAAACGCTTCATGCCAGACTGAAACGGAATCTCGCCCCCGAGATCAGCCTTACTGATCCGCTCCCTTCACCGCTGGTGAAATCCCACGATCAGTGGCGGTTTCAGATTGTTTTGAAGTCGAGCGGCGCGAGAAAGCTTGCCACTCACATCCGCGAGGTCATGAGGGAGCTTACCTTCCCCGATGATGTCGTGGTGACGGTCGATATCGACCCCTACTCGATGTCCTAGTTCGAAATTTGATTTTTTGAACAGTATTTTTCGTGAAAAGGGGTTGCAAAGGGACGGCACTCTGGAGAAAGTCGGGTCATGTCACTGACGTGTGTATTTTCGGGCGCCGTCCACGGTGTCAATGCCGTTCCGGTCGAAGTTGAAGTCAACGCGGCAGATGGCGGCAACGTCGATATCAAGCTGGTGGGGCTTCCGGACGCAGCCGTTCGCGAGAGTGTCGACCGGGTCGTCACCGCGATCAAAAACAGCGGCTTACGATGGCCTAACAAAGCGATCACGATAAACCTCGCGCCGGCGGATCTGCGGAAAGAGGGCCCCAGTTTTGATCTGCCCATTGCGATCGGGATGGTCTCGCTCGCTCAGGATCAGAACGGAGTGCTCAAGGAAGGAGCCCTGGAAAAGTGCGCCATGGCCGGTGAGCTAGCCCTGGACGGACGAGTGCGACCGATCAAAGGGATCCTTCCTCTGACCTTGCAGGCAAAGAAGCAGGGGCTGAAAGCGATCTTTGTCCCTAAAGAAAACGCGGTTGAGGCCAGTATTGTGGAGGGTATTTACGTCTACGGTATCGAGACGATGCGCGATGCCTACGGCCTGCTTTCGGGGGAGAGCGGGATCCGGCCGGAGCGGCTTGACCGCGACGCCTTTTTCCGGTCGAGGCAGGTTTATCCGATCGATTTTAATGAAGTAAAGGGGCAGGCTCACGCCAAGCGCGCCCTCGAGGTTGCCATGGCGGGCGGGCACAATATTTTNNTTGATGCTCGGGAGTCCCGGCACCGGGAAGTCCATGCTCGCGAAGCGGCTCGCGACGATCCTTCCGACGATGACCGAGGAAGAGGCGATTGAGACGACAAAAATCCACAGCGTCGCCGGTCTCGTCGACGCGAAAAACAGCTTTCTGGCAACACGCCCGTTCCGTTCTCCCCACCACACGATCTCGGACGTCGGGTTGCTCGGGGGGAGCAGTCACCCGACTCCGGGGGAAGTGAGCCTCGCTCACAACGGGATTCTCTTTCTTGATGAGTTGCCCGAATTCCGGCGCTCCACCCTTGAAGTGCTGCGCCAACCGCTCGAAGACGGTCAGGTGACGATCTCGCGGGCGGCAGGTAAGTTTACCTTTCCGAGCCGCTTCAGCCTCGTCGCGGCGATGAATCCCTGTCCTTGCGGTTACCTGGGGGATCCGGCACGGGATTGTCGCTGCTCGCCGAACCAGATCGAGAAATACCGGCAGCGTATCAGCGGCCCCCTCCTCGACCGCATCGACCTCCACGTCGATGTCCCGGCGGTCAATTACAAGGAACTGCGGGCCGAGAGCGGGGGCGAATCCTCGGCGGTGATTCGCGAGCGGGTCGAAGAGGCGCGCCAGGTCCAATTGGCCCGGTTTGTCTTGCATCCCGGCGTGCTTTGCAACTCCGATATGGGCAGTCGGCTCGTGAGCGAATTTTGTCCTCTTGACCGTCAGAGTGAGCGGACCCTTGAGCAGGCGATGGACTCGCTGAATTTCAGTGCGAGGGCTTATGACCGAATCCTCAAAGTTTCGCGGACTCTCGCGGACCTCGAAGGCAGCAGGGACATTCGCGAAGTCCATGTGATGGAGGCGATTCAGTATCGCACCCTTGACCGCAATCTCTGGGTCTGATACCAAGAAATTCGATTCTTTCGTCACAAAGCGCTTGCGAAAGAAGCAATTCCAAACTATCAATGCGACCCTTCACTCCGGACCCCTCCGGGGTGAAAGTCACGCTCGGGTGGCGGAATTGGTAGACGCGCAGGATTAAGGATCCTGTGGGGAGACCCGTGGGGGTTCGATTCCCCCCTCGAGCATTTGTTTTTCTCCGGTGGACCTTGAGCGCTCTTTCAAACGATTCCCCGACGGCAATTCTGCTGATTTCCTGTCCTGATCAGGCGGGTATTGTGGCCGCCGTCTCCACCTTCCTCTTCGAAAACAAGGGGAACATTGTCGACATTGATCAGCACGTCGATCAGGAGGATGGTGTCTTTTTCATGCGGGTCGAATGGGAGGTCGAGGGATTCGCACTGAGGCGCGGAGAGCTCAAGCCGGCCTTGGCACCGCTTATGGAGCGCTTCGCGATGCAATGGGAGCTTCATTTTTCCGACGTCGTTCCCCGGGCCGCCCTTTTCGTGACGAGGGATAATCATTGCTTCTACGATTTGCTCTCGCGGCATGAGAGCGGTGAGCTGGGCATGGACATTCCCCTTATCGTCAGTAATCGCGAGGATCTTCGCGCCGTCGCCGAGCGTTTCGGAATACCTTTTCATCATTTTCCCATCTCGCAGACGACAAAACCGTCTCAGGAGGAAGCGGAGATTGACCTTCTCCGGGCGCACGGGATTGATCTTGTCATCCTCGCGCGCTACATGCAGATTCTGAGCGTCCGCATGACCGATGCCTTCCCGCATCGCATCATCAATATTCATCACTCCTTCCTGCCCGCCTTCCCCGGGGCGAGGCCTTACCATTCGGCTCATCGTCGGGGCGTTAAGCTGGTGGGGGCAACGAGTCACTATGTCACCGAGGATCTTGACGAAGGTCCCATCATCGCCCAGGGGGTCACCCCTGTCTCGCACAGTGACTCGGTCCAGGATTTCATTCGCAAGGGCCGGGCCCTTGAGCAGAGTGTGCTCAGTCGTGCGGTCTGGTTACATCTTAACCGGCGCACCCTTGTGCATGCCAACCGGACCGTCGTTTTCGGGTGATTCGCCCTTCGACGGGAGATGTTTCCGCAGCGAAGCTCCTTTATTCCCGCATTCTTTCCATGGCCCAACGATTTCAAACGCTGCCCGGTTTTCGCGATTTTTTTCCCGATGAATGCGCCGCCCGGAATCATGTCTTCGAGACCTGGCGCAGGGTGGCGAGGTGCTACGGTTTTGTCGAATACGAGGGGCCCATACTCGAGCCGACCGCCCTTTACCAGCGCAAGAGCGGCGACGAGATTGTGAATCAGCTCTTCTGTTTCGAGGACAAAGGGGAGCGTGACGTCTCGATGCGACCCGAGCTTACCCCGACACTTGCCCGTATGGCCGCCGCCCGGCAGCGCGACTTCCGTAAGCCGCTCCGTTGGTTTTCGATCGGGCAGTTCTTTCGCTACGAAAAACACCAGAAAGGGAGGGGGCGCGAATTTTACCAGTTCAACTGCGACATTCTCGGAGAGGATTCCATTCTCGCCGATGCCGAACTCATTGCCCTGGCCATCGATCTGATGCGGGCCTTCGGCTTTGACGAAAACGACTTCCGGATTCGGGTAAGTGATCGCAATGCCTGGGTCGATTTTGCCACCCGTCACGGGATTGAGGGAGACAATGTCACGGCCTTTCTCCAGATCATCGACAAGATGGAACGCACCCCCGAGGACAAAGTCTCCGAACAACTTGCCGATCTCGGGTTGACCCTCGCGATGGTAGGCGACTTCATTGTGTCGGGTGCCGCTTCGTCCGAACCCATCCAGAAGATCCTTGCGGATCTCGCCGCTCGCGGAGTCGGGCACTTTGTAGAGGTTGACCTGAGCATCGTGCGTGGACTTGCCTATTACACCGGACCGGTTTTTGAAATTTTTGATATCAGCAAAGGGATGCGTGCGGTTGCCGGAGGTGGTCGCTACGACCAGCTCGTGCAACTTATCGGAGGTGTCGAGATGAGCGCCTGCGGATTTGCCATGGGTGATATGGTCATTACCGATCTTATTCGGGAGACGGCGGCCCCCAACGCCCGTCTTGAGGCCGCCGTAAAAGACGGGCAGTCCGTTGATGTTTATGTCGTGCTCGCTGATCCGGAAAAACAAGGCGAAGCCGCCGCGATCGCACAGAGCCTGCGCCTCGCCGGGATGCGGACCCTTACCTCTCTCGCGGCCGCAAAAGTGCCCAAACAATTCCAAGCGGCGGAGCAATCCGGTGCCCGTCTTGCCATCGTTGTGGGAAGTGAGTATCCCGACCTGACGATTCGTGATCTTCGTGACCGCAGGGAGTGGTCGAGCCGACCCGAGGGTCTGATCGACGCCCTTTGCGGGCTTTGACATTCCGAGCTTGAAATGACGGAAGCCCTGAGTTTTCGGTTTCGGATGGAGAGCATTCTGCTAGATTAATCTGTCTCTTTAGCCGAGAGGTTCTCTTCCCCGCCATGAACAAGCCGACCGCCCTTATATTTTTCGGAATCATCCTCATCGGGGCTCTCATTTCCTATTTCTTTCTGAACAAGCGGGAGGATAGGCTGGTCACACCTCCATTAGTTGAGGCTCCCGCCGTAGAGGCCGTGCCGTCTCCCCCAACCGAAGCGGAGCCGGTCCCCGCGCCCGCAGCCCCGGTCGTGACTCCCCCTCCCGTCGCGGCAAAGAAAGAACCGGCTCCTGCCGCCGTTAAAGGGAGTTTCAACTCGCCCGAGGCGATCATGAAAGCTCTCGCCGCGAAGATAGAGGAAAAGGACTTTGATGGTTTTCTTCGCATCGCCGGACCCGAAGCAGTCGCGGACGCCATCCTCGCTGAAGTGAGAGCCCTTGTTGAAAGCCGCGATGTCAAGCTCGACGCCGCCAGGCCTTTCGCCGAGGTCTCCAAATCTACGGAGGGATTGAGATGGTCCTTTAATTTCGTCCCGGTCGTCGAGGGCGGGGCACCACGCCAACTCTACGCTGACCTCACCGTGATGGGAGACGAATCCCTCGACGTTACGAAAATCAGCTTTCCCGTGGCGTTGAAATTGACGCGGGGCGACGCCGATTCCGCCCCGAAAAGTCCGGCACGTGAGGCGGTCGCGATGACGCCGGAACAGCAAGCCGATGCCCTCACCGTTGCTCACGCTTTTTCCAAAGCGGTAATCCAGCGTGACTTCAATACCGCCCGCGGCCTCGCTGATCCCGCTGCGGTGACGGACGAGCGCATTGCGGCTTTGATGATCGCGATCGAGGAGGGGAAGTTCGCGTTGAAGGAGGACCGACCTCTCGTCGTAACCCTCTCCCGCGACGATATCACGTGGGTGTTGACCCGCGTGTATTCCGATCAGATCACCTCGGAGTTCGCTCTTGAGCTTGGACAGGCCGGAGGGGCATGGCATGTCAACGGCCTCACCTTTTCCAAGGTCCTTTCCGTTCTTTCGGAAAAAGCCGGTGCCGGCAATGTCGCCTACAGCCCCATCGTGGAAGATCCCTCGGGCGGTGACTCACTGGTTCTTTATTTTGAGTTTGACGATGCCGGACTTACTCCCCGCACCAGTCGTCAGCTCGAGATTGTCGCCGATATTCTCAGCCAGGGGGCTGAACGCGTCATTCGCATCAATGGTCATGCCGATGCCCTCGGCAGCGACGATTACAATATCACTTTGAGCGACAAGCGCGCCGAGTCCATCCGCCAGGCTCTTATCAGTATGGGCGTAGAACCCGATCAAGTCATCACCGAGGCATTCGGGGCAACGAAGCCGCGCAAGCCCAACTTCCTTCCGGACGGTTCCGACAATCCCGGCGGCCGCTCCCAGAACCGGCGCGCTGAAGTCCTCCTCGATTTCTGAGCGCCTTCGTTTCCGGAAGGAACGGATCGAATGAAAGCGGATCCGGGTTTAATCAGTGGCACTGTTCTTCTGATTTTGGCGCACCCCGACCTCATGGCGCATTTGAAGCGGGTTTAGGGAGAGTTCCACCTTGACCTCAGAGGGTGACTCCGTAAGTTGCCGCGCTCTGCTTTGAGCAGCCGCTTCGCTCCATGAATATTCACGAATACCAGGCCAAAGAACTCTTCGAAAAATTCGGCGTCGCCACCCCCAGGGGCAAGGTCGCCGGTAACGCCGCCGAGGCAAGAGCGGCCGCTGCCGAGATCGGATCAAACATCGTCGTCAAAGCTCAGGTCCATGCCGGCGGTCGCGGCAAAGGAACGTTTAAAAACGGTTTCAAAGGGGGGGTTCATCTTGTTCAGACACCGGAAGAGGCGGCTGAAATTGCAGCGCAGATGCTGGGGCAGGTTCTCGTTACACACCAGACCGGTGAAGAGGGGAAGCTCGTCAGCAAAGTGATGATCGCTGACGCGGTCGATATCGAGAAAGAATATTACCTTGCCATCCTCATGGATCGTGAGAGCCGCTCGCCCGTCATCGTCGCTAGCACTGAGGGCGGGGTGAACATTGAAGAGGTGGCCGAGCATACCCCGGATAAAATCTTCCATCAGGTGATCCACCCCCTCCTGGGGCTCCAGCCCTACGAGATCCGCAATATCTGTGCCCGCCTCGGTTACAGTGGCGATATCGCTAAGCAGTTCGGCAAACTTCTTCAAGGTCTTTTCAAGCTCTTTATGGATTGCGACTGCTCCATGGTCGAAGTCAATCCCCTCGTGACGACGCCGGACGGGCGTGTCCTTGCCCTCGATGCGAAGTTCGATTTCGATGACAATGCCCTCTACCGGCATCCTGATATCGCCGCCCTTCACGACCCCAGTGAAGAAGACCCCCGGGAGGTCGAGGCTGCCAAATATCATCTTAATTATATCGGTCTTGACGGTAATATCGCCTGTCTCGTAAACGGCGCGGGTCTCGCCATGGCGACGATGGACATCATCAAGCATTGCGGTGGTGAGCCTGCCAACTTTCTCGATGTGGGGGGCGGTGCCTCGCAGGAGCAGGTCCGAAACGCCTTCAAAATCATTCTCGGTGATCCCAAGGTCAAGGCCATCCTCGTCAACATTTTCGGCGGAATCATGGATTGTGACGTTATCGCCAAGGGAATCGTAGCCGCCTGTCAGGAGGTTGACCTCAATATCCCTCTCGTTGTCCGCCTCGAAGGCAACAACGTTGCTGCAGGCAAGGAGACCTTGGCCAACTCCAGTGTCCCTCTTATTTCCGCCGACACGCTTGCTGACGCTGCTGCCAAAGCAGTCCGGGCCATTTCTGTCTGAACCGACTTTCTAACACTGTCACCCCGCACTCTCTTCCATGGCTATTCTAGTTGACGAAAACACCAAGATCCTCGTACAGGGGATCACCGGGTCCTTTGGTGGACGGCATGCCCAGCTCAGCCTCGATTACGGCACCCGGCTTGTTGCCGGAGTCACGCCGGGTAAAGGCGGGCAACTCTTTGCTGATAAAGTGCCGATCTTCGACACTGTTGCCGAAGCGGTTGCCGCGACCGGCGCGACCGTTTCCGCGATCTTTGTTCCTCCCCCTTTTGCCGCCGATGCGATTCTCGAGGCGGTTGATGCCGGCGTCGATCTCGCCGTCACCATCACCGAGGGTATTCCTGTTATGGACATGATGCGGGTTCGTGCCGGCATGCTCGGTAAGAAGACCCGCCTCATCGGTCCGAACTGTCCCGGTCTGGTTACTCCCGGTTACGGAGAAGGTTCGCACGGCGGGTGCCGGATCGGTATCGCCCCCGGTTACATTCACAAGCGCGGTAAGGTCGGTGTGGTTTCGCGAAGCGGGACGCTCACCTACGAAGCTGTCTGGCAACTCACCAATCTTGGCCTTGGGCAGAGCACCTGTGTCGGGATCGGCGGAGATCCGATTAACGGCACCTCTCATCTCGATATTCTCAAAATGTTTAACGAAGATCCCGAGACCGAAGCCATCATTATGATCGGTGAAATCGGCGGATCCGCCGAGGAGGAAGCTGCCGCCTGGGCAAAGCAACATTGCAAGAAGCCTATGGCTGCCTTTATTGCCGGGTCGAGCGCACCTCCCGGACGTCGCATGGGCCATGCCGGGGCCATCGTTTCCGGAGGCAAGGGGACCGCCGCAGCCAAGATCGAGGCCCTTCGTGACGCCGGCATCGAGGTTGCGGGAAATCCTTCCGATATGGGTCAGGCCCTAGTCCGGGCAATGGGATGATGGCGTATTACCAGTGGAATAAAAATCTCCGGGATTGAACAAGGGGATCGTATTTTAGTAGAAAAAGAATCTTATGTCGGAGAAACCGGAATATTCTAAGGGGCTCGCTGGAGTCATCGCAAATGAGTCGTGCCTCAGTGATGTGATGGGTGAAGAGGGGATCCTCCGGTATTTGGGCTACAACATTCAGGATCTCGTTGAGACATGCAGCTTCGAAGAGGTTCTTTATCTTCTCCACCGCCGCAAGCTGCCAACAAAGAGCCAGCTCGAGGAAATCACGAAATCTCTCCGTGCCCATCGTCATCTACCCGAGGGGGTTATCGATTTCATTAAATCGGCTCCCAAAGACGCCGCTCCTATGGATGTGCTCCGCACCGGAGTGAGCATGCTGGGGCTCTACGATCATCGCGGCGATGATCAGAACCGTGACTTCAATGAAGACCGAGCAATCGCCATTTGCGCGACGATGCCCCTCATCGTAGCTCATTTCCACCGCGCCCGTCAGGGGCTTGAACTCATGCCGGTGCGTGATGATCTTTCCGAGGCGGGGCATTTTCTGTATCTTGTGAACGGCGAGGCCCCCGGGGCGGAGGCTACGAAGACCCTTGATGCGGCCTACATTCTTCATGCTGATCATGGCATGAATGCATCGACCTTCAGTGCGCGTGTTACGGTTGCGACTCTTTCGGACATGTATTCCGCGATTACCTCGGCGATTGGCACACTCAAAGGTCCCCTTCATGGCGGAGCCAACGAGGGTGTCATCCACATGCTGCAGGAAATCGGTAACCTCGACAAGGTCGACGCTTATGTGGAGGATTGTCTTGCCCGGAAAAAGAAGATCATGGGAATCGGTCACCGCGTTTACCGTGTTCTCGATCCCCGCGCGCCCTATCTGCGGAAGATGGCCGTCAAGTTGACCGAAGAGCTAGGTGAGACCAAGTGGATTGATATGTCCGAACGTATTGCCGAACTCATGTTCGAGCGTAAAGGATTAAACGCCAACGTCGACTTTTACTCGGCAACCGTCTACTACTCCCTCGGGATTCCCACCGACCTCTTTACGCCGATTTTTGCGATTTCCCGGGCCGCCGGATGGACCGCTCAGGTGCTTGAGCAACTTGAGGACAACCGGCTTTATCGCCCGCTTACTCTCTACACCGGCCCCACCGAGGACCAACCGATCCCTCCGATCGAGGAGCGCAGCTGAGCCGGTGGGGTTCGCATGGAGGCTCGTCTTCCTCTCACTAAAGAGTTCAGGGGGAGGGCTTCCTTCTTTCTGGTGTCAGGTGCCGCAAAAGGTGGCCTGCACCACCTCATCGGGCCCGGGAGGGAGTTCGTAGTGACTGAATTCCGGTTGCTCTTCGAAGGGGCGTCGAAGGATCTCGTTGAGCAGGTGGAATGGCTCGAAATCTCCCCGTTTACCAGCCTCTATAACCTCTTCAATGCGATGGTTTCGGGGAATAAAAACCGGATTCGACTCCCGCATCGTTGCCATCGCCGTCTCGGGGGTTACGCCCCGTTTCCCGAGATGACAGCGCCAGGCACTTAGCCAGTCTCTTGCCCGAATCGCGTCCGGGAATAATCTTACAAATTTCCCTTCATCTCCGATCGGAGCGTCACGAAGGTGACGGAAAGAGAGAGTGAAGTCGACTTCCTGATCGGCAAGCACGCTCAGGAGGGCATCCACCAGAGGCCAGTCCTGTTCGTCGCCGTTCGGAATACCGATTTTCCCGGCCATGTATTTTTGCTGGTATGCTTTGAAAACTGAAGGGAAAAATTCCAGGGTCTCCCTGGCCAGACCGACCGCCATTTTTTCGTCCGGTGCTATCAGCGGAAGCAGCGCTTCGGCTAGTCGGGCCAAGTTCCAATGGGCGATCCTGGGCTGGTTTCCGAAGGCGTAGCGTCCTTGCTGGTCGATAAAGCTGAAGCTCTTTGCCGGATCGTAACCATCGAGAAAAGCGCAGGGACCGAAATCGATGGTTTCGCCCGAGATGCTCACGTTATCCGTGTTCATGACCCCATGGACGAAACCGAACTGCATCCAGCGGGCAACAAGCAAAGCCTGACGTTTCATTACCGCAGAAAGGAAGGCGACTGCCCGATTCTCCGCATTCTCTATTTCGGGGAAGTGGCGTTCGATTGAGTAATCAAGCAGAATCCTTAGGTTTTCATGATCCTGCCGTGCCGCAAAATATTCAAATGTGCCGATGCGCAGATGGGAATTCGCTACCCTTGTGAAGACAGCTCCAGGTTCAATCTCTTCGCGAGTGACCGTCTCTCCGCTCCAGACTGCAGCAAGGGCTCGCGTCGTGGCAACTCCGAGGCCAGCCATTGCCTCCGAGACGAGATATTCACGCAGAACCGGCCCTAGGGCCGATCGCCCGTCGCCTCGTCTTGAGAAGGGAGTGGGCCCGGCCCCCTTCAGTTGAACATCTCTTCGAACTCCGTCACGGCAAACAATTTCGCCAAGCAGGATAGCTCTCCCGTCGCCCAGTTGGGGTGAAAATCCTCCAAACTGGTGGCCCGCGTAGCTCATGGAGACCGGATCAGAATCATCCGGTAGAACATTGCCGGAAAATACGAGGAGCCCGTCAGGGCCTGAGAGCGACTCAACTTCAAGGCCAAGCATTTCAGCCAGTTCCACGTTCAGTCGAATGAGAAAGGGGGCATGCACCGGACTGGGCGTGGCACGCTTAAAAAAAACGTCGGGTAGATGAATAAAACGATTTTTGAAGCCAAAATTCATTTTTAATTCTCGCACACGTTGCGCAATATGCCGAAATTCAACGATGTAGAAAAGTCGCCGCAAAAAACGCGGTTTGACGGTGCCTTCCTAGACGAGCACGACATGCCACGCGATGAAGCGTCTCCCCGTCGATGCTACTACGTAGTAGACAACCTAAAGGGACGAAAGTGATCCTTGCCTGGAGTTTATTGAGGGCCAGGCCCTCAATACA
>DIVG01000051.1 GCA_002422425.1 Akkermansiaceae bacterium UBA6138 | reverse complement strand
CCAATGCCTTCCGCGAGATGCTCGACAACATGTGCCACGGCGGCAAAATCGCGATGCTCGGGATCCCGTCAGAGGACATTGCGATCGACTGGAACAAAGTTGTTTTCAACATGCTCACGATCTCGGGCATTTACGGACGCCGCATGTATGAGACCTGGTACAAAATGACCGTGATGCTCCAAGGCGGCCTCGACATCAGTCCTGTTATCACCCATCACTACGATTACACTGAGTTTGAGAAGGGGTTTGAGGTGATGAAGAGCGGCCAGTCGGGTAAGGTGATTTTGAAATGGTAAGCCTCTCATGAACCCCGCCTTCCAAACCCACCTTTCCGAAACACTCGCTTCCATCCGCGACGCGGGCCTTTACAAATCGGAGCGTGTCATCACGACTCCGCAGTCCCGTCACATCGAGGTCGCCGGCCAGGCGGCGCGGGTGCCGGGGACTGAATTAATCAATCTCTGCGCGAATAATTACCTCGGCCTTTCCGATCATCCCGAGATCATCGCCGCCGCGCACGAGTCTCTCGATCGCTGGGGTTACGGCCTTTCCTCGGTGCGCTTTATCTGCGGGACACAGTCCATCCATAAAGAGCTCGAGTCCCGCCTCAGCGGCTTCCTCGGGACCGACGACACGATTCTTTACTCCTCGTGCTTTGACGCGAACGGCGGTCTCTTTGAAACGCTCCTCGGTGCCGAAGACGCCATCATTTCAGATTCACTCAACCACGCCTCCATCATTGACGGGATCCGTCTCTGCAAGGCGCAGCGATTCCGTTACAAAAACGGCGACATGGATCAGCTCGAGGATTGCTTGAAAGAGACTCAATCGGCGCGGTTCAGGCTCATCGCGACCGACGGAGTCTTCTCGATGGACGGCACCATCGCCGATCTCAAGACGATCTGCGATCTCGCGGATAAATACGATGCCCTCGTCATGGTCGATGATTCCCATGCCGTCGGGGTGATCGGGGAGAAGGGGCGGGGGACGCACGAGTATCACGAGGTCATGGGACGGGTCGACATCATCACCGGCACCCTCGGCAAAGCCCTCGGCGGCGCGAGCGGAGGCTACACGAGCGGGCGCAAAGAGATCATCGACCTGCTGAGACAGCGGTCGCGGCCCTATCTCTTTTCCAATTCACTTGCCCCCGTCATCGCCGCCGCCTCGATCAAAGCGCTCGATCTGCTCACCTCGTCCGATGACCTGCTTCATCGTCTCCGCACCAACACCGTCTTCTTCCGATCGGAAATGGCAAAGACGGGTCTGGTCCTCCTGCCCGGGGTGCATCCCATAGTTCCCGTGATGCTCGGCGATGCGAAGGTGGCGGCGGAAATGGCAGCGAGACTGCTCGAACGAGGCGTCTATGTGATCGGCTTCTTCTATCCCGTCGTAGCCGAAGGCAAAGCCAGGATCAGGACCCAGGTCTCCGCCGCCCATACCCACGGTGATCTCGCCGGCGCGGCGGCGGCGTTCGGGGCAGTGTCGGAGGAGATGGGGCGATAGAGCGATGTCCCGCCGAGCCCGAGGAAGAGGATCACGATAAGGTCCGCCCTCCCTCGCTCCCGAGGTTTTGCCGCGATTGCAACGCAAACGCAAATCGTTGATGCAATCGCGCTTGCCCCTTACGCCCACGCCCCTGTTGCATTTTCCGGCGGCTTTGCTACCCTCGTTCGCCCGTATTTCAGGCAATCTCAACACCTCAGCACTATGAATCGAAAATTACGCATGGGAATGGTCGGAGGCGGCCGTGGAGCATTCATCGGACAAGTCCACCGCATGGCGGCCAACCTCGACGGAAAGATTGAGCTCGTGGCCGGTTGCTTCTCGTCCGATCCGGAAAAATCAAAACTTTCGGGGCAGGACTTTTTCCTCGATCCTTCCCGCGTCTATTCGAGCTATCAGGAGATGGCGGAGAAGGAAGCGGCCCGCGAGGACAAAATCGACTTCGTCTCCATCGTCGTGCAGAACCACCTCCACTTCGAGGTCGCCAAAACCTTCATCGAGGCCGGTTTCAACGTCATCTGCGATAAGCCGATGACCCACGATTACGATCAGGCGCTCAAGTTGCGCGAGATCGTGAAGAAGAGTGATCGCGTCTTCGCTCTGACCCACAACTACACTGGCTACCCCATGGTCAAGGAAGCCCGCCGCATGGTCCGCGACGGCGAACTCGGCCGCCTCCTCAAAATCGTCGCCGAGTACCCCCAGGGCTACGCCGTTGGTGACGTCGAGGGCGACGGGCAGGGAAAAATCAACAACTGGCGGTCCGACCCGAAGATCGCGGGGATCTCGAACTGCATGGGCGACATCGGCACCCACGCGCACAACCTCATCCGCTACATCACTGGCCTCGAGATCAGTGAAATTTGCTCGGAGCTGACCGCCTTCATTCCCGGTCGCACCCTTGATGACGACGGCAATAACCTCGTTCGCTTCGAGGGCGGAGCCAAAGGCATCATCCACGCCTCGCAGATCTCGAACGGCGATGAAAATGCTCTCAATATCCGCGTTTACGGCACCAAGGCCTCGCTCGAGTGGCATCAGGAGGACCCCAACGAGCTTATCGTGAAATATGCCAATGCCCCGCGCCGCATCTACCGTCGCGGCAACGATTACATCAGCGAGGCGGCCTCGGGTCACGGCTACACCCGTACGCCCTTTGCCCACCCCGAGGGGTTCATCGAGGCTTTTGCGAACATCTACCTCGCGGCGGCACGGGCCATCGCCGATCAGATCGATGGTAATCCCGCGCCAGAGGGCGGCTACGATTTCCCCACCGTCGATGATGGTGTCGCCGGGGTGGCCTTTATCAAGGCGACCGTCGAAAGTTCGGCCTCAGACCGGAAGTGGATTAAGTTCCCGGCGGTCTGATGCTGTCCGGGCTACCTCATCGGGGCGTCTTCTGTAAATGGCTGGTGGACGGTTTGACAAACCGTCCCTACCATTCTTCATGGCCACACCTCCTCCGCGGTATCTGACAAAACCGGGTGCCTCGCCGCTGTGGGCCTCGGAGCCGTTTCGTATCTTTTTCCCTCTCGGGATTGCAGCGGCGGTCTTCGGTCTTGCGCTGTGGCCCCTCTACTATGGCGGCTGGTGGCCCCTCTACCCTGCCTTGCAGCATCCGCGCATCCTTATTTTTGGTTTCGGCACGGCCTTTGTCTTCGGATTTCTCGGGACTGCGTGGCCGCGCTTCCTCGAGGCCGAAGCGCTTCGAGTTTGGGAAATGGGCTTGCTCGTCGGCGGATGGATTTTTTCCCAGTTTCTCTACGCGAGGGGAAACATCGCCGACGGAGATCTCGCTGCCGCTCTCACCGGGGTCGTTTTTCTCATCGTGCTGGGACGGCGCCTTTTAGGGGGCGATCGCGAGATGCCGCCTCCGGGATTTGCTCTCGCTTTTTTCGCGGTGCTTCTCGGGACCGCGACGCTCTTCGCGTGGGTGGCGGGCTGGGGGGATATCTCTCCGCAACTCAACCAGTTTCTCCGGCTCGCGGGGTATCAGGGGTTCCTCCTTTTGCCTATCCTCGGGGTCGGATCGTATCTCTTCGCGCGCTTTTTTCATGTGCCGGGGACTCCGCCGAATTTTGCCAAAGTAAAACACCGCGGGCTTTTCGTGTGGGGAGCGGCGGTGCTCGTTCTCATCTCCTTCGCGGTCGAGGCCTGGCTCTCGGCGCGATGGGGGAACGGGATACGATTTTTCGCTCTCGTCATCTGGGGAGGGGGCGCGCTGCCGGGTATCTGGACGGTGAGAGCACCGGGGACGAGACCCTGGGCGCTGCGTTTCGGTCTCGTCCACATGGCAGCCGCTTTTCTCTGCCGGGTGATCTGGCCCTTACCGATGTTCGCCTTCGAGCATCTCCTCTTTCTTGGGGGATTCTTCCAGGTCATCCTTCTCACCGGCGAGCGCGTTATCTTCGGGCATGGCGATGATGCTTCGGCCATTAAACCCAAAAGCGGGGCCTGGAAGTGGATCGTCTGGTTAATAGTCCTGACTGCGGCGACGCGGGCGACCGCTGATCTTGTCCCGTCCACCCGGGTCTCGCACCACATTTACGCGGCGATCTCGCTCATTATCATTCTAGGAATCTGGATCGTTCTCCACGGAAAAAGACTGTGCCGCAAGCGGGGTGGGCGATAGAAACGCCCCCGGCCATCCGGCTGATACTCGTCGGAGGTTGCACCGGGGAGCGATGGGCCGACGAGTCGGGGTGCGCTACCTCCGTCGAATCTCAAACTCATCCAGGACCTGACGCCCGGGACCGATCGCAGAGCCTCTGATCTTCTCATCGGAGATTTCAAGGAGGTGCACGTGATGACCGTTGCCGCTCACTCCGGGTGCCTGCAGATACCATCGCGAGGTGTCGGGGTCACGCTGCGGGACGCCAAGCCCTCCGTCGCCGATGTAAACGATGCCTTTTGCCGCGTTTTCCTTATCCTGATAAACGGGGACGGTCCGCTTGAGGCTGTGATGATCGGCTTCCATCACGAGATCGACCTGGAACTCTTCGAAAAGCGGCACCCAATGCTGCCGCTGTGACTCGCCCTGCGCGTATTCCTTGACGCTGCCGTAGGCGGGAATGTGGTATTGCGTGAGGATCCAGCGGGGCGCACCTGATCGATATCTCTTCAGGGTCGAGGCAAGCCAGTCGCGTTGGTCGCCGGCATGGCTGATCTCGGTGTTAAGGGTGAGAAGGACGGCACCTCCGGTGAGATCGGTCGCGAAATGAAAATCGTGGTCGCGCCGGGGCCAGTAGAAGATCTCTTCAAAGGTGATACCGCGGTCGTGATTGCCGCGCGACGGGATGACGGGGAGAAGTCGTCCGTCTTTTGTCGTCGTCATTTCATGGTCGGAAAGCCAGTCGCTGATAAAAGTCCACTCGGCTTTCGCACAGTAGTCGGCACCGTGAGCCAGCGCGATGATGTCAGGATTTTCCTCCAGCAGTCCGGCCATGAGCGAGTTCATGCGACGGCGCTCTTCATGGACCGCAGGCCACTTCGGGCCGCGCCGCGAGTCCCCGCCAAAGAGAAGTTTGAAAGAACGATCGTCATCCGGAGCGGTCACAAAATGAAACTCACGGGACTGGTGTTCACCGCTCACGATGACCAGAAAGTAGGTGGTGGCGGGCTTTAACCCTTCGAGGAGCACATGGTGGCCGATGTTTCCCGGGATCTTGTTCCCCCTGTCGTCGGGAGTAAGCGTGTAAGGATGCGAGTGGACCCCGTTTGTTTTGAAGGCATATTTCCCGACGTCCCCATGGCGGGGTTCCGTGTCCCAGTAGACTACATGGGAGTCGAAGAGCGCGTCCGCCGTGCTCCATGCCACCGCCGCTTTCGTCGATGGTTCATGCATGAACATGACACGGTGATGCATGAAGGGCCGGTCTGCGGCTTCCTCCACGGTCCCGAGTTCCGTCGCTGTGACCGGCGCGGCTGAGGTGAGTGCGAAGAGCGCGGCAAGAGCGGTAATCGAGACCGGGGGCAGGGGAGTCATGAGGAAGTTAATCTGCGGGGCGACAGCGGCGAAGTCAATATTTCCCGCAGGACTTGGCACGAGGGATGCATCTACGGATCGTGAAGCGGGAGTCTACACGGGCCTCAGCCCCCGGTGCCATTCCTTCTTTCCACCTCGAATTCGCTACGGGAAACGGGCTTCAAGCGAGGGAGCCCGTTTCCCGGGACTCGGGGCGTTTTGAAAAAGCGAGGTAGCACCTTTCGCCGGGAGAGTTATATTTTCGCCCTGAAATGATAGGACTCGGCGAATTTTTTGGTGTTTTTACTGGAATGAAGCGGTTTCTTCTGCTCGTCGCCGGCGGCCTTGCCCTTGGGGGGGTGGTGTGGAACGGAAGCGGTGGATCCACCGACGCGCCGCCGGCCGGTCTTCCTGAATGGATGGGGGCGGGCTTGCGAACGGGTTTGAGCGAGAGACTACCGGGCCCGGGTGATCTGGCCGGTGGCAGGCAGGGCCCGGGGGACGAGGCGATCCGCCTGGGGCTAAGTTTTATTGCAGCAATGGTCTTTGGCTCGCTTCTGCGGGTGGCGGTGAAAACGGCTATTTCACTCCTCGTTATTGGTGGATGTGTGCTATGGCTGATGCAGTCCCGCGGCATGATTGAGCCCGGATGGGAGGATTATTACGGCTCCGTGGTCGAGAGCCGCACCTGGCTCGCGGCCCAGGTTGGTGTCGTCGGTCAGGTGCTTCAGGCCCATCTCCCCTCGGCAAGCGCCGCTCTCATCGGCTTCGGCTTTGGGCTGCGCCGGTAACGTGGGTGCTCATTTTTCCCGCTTCTCGGCATCGTTTTAAAAGTGAAAGAATTTTGCTGTCGCGCGTATTGTCAGGTGATTACGGAGTAAGTCTGCTCTATGTTCCCTGCGGTAGGGCCGCAGCGCTTTCCCGCCTCCTGCACTTCCTCAAAGCCGAAAATCCGCCACCTTCTGAATGTCACCTCATCTCAGACTCTCTTTCTTCCGGCATCGAGCAGGCCCATCGGTTCTGCTCCTTGCTCTCTCGTGTATGCTCTCGTCGTGTCTCATCATGCCGTCGAATACGCACCGGGATCAGCGCCGATCCCTTGCCAGGTATGACTCGATCGGGATCGACGCGCCAGTCACTCTTCCCGAGCTCAAAAACCGCACTGATAAAGGGTTTTCCGCCGCCGATTTTCTTACGCTCCATTCGGGTCTTATTGTGAGTGGGAAATACATTGACGAGGACTTCAAAACGAAACTGGCCACCAGTCGTGAAGCGCAGGAAGGTGTGCTCGAACTTGGTTTCTCCGTTCCTATTGCCAAAGGGGGGTCAGGCTTCGGCAGTTGCGCCCCGGTCAGTGCGGACGGGTATTTTCTGACGGCGGCACACGTGCTCGCGCACAAGGATTCCTACGTCCTTTACGCCACCTCTTCGAACGGACGGACCTACATCGACTACGCCCCGGTACGGGTGATCTATCGCAATGACCCCGCCGATTTCGCTATCGTCAAAGCCGAGATCGCCACACCGCGCTTCCTGCGATATCGACGCGAGCCACTGTCACCGACCAGTACCCTTTTCGCCGGTGGCTGGATGCATGAAAAAGGGGGAGGGCTTTTTCTTGAGCACCAGGCGGTCCCTTCTGACACGGTCGGCCAATTCCGCAAGATCGTCACCAGCTTGCCGATGATCAAAGGGGATAGCGGTTCTCCGCTCATCGATCAGCACGGGCGTCTCTGTGGAGTCCTCAGTACGATGCGCCTCGGCGTCGTGATCAAGATGAAGCCGAAATCCACTGCCGTGATGATGGACATTGCTGCGATTGAGAACCTCATCAAGGCGGATCGAGCCCGCTGAAATTCGATCTCGACCTGACTGGTGAAACTCGTTACAATCGAGCTCCGGCGGAGCAAGGGAGGCAGACAGGATCTTTCAATCATGCGGGTTTAGGCCTCTCGCCGCTCCGGGGTTTCCATTCCGTTTCGCTCTCCTCCGGCGCATGAGCTCTGTTCCCGAAATTAATCCCTATCTTTGGGCCGAAGTATCCGACTACGATCTCGGCATTTGGCATCGGCATCTTGCGGACTTTGTGCCGATTGATTCTTTCGACGCTCATGGCCATCTCTGGCGGGCGGCGGATCTGGGGACACCGATCCCGCCTCTGGCGGCGGCCGGTCCGGCTGTGGTCACGCGGGAAGTCTACGAAGAACGGCTTTCAAGGTGGATGCCCGGCCGCTGCCCGACCGGTGGACTTTTTTTTCCTTTTCCCACTCGTGCCCTTGACGTGGAGGCGTCGAATCAACATCTCGCCGGTGAGATGAGGAATGATCCTCATTCGCGTGGACTCATGATCGTGACGCCCCGACAGGACCCTGCCGCAGTGGAGCGACAGGTCATTGATGACGGTTTCGTCGGTTTCAAAGTTTACCACCTGTTTGCGGAGCGGTCTGATACCCTGTTTGCCCCGACGGGAGAATTTATCCCTGAGTGGGCGTGGGAACTCGCCGACCGGCACCGCCTCTGCATCATGCTCCATATGGTTCTGCCGCGGGCCCTGGCAGAGTCGGAGAATCAGCGTTATATCCGCGATCACTGCGTCCGCTACCCCGGTGCCAGACTTATTCTCGCCCATGCCGCGCGCGGCTTTTGTGCCAAGCACACTGTCGAGGGTATCACCGCGATCCGCGGGCTCGACAATGTCTACTTCGACACCTCAGCCGTTTGTGAACCGGCGGCATTCGAGGCAATCCTGAGAGTCTTCGGCCCGACGCGGCTTTTTTTCGGTGCTGACTTCTGTGTTACGGAGATGCGGAGCCGCTGTGTCGATCTTGCCGACGGTTTTCTCTGGCTGGATGAAATTCGAGCCGATTTTTCGAAATCGCGTTTTTCCCGTCCGACCCTACTCGGGATCGAGTCGCTTCTTGCCCTGAAGCAGGCGTGTCTCAACCAGCATCTTACCCCGGGTGATATTGAAGAAATTTTTTGCCTCGGAGCGCGTCGTCTCCTCGGGCTTCCGCTACCGCGCACGATGCCTGATGTCCAGTCCGCTTATCGCGAGGCGCGGGAGATTATTCCCGGCGGAACCCAACTCCTCAGTAAAAGGCCCGAGATGTTTGCGCCTGAACAATGGCCGGCCTACTACCGCGAGGCCCGCGGTTGTGAGGTGATCGACATCGAGGGGCGGCGCTATACTGACATGAGCCTGGGCGGTATCCTCTCCACGATTCTGGGGTATGCGGATCCGGACGTAAACGCCGCCGTGATACGGCGAGTCTCACTGGGTTCGATGGCGACTCTGCAAACCCATGATGAGGTGGAGTTGGCGAAATTGCTTCTGGAAATTCATCCCTGGGCGGAAAACGCCCGATTCACCCGGGCCGGGGGCGAGTCCATGGCCGTCGCCGTTCGCATCGCCCGGGCTCGCACGGGGCGCGACAAAATTGCTCTTTGCGGCTACCACGGCTGGCACGACTGGTATCTTGCCGCAAACCTGTGCGGCACGAGCGAACTCAATGCCCATCTTCTTCCGGGCCTCGACCCGGCCGGTGTTCCTTCAGGGCTGGCGGGGAATACCCTGACCTTCCATTATAACGATCTGTCTGAACTGGATTCCATCATCGCTGCCCACGGCGATGAACTGGCCGCCATCGTTATGGAGCCCACTCGTCAGACGGATCCCGCCCCCGGATTCCTCAGCGGGGTCCGCGAGCGCTGCGATCGTATCGGTGCCAGGCTGATTTTTGATGAAATCTCGATCGGTTGGCGCCTCTGCCTTGGCGGGGCCCATTTGAAATGTGGCGTCGCTCCCGACATCGCGGTTTTTGCCAAGGCCCTCGGTAACGGTTTTCCGATTGGAGCGGTCATCGGGACGCGCGAGACAATGCAGGCGGCGCAAAATTCATTCATCTCGAGTACTTTCTGGACGGAAGGAGTCGGGCCGGCGGCGGCGCTCGCGTGTGTCAGGAAGATGATGAGCCTCGACCTGCCGGACCACCTCGCAAGGATCGGCACTCTTGTAATCGAGGGGTGGCAGTTACTTGGTGAGAAACACCGCCTGCCGGTGAAAACGGCGGGGCGTCCCCAGATGGCTCTTTTAGCCTTTGACCATCCCGAATCCGCCGCCCTCCTCACGCTGATGACAAGCCGGATGCTGAAGCGGGGGTTTCTTGCTTCAGGCGGGTTTAATCCGATGCTCACTCACGAGTCTCGTCATGTCGACTCCTACCTCGCCGCGCTTGATGAGGTTTTTGGGGAGTTGTCCGACGCAATTCGAGACGGCGATATCGCCGCTCGGATCGGTGGCCCCGTAAAGCACACCGGGTTCGCCCGGCTGACGTGATGAGGGGTGCTTTTTGGCGGCATTATGAGAAGCCCTGCGAGGAGCGTGAGTGATTCCGTCCGCGGGTTTCGCGCGGCCTCACGACCGCAAAAAGGGGAGAGACAAGGGCGGATCGTTTTGCGAAACTACTAAGGATGAAGCAGCTGATTCCTCTGTTCCTCTCATGTTTTTTTCCCTCTTTTTGCGGGACGACGACGGCGCGGGATCACCTCGTGCGGGAGTCGGATCCGCTCCCGCCGGAAGAATCGCAAAAGTCGCTTCAGATACGCGAGGGATTCGAAATCGAGCTTTATGCTTCCGAGCCGATGATCAACAAGCCGATCAATCTGGCGGTCGATGCGCGCGGTCGAGTCTGGGTTTCCTCGACCGTTGAATATCCCTATGCGGCGGAGAAGGATCGTTGGTCCGACGAACAGGGAACGCGGGTCCGGGACAGTCGCGATGCGATCAGGATCCTTGAAGACACCGACGGCGACGGTCGTGCCGACAAGGTGACTGACTTCGCCGACGGGCTCAACATACCCACCGGAGTCCTGCCCTGGCATCGCCCTGAGCACCGCAGCGGCTGCATCGCCTGGAGCATACCGAACATCTGGTACTTCGCCGACACCGACGGGGACGGCCGGGCCGATTATCGCGAGGTGCTCTTCGGTCCGCTCGGCTATGAAAAAGACACGCACGGGATGTGTTCGAGCTTTCGCCTCGGTCCGGACGGCTGGGTTTACGCGACCCATGGGTTCAACAACACGAGCCATCTCAAGGCGAAGGACGGCAGCGAGATCGTGCTGCACTCGGGTAACGTTTTCCGCTTTCGCCCTGACGGCACGCGAGTCGAGGTCTGGTCGCGGGGACAGGTCAATCCTTTCGGTCTGACCTTTGACCGACGGGGGAATCTCTACAGCGCTGACTGCCACAGTGCTCCGGTCTATCAGCTGCTGCGCGGGGCGCATTATCCCAGTTTCGGGAAACCGCACGATGGCCTCGGTTTTGCCCCGGCCATGATCGAACACACGCACGGTTCGACGGGCATTGCAGGGATCGTTTATGTGGATCGCGGGATCTGGGGAAAAGGGTGGGACGATCACGTTCTCATCGGGAATCCGGTGACGTCGAAGGTCAATCTCGATCGCATCGGGTTCACCGGAACGACGCCCCGTGCGGTGGAACTTCCGGATTTCATCGTGAGCAGTGATCCGTGGTTCCGACCCGTCGATCTGACTTTCGGCCCGGATGGAGCGCTTTACATCGCGGACTTTTACAACCGCATTATCGGGCATTACGAGGTCCCGCTCGATCACCCGGGACGGGATCGGGAGAGGGGGCGGATCTGGCGGGTGACGAGGGTCGGGGAGAGAGCGGTTCCCGGGGTGGTTGAACCATCCTTAGTGGTCAGTGATCCGATGAAGGCTCTCGCTGATGAATCGCCCTGGACCCGTCGGGCAGGAGCTACTGCGCTTCAGGAGCATCCGTCTCTCAGTGGCATCGCGCCGCTTCTCACCACCCTGCGGGAAACGCCGAAGAGCGACACCCATTTGAGGCATACTCTGAAACTGGCGTTGCGAGAGTGTCTCATGCTTCCGGGGGCATACCGTGGAATCTCTGCCTCAAGTGCCGGGGCAGAGCTTGCCGCGATCTCCCTCGCTGTGAAAACGCCGGAGGCCGCCGCCTGGCTGGAGGGGTTTTCGGCTCCGGAGATGATGCCGCCCGACTTCGCAGAACAGCGGCGACGTCATATCGCGCGATATGGCGAGTCGCGCATTTTGGGACAGCTTGTCTCGGCGGAGAGCGCGCCGTCGCGTCATGGAAGTGCCATTGAACGAGCCGAGGTCCTGATCCACATCGCCGAGACGCTCGAGGACCGCGACGGAGTGGTGCGTGAAAAAGTCGTGCTTGATGCCCTCAGCCGAGCCGCTTTCGAACTGCTGGGGAATTCGGGGAAACCTGCCCTGAAGCCATGGCGGGTGCGTCCCGGAGAAAACACAAGGAGTGTAGATTCCGGCTGGGAAGTGCAAAAGCGGAGAGGTCCAAACAGCGTTGATATCAACGTGCTTTCCAGTCTCGTGCGCGGGGCGAAGGGTGCGGAGGAGTCCGTCGGCGTCGTCGAGTCGCGACCCTTTCCGCTGCCGGAGCGATTGCGTTTTCTCCTCTGCGGGCATCGCGGAGCTCCGGATAAAGAAGCGCATGAGTTGAATCACGTCAGGCTCGTTGACGTCGAGACCGGCGGGGAACTCGCGCGCGCCTATCCGCCACGAAGCGATACCGCCGTCCCTGTCGAATGGGCACTGCCCGACAAGGTCGGGACAATGGTCCGTCTCGAACTCGTCGATGGTGACGCCGGCTTCTCTTACGCCTGGCTGGGTGCAGGAGAGTTCGAGGGCGTGACGCTGCCGGTTTCCCATTTTCAGCAATCTGATCAAAATGCAGCAGCGTTGAGGCGCCTCGCGCGGCTCCTCGTCACGAGCGCTCCGATCGACTTGCGTGATCGTTTGCGCCCCTACCTGCCCGAACCGCCACCGGCCCCGCCGTCCGAGATCACCCCGGAAGAACGAGCCCGACTCGAGACTCTCATCACGGATCGAGTGGCCGCAGCATCTCAGGGCACTGCGGATCTCAAACGGGGAGAGGCCCTTTTTGCCACCCACTGCGCCGCCTGCCATCGTGTCGCCGGGGAGGGCGGACTCATCGGCCCGCAACTCGACGGCGTCGGGACTCGCGGGATCGGAAGACTCGC
>DIVG01000089.1:38241-47305 GCA_002422425.1 Akkermansiaceae bacterium UBA6138 | reverse complement strand
CGCTCCACCAGGCGCAAGCCATAGCGGAGTTCGTTGAGGGTGATGACGCTGAGCCAGACATCACCTACATCGCGTTGCCAGCGTTCCACGGCCGGGTGCATCCGCTGCGGATTCCGGCGCAGTTCTGAAATGGTGACCGTATCCAAGAGGTAACGCATCAGTCCTCGTCAGGCTCGAAGGTAAATTCCCTGTGCTTTGTTTCGCTGCGATCCGGCAACGGGAAATCCTTTTCGTAAAACCAGTCGGGGGCGTCGGGAAGCATCAGCGCCTCGGCAAGAGTCTTNNAGAGCCGAGAGGGAAGTGTTCTCATCGATGGCAAGGTGGCGGGCCTCGCGAATTACTTCATCGGGGAGTTTTAAGGTGACATTCATTCGGGTGCGAAGACTTCGTGCAGCACGGTCGCACGAATGCGCGAATTCTTCAAGTCGGCAAACGACTGCTCTCCATCTTTGAGTTCGGGTCTTCACTGCAAGGTCGATTCAGCCTTCGTCACGCGATCCGGCAGATTGCCTCCGCTGCATTCGCGGCGAGATTTGTGTCTATGCTAACGATGAAGCTGCCGTCTCTCTGTGTGTTGTCCGCTCTCGTTTCTTTTTCCGGGTGCATGGCCGGGGCGGCGGATTGGCCGAACTGGCGGGGGCCGGACTACAATGGCATTTCCAAAGAGACGATCCCCGCGCAACTGCCCGAAGTGCTGCCGGTGAAATGGAAAGCGGCTGTCGGGATCGGCTTTGCCACGGTCTCGGTCGCGGGCGAGCGTGTCCTCACGATGGGCAACCGCAAGATCGGCGAGGTCGAGACCGACACGATCTGGTGCCTCGATGCGGGAACGGGCGAGGTCCTCTGGGAGCATTCCTACCCCTGCGCGCTCGACCCGCGCTACTACGAGGGCGGGCCGGGCGGCACCCCGACGATTCACGAGGGTTCGGTTTACACCCTCAGTAAAAAGGGCCATGCTTTTCGTCTCGATCTCGAAACGGGAAAGGTGATCTGGAGTCGCGATCTGATCAAGGATCACGGATTTGAGCTGCCCGAGTGGAGTTTTTCCGGCTCGGTTTTTGTCGATGGGGACAGGCTGCTACTCAATGTCGGGCGCGGCGGTCTCGCCCTTGATCGCGAGACGGGCAAGACGCTCTGGATGCCCTCGACCGAGACCTCGGGTTACGCCACGGTGGTGCCTTATCCGGCCGGAGGCGAAAAGGCGGGCATGCTCCTCTTTTCCGCGAAAGGGCTCATTGCGTTTAATCCCGCGACGGGCGAGGCTGCCTCGGAACATCCCTTAAAAACGAGTCGGGATGTCAACGCGGCCGATCCCATTGTCATCGGCAAACGCATCGTCGTCTCATCGGCCTCGGGCGCGGCCATGATCGAGCCGAAAGCAGACGGCAGCGGCGTCGAGATGATCTGGGAGCAGAAGGACATGAAGTGGTATTTTAATCCCGGTGTGCTCCTCGGCGATTATCTCTATTCCCTGCACGGCACGACCCACCGACCCACCGAACTGATGTGCGCCGACGCGCGCACCGGAGAAATCAAATGGACCGTGCCCGGCTTCGGCAGCGGCGGGGTCATGGCGGCGGGGAACACGGTGATCGTTTTCGATAATGAGACACTCACTCTCTTCGACGCCGACCCGGCGGGCTACAAACCGCGCCATTCCCAGAAGATTCTCGAGGGGAAATGCTGGACTTCGCCGGTGCTGGCGAATGGTCGCATCTACTGCCGCAATGCCGCCGGCGATCTCGCCAGTGTTGCGGTGGTCGCCGCGCCGGGGGAGACCCCCGCGTCTCAGTAATCCGCCCCTTTGAGGCTGGCGGTGACGCTCGCGAGCCATTTCTCCATGCCGCTCCGGAGTTCCGCGACGATCTCGGGATATTTTTTCGCGAGATCGTTTTTTTCCCGGGGATCGTTGGCAAGATTGAAAAGCATCCATCGCAAATTTTGTCCGTCGGTGGGGGAAAGGCGGTGCAGTTTCCAATCGCCCGAGATCCAGGCGGCGTGGCCCGTGTAAACCTCCGCAGGGAAGGTCTGTCTGGGGATTTTTTCGACGCGGCGGGTGACGCGCTCAACCTTGTTGTCGCTCCAGTTTTCGATCGTCGGAAGCACCTTTGTGACGACTCCGGCGGGATTGGTGAATTGCCCCGGGATCCCCGCGTTCCAGAAGCCGAGGGGGACGGGCCGGACGTCCATCTCTCCGCGCAGCAGGGGCACGAGACTGATGCCGTCGAGGACTTTCACTTCCGGATTGGACGCGCCGACGAGGTCGAGGATGGTGGGGAAAATGTCGGTGGTGCAGGCACGCACCGGAGTGACGCGCGGCGAGGGGATCCCGGCTGGCCATTCGATGAAAGAGGGGACGCGGAGACCGCCTTCGTAGATGGCATGTTTTCCGCCGCGGTTGTCGGCCGATTCGCCGACGGGAAGGCCGCCGTTGTCACTCTTAAACCAGAGTATCGTATCGTCGCGCATCCCGAGGGTAAAGAGCTCGGCGCGGAGCCGGCCAAAGGCGCGATCGACGGCGGTGATTTCACCGAGAAATTCGCGCTCCTTTTTCGGCCGGTCCTGATAGAGGGCGGCGTCTTCGGGGGTTGCGTGGTGGGGCAAATGGGGTGCCGCGAACCAGATCACGGCAAAGAGCGGGGCCTCGCCTGTCGCTTTTTCGCGGATCCAGTCGAGGGCCAGATCCATCGTCAGGGCGCTGCCTTCGCCCCGCAGTTTGAGCACCTTTCCCTGATCGCTCATCTCGGGGTTGAAGTCGTAGAAATTGGTCGCGCTGACCCAGCGGTCGAAACCGTTCGCGCCCGGGTTGACGGGGCTGTCGGCCCGGATCGAGCCGAGATGCCACTTGCCGAAATGGCCGGTGACGTAGCCTTCGCGCCTCAGCACTTCGGCGAGGGTGGTCTCCTGCGGGCGGATCGGGCGCCCCCAGCTGAAGACCCCCATGCGATTCGGATGTCGTCCCGTCAGCACGCTCGCACGGGTCGGGGAGCATGAGGGAGCGGCGGCGTAAAAGCGGTCAAAGCGCAGTCCTGCCGCCGCCGCCGCGTCGAGGTTCGGCGTCTTGAGATAGGGGTGCCCGTTGTAACCGATGTCGCCCCAGCCCTGGTCGTCGGTCATGACGAGGATGACGTGCGGCCTTTTCCCCGGTTTCGCCTCTGCCTTTTTCGCTGTTTCCTCCACCGCCGGGAGAAACGATGTAATCAAGAGCAGGCCCAGCACGGCGAATGGGAAACGTGGGAAAAGCATTACGGAAAGAGAGAAAGGTGTCCGGCCGGTTAACGATAGGGAAGTCGAAGCATTTTCGCTAATCGGTTCTTTCGCAAGAAAAACCTGCCCGACCTTACCCTCTCAGGTTGATGAGTGAGCCCTGGCGGGTCCCGCTTTATCGTGTGATAGCCGCCTCTTGACTTGAATGAACATTCATATCAGAATCCATTCATTAAAGTCGATTCCTTCAAAATGAAGCACGATTCCCCGACCGGGGAGATCTCGTGCGCGGCGATGTTAAAGGCGCTGGCCGACGAGACGCGGCTGGCGGTGGTGCGGCAGCTCCTCCTTCGGCCCTGCCATGTCGGCGAGTTGCGGGTGGCGCTGGGAATCGAACAGAGTCTGCTCTCGCATCATTTGAAACCACTTCGCGAAGCGGGGATCGTCGAGTCCGCGCGCGACGGCAAGGCGGTCCTCTATCGGCTCACATCTTCGGTCGAACTGCGGCGGCAGGGCGAGATTATCGACCTCGGCTGCTGCCAGCTTTCTTTTTCGACATCAAAGACATGAAGCTATCCCTCCTGTTCCCGGCTATCGCGATCGCTTTCATTTCCTGCTCGGAAAAGAAGAGAGGCGAAACGATCGTCCTTACCGGTTCGAGCACGGTTGCTCCGCTCGTGGCGGACGCGGCCCTGCGATTCGAATCCGCACATCCCGGCAGCAGGGTCGAGGTGCAGACGGGCGGGTCGTCGCGCGGCATCGCCGATGCTCTTTACGGTCTCGCCACTTTCGGCATGATCTCGCGCGAGCTGAAGCCGGATGAGGCCGCTCTCACCGCCCACCCTATCGCCGTTGACGGTGTTGGGGTGATCGTGCATCGCGGTAATGCCGTGTCGAACTTCACCCGTCAGGATCTCATCAACATCTACACGGGCAAAATCTCGAACTGGAAAACCATGGGGGGAAAAGACGCCCCCATCACCGTGGCGAACAAGGCCGAAGGGCGCGCCACCCTCGAGGTCTTTCTCGAATACACCGGTCTCGACAGTGCCGATATCGTGGCGAGCGTGGTCGTCGGCGAGAATCAGCAGGCGATCAGGACCGTCGTCGCCAACCCTAACGCAATCGCCTACGTCTCCATCGGCTCCGCAGCGAGCGAGGCGGCGGCGGGGACGCCGGTGAAGCTAGCCAACTGCGACGGCGTCGAGCCGACCCATGAAAATGTGGCAGCGGGGAAATTTCCCATTATGCGTCCGCTCCAACTCGTGACCCGGGGCGAGATCCCGGTCTCGGCCCGCGAGTTCCTCGACTTTCTCACCGCCCCGGCGAATCGCGATCTCATCGAAGCTCATCTCTATGTTCCGCTCACGAAGTGACAGGATTCTGCGGGCAGGGCTCGGGATGCTCGCCTGCGTCTCTGGCAGCGTCGTCCTCCTCATCCTTTTCTTTCTCCTGGCGGGGGCCATGCCCGCCCTGCGCGACGGGGTGCTACCGCGTCTCTTTCTCGACGAGTTCTGGCAGCCCGGGTCGCAACGTGATCCGCAATATGCGCTGCTGCCCATGCTCGCGGGCTCCTTCCTCGTGACGGCGCTGGCCATTCTCATCGCCGCGCCCCTCGGGATCGCCGGGGCGATTTTTCACCGCTTTTATATACCGCCCCGATTCGCCGCATGGAACGAACGCGCCCTTGAGCTTCTCGCCGGAGTGCCCTCGGTCGTCTTCGGATTCTGGGGACTCACCAGGCTCGTGCCGCTGATCAATCGCCTTCATCCGCCGGGGCAGAGTCTCCTCGCGGCGGGCATCGTCCTCGGACTCATGATCCTGCCAACCGTCGCGCTCACGAGCCAGGCCGCCCTGCGGGCGGTCCCGGGCACGCAGCTGCTCGCGGCGGCCGGACTCGGGCTCGGGCGGGTCGCGACGGTTTTCCACATCGCCCTGCCCGCCGCCCGTCGCGGCATCGTTGCCGGAGTCCTCCTCGCCGTCGCCCGCGCCGTCGGCGAGACCATGGCGGTAGTGATGGTCTGCGGCAATATCGCGAAATTCCCGCAGAGTATTTTCGATCCGGTCCGGCCCGTCACCGCGACGATCGCGCTCGAGATGGGCTACGCGACGAGCTCACACAAGGCTCTCCTTTTCACCGCCGCTCTCGTTCTCGTGCTGCTCTCGGGGGCGCTCGCGGGATGGCTCGCTTTTCGAAAAGGCAACAACGAGGCAGCTGTCAATTAAACCGGCGTAAGACGATGGCTTCCCTTTTTCCCGCCAGCTCCACCCGTCCCCGTCCCCGTCGCCCCGGAGACATCCTCCTCGGCCTCGCCGGAGGGCTCGCCTGCGTCGTCACCCTACTGGCACTGGGATGGGTTCTTTGGGATCTTGTCAGGCTTGGCCTGCCGCATCTTTCGGTGGGCTTTCTCACCGGCGAAGTCGTCGACAGCGGACGCAGCGGCGGGATTGGCCCTGTCCTCGTCTCGACCCTGATGATTCTCGTCTTTGCCCTCGCGTTTGTCATCCCGCCCGGGCTGGGCTGCGCGATCTGGCTCTCGGAAATGGTGCGACAGGGGAGCGGGGCGGCGCGCTTTGTCACGGGTGCCGTCGATCTTCTCGCGAGCGTGCCCTCGATCGTCTTCGGACTCTTCGGGATGAGCTTTTTCTGCCAGACTCTCGGGCTCGGTTTTTCGATCTTGTCAGGGGGGCTCACTCTCGCCTGCATGATCCTGCCGCTGCTCGTGCGCACGACCCTCTCGGCCCTGCAAAGTCTCCCTGCCGATCTGCGTCCCGCCGCCGCCGCTCTCGGACTCGCCGGAGCAACGACGATAGGAAAAATCCTGCTCCCCGCCGCGCTCCCCGGCATCCTCGTCGGAATCACCCTCGGGGTCGGACGCGCCCTCGCCGAGACGGCCGCCCTTATCTTCACGAGCGGTTACGCGACCCGATGGCCCGTCTCGCCGGCTGATTCAGGACGCGCCCTCTCCGTCCACCTCTACGACCTCGCCATGAACATTCCCAACGGCGGTGCCGCCGCTTCGGCTTCGGCGCTGGTCCTTCTTGTCCTCATCGCCCTCATCAACGCCACCGCCGCCTTCCTCGCCGCCCGCTGGCACCGGCACCATCTCGCTTCATGAACCCGACCCCGACCTGTTCCTCGTGCGCCTGCGGCGGACTCACTCTCTCGGGCGTCTCGGTCCGTTACCGGAATTTTACGGCGGTCCACGACGTCCATCTCACCATCCCCGACTGCGGCATTACCGCTCTCGTGGGGCCTTCCGGCTGCGGGAAGAGTTCGCTGCTGAATGCGATTAACCGCCTCACCGATCTCATCCCCGGGTGCCGTGTCGAAGGGAGCATCCTCGACGGAGCCGGCACCGAACTGACCGATCCCGGGCTCGACGTCCTCGCTCTGCGGCGGCGCATCGGGATGGTCTTTCAAAAGCCCAATCCCTTTCCCCACTCGATCCGCCGCAACTTCGAAATTCCCCTGCGCGAGCACGGTCTGGCGCGAGCGCGGGTAGACGAGGTGATGGAAAAAAATCTCCGCGAAGTCGGACTCTGGGACGAAGTCTCCTCACGCCTCGACGAGAGCGCCCTGAAGCTCTCCGGAGGTCAGCAGCAGCGCCTCTGCATCGCCCGCGCTCTCGCCCTCGATCCCGAAGTGATCCTCTTTGACGAACCCTGCAGCGCCCTCGATCCGATTGCCTCCGCCGTGGTCGAAGAGCACATCGACGCCCTGCGCGGACGGGTCACCGTCGTCATCGTGACTCACAACCTCGCTCAGGCCCGCCGCATCGCGGATCGCGTCGGTGTCTTCTGGATCCGCGGGGGCGCCGGGACGATCGTGGAAGAGGGAGAGGTGGAGGCGGTGTTTGGAGGAGCCGGGGATGAGGAGGCGCGGCGGTATTTGGCGGGGGGAGCGGGGTGAGACTTTTTTTTGTGGAATTTGTTCACCGGTTGGTTTTGTCTTTTCTCTTTTCCAATTCGGACAAAGCGGCGAGAAGCTTATGCAGGCTCAGGCACTTTTGAGCTGCCGTATTCAAATCCCAATCTTTATCCACGAATTCGGCCAGTGTCGAATTGTAAGCCGGTCCCTGGCGGAGTGTGCCGCCTTTATCGCGTCGGGCAATCGCTTCGCGAATGTTACGTTTGGGACTAGCTTCTCCCAAATTAAGTAAGGCTGCTTTTGGATCGGACAATGACTCGGGATTGGGAAAATCGAGCTTCTTGCGGAGGCCGAGGAAGCTCGCGAACTGCAGGTCACAGGCAAGCAACCAGGCCTCGACCTCGCGCACGGCAACTCGAAACAAAAAATTGGGATGCCTCGGATGGGTAAGCCAGTCCTTGATCAGTCCGGGAGCACATTCAGCCGAGTCCAAATCGGTCAGCAGTAGTATGGGACAGGCTCTCGAGGCATTGTTAAATGCACCGCACTGCTTTTTCAAATAGCCAAATCCGCCCCTTTTATAGACAGGGCCGACAACATAGTGAACCGTCCGTTCGCGCAGGATGCGGCGCAAGACGGACTCGCTGAGGTCATCTTCCACCGCCAGGTAGATGAGAATCTCGCCCATCAATCCAGAAGGGTGAGCTGAGAAATCGAGGCGGGCGCTGTCATCGGAAGCACCGCTTCCGCCATGGTCATCCCACCCTCAAGAAGTAGTTTGATGTTCTCCTTGTTCGATGCCAATTCCACTTCCGTTCCCTCGCTTCCGTGAGGTTTGAGCAATGCCACTTCCTCGGCGGCGATCCCTCGATCACTGAATAACTCGGTGCTGTGTGACGAGACGATGACCTGTCGCTTCTTGGCTCTCTGCATGCGCCAAATGATCTCGGGGAGTTTTGAGACGATAGAGGTGTGAAGGGACAGTTCGGGTTCTTCCAGCAACAGAAGGCTGTCTCCATCCAGAAGTGTCCACAGCAATCCGATCAGTCTCAACGTTCCGTCCGAGAATTGATCTTCCCGCTGGCGACCGGCCTTCGGACGCCAATGCTGATAGACCGCCTCCAGATGAGGAACCCCTTTTTCATCTCTCACATCCCGAAGTTCCTGTAGTTCGGGAACGGCGAGCTGAAGAGCCTTTTCAATTTTTTTCAGTCGGGACCGCCGGGTTTTCTCTGGCGTCTCCATCATGCGATCGAGAAACTTGATTCCAAAGGGGTCCTCGCCCGCCGCATCTCGGTTGGCGAGTTGGGGGAACTTTAGCAACTGGGGAACGAGATGCAGGTAAAGTATTTTCTGAAAGACCTCGGCCACTGGTCGAAAATCCCGGTTCGCGGTGATTTGTTCCAGGTGGGTTTCTGTCAGTCTTAGATCGTCACCCCGGTCGGATTTGTCAGGTCGTTTAAGGATCAGATCGCCATTCTTCCAAACCTTTTCATGGACGAGTAGAACTCTGCGCAATCCGCGGGTTTCCTGTTTGAGTCCGATGCTGTAACGCCAGAAGACTGCATTTTCACCATGGCCTTCGCGCAGTTCGACTTCTATCTCGACATTAGGATCCTGCCTTGCTGCCAGGCAACGAACTTTGGTCAGCCCCCCGCGCAAAGCTACCGCTTCCTGTAGTCCACCGCCTGTTTTCGCGATATCCCGAAGAAATCGGAACGCGTCAAGCAGGTTGGATTTTCCGCTCGCATTTGGTCCGGTGATAAAAAGACGGTCACCAAGCTCGAGATCTACTGATCTGAAGTTTCGCCAGTTCTTGAGTTTTATCCGGATGAAATGCATGGGGTAAAGGTGATCGGGTTTCGGAACACAATCAAATTTGAATGTTTCCGTTAAGACCTGTCCTAATCAAAGCCGTTTAAGACACTAACGGGGAGTGACGCAGGTTGATCACCGCGTCAAAATCAACTTCCCCCCGGCGATCAC
>DIVG01000089.1:0-38152 GCA_002422425.1 Akkermansiaceae bacterium UBA6138 | reverse complement strand
CGCACGGTGGACCAGCGGCAGAGAAGAAGAAGGGGTGTCAGGAAGATGCCGCCTCCGGTGCCGGTGAGGCCGGAGAGAAATCCGATCCCGGCGCCGGTGCCGAGGGCGATCGGGAGGGCGGGCGGGGTGACGACGTCGGGCTCGCGGCGTCTCTGAAAAAGCCGCCACGCGGAAAAGAGGAGGACGGATCCGACGAGCGGATTGAAAAGTGCGGCGGGGAGATGGAGGTAGCCGCCGAGAAAGGCGGCGGGCACGGCGAGAAGGGCGAAGGGCCAGAAGAGGCGCCACGAGAAGTGCCCTGCGCGCCAGAACTGAAAGGCCCCGATCGAGGCGACCATGATGTTCAGGATGAGCGCGGTCGGCTTGATTTCGGTCGCGGCGAATCCGGCGAGGGTGAGGACGGCGATATAACCCGAGGCCCCGGCGTGTCCGACGGAGGAGTAGAGAAAGGCGACGACCGCGATGGACAGGGTGACCAGAGTGAGCTGGAGGTCGTCCATGCGGGAGTCGCGGTTATTTCCACACGATCAATCCAGCGTATGAACAAACAAACCGGAGCGCAGCTTCGGCTCGAACCAGGTCGACTTGGGCGGCATGATCTCGCCGGCGTCGGCGATGTCGATGAGCTGCTGCACGGTCGTGGGGAACATGGAAAAGGCCACGGCCCAGTCTCCGCTGTCGACGCGCTTCTCGAGCTCGGCGGTGCCGCGGATGCCGCCGATGAAGTCGATGCGGTTGTCGGTGCGGGGATCGCCGATCGCGAGGATGGGGGTGAGGACGTGGTCCTGAAGGAAGGAGACGTCGAGACGGTCGATCGGGTTGCTCGTTTCGACGGT
This sequence comes from Akkermansiaceae bacterium UBA6138, assembly GCA_002422425.1. GTDB lineage: Bacteria > Verrucomicrobiota > Verrucomicrobiia > Verrucomicrobiales > DEV007 > Arctic95D-9. The sequence continues at coordinate 37,316 of DIVG01000089.1, read as the reverse complement.
GTCCCACGAGAGGGTGTGCCAGTTGCCGTCGAGGTAGACGCAAACGGACTCGGCGCGGTCGGGCACTTTTTGTCCGTTGGAATCGAGGTGGAATTTCCCGGCGAGGCGCTGCAGGAAGCTGTCGGCGGAGAGTCCGTTGAGGTCTTTCACGACCCGATTGTAGGGCATGATGTTGAGCTGGCTCGCGGGGAACATGACGGCGAGGAACCAGTTGTAGTCTTCAGTGCCGTCGTGATCGGGATTGGCCTCGCGGCGCTCTTTGCCGACGCGGGCGGCGCTGGCGCTGCGGTGGTGACCGTCGGCGACATAGGAAAACGGGACCTCGCCGAGGGCGGAGAGAATCGGGGCGGCCTCGGTCCCGGTGACGCGCCAGACCGTGTGTTGCACGGCGACGTCGTCGATGAAGTCATCGGTCGGCTCGTGGGCGGCGATCCAGTTCTCGATGAAGGAGTCAATAGCGGCGACATCTTTGTAGGTCAGAAAGACGGGGCCGGTGTTGGCGCTGAGCACGTCGGTGAGGCGGGTGCGGTCGTCCTCTTTGACCTTGCGGGTTTTTTCGTGTTTTTTGATGATGTCGTTTTCGTAGTCCTCGATGTGGCAGGCGAGGGTGATGCCCATCTGGGCGCGACCGTTCATGATCTGACGATAGAGGTAGAGGCAGGGCTCGGGCTCGCGGATGAAGATCCCGTCTTTTTGCATCTTGTCGAAGTTGGCGCGGGCGTGGGCGTAGACTTCTTCGCTGTAGGGATCGACCTCGGCGGGGAGCTCGAGTTCGGCGCGCTCGACGCGGAGAAAGCTGTTCGGGAGTCCCTCGGCAAGGGCGCGGGCTTCGTCGGTATTGATGACGTCGTAAGGGACGGAGGCGAGGGAGGCGGCGAGGCCGGGAGCGGGGACGAGGGCGGGGAAAGCTTTGACTCTCATGGGGCGATGGGCGTGGGCGTGATACGTTTAAAAGGGGGTCGTGGAAGGGGAAACTCCTACACGGAAGAGAGGGCTTCTCAACCGTTAATCTCGGGTCGGGAGAGCAGTTCGAGGACGGCGGCGGCGTCGATTTCGGTGAGGGAATCGACGACACGGACGACGCCGGAATCGGTGAAACTCTCACGTGGATGAGTCGTGGTCACGGCGAGCACTTTCATCCCCGCAGCGAGGCCGGCCTCGACTCCGACGTGGGCGTCCTCGATGACGAGGCAGCGGGCGGGAAGCCGGTCGATCTTTGCGGCGGCTTCGAGGAAGACGTCGGGAAAGGGTTTTCCGCGGGAGACGTCCTCGGCTCCGGTGTAGAAGGGGCCGAAAAAGCGGTCGAGCCCGGTCGAGGCAAAGCAGACCTCGATGTTTTTCCGCGAGGTGGAGGATCCGAGGGAAAAGGGGACCCCGGCATCGGTGAGAGACTGCAATAGAGCGACGACGCCCGGGAGCGGTTCGATGCCGTCGGCGCGGAGCAGTTCGCGGTAGAGTTCCTCTTTGCGATCGCCGAGCTGGGCGATCTGCACGTGGTCCTCGGGCGAGGTCCAGTGAAAGACGTGGGGGATGCACATGACGTTACGCATCCCGAAGGATTCCTTGAACTGCTCTTTCGTGAGCGGCTTTCCGATCTCGGCGGCGAGCTGGAACCAGCTTCGTTCGTGCTGATCGTGGGAATCGATGATGACCCCGTCGAGGTCAAAGACGACACCGATGTCTGCGTAGGAAAGTGCGTCGGCCATAGGCGGGAAGTATGGCGCGGCCCGGGGAAAGGGCAAGCGTCGGCTCGTGCACCCGGCCCTTGATTGCGCGCCAACTTTCGCGGAGTATGGGCCATGTTTCGTCTCCGTTTCCTTTGCGTGTTCGGCCTGTCCGCCTTCTTTTTCTCGTGCGGAGAGGCTCCGGGGCCGCGAACGGTGAAGGAGGACCAGGTGTCTGCAACTGAGCCGGCCCCCGCAGCCTCGTCATTCTGGAGCGAGGTGAGGCTTCATGAGGCGATCCGTGCGAAAAATCCCGGTTACTCGGGCAACGGGCAATTTCAGATAGACAGCAGCGGCCAGGTTCAGGCGATCGCCCTCGACAACTGCGGGGTCACGGATCTTTCGCCTTTCCGCGGCATGTCGCTAATAGCGCTTTACCTTCAGAGCTGCGCGGTGGCTGATATTTCCCCCCTCAAGGGGATGCCGCTCACGGAGCTCTACCTTGAGAAATCGGCGGTGAAGGACCTCGCTCCCCTTGCCGGGATGAGCGGGCTGAGAAAACTCTACCTCAGCGGGACCGACGTAGCCGATCTCTCCCCGCTGAAGGGACTCGGCGTCGTCGAAATGAATCTGGTCGGGACGAGAGTCACCGATCTCGGTCCGCTCGGGGGCATGCCTCTGCAGATGCTCTGGCTCACCGATACGCCGGTGGAGGATATCGCCCCGCTCGCAAAATCCCCTCTCGTCAGCCTAACGCTGCACCGCACCCTGGTGCGCGATCTCACTCCTCTCGCGGGCACGAATCTGCAGCGTCTCCACATCGGCGAGACGCCGGTGACCGACCTGAGCCCGCTCAAAGGCATGCGCCTGACCCGGCTCGTTTTTAATCCGGATATGATCACCGCAGGTTTTGAGATCATTGCCGGGATGCCGAGTTTGACTCAGGTCGGAACCGTTTTCGAAGAAGGGAGGAATGACCTCAAGCCTCCTCTTGAATTTCTTCGGAGCCGGGTTTCGAACAGCGGTTCCGGGCCGGCCGGAGCCACATCCGAAGAAACTGCCCCTGCAGTGAAATAATCCCCGTCGCCCGCCGTATTGGTGCTGCTTTCTGTCTCATTCTCCGATCTCTTCCCGTCTTCCCGTTATGCTGCGAAATATGTTTACCGTTGGCGTTCTCACGCTGGTGAGTCGTGTCCTCGGATTTGTCCGAGACAAACTCATCGCAACCCACCTCGGAAGCGGAGCGATGTCGGATGTCTGGGTCGCGGCATTTCAGCTTCCGAATCTCTTCCGGCGTGTCTTCGGGGAGGGTGCCTTCAATGCCGCTTTTGTCCCGATGTACAGTCGTCGCCTTGAGGAGGGTGGAGAGAAAGAGGCCGACGCCTTTGCGCGCCGCACCCTCTCGCTCATGTTCATGATCCTGATGGGCTGCTTTGTCTTCTCGTTCATTTTCATGGAGCCCATCATCAAGCTGACGAATCTCGGCTTTGCGACTGACGGCCGACTCGAGCCGGCCGTCGCTGCCTCGCGCATCACCGTGGTCTATCTGGTCTTCATCTGCCTCGTCGCAGGGCTCAGCGGCATTCTTAACAGTCGAAAGATTTTTGGTGCCCCGGCTTTTGCGTATGTGGTCCTCAACGCTGTTTTTCTGATCGGTCTTGTCGTTATCGTACCGCGCACCGGCGAGCCGCTCCTTGTGCTCTGCTGGTCTGTTGTCGTGGCCGGGGTGCTGCAGCTCGCGGTCGTGCTGATTTCGTGCCTCCGGAACGGCGTCGATCTGCGTCCCCGTCTGCCGCGTTTCGACGACGACGCCAAACGCCTCTCGCTGCTGATGGCTCCCGGTCTTGTCAGTGCGAGCGTGCAGCAACTCAATCTCATGGTAGGGCAGACGATCGCCTCCCTTCAGGTTGGCGGGAAGACCGCGATCTTTTACGCCGATCGTATCAATCAGCTTCCGCTCGGTCTCATTGGCATGGCTGCCGGTGTCGTGCTGCTGCCCGAGATCACCCGCAATCTTCGCGGCGGTGACGAGGCAGGGGCCAAGCGCAGTCTCAGTCAGGGGCTTGAGCTCGCGCTCTTTCTCTGCCTCCCTGCAACGATTGCCATGCTCGTGATACCGCGCGAGATCATGTATGCGATTTTTGAAGGGGGGAAATTCGAGGGCGAATCCGCCCTCCTTGCCGGCTACGTCCTCGCCGCCTTTGCCATCGGGACGCCAGCCTATATTCTCGCGCGCGTCCTCCAGCCCGGCTACTTTGCGCGCGAGGACACCAGAACGCCGATGCGCTACACCATCATCACCGCGATCACAAACATGGTCCTTGTTTACCCTCTCTACCTCTGGCTGGGGCCGGTCGGGTGCGCGCTGGCGACGTCCGTCGCGGGCTGGGTTAATGTGGGCCTGCTCTGGTTCGGGCTGCGCGGGGCCGGATTCATGGGTCTGACCGGGGGATTTTACAGCCGGGTCGGCCGCATGTTCCTGGCCGCCGCGATCATGGGGTTCGCGGTCTGGGCCCTTGCGGATGTCGGGGAACCCATTCTCATGGCGCAAGGACGCTTCTTTCAGCGCCTTGGGGCGATGGGGCTGCTGGTGAGTGTCGGGCTCCTGATCTACCTGGCTGCCGTCATCGGGACCGGAGTCTATTCGGTGGCGGACCTTAAAAGAAAATTCCGTCGCGGTAACCGGACGTAACCTTTGTGAGGCGAACGCGTCTTTTCCCCCATGAACCCCCGACATAGACTGCCCCTAACCGGTTTTTTAGCTCTCGTTCTTCTCTGGGCGGTGGTCTATGGAATGGTTCACTGGGCCGGCTCGCTCCGGGTGACGCCCGAGCAGGTGGCGGCGTTTGTGGAGGCGAATCCTCTCGAGGGTGTCGCGGATCCCGAAGAGCGCAAGAGAATCATCGGGGATCTTGCGGGCATGTTGAACGAGCTCGAGGCTTCTGAACTCCGTTTTCTTGACGAGTCGCCCGAGCGGGATCCGCGGCGTAACTTTTTCGCCCAATTGAGTCCCGACGAGCAGTTCTATTTCCTGGAAAAACGCGTCGGGCGCGCCTTTCAGCAGATGATGCATTCGTTCAACGAAATGGATCGGGCGGAGCGAAAGCAGATCGTCGAGCGGTCCCTCAAACGAATGGAGGAGGAGCGCGGCGGTCCCGGGCGGCTCGAAGAGGCTGACCCCGCCGTCGCCGAAAAGATCACCGAAGCGGGACTGAAGGCCTACTACGAGGACGCCAGCGCCGAGACGAAGATCGATCTCGCCCCGCTTCTCGAGGAAATGCAGCGATCCATGGCGGGGATGAGAAGATGATGAAGAGGGTTCTGTGCCATCGCCGTTTCCCGGGGGCTTTCACGATGGTGGAGATCCTCGTGACTGTTGCGATCCTCGGGATTCTAGTGGGAATCAGCGTGCCAACCTTTCGCCTGGTGAAGGCAAACGCCCGCTCCACGCTCTGTGCGGGCAAGCTGCGCGAGATAGGAATCGGACTGAACAATTACTTTGTCGACAAGGGCATGACTTTTCCCGCGATGGTCGCGGCGCGCGAGAGCAGGGAGCAGGACGATCCGGCCCTCGACACGGTGCTGCTCGAATACGTGGGGGACGAGTTCACCTTTCAGTGCCCCGCCGATCACGGCGCGTTTTTCGAAAAGACCGGTTCGAGCTACTTCTGGAACAGTCTCGTGAACGGGCAGAAAACGTCGAACCTGAAACTCCTTGGTATGACCGGGGATGCCTCGGGCATTCCCATCGTCTCGGACAAGGAAAACTTTCACGAAGACGTCGGCGACGGCATCAACGTGCTTTATGCCGACGGCCATGTGCTCCGGGAAGTGCAGTTCATCGTCGAAAAGAAGTGATGCTTGAGTTCCGCAACATCTCAAAGCGTTTTCCCGGTGCCGTCGCCGCCGCGCTTGATGATGTGTCATTCTCCGTCGGCAAGGGTCGTATCTGCGGGCTCCTCGGTCACAACGGAGCGGGCAAAAGCACTTCGCTCGGCATTCTCCTCGGAATGATCCATCCCGACCGTGGTGAGGCCTTCATCGGTGGGGCTTCGGTGCAGCGAAATCGCGAAACCGCGATTAGCAGGGTGGGGGCGATCTTCGAGGCTCCCGCTTTTTATGAGTATCTGTCAGGCTGGCGCAACCTGAAAGTGTTGACGGCTTATTCCGGAGGTGTCTCCGATGTGACGATACGCGAGACGGTGGCGTGGGTGGGTCTTGAAAAACGGATTCACGACCGGGTTTCCGCATACAGCCACGGAATGCGGCAGCGGCTCGCCCTTGCCCAGGCGCTCCTGCCGCAGCCCGGGCTCCTGCTCCTCGACGAACCTACCGACGGGCTTGATCCGGAGGGTATCGTGGAGTTCCGTCGTCAGATTCTCGACTTGCGTGATCGCCTCGGGCTTACCGTTCTGCTGAGCTCGCATCTTCTCGGTGAGGTCGAGCAGGTTTGCGACGAGGTTGTTATTCTGCAAGGCGGGAAAAAGGTCTACGAGGGGCGGGTGAACGGCTTCGGCGATGGTCGTGTCTTCTATCGCGTCGCAGCGGAGAACGGGGATTTCACGCGGCAACTCTGTCGCGACCTCGGCGGGGAAATTTTTGGCGAAAAGGTCGCGTTTGCGGCGGATCAGGAGGCCGCTGATCTTCTCTCGGCACTTGTCGCGGGAGGGGCACGCCTTACCTGCTTCGCGCCGGAGTCGGGCTCGCTCGAGACCCTCTATCTGGAGATCAGTCGCGTCGCGAGGGCGCGGGAGTCAGGGAAAGGAGTCGAGCCATGAGGCTGTTTTTCCGGCAACTCTACTGGGAATTATTCCGTCTCTTTGCGAGACGGCGCACCTATATCGGTTTCGGCGTTTTCCTCAGTGTCGAGGTTCTCTTCTACTTCCTCTGGACCCGCGAAAAGTCCGAGGCCAGGATGGCGACCTTTATCAGCCGTATTGCGGGCGGGTTCGACGATTATTTCTCGGCGCTGACCCTGGCTTTTCTCATCGTGGTCTTCACGATGCTGCTTCTCGGAACCGTCTTTGTCGCGCTCGTCGCCGGCGATATTCTGGCGAAGGAAACGGAGGACGGAAACCTGCGGCTCATCCTTGCCCGTCCTGTCTCGCGTCTGCGGTTGCTGATCATCAAGTTTATCTCGTGCCAGGTCTACACCAGCGTGCTGTTTCTTTTCGTCGGTAGTTCGGCACTTGCAGTCGGGCTGCTTGAACGCGGCTGGGGCGGCGGCATGCTCGTGTGGACTCCCGACCTGCCGCGCGTGAGTCTTTTCGGATGGAATGAGGGCCTTATCCGGTATTTTGTCGCGATTTTCGGATTTTCCCTCATCTATTTGCCGGTGACGGGGATGGCTTTCATGCTGGGATGCTTCAAGATCAAGCCCGCCGCCGCAACGATCCTGACAGTGGCGTTTTTTGTGGCGGACCGTGTCCTTTCCTCAATCCCCTTGCCGGCCTTCGACCCCTACCGCGATTATTTCGTGACCTCCCGCATGTCAGCCTGGCTTTACCTGCTCTACCAGGATATTCCCTGGGCCCGTTTTATTGAGGCCGCCGCCTGGCTCGGGGGCTTCGGGGCGACGGGTTTCCTCATCGGCTGGATCGCCTTTGAGCGTCGCGATGTGAAGTCCTGATGTTCAGGCGCGCCGCCAGATCTGCATGGATCGCTCGGTCACGAGAACGGCGGCATGCGGGGCGGCGCGGCTGCCCTCGAGGGCGGGATCGCGCGTGTCGGCAACGAGTTCCCAGACGGCTTCGGGGACACGGGGGAATCGAAATTCCCTCGACTCGTGGCGGGCATTGAAAAAGAAGAGGAGTGATTCCTCCCGTCTGGCCCCGTGTATTAGAACGGAAAATGAACCCGGCTTCTCGGCTTCCCAGTCGATTGACTCCTTGACCTTTCCATCGGGACGCAGCCAGCAGATATCCGGAAGGTCGTCTCCTTCCGGAATATTGCCGTTAAAAAAAGTGTGGCGGCGGAGAGTGGGAAAATCCCGTCTCAGCTTGAGGAGTCGCTTCACAAACTGCCGCAGCGACTTCGCTTCGGCGCTCGCATTCCACGAGAGCCAGCTGATCGCGTTGTCCTGACAGTAGGCGTTGTTATTGCCTGACTGCGAACGGAGTCGTTCATCGCCGGCAAGGATGAAGGGAACTCCCTGCGAGCAGATCAGGGTGGCGAGAAAGTTTCGAATTTGACGGTGTCGCAGCTCGAGGATTTTTTTGTTTGAGGTCGGGCCTTCGTGTCCGTGATTGAAAGAGATGTTGTGTGAGTCACCATCCACATTTTTCTCCCCGTTTTTGAGATTGTGCTTCTGGTTGTAGCTGACAAGGTCGTGCAGGGTGAAGCCGTCGTGTGAGGTGATAAAGTTAATGCTCGCTCCGGGTGTCCTGCGGTTGTGTGCAAAGAGATCTTCGCTGCCTGTGATGCGGGCGGCAAATTCGCCCGAGACGCCAGGATCACCCCGCCAGAATCGCCGCACCCCGTCGCGATATTTCCCGTTCAGTTCGGCCCAGTCGATCGGGAAATTGCCGATCTGGTAGCCTCCGTAACCGAGGTCCCACGGTTCGGCGATGAGTTTGGTGAGGGAGAGGACGGGGTCCTGATGAATTGCCTGAAAAAAGGCGGCGCGACGATTGTAGGTCTCCGGAGTTCGGCCGAGCTCGACAGCAAGATCGAAGCGAAATCCATCGACGTGCATCTCCTCGACCCAGTAACGAAGACTGTCGAGAACGAGGCGAAGGGAGCGCGGGTGCGAGACATCGAGCGAATTGCCGCAGCCGGTGAAATCGATGTAACTCCCCGGCCGGGCGGGCTCGGTATGGTAGTAGGAAATGTTGTCGAAGCCTCGAAGAGAGCAGGTCGGCCCGTCAGTCCCTCCCTCGCAGGTGTGGTTGTAGACGACGTCGAGGATGACTTCGATTCCGGCGCGGTGAAGGGTCTTGACCATGTCGCGGAATTCGGTCACGGGATCGTCTCCTGCCGCGTAGCGGACCTCGGGAGCGAAGAAGCCGACGGTGTTGTAGCCCCAGTAGTTGACAAGTCCGCGCTCAAGAAGAAAGCCGTCGTCCATGTGCTGGTGGACGGGGAGCAACTGCACGGCGGTGATCCCGAGGTCGCGAAGGTAGTCGGTCGAGGCGGGGTGGGCGAGTCCGGCGTAAGTGCCCCTGAGGTGTTCCGGAACGTCTGGATTCAGTCTGGAGAATCCCTTCACATGCAACTCCGTGATGACGGTGTCGCGCATCGGCGTTCGCAGCGGGGCGTCACCTTCCCAATCGTAGCGGTCGGGTGTTGGAACATACGCGCGGGGAGCATACGGGGCACTGTCAGTAAGATCCATTTTACCCTCCTCCGTTTTCGAGTGCAGGGAGGGGTGATACTTCGTCGGACCTTCGATGCGACGGGCATAGGGATCGAGTAAGAGCTTGTTAGGGTTGTAGTAGAGTCCCGCGAGAGGATCCCAGGTCCCGTCGACGCGGTAGCCGTAGGTGCTGTCGGCGGGGATCCCGCTGACGGCCGCATACCAGGTGTCACCGCGTCGATTGATCAGCGGGATGCGATGGGTTTCCATCGCGGGATGCCGCCGGTCGGTGAACAGACAAAGATCGATCGTCTTCGCCATTTGCGAAACCACGGCAAAGTTCACGGAACTGTCAGGCATGGGGGACGCGCCGAGCAGAGCGGGGCTGCCGGTGGACACGGAGAGAGTGCGGGCGTTTCCGGAGATCGGCATGGTTCCTGGTCGGACGAGTGAAAGCGGTTCGCAAGATAGCGGGAAAGGCGGTGCTTTCCAGCGCGGGTTTTGGTGAAGTTGTTTCGCCTGTCGTTCCGCAGCAAACCTGCCACGAGGGAGTGTAGAAAAGGACCCGCGCTTCCCGCAGAAAGGTATCGCTTATCCGGTCGTGCGCAGGCCCGAAGCGATCGCATTGATGGAAATAAGCAAATCCGGAATCATCGCATCGGCCGCGTCCGCTTTTCCACCGGCCTGGAGGGCCCGCCAGTCTCTGAGGAGGTCAACTTGCTGCCGGTGAAGAACCTCGAGTGGTTCCTCGCGGATATTAAGAGTGTAGGCGAGGCGCGGTCGCCGCTCTTCAAAGGTGCCGTGGAAAAGTTCGTCAATGTGGCTGCGGGTGGATTCGTATTCCGCGAGAATGGTCCCGAGAAAACGATCCCGGACGGACGCGTCGCCGACCAGTCCGGCATAGGTCCGCATCAGTGAGGTGTTGGCGCTTACGAGGGAGCTTTCGATGTTTGTCAGGATGTATCGAAGGAAGGCCGATTCCGGCAGCGCGGCGAGGAGCATTTCGTAGAAATCGGGTTTATCACGACGCAGGGAGTCGAGCGCGCTGCCCGCCCCGAACCAGCCGGGAAGGTAGAAGCGCGACTGGGTCCAGGAGAAGACCCAGGGGATCGCGCGTAAATCGTCAAGTGAAGCCTGTCCGGTCCGTCGCGCCGGACGCGACCCGATGCGGGCATTTTCGAGGGCGTCGATAGGGGTGGCCTCACGGTAGAATCGCATGAATTCCGGGGCACGGAGGAGATCCCGGTAGGCGTCGCGGCTTCGGGTTGCGAGTTCGCCGAAGAGGGCATCGAGAGACGGCTGGTTCGTCGCGGGAGCACTGCGGTGGCGGGCGGTCGCGGCGGTGGCCGAGGCGATGAGAAGTTCGGCATTGTAGACGGCGGAGCCAATATGAGCATACTTCTGGGCGATGGTTTCCCCTTGCTCGGTCATGCGCATCGCACCGCTGAGGGAACCGTGCGGGAGAGCCTCCATGAACCAATGGGTCGGGCCCGCTCCCCGACCCACGGTGCCGCCGCGACCGTGGAAAAAAAGGGGGCGCGCGCCGTGGCGAAGAATGGTGGAGGCAAGATTGGTCTGGGCGAGGTGGAGGGCGCACTGGCTCGCCACGATGCCGCAGTCCTTGTTGGAGTCGGAGTAGCCCACCATCACCTGAAAGAAAGGGCTTTCGCCCGTGTTTTGGCGGGCAAGGCTGCGCATCACGACGGGGTGAGAGAGAAAATCTCCGACAATGGCGGGCCCGGCTTCAAGGTCCGCCATTGTCTCGAAAAGCGGCACTACGGGAAGGGGGCACACGAGGCCTTCGTTTGTCCATTCCATCAGTCCGGCTTCGCGGGCGAGGAGGAAGACGACGAGGAGATCCTCGACGCGGCGGGTCATTGAGACGATGAGGGACCCCAGTCCCGCGTTGCCGAACAACTGGCGATGGCGCGCCAGCACGCGGTAGCTGGAGATGACCGTATCCGCCTCGGATCCGGCTGAGATTCCGGGGGAAAGAAAGGCCCGCGGGGAGGCGAGTTCCCGGTCGAGAAGTTCACGTTTTTTCTTGATCGGCCATTCGGAGAAAGATCCGCCGTCGAGCAGGTTTGCGGCGGCGAGGAGTTGATCGAGGGCTTTTTCGTGGAAGGCCGAGTTCTGCCGCACATCAAGGGCGGCGGAGTGAAATCCGAAGGCGGCAAGATTCCGCCGAAAGGGGACGATCTGCTCTTCGACAATGGCACTGGCTCCGATTTCAAGCAAAGTGGCGGCGAGGGCATCGAGGTCGCGTCGCAGCTCTGCGGGATGAATGTAGGCGGCGGGGGAATCAGGTTTTTCGAGAGCAAGAAGGACGCGGGCCCGCATCAGGTAGACCGCAAGTCGCCACGGCTCCTCGCGATTGCGCTCAAGGAGGGCGCTGAGATCGATGTGAGATTCGCTCCGGAGCGGCCCGGAGAGGGATTCGATGAGGCCGGTCAAAGCCGGCGGCGTGACCTGAAAGAGAGAGCTCAGCGGGAGCTGAAAGGCGAGGGCCTCCAGAGCTCTCCGTTGCACGCGGAGACCGTTTTTCCGAAGGGCACCGAGGGCATTTTCGGTCACCTCCGCCGTGACAAAGGGATGCCCGTCCCGGTCACCGCCAATCCACGATCCGAAGCGGAGCAGGGGCGGCAGGCTGTCAATCGCAGCCGTGTCGTAGCCTGATGCGGCCCAGGACTCGCGGAGATGAGTGTGAGCGCGGGCGAGAGCTTCCGGGAAAACTTCGCGCAAATAATAAAGAGCGTTTTGAAGTTCGGCCTCAATGCTGGGACGTGTCACCTGAATCTCGCCGGTGCGCCAGAGGCTCTCGAGCCGGGTGCGGAGCTGGCTCTGGAGCCTGTCTTTCTCCCGCGGAGTGAAGGCGGGATTTTCGTGGCGATTGAGGAGGCTGTATATTTCGCGGTGCAGATCCCGCACCGTCTCGCGCTTCGCTTCGGTGGGATGGGCGGTGAGGACGGGTTCGACGCGCACGTCATGCAGGGCGGCAAGAATTTCCGATTCCCCGAACCCGAGCGAACGGAGCTGGCGCAGGTTGTCGGCCCAGAGCCCTTTTTCCGCTTCGGGACCGCTTTTTTTCTCGCGAAGGCGACGCACCTGGGCGGCGGCCCGCTCCTCGACGATATTGAGGAGCTGAAACGCGATGGAATACGCCTGGCCGAGGGAGCGGGTCATTCGCGTGGGCGCTTGCGAGCCCACCCATGGGAGGCTGGAGGCCAGCTCGGGTTCACCGAGTTGCTTCAGGACCGAGGCAAAAGCCTCCATTGCAAAATGGAGTTCAGTCTCAAGAATCTGGAATCCGTGGGAGCGGAGCGATGGGGGTGGTGTTTCCGGCATGGTGGAGTGAAGGCGCCGGAAAATAGCAGGAACGATGCCGGAATCGAACGGCTTTTTGACAAGAGAACGGCAGAAGATTCGATTTTTGATCCCGTATACAGCCGGCCGCAGGGCGGAAAGGTGTGACGAGGGTCTCCTTTACTTTCAAAAAGATCACACTAGGTTTCCCCCTTTCTGACGATGTCCATTGAACTGACACGAAATTTCTCGATCATCGCGCACATTGATCACGGCAAGACGACCCTCTCGGATCGCCTTCTCGAGACGACCGCGACCATTTCCCAGCGGCAAAAGCAGGATCAGCTCCTCGATTCGATGGATCTCGAGCGCGAGCGCGGGATCACGATCAAGTCGCACCCGGTGACGATGAAGTATCTCGCGAAGGATGGGAAGACCTACCAGCTGAACCTCGCTGATACTCCCGGGCACGTCGATTTCTCCTACGAGGTGAGCCGTTCCCTCGCCGCCTGCGAAGGCGCTCTCCTGCTTGTCGATGCGGCGCAGGGTGTTGAAGCTCAGACGGTGGCGAACATGCATCTCGCCCAGCAGGCGGGACTTCATGTCATTCCCGTGATCAACAAAATCGATCTTCCGAGCGCGGATGTTCCCGCCGTCAAGCGGCAGCTCGAGGAAATTCTCGCGATCCCGAGCGAAGAGGCGATCGAGGCCAGTGCAAAAATGGGCATCGGCGTGATGGACATCCTTGAGGCCATCGTGCAGCGCGTCCCGCCGCCGGTCAAACCGACCGACAATATCCTGCGGGCGCTCGTTTTTGACTCGGTCTTCGATGCCTATCGCGGGGTCGTCAGTTATGTCCGCATCGTCAGCGGCGAGGTGAAACGCGGCACAACGATCCGCATGATGGCGACGGGCAAGACTTACGAGGTCAAGGAGGTCGGCGTTTTCACCCCGAAGCAGTTCCCCCGCGAAAAACTTTTCCCCGGCGATGTCGGCTACCTCATCGCGAACATGAAGTCGTCGACCGAGGTCAAGATCGGCGACACCATCACCGATACGCGCATTTCCGCGACCGAGCCGCTCCCCGGGTTCAAGGAGATTCAGCCCATGGTTTTCAGCGGGATCTATCCCATCTCGACCGACGACTTCGAGCAGCTCAAGCTCGCCATGGGCAAGCTCCAGATCAACGACTCGGCCTTCAGCTATCAGGCGGAGAGCTCCGTCGCACTGGGCTTCGGATTCCGGTGCGGCTTCCTCGGGCTCCTTCACATGGAGATCGTGCAGGAGCGCCTGCGGCGCGAGTTCAATATGGACGTCATTTCGACCTACCCGGGCGTCGTTTACAAGGTGAAGCTCACCGACGGGTCCGAGATCGAGGTCGATAATCCCAGTTTCCTGCCCGAACCGCAGAGTATTGTCGAGATTCAGGAGCCGACCGTGAAGGCTTACATCATGACGCCTAACGATTATATCGGCGAGCTCATGAAGCTCGTTGCCGAAAAGCGCGGCGAGCTGGTCAATACCGAGACTCTCGACGCCGGACGTGTCCTTCTCACCGCGATCCTTCCGCTCAATGAAATCCTCGTCGATTTCAACGATCGTCTCAAGAGCATGACCCGCGGCTACGGCAGCATGGACTACGAGCACAGCGCCTATCAGGTCGGCAAGCTCGTGAAAATGGACATCCTTATTGCCGGGGAGCCGGTCGACGCCTTCTCGGTTATCGTCCACCGTGACAAGGCCGAGTCGCGGGGCCGTCAGCTCGCCGCGAAGCTGCGCGACGTGATCCCTCAGCAGCTCTTCACCGTCGCAATTCAGGCCGCCATCGGAGGGAAAATCATTGCCCGCGAGAGTATCAGCGCCCTCCGCAAGAACGTGACCGCAAAGTGCTACGGCGGTGACATTTCACGGAAGCGCAAGCTCCTCGACAAGCAGAAGGAAGGGAAGAAGAAAATGAAGGCGATCGGCAAGGTCAACATCCCGCAGGACGCCTTCATCAAGGTCCTGAAGTCGGGGGATTGAGGCCTTTTCCGCTCCTTTCGCGCCGTTATCACCGATCTCTATCGCCATGTTCATCTTTAAAAAACCCAAAGCCGAAGAGCTCGCCGAGCGGCCTCTCACCAGGAGTGGACGCAAAGAGGGCTTCGCGCTGATGAAGGGAGTGAAAAAATTTCTTCGCTACAACGACGATCTCATTCCGGACGAGAAAAAAGAGGAGATCGCGCGGAAGCAGAGCGAATTCCTCGAAGGGCTACAGGACACTTCGCGCAAACGCAAAGAACTCGAAGCCCTCGCCGGAGATCTCACCGAGACCTGCAAAAAATCGGTTCGCGACTACCAGCCTTCGGCGTGGAAGGAGAATATCGAGGTCATTTTTGTCGCCGTTGTCATCGCGATGGGAATCAGAGCTTATTTTATTCAGCAGTTCAAGATCCCGACCGGTTCGATGCAGCCGACCCTCAACGGTATCATCGCCTACCCGACGAAGGAGATGAACCCCGATGCCGAGCGCCACGCGCCCGACGATTACAAGAAACCGGGCTTGCCCGGCCGGGTCCTGGATCAGGTCTGGTATGGCCGCAGTCACGTCGAATGGATCGCGAATGAGGATGATGCGATCATTCTCGATAATGATCATTTTTTCGGAAAGACCCATTTCCTCTTTTTTACGAGGACCTATCTGAAGACCCAAAAAGGACGCACTTTCAGCGCCCCCGGGACTGACTCGCGTGTCATGAGCCTGATTAATACAGGGCTTCTTTCCTATCGGGGAGGTAGTCGCGTCATCCAGGTCAAGGCTGGTGACGTCATTGCGAGGGGGTTCGTCGATACCGGTGATCAACTCGTCGTGAATAAATTCGTCTATCACTGGCGGAAACCGCAGCGAGGCGAGGTCTTTGTTTTTGATACCCAGAACATCGGCTTCATTCAGAGTCGCCTCGACGATCCGCGCCAGGGCTCCCAGCATTATATCAAGCGCCTTTGCGGAGTTCCCGGGGACACGCTCAAGATCGAGCCTCCCATGCTCCTCGTGAATGGCGAACCCGCGAAGGAGGCGGGGATCCGGCGGGTCATGTCCGGCGAGGGTTATTACACAGGCTACACGCTACAGGGTAGCGGGCAGGTCAGTCTGCCGGAGAAAGCTTACTGGGCGCTCGGAGACAACAGCGGGAACAGTTCCGACTCAAGGAACTGGGGCGTTGTCCCCGAGGCCAACATCGTGGGTCGTGCCGCTTTCGTGTATTACCCTTTCGGCCATCATTTCGGAAAAGTCGACTGACTGCGTGCTTGGAACCGGTGACGGACAGTTCCCGTGAGATTGTGAGCCGGAGCGGCTCGAACCTCGCTTTTGCCCTCGCCGTGCTGCCGCGGCGAAAGCGTCGTGACATGGGCATTTTTTACGCCTTCTGCCGCGTCGTCGACGACATCGCCGACGAGCCCGGGATTCCTGACGAGGTGCGTCGGGCCGGTCTGCAGCACTGGCGCGATCTCATCCGCGGGCGGGTCGAGCATCCCCGACCGGGAATCGAGACCGAGTTTGTTGATCTTTGCCGGCGTTATTTTCTGAGAGAAGAGGATCTCGAAGCGATCATCACGGGTGTGGAGATGGATCTCGGGACGCTGCGATTTGAGACAGCCGCAGACCTGAAGCGCTATTGTTATCATGTCGCCAGCGCTGTCGGGCTCGTCAGCATCGAGATTTTCGGCTATACCGATCCTTCGACCCGTCACTACGCCGAACAGCTCGGTTACGCCCTGCAGTGGACGAATATCATGCGCGATGTCGGAGAGGATGCACGCGAGGGGCGTCTTTTTCTTCCCCTTGCGGATCTCCGCCGCTATGGACTGACCGAGGAGATGATTCTGGACACCAGGCCCGATCGGGCAAAGTTCCAGCGGCTCATGAAGCACGAGGCGGGAGTCGCCCGGGCCTTTTTCGACGAGGCCGTCGCGGCGCTTCCGAAAGCAGACCGGGCTTCGATGCGCTCGGCCGAGCTTATGCGACGTATCTATTCGGCCATTCTCGACGAGATGGAAGCGGACGGATTCGGGGTCTTCGAGCAGCGCTATCGACTCTCCAAGGCAGTCATGATGTTTGAGTTTCTGAAGGCAAAATTCACGTAAAAAGAGAGACCCGCCGACCATGGAGTTCGTCCGCTACAAACACGCCCGCTTTTCCGCCCGCCTCCCCGCCTCTTTTCGGTATTCGTTGAGCCACTATTGGATGGTCGAGGAGGAGGGGGCTCCGGGCGTGTGGAGGGTGGGATTCACCAAGTTTGCCACCCGCATGCTTGGCGAACTCGTCGAGGCGCAGTTCGAGGTGAAGGCGGGCGATGCCGTCTCCTCCGGTCAGCAGATCGGCTATGTCGAGGGATTCAAGGCCGCGAGCGACCTTTTTTCGGTGATGGACGGTGCCTTTGTCACGGGGAATCCCATCCTCGAAATCGATGCCTGCATTGTCAAAAGTTCGCCTTACGTTGATGGATGGCTCTATTCGGTGCGGGGCGAGCCCGAGGGCATGAGCGTTGATGTCCACGGTTACGTTGACCACCTCGCCGCCCTGATTGAGAAGATGCAGGAGGAGGGCTACTGAGCCCGGCAGGTTGCGACAGGAAAGGGGCGTTTCCGGAGCGGTTCGTGATGCTTTCAGGGGATCGAATGGTGCTAGAATCGGCGAGGGACATCGAATGAGCCGGGCGGCCTGCTTGCGGGGGCGTTTATTTCCTGAACCGGGCGGTTCAGGAAAGGGTAGAATCGTCTTGCATTGACTTTGAAGCACGCTGAGTTTAGCCGCCAACTTTTGAATCAGACATGGAACGACGCGTCGTAATCACCGGAATGGGAGTCGTCTCCCCGATTGGAAACGATCTGGAGACCTTCTGGGGCAGCCTTGTCGCCGGAAGAAGCGGTATCTCCCGGATCGACGATCCGGTTTTGGCTGATTATGACTGTAAAATCGCGGGCAAGGTGCGGGGATTTGACGCGGCCCCGTATTTCACCAATCCCAAAGACGCCCGCCGCGCCGACCCCTTCACTCTTCTTGCGATGGCGGCCTCGGTCATGGCGATGCGTGACTCCGGAATGGATCTCACCGCCGTTGATCTTGATCGTTTCGGTTGCATGGTCGGCAGTGGCATCGGCGGGCTTGTGACGTTAGAGGGCCAGCATGCGAACCTCTTGTATAAGTCGCCCTCGCGCGTCTCGCCTTTTACCATCCCCATGATGATCGCGAACATCGCCAGCGGCATGGTCTCGATGGAGTTCGGGCTGCGCGGTCCGAACATGTGCATCGTGACGGCCTGCGCGACTTCCAACCACAACATCGGTGAAGCCTGGCGCATGATCAAGTTCGGCGACGCCGACGCTTTTATCGCCGGGGGGGCCGAGTCCACGATTTGTCCCATGGGTCTGGCCGGCTTCGGTAACATGAAGGCACTGAGCCTGCGCAACGATGAGCCCGAACGTGCCTCGCGTCCTTTTGACAAGGATCGCGACGGTTTTGTGATGGGCGAAGGTGCCGGAGTAGTGGTCATCGAAGAGCTAGAGCACGCCAAGGCCCGCGGCGCCCGCATCTACGCCGAACTGACGGGGTATGGGGTTTCCGCCGACGCCTACCACCTCACTTCTCCCCATCCTGAAGGTGATGGTGCCCGGCGCTGTATGGAGATGGCCCTGAAACATTCCGGACTCAATCCGGGACAGGTTGACTATGTTAACGCCCATGGCACCTCCACCGGCCTTGGAGATGTCTGCGAGACCAAGGCGATCAAGCGTGTCTTCGGAGATCATGCCCGGAACGGCCTCATCGTCAGCTCGACCAAGTCCATGACCGGGCACCTTCTCGGTGCGGCAGGCGGGGTGGAATTGGCGGCCTGTGTCAAGGCCATCACCGAGGGGGTCATTCCACCGACCATTAACCTCGATGAAGCCGATCCGGAGTGCGATCTCGACTATGTGCCGCACACCGCTCGCGAAGTGAAAATCGATCGGGCGCTTTCGAATTCCTTCGGCTTTGGCGGACACAATGCGTCTCTGCTTGTCGAGCGATTCAGGGACTGATTCCCCGGCGGGGAGGAGTGCCGAAGCCGCTCGGATCTAGTCAAATCAATAAAAACCAGGGCCGGAACCCGTCGGCTTTGTTTTGAATCCGGGGAGGAATTCCCGTCAGATTGCGAGAGCGGCCTCCTCCTCGTCGCGGAAGAAATCGTCGTCGCTTTCCTCGCCGCCTTTGCGAAGCGGACGCGGCCCCGGGTCTTCCTTTTTCTGGAGAGCGCGGCGGAGTTTCTTGAGGGCAATATTCTGGAGCTGGCGGATTCGCTCGCGGGTGACACCGAACTCCTGCCCGACCTCTTCAAGTGTCTTCGGCTTTTGTCCGGCGAGCCCGAAACGGGCATCGATGATTTTGCGCTCGCGCTCGTCGAGGACCTCAAGGAGATCGTCGAGCTGCATGTGCATGTTCTTGTGACTGAGAAGTTCAAGCGGGTTCTGCGCTTTTTCGTCACCGATGATCTCGCCAAACTCGGTCGTATCGTCGTCGCTGATAGGGGCGTCGAGTGAGGCGGGGCGTAAGGCGGCACTCTTCAGGTGGGAGAGTTTGGCGCGATCGATCCCGATTTCCTCGGCAAGTTCCTCGTCGGTGGGTTCAC
This sequence comes from Akkermansiaceae bacterium UBA6138, assembly GCA_002422425.1. Taxonomy (GTDB): domain Bacteria; phylum Verrucomicrobiota; class Verrucomicrobiia; order Verrucomicrobiales; family DEV007; genus Arctic95D-9. The sequence continues at coordinate 18,408 of DIVG01000089.1, read as the reverse complement.
GCCCGAGCTCTTCACTGAGGACCATGGCGACACGACGCATTTTTGAGATCTTGTCCACCATGTGGACGGGCAGGCGGATCGTTTTGCTCTGATTCGCGAGGGCGCGTTTGATGGACTGCTTGATCCACCAGGCCGCGTAGGTGGAGAGTTTGCCGCCTTTATTCGGGTCGAAACGCTCGACTGCCTTCATCAGGCCGATGTTACCCTCGGAGATGAGATCGAGGAGAGGAAGGCCGTAGTTGGCGTAATCCTGGGCGATCTTGACGACGAGGCGAAGGTTCGCCTTGATCATGTGGGCCCGTGCTTCCTTGTCACCTTTCTTGATACGGTCTGCCAGTTCGACCTCTTCTTCACGGGTGAGCAGAGGCGTCTTCCCGATCTCCCGCAGGTAGATCTTGATGCCGCCATCCATTTCCAAATTTGCCATGTTGTTGAGTGGGTTTTAGAGTTGTGCCGCGAATAGACGACCCATTGGAGGAAACCTTAGCAGGTTTTGTTCCGCTAAACCGACTCTTTCCAGTCGATTTTCGCCGCAGCCTGGGGTTGTGGTGGGGGGGATTGAGGCTGGCTTTGTCGGGGGTGCATCTGCTCTGTGCCGATTGCACCGCTGTTTTTATAGCATAAAGGCCAGTTAGGTGTCGCCTCAAAATCTCGCCAACACGTGGCACGATTAAGTGTTCGGGTTTTTAAATGTGTTCAAAAAAAAATCAACTGGAAAAGATAAAGATCTCCTGCTCTTCTCCACATTTATGGAATTTCAGGGGTTTCATCAAGGAAATAAACGAATACCTTTCCCTGAAACGGCTATTCCGTTTGGGGTCGGAATCTTGGCGGGGCCTGCCGGGGTCCGGGTCCGGCGACCTCTCAGTATCCCATCTTCCAATCGCCTGAATACGGCTCGCTCGGCAGGGCTTTGCCGGCGGTGGGGTCTGTGATAGGGCCCATGGTCATGCGCTGCCCGAGTTTGAGGAGTCGGTAGCGCTGCCCGAGCCGTTCGCAACAGGCCGCAAACTCGCCGGTGTCGGCATTATTCTCCTCGAAGAGACCATAGTGGCAGGGGATCACGAGGCTGGCGCTGATCGCGCGGGAGAGGGCGGCGGCTTCGAAACCGTTCATGCTGGTGCGCTGGCGGTCGGGGTGATCGATTCCGTTGACGGGGAGGAAGGCAAGATTGACCGACCAGCGCCGCACTTCCTTGACGAGATTGGTGTGCCAGACGGTCTCACCGCTGTGGAAGAGCGCAAAAGGCCCGAACAGGATGACATAACCGATCTCTTTTGAATTTCCCAGCTCGTCCCGGCGGATTTTCGGATTGGCGGAGTTGATTCCGTGAAAATCGAAAGGGCCGCTTTTGGCGTAAGTCCCCGCGTTTACTGGGATGATGGGCGGGGCGGCGGCCCCGAGGATCGCGTCGGCGGTAGCGACCTCGCCGGCCGGGACAATAAGCTTCAGGGTCGGGTTGGCGGCACGGAGGGGAAGAATGGTCTCGGGATCGAGTCGATCGGGCGCAGTGCTTGTGCAGACGACGTAGTCGATGCCTTCGAGTGCCAGGGGATCGACGACCCGCTGTGAAATCCGGGTGTGAGGGGTGTCGCTGCCTTCGTAGCGGCGACTAACGGAGTCAGAGAGGTAGGGGTCGATGAGGAGGCCGTATCCATCCCACTTGATGAGAAAGCCGCTCTGGCCCAACCACCAGAGGTGAATGGCGCCGGTAACCTTGTCGGCTTCTCTAAAGTCTGAGATGAATTCGTCGTCTTTCTGAACGGGGACAATCATGGGCGGAAAAACAAGCCGGTCTTCCACGGGGAGGAAGGAAGGCGTGTTATCATGCAATCGAATCCGCCGCTTCACAAGCCTTCCGGTTCATAAAGCCTACCGAAAATGCCCTTTTACGGTCCTTTTTCCTGACTTTACGACTATTTTTAGGCCGTAGTGGGGGGCGGTTGGTTTTGGTATCGCCTTTTGGCCTGTTCACGGTGTCGTGGCGGCAGGGGCGTTTTTGTCGTGCAGAGGCACGACCGGTCGTTGCCGTGGCGATTCCGGCAGATCGATGACGATCACTCTGTTCGGTTCGATCTTTTCGATGACGTGAAGGGCTTCGCCGCCCTCCGGGGGGAAGACCGAGAGACGTTCGATTACCTCCGCCTGACCGATGCCGATGATGACGGCGGCGTCCATCCCGGGGCGACGCTCGATGTCACGGAGGACCCAGTCCTTGTCGCGCACCGAGAGGACCACGCGAAAGCCGGGAGGGGCGCGGTTCACCTTTACCGAGACCCAGCTGTCGATTGCCCCCGAGGCTTCGAGCCAGCGCACCTTGCCGGTGCGGTCGCGCGAGAGGATGTCCGGAGTTCCGTTCCCTTCGAGATCGGCGACCGCGTAGGAGACCGGCTCGTCGAGGTAGCCGCCCCCGCTAACGATCGTGACTTCCTTGAAGCCCGCCCCCTCACGATTCCAGAAAACGCGATTAAGGGAGAGTGGCCCGGTGCCGATGATGAGATCTTCGTAGCTGTCGTTGTCAAGGTCGGCGATGCCGACGGCGGAGATCCCGGTGAGATTATCGAGCCCGGCTTCGGCGGTCACGTCGCTAAAGTCGCCGTCTCCCCCGTTGCGCAGGAGTCGCATCGGGGCGATTTTTTCCGCCGAGTGCGGGACGAGAACGAGGTCGGTATGCCCGTCGTTGTCGAAATCAAAAAAAGTGGCCGTGGCGCTGTCGGTCCGGTCGATCTGTGAGATCGGCGCGACATTATCAAAACGCGATTCGCTCCAGTTCCCGGCGGGTTTCGCGAGGTAGAGCCGATCCGCTGTCCCCGTCATGCCGAGAAAAAAATCGGGATGGCCGTCGCCTGAAAAGTCGCTCACCGCCATCGTGCGGACACCGCGCGGAACCCACAGTTGCAAGTCCCACGCGATCGGCTGGAAGATGCCCCCGCTCGTCTGGTGGTAAAGCTCGAGAGGATGATCGAGACTTCCCACGAGGAGGTCGAGCAGGCCATCCCCGTCGTAATCGAGCCACGCGGCGGAGGTGGTGTCGGAAAAGGAGAGCAGGCCGAGGGCGATCGTAACATCTTCGAACTCGCCCCCGCCTTCGTTTCGCAGCAGGGAATTCGGGAGACCTTCCCCGCGGGTAATGAAAAGGTCGAGGCGTCCGTCGCCGTCGAAGTCGCCGGGGTAAACGCCGTTGCCAGGTGGCACTGCGGCAAGTCCCTCGTCAGTGTGCATGGCCCCTTCGGCGGCGATCGAGTGGAGGGCGGATCCACCACCGGCGATAACATCGATGCCGGTCTCTTCGCGGAACGAACCAAGGGTAAAAGGACCGAAAAGGGCGCTTTCGCGCGGGACGAGGCGAACCGGAAAGGTCTCGGACTCGGGTGCCGGATGCGTATCGGAAGGGGTTGTTTCGAGGGTTTTTAACTGATCTGTCTGCAGGGCGGCAAGGGCGAGATTCAATTGCCACTGTTCCTCCGGAGTCGGTATGAGAGCGGGATCCCGCTTGAAGCGGTCGACAAATTTCCCGAGCCCGTCGGCGTCGCGCGGAGCGGCTTCCGCAGGAAAGGGGAGAGGGGCATCGGGCAGCATTCCGAGGAGCGCGGGTGAAAAAGGTGCGGCAGGAGTTTCCGTCGTCCCTTTTGGCGCCGTTTCCGTCATCAGGATCTCGATGATCTCGTTGATGGACTTGCCGGAAAAAAGTTCGAGCTGGCGGTGATCGGGCCGTTTGGGGCGTTTTGCGGGGATCTCGTCAGTGAAGACGGGATCGCCAAACCAGCCGGCCATCCTCCCCGTCACGCCGAGGCTGACGGTGAGGATTACGGCGCTTCCGGCGAGGATAATGATGAGGTTCCGCTTCGACATACGGCGAGGATTATAAACGCGGCCATGAATTCCGCCTGCCCGGATTACACAAAGTTGCGCCAACGCTCCAGCACGGCGAGGGCGGCACCGGAGTTGATGGCATCATTGGCGAGGCGCAACCCGTCGGGGAGGTCGTCGGCGATGCCGGTGATGACGAGGCCTGCGGCGGCGTTTAGGGAGACAAGGTCACGCTTCGGTCCGGTCAGGGAGCTGTCCAGGATCGCGGTGAGGATGGCGGCGTTGACTGCGGCATCGCCGCCTTCAAGGTCAGCGAGGGCGGCGGAAGCGAGTCCGAGGGAGGAGGGTTCAATCGTGAACTTGGCCCGGTCCGGTCCGTTCGCGGTCCACACGGTTGAGGGTCCCAGATTTGAGATTTCATCCATCCCCGCGCCGTCCGCAGTGGTGCCGTGGACGGCCCAGGCGACCTTGCGACCGAGGCGGGCGAGGATCTCGGCGAAGGCGGCTCCCACTGCCGGATCGAAGACGCCGATGAGTTGGTAGTCCGGCCGCGCGGGATTGAGAAGGGGCCCGAGCAGATTGAAGATGCTGCGCCGACCCGCTTCGGCGAGTTGTTTTCGGACAGGGGCGATGGCCTTGAAGGCAGGGTGGTAGAGCGGGGCGAATAGGAAGCCGGCTCCCACTTCCGTGAGACAGCGATCGAAGTCTTCCGGGGGCAGGTCGATGCGGATGCCGAGCGCCTCGAGCACATCCGCTCCGCCGCTCTTTGAAGTGATGCCGCGATTGCCGTGTTTCACGACCGCCACCCCGCAGGCAGCAAGCACAAAAACGCTCGTCGTCGAGACATTGAAGAGATTGAGCTTGTCACCGCCGGTCCCGCAGACATCGAGGAGCGGTTTGCCAATGGCGGCCCGGTCCAGCACCGGAGTGACGGCCCGCTCGAGGAAGGCACCAGCAAACGCGGCGATCTCGGCGGGGCTTTCGCCCTTGTCGGAGAGGGCGCTGAGGAAGTCCGCCTTGTCCTGCGCCGGAATGGAATCGTCGAGCAGCGCGGCGGCGGCGCGGGTGACCTGTTCGGGCGTAAGTTCGAGGCCGTTTTTGAGGTGATCAGTTAGAACCTGCATAGGTGGCAGTGAACACTGTCGCTTAACGGTTGCCAATGCGTAAATTTTATCTGAGTTTGCTTTGCCGTCGGAAATTATTCCTCAATCATCATGCCATCTTCGGGTCCCATCGGGAAATCGCTCAAAGGCAGTCTCATTCTGGCAGATCCCGGCTTGAAAGAGCCGACTTTTTTCCAAAGTGTCCTGCTGGTGACGGAGCACAGCTGCGAAGGCGGCGCTTTTGCTTATATTCTCAACCGCCCCCTCGGACAATGTGTCGGGGATCTCCTCATCGGGAACGTGTTGCCTCATGACCAGCGCGAACGCCTTGCCGACGTCCCTGTCTTCATGGGCGGGCCTGTCAGCACCGAGCATCTTACATTCTCCGCGCTGGGTTGGTCCGATATCGATGCCACGCTGCAATACTCGACCCATCTCTCCGCCGCCGAGGCGGTGATGCATGAGATGGAGGGATTCCAGATCCGGGCCTTTATCGGCTATTCGGGTTGGTCCGGGGGGCAGCTTGAGGGAGAGCTCCGGCAACAGACGTGGATTATTCGAACGCCTAGCAAATCCATCATCGAAGTCTCGAACGTCGATCGTCTCTGGAAAACGCTTTTGCGTGATCTCAGTCCCTGGCACAAGCTCGTTGCGGACGAGCCGGAAGATCTTTCGCTTAACTGATCTCAAGAATCATGAGGTCGGGATCGCTCAGGATGATTCCGGCGGTTTTTCCGTTCATCGCCATCGCGAGCGGAGCACCCGGACCGAGAACGGTGACTGCTTCTCCTGTGTCCGCCGTAAGGACGAGGCCGCCTCCGGCGGGCGCGAGGAGGTAATAGACGAGCTCGTCGTCTTTCTCCCCCTCGACGAGAGCGCCGGTTTCGATCTCGTCGTCGAACTCAAAGTCGCGGAACTCGAAGGCCTCGAGTGCGTTGAGCCCGCGCTGCAGGTCTTCGGCCTGCTCGGCCTGACCGGCGGCGAGGTAGCTCGCCTCAAGGCCGCGGGTGTCGTATTTGTTTTCCGCCTTCGTGTCGGTTCCGGTGGCCGCCTCGTGGGCACCGGCGAGCGCGGCGAGGGCACGCTCGTAGCGTTGTTTTAGCTCCGCGTGGAGAGAGTTGATGAGGAGCGTTTTATTCATCCGGAAAGAAGCCGGTAAGAACCGGCGAGGCGCGCGATTCGGGAGACCGCACCGTCATGAGATCGTCCACGGGGCCATCGTTCGCCACTACAAAGTCAGTGCCCTCCGTCCTCACGATCCTACTCTACGCAGCACGGACAGGGCTGCACCCAGTGGCCGGGGGCGAGTTCGCGGAGGGTGAGATCGATTCCGACGCTCTCCTTCCATCGGGGGTGCCGCATCCGGTGGCCGAAGGCGCATCCCTCGGGAGGGTTGATGGGACTGGGAACGTCGCCTTTCAGAAGGTGCCGCTCGCGACGACGCGACGGATCGGCCTCGGGGATGGCATCGAGAAGTGCCTTGGTATAAGCGTGTCTCGGGTTCCGGTAAAGCTCGGTGGCCGGGGCGAGTTCGACGATTTTTCCGAGATACATCACCGCGACCCGATCGCTCATGTGCTGGACCACGCTCAGGTCGTGGGCGATAAAGAGATAGGCCAGCTTAAAATCATTCTGCAGCTCCAGCAGCAGGTTCAGGACCTGGGCCTGCACCGAGACATCGAGAGCTGAGACGGGCTCGTCGCAGACGATAAGACGTGGTTTCAACGCGAGGGCGCGGGCGATGCCGATGCGCTGCCGCTGACCCCCCGAAAACTCGAAGGGGTAACGGTTCGTCGAGTCCTCTGGCAGGCCGACCCGGCGGAGAAGTTCGGTGCTCCACTCGATCCGCTCGGCCGGGGTCCCGAGTTTTTGAATGACAAAAGGTTCCTCGAGAATCTGGCCGATTGTGTGGCGGGGGTTAAGAGACTCGGCAGGATCCTGGAACACCATCTGCATCTCGCGGCGAAAGCGGCGCAAGTCGCCCGCCCCGGACCGGGTGATGTCCTGTCCCTCGAAGTGGATTGTGCCGGCGGTGGGTTTCAGTAATCTCACAACGGACTTCGCGACGGTCGATTTACCACATCCGCTCTCTCCGACGAGGCCGAGGGTCTCGCCCTCCTTCAGTGAAAAACTCACTCCGTCAACCGCCTTGCACACCTGCCGGGCACGACGAAAGACGCCGCTGCGGACCGGGTAGTGCATTTTTAGATTCTGAACCGTGAGTAGGGACATAGTTGTCAAATCGTGTTCGCAAAACAGGCGCAGGCCTCAACCCCGTGGCCGCCGCCGCATTCCCGCCACGGCTGCCGGTTCGTGGTGACTTCGGCCCCGTGAGGATAAGGGCAGCGGGATGCAAACCGGCACCCGGGAGGTAAATCCCGCAGGCCCGGAACTATTCCCGGTATAATCGGCAGCATGGTTTTGGGCGGATGATCGAGCCTGGGAAGGCAGCTCATGAGGCCCTTCGTGTAGGGGTGCAAAGGCGCCTGAAAAACCGTCCCGACGGGGCCGCGCTCGACGATGCGTCCGGCATACATGACCGCGACGTCATCGCAGGTTTCCGCAACCACGCCGAGATCGTGGGTGATGAGGATCACGGCCATTCCGGTGTCTTTCTGAAGGCGCTTAATGAGGTCGAGAATCTGGGCTTGTACCGTCACATCAAGAGCGGTGGTCGGCTCGTCGGCGATGAGGATGCGGGGGTTGCACGACAGGGCCATCGCGATCATGACCCGCTGTCGCATTCCCCCGCTGAGCTGATGGGGGTAATCGTTGATCCGTTCGTCGGGAGCGGGAATGCCGACCCATTCCATCAGTTCGACAGCACGCCTGAGCGCCGCACGGGTTCCGATCTCCTGATGGAGGAGGATGTTCTCGACGATCTGGCGCCCGACCCGATGAACCGGATTGAGAGCGGTCATCGGTTCCTGGAAAATCATCGCGATCTCCTTCCCCCGGATCCGGCGCATCGCTTCGAGCGGCAGAGTCAGGACATCACGGCCTTCGAGTATCACTTCGCCGCCGAGAACACGGCCTGAAGGCTGCTCCAGGAGCCGCATCAGAGCCCGGGCCGTCACGCTTTTACCGCAGCCCGATTCACCAACGAGGCCCATCATTTTCCCGCATTCGAGGGTGAAATCGACATCGTCAACGGCGGTGAGAAGCCCTTGTTCGGTCTGAAACCCCACACGCAGATTGCGTACTTCGAGCAGTCTTTTTTTCATTGCGGCGTGCCTCCTACAGTGCCGAGGGCTTTGAGATTCCGGTCGTAAACCTCATCCACTTCGGGAAAAGCGGTGCCGTTGCGCATCGCCTCCAGCGTTTCCTCGCGGGCGGTCGTGTCGATCCAGAGGACGTGGTTCTGATAGGGGTCCTGACTTACCGCGACGTTGAATCCGGGGGGCCACTTGATCCAGCGCCACGATGCCATCCAATAAAAATTCTGTTCGAATCCGGGCACCCAGATCGCCTCATCGTGGACGATCTGATCGGCTTCGAAAACGGTGCGTCGGTATTCCTCCACTGTGGTGGCTTTTCGCTGGGCTTCACAGAGCGCGTCCATGCGGGGATCGGAGAAGCTGGTGAGGTTGTTGGTGTTGGGACGGGGAGTCCTGCCGTCTTCAAGGTAGGCATCCCTGCCGTGAAAGTGCTGGTAGTGGTCGGGGAAAGGCGGGCTTGTCCCGAAAGCGACCTGCACGGCCTGATGCTGCTTCTGGCTCGCTTTTTGAAAGGCGGCCGAGCCGTCCATGCTCTCAAGTCGAACCTCAAGTCCGCACTTCAAGGCCTCTTCGCGGAGACGCTGCATGTATTTATCGATAATGGGGCTCTTGCGGTGGGTGATTGTCAGGGAGAGGCGCTCGCCCTTGTCGTTCAGAAGAACTCCGTCGGGACCGATTTTGCTGTAGCCTGCGGCGGCAAAGGCGGCCCGTGCTTTTTCGGGGGAGAACTCGCGGGCGGTGACGGGCGGGTTTCCGAGAAGTGGATAACCTTCGGAAAAGGCATTGAGGCGGCGGTAGTCACCGCGCAGATCGAAGTCGATTACCTTCTGGTAATTCATTGCATGGCTGACTCCGATCCTGACCTCCCGGTTGTTGAGAGGCGCGAGGGCGGTGTTGAGATAAAGTCCGGCCGAGGAGCTCGGCCAGATATTGTAGAATTTTGCCTTCTCGATGTAGCCGTTGTGAACCTGCGGGATCTCAAGCCGTTCATACCAGTGATCCGGCGCCCCGACGAGAAAGGTGTCGAGAGTTCCCTGGAAGAACAACTCAAGCGCCTTTTCGGGCAGCCGGACGACCCGGTAGACGAGACGATCGGGATTAAACCGATGGCGGTAGTATTTCCTGTCCCGGGCCCACCAGTCCTGCACCCGGGTCAGAGTGATGCTGCGGCCGAAGTTAATGTCTCCTTCAAGGATGGCATAGGCACCCGTCGTCGGGCGCGGACGCCACTGGTAACGCGACTCGAAGTCAGGTCCGAACTCGGCGTAGAAATGCCTCGGCATGGGCGTGAGGTTCGCCCAGTAGGGAGCAAGCGCCTTCGGCTCGGCGAGGGTGATCGAGAAAGTGCGCTCGTCGTAGCGGGTGATGTTCGTGTATTGCGAAGAATACCACTCGTTACCGAAGGGGTTTTGCGGGTACTCCGAGAGCTGGATATAAAAGGTATTAAACCAGTCGTCTGACTCGATCGCCACCCCGTCGGAATAAGTCGCCCCGGGATCAATCCGGAAATAAACGGTGCGTTTGTCAGGTGACTCGGCCCATTGCCTCGCGATGCCGGGAATCACGTTCCCGGTTTCGGGGTGAAGGCTCGTCAGGCCCATCTCGATGTCATCGTAGTGATAGCCTCGGAAAGCATTGTTCGCATTTTCTCCCAGCGTGCGAACGGTCGGGGGGAACGAGGCAATGTAGCCGGTAAAGGTGCCGCCCTTTTGCGCGGCGGGATCTCCGATCTCGGGTTCGTCCATCCCGTCCTGCCACACGAGATCGTCCGGGAGGTCGGCGAGTGTCGCGAAGGTGAAGAGCTCGGGCTTCCGCAGGTGAAGGCGTACTTTTCCGAGCGCTTCCTCGAACTCCGCTTTTGCCGTCGCATCGCTCTCGGCGGTGGTTTTTTCGGCGAGTTCTTTCTCTTTCGTTCGGAGGCGTTCAAGAACCCGTTTGTTCTCGTAGTCCCAGAAGGCTTCGCGCTCGATCGAGCCGTCGTAGGGCGGTAGGTTCGAAGAACGGGCGGGAGCGGCCTGAAGCGCTATCAGGCCAAGGCACAAAGGAGCGATCCGGCGGAGGAGTCCCGCCGCGTGCCTGGGGGCTGATTTCCGGAACCGCGCGCTCATTGGTAAGTGGTAAATTTTTTCGGGTCGAAAGCCTCCCGGAGTGCCTCTCCGACGAAGGTCACGAGGAGGAGGATCACGACCATGATCGCGAACATGGATACCGTAATCCAGCCCGCCGAGAGATGATTGAGGCCGTCGTCAAAGAGCACTCCCCACTGCGCGTAGGTTTCGGGCAGGCCGAACCCGACAAAGGCGAGCGCGGTCAGCGAAGTGATGATGCCGACGACGCTGAAAGGAATGATCGTCACGAGGGTCGCGAGCACATTAGGCACGAGGTAGCGGGTAATGATCCGGAATGTTCCTGCTCCCTGCAGCCGCGCCGCCGCGATATAGTCTCTTTCTTTTTCCTTGTAGGAGAGGGCGCGCATCGAGTAGGTGAGACCGGTCCACGAAAAGACACAGATCACCCCGAGAAGGAGCGGCAGATTCATGTTCGCGACGCCGACAACCCCGACGACAATCATCACGATGTAGAGGAAAGGAAGATTCTCGAGGATTTCAATAACACGCTGAAAAAGAAGATCGAACCATCCCCCCCAGAAGCCCATGAGAGTGCCAATGAGGATTCCGACGCCGTAGGTGAGGGTAAGGTAGATAAGGATTGCCTTGAGATTGAGCTGCCACCCTCCGAACATCTGCGCGAGAACGTCCCAGCCGCGGCTGTCTGTACCCAGAAAATGGCCCGCCTCCCACATCGGCGGGATCGCCGGGTAGACGACCACGATCCAGGCGGTCGTCCTGGCGTTGGCGAATTCATCCGGGGCCATTTCACCGGTAAACTCCTCTCTCACCTTTTCTCCGGAACGATAGGAGGCCCGTACGACGAGACCGCCGTCGGGAGCATAGCCCAGCCACTCACCATCAGGCAATCCGCGGCGAATGCGGACATCACTGTGTTTGACCCGGTCCTTATCCTCATAATAACGAATCGCGCGCCCCGAGTAGGGTCTCTCTTCGCCGGGTCGGTAGAGAAGTTGGCCGCGCTGCTCCAGCGGGAGGGTCTGCTGGTCGTCCGAATCGAGGACCGGAGCCCAGGGGACGAGCGGCATGAGGACAAAGCCCGGAACTCCTTCCTCCTTCATGCGCTGCTTGAGGAGGCGGTAATTCGTTTCGGATTCACTCTCCCCGAAGAAGGTCTTTTCGGCATACCGCTGCTTGACGAAAGCGGGGAAATACCACTGGTCCGCCTGTTTCACGACGAGTGCGCGGCGACCCACAATGCTTTGGTCAAGCAGGGCCACGACGACGAGAGCGGCAAGGATCAGAAGCGACCACCAACCCCGCCGGATACTGCGGAATCGCTGGAAACGCTGCAGGGTGACAGGATTCCAGTTCACCGTCGCAGGGAGAAAGAGAAGTCCGGAAAGGCCGGCGAGGATGAGCAGGACCGAGCTGCTCCAGCCGAATCCCCCGCCGAGCGAGAAAAACCAGGCGATGGACGGCAGGTCGAGACCGAGCCATTCACCGAGGATGGCGAGCGTTCCGATTGAGAGAGCGATGATCGAGAGGCGGCGTATCATTCGAAGCGGATGCGCGGGTCGAGGCGGGCGGTGATCAGATCGGAAAGCACATTCCCCAGCATGAGAAGGAGCCCGCCGATCGTGACGGTGCCCATGATGATGGCCGAGTCGCGCTCAAGAAGCGCATTGAACCCCATCAGGCCGAACCCGTCGATGTCGAAGATGCGCTCGATGAGGAAGCTGCCTCCCACCACGAGAGTGAGCGCCTGCCCCATCGTGGCCGCCGCCGGAATAAAGGCGTTCCGCAGGGCGTGACCGAAGACCGCCTGCCTGAAGTCGAGTCCCTTTGCCACGGCGGTTCGCACGTAGTCCGAGGCCAGTTGATCCATGAGATTGTTCTTCACCAGCATCGTGAGACTGGCGAAGCTGCCGACCATGTAGCAGATCAGCGGGAGGGCGGCATGATGGGCGAGGTCTTTCGCTTTTCCCCAAAAGTTAAGGTCGGCGAAGTCGGGACTGACAAATCCTTCGAGCGGGAACCAGCCCAGTCGTGCCGCGAAAACGACGACAAGGAAGACGCCCAAGACGAAACCAGGAATCGCATACCCGACAAAGATGATGATCGACGTGACATTGTCGAGCGCGGTGCGGTGTTTAATCGCCTTGACGACGCCGAGGGGGATGCAGATCAGGTAAGTCAGCGTCAGAGAGACGACCCCGAAGAAAATAGAGATAGGGAACCGTCGTTTCATCATCTCCCAGACCGGCTCCGAGTAGCGGGTCGATTCGCCAAGATTTCCCTGGAGAATGCCGCTGAACCGGGGCTGGAAGAGGATCGCCATGTAGGGAAGGGGGGCGTCGAGTTCCTGCCCCGGGTTGCGCTTCTGCCAGCGGCGGAGTTGCTCTTCCGGGGTGACGAGGCGGGCTCTCCAGGCGCCTGTTTCGATTCCCTCTTCCGCGAGAATCTCGGCGCGGTTTTCGGCAGAGCGGCGGACCGTGACGACGCCGGCGGTCCCGGGAATTTTCACCTCAGTCTCGACTGCTTCGGAAGGGAACTCGGCCCGCGAACGATTAACTTCCCTCGGCACCGCCCCGAGCCAGGCGAGATAGGCGATGTGGAACGGTTTGTCGTGGCCGAACTGCTCTTCCAGTTTGAGGATCTGTCCCGGGGTCAGTCCCGAAGACTGCCGGTTGGAGGAGCGTCCTCCCTCCTTCATCCTCGCTTCCATGAGCGCCACTTCGAGGCGTCCCCCGGGGGTGAACTGGATCAGGGCAAAAACGGCCAGCGTCATCCCGATCAGAGTCGGCGGGATGAAAAGCAACCGGCGGATGAAGTAGGCAGCCATGAGAAGAAGCAAAAGCCACGATAATCCACGAAAGGAACGGGGCACACAAGTCCTTCTGTGCGTTTTCTCCCGGCAGGGAGAAAAAACCACCCTTGCCCCGATTACTTACCTCATCTAACCTTTTCCGATGACGACGATGGAATCCTTTCTCGAATCGATTCGGGATGAAAGCGCTCCGCCCGCCGGTCTCTCCCCCGAGCTTAAGGCGCTCTGGCTGACGAAGGCTGGCCGGTGGGATGAGGCGCATGATATTGCCCAGGAGACCCCGTCGGCGATGGGTTCGTGGATTCACGGCCTCCTCCACGCCATCGAGGGGGATTTCGGAAATGCCGGCTACTGGTTCCGGCGGGCGGGGCGTTCCGAGATCAAAAAAGCGGAAATTGACGCCGAATGGATCAGAATCACAACGGCAAACCTTCCGGGTGGTCATGATTGATACCGGAATTGCTTAAGAAAACAGAAGCTTGCCCGTATAAGACAAAGCAGATGCGGTTTCCAGAAATAGACGGCTATCAATATGAAGAGCTCCTCGGGGAAGATCCCTTCGGGTGGACCTTTGTCGCCGTCCATCGGGGCGGGAAACGCCGGGTCATCAAGGTTTTTAAGGCCCGGGCGACGAATGACCGGTTACTCCACTCGTATTTTCAGGCTTTGTGCCAAAGTCCTCGTCCGCTCGCGGGAGTTTCGCCGGTGTATGACTTCGCGATGCAGGGTCCGGATACCCTGAGCGCCTGCGTTCTCCCCTTTTACGGATGGAAGGGGCGGGATAGTGATCAATGGCAGATCAGTTCCCTGAAACGGCTCATGACCCTGCTTTCGCGCGAGCAGGCCATCGAAACGGTGCGGGATCTTGCCGAACGACTTGCTGAAATTCACGACGCCGGGCTCTTCCATGGTGGCCTCAGGCCCGCAGGTATTTTTCTTACAGGCGATGCGAACGGCGGCCAGAAGCTTCGCATTGGCGACTTTGGTGAGATCTTCATGGGCGGTATCCAGCACCTTGAGGCCGGGGATGTGCTTTTCTACGCAAGCCCCGAACAGATCGCCACGGGCGATTTTTCTAAGGAGCGGGGAAATCGCTGGGACGTCTATACGTTCGGGGTCATCGCCTTCCAGCTCCTCACCGGGCATCTTCCCCGGCTTGATCTGCTCCGGCAGCAATGCGAGGCCCACCCCGAGTGGCTCAACTCCGCCCCCGCCATTGCGGCAGGCGAGCTGACGGCGGTTTCAGAGCACTTTCTCCGGCAACTCGATGCCGAGAAATCGGTCGAATGGCCCGATGAATCCCCGGATGAGCGCGAGAAACAGCTGCGCAGAGTCATCAGTCACTGCCTCCGTTTTGATCCTTCGGACCGGCCCGCGACGATGGCAGAGGTCGCCCGGATGATCTCCGGGGAATCGATCAGTCCCGTCGGCGAAATCAACGCCGAATCAGCGGACGCCTCTCCGGCCGAGAGTGTGGCTTCCAGCGAAGTCTCCCCGGAGAAAGCTGCGCCGGCGCGAACCGTTCCCCTCCCGATCCGGCCAAAGCCGGTCGAGCGATGGAAGGCGATTGCCGTCGCCTCGATGGCGGCGGTGCTTTGCCTGACCGGTTTCTCCCTCTTGACCATGGTTAAGATGCGGGAGATGGAGCTCCAGGTGCAGGACGATCTGAAGAAAACCCAGTCCGAAGTAGATAAGGCCGCCGCCGCCTATCGGAGGCAGCGGCTTGATCTGCAAAATAGAACCGAGCAACTTAAATCCGAGTTGGATTCGGTCGAAAACTCGAAAAGCAGTCTCCTCGGCGAGGCCAAGCTCGCCCGTCAGATTTTGCGGCAGGCGCAGGAGAACGGAGATCGGTTTTTCCGACTTGTGCTTGAGAACCGGGACTCTGACATCGAGGAGTTTCGCGTCGGACGATCCCTCGCTCTTGTGGAGGGGAAGAAGCACTACGAGCGTCTCGTGGACGTTTATGGCGACGCTCCCGACTTCATCGTCTCCACCGCGAATGCCCTTTTTTACCTTGGCCAGATCTACAAAGAAATGGGCGAGTTTCCCAAAGCCCTCGCCTCTTTCGGTGAGGCGGAGCGCCGCTATACCGCTCTTCTTGAGGATTCCACGACTTCCGATCCGGAGTTTGTAAGGAAGATTGCCATATCCAAAAGTTCTCTCGGTCAGCTCGCGATCGCCTCCGGACAATACTCGGTCGCGAGGCACTACTTTACCGAATCTTCCCGTTTTTGGACCGAGGCGCGGGCCCTTTCGCCGGGCGATGCCCTTACCGCCGCGCTTAACATTCACGGCAATTCACTCGACATCGTCGAATGTGAATTCGCGATGAATCGGCAGGAAGCCGCACTCGATGCGGCGCTCTCCATCGGGGTGCAGCTCACCGAGATGCAGAAGCAGGCTCCGCAGGATCATCGCATCATCGGAGCCATCGCCCGATCCTTCAGTCTCAGCGGAAGAGTGCTCGAGGCCACCCGGGATATCGAGAGCGCCCGCAAGGCCTATCAGCAGTCGAGCGATCTTTTTGCGCAGGCCGTCAAGCTGGATGCCGCTGTCGACGCCTATCAGCTCGGTCTCGGGAACAGCCTTGCCCGCCTTGGTCTTCTCTCGAATGATTTCGAAAAACTCGAGAACGCTGCTGAAGTCCTCGGCGCCGTCGTTGCCGCCAACCCCTACGAGTCCGCCTTTCTCAAGACTCTCGCGGACATATACGGGGCGCTCTCGCGGAATCAACGGGATGGAGGAAGGCTCAAAAATGCCATCGTGCTCGAGCAAAAAGCGATCGCGACTCTTAAACCCATCATCGACGGTAACACCGCGATCGCTCCTGATGTGCAATTTTCCTACTCACAGCGACTGGCCCATCTTGCCGAATTGCTTGGTGACTCCGGTAAATTCGATGAGTCGCGGATTCCCCTCAAAGAGGCAATCACCGTCCTTGAGAAACTTTCCGGGTCTGGCCAGAAGGTTGCCGAATATCAGCGGTCCCTCGCCCGTGCCCGCGGTATGGTCGGATTCGCCTGTGTCAAAGCCGGAGACAACTCCGAAGCCAAAAAACACCTCGAACTCGCCCGTGCCGAGTGGCAGAACTTTATCGTTGCCCATCCGGAAGACTCCGACGCCGCCCAGGCGGTGAAATGGACTTCCGAGCAGCTCATGCGTCTGCCCTGAGCCGTTTTCCCGCGTTGACTTATGCCCCGGGCGAGCTTCGTTGGTCCCGTATGATAGAAGGGATCAAGATTGAGGATATCCATCGCATCGCGCGGGAAGCGGGCCTCGCCATACTCGACGTTTACGGTGCCGAGTTCTCCGTGGATACCAAAGACGACAAGTCCCCTCTCACCGAGGCGGATCGCCGTTCGAACGCGGTCATTGTGGCGGCGCTCGAACGCCTTTATCCGGGTGTTCCGATTATATCGGAAGAGATGCGCCCCCTTGCTTATGAGGAACGCAGGGACTGGGATTATTTCTGGCTTGTTGATCCGCTCGACGGGACCAAGGAATTTATCAAGCGAAACGGGGAATTTACCGTCAATATCGCCCTGGTGAAGGGCCGGAGGCCCGTCCTCGGAGTCGTCTATCAGCCCGTCGGGGACCACCTCTACTATGCCTCCGAAGGGAAGGGGGCGTGGAAGTCGTCGGATGGTGCCGCCCCCGTCCGAATTGACGGCGGGGAGCATTACTCCACGAAGTCCTCTGTTACGGTGGTGGCGAGTCGCTCCCACCTCACGGACGAAGTGCGTGATTTTATCTCGGATCTCGAGACCGGGGGGAAAACCGTTGAGTTCATCTCGGCGGGCAGTTCCCTCAAGCTCTGCCTCGTTGCCGAGGGCGCCGCCGACGTTTATCCCCGTCTCGGGCCCACAATGGAGTGGGACACCGCCGCCGCGCACGCCGTCGCTCTCGAGGCCGGCCGCCGTGTCGTTGCCCACGGAACCGATCAGCCTCTTCTCTACAACAAGGAGAGCCTGCTCAATCCCCACTTTATCGTGGAATAGCCTCCGGTAGGCAAAAGGTAACGCCGAATCGATCCACTCACTCTCATGGACTTCCTTCTCATTGCATTAAAACTGATTGTGGCGCTGGGGATTCTCAATGTCTGGCTCCTGCGCTCCGGAAAATCGACCCCTTACCGCGGTGGCGAGGCAAAGACCCTGCGGGAAGAGTTTGCCGCCTACGGGCTGCCCTTCTGGTTCATGGGTCTCGTTGGAGTTCTCAAAGTGGGACTGGCTTTGGCGCTTTTGGCTTCCCTTTGGATTCCGCCACTGGCCCGGCCGGCGGCGGCGGGGATGAGCCTGCTCATGCTGGGGGCCTTCGCCATGCACCTCAGGGTGAGGGATCCGTTGCGCAAAGCGCTGCCATCCCTCCTTGTCCTCGCCATGTGCGCTGCCATCGCCCTGCTCTGACTTTCAGCGGGGGCCGAACCCGGCGAGGCAGAGGTAGGCGTTGAGCGCGAGGAAGAGAAGCGCGGGTAGGGTCTGAACAGGGGTATCCTTGATTCGGATCCGCACGCCGACGGCCGCGAGCATCATCAGCGCGAGGCCGGCCGCCGCGGCGCGGCCCATCCACGGTTCGACGAGACCGGCGAGCAAGCCGATTCCCGCCGCCCCTTGCAGCGCCCCCACCAAAAATCGATGCAATCGAAGGGGATATCGGGCGAATTCCTCCTCCATGTGCCTTGAGAAAAAACAAAGCGATCCGTAAACGAGAAACGAAACCGAGGAGAAAACAACAAGAACCGTGTTCAAAGAAATGATATTCGGGGGATTTGACTTAAGCCACTTCGCGAAATGACCTTAACCTAAATTCCCGAAAGCACCTCTTTGAAAATCAAAACACGCGCTGCTGGACTCGCGCCGGGGCCTTATGGTTTCTCGCTCTCGTCGAGCGTTTCGGCGAATTTCTTCCCGCCGCCTGACCATCTCCCGATCTTTCCTTTGATCCCCCCGAAGCCTAGTCCACCGAAAGGGTCAGGAACAGGCAGATTGTCTCACGAGGAACAGGGACCGAGGAACAGGGACAGGCAAACAGGGACAGAGACAGGCAAATTATCTGACGAGGGACAGGACCGAGGAACAGGGACAGGCAAACAGGGACAGAGACAGGCAAATTATCTGACGAGGGACAGGGACAGGCAAATTATCTGATATCTGAAGGACGCCGAAAATAGTGTAATAACCGTGGCGAAAGGTCATGCGAGGCACATTGATTACGGTGCCCCGCCTTTCGAATCCAAACAAAACCGCTAAGTTACCGGTATCACACCGCAACCTCCTCCTCAGAACCGCCCACTTCAGTACCGCCGCTTTCCGCCCTCGCCAGCCTCGCCAGCCACTGCCGTTCACCAGTGCCCCGCTCACTCCCCCGCTCACTCC
>DIVG01000077.1 GCA_002422425.1 Akkermansiaceae bacterium UBA6138 | reverse complement strand
GGGAAACGTTTCGTCGCGTCGCGCCAGGTCGCGAATGTCGTTGCGGAGTTACTCGAGACCGGCGATGCGGAGATACGCGGTGTCGTCACGGAAAAAGACGGGAGAGCCCATTTACCCTCCGTCGTCCTCTGGCGCGAGGGCGGAGGCCTCACGCTCGAAGGCGACTGCGGCTGCGATGTCGGGACAAATTGCGGACACAGTGCCGCCCTCCTTTTCTACCTCGGAAAAGGAAACGGAGCGCGCCTCGGCCGGGCCTTCGGTGAGGCGCCGCTCGCGGAGAAAATGACCGGCGGGCAGACGCTCTCGCTTGATGAGCCTGTCGCCGCGAATCCTGACAAACCAACAGAAACCCTCGCCCCGACGTTTTTCCTGCGTGTTCAGCATCGTCTCGAGGGCGAGCGCAGTGCCTGGCTCCCCGAGGTCTTTGCCGAGGCCTTTGCGGTCTACGGGGGGAGGCGGGTCCCGCTGTCGCCGGCCGGTCATCTCCCGCCTATCGTTCTGCCCGAGGAGAAAATCACGCGATCCCGGGCCGATGAGACCGCCGCTCTAAACACCCTTTACGCCCTCGACCTGCAGCCCGGCGCGGAGGAGCCGCCGCCGTCTCTCCGCAAGCTTGATCGGCCGGAGTCCGAAGGCACTCTCTGGGCACCCGATGCGAAGAAGTGGCCGCACCCCGAGTTCTACTGGCAGCGCTTTCGCCACGAGGGCGTCCCCGCGCTGGAGCGTCGCGGATGGGAGGTTCGCTTTGCCGCCGATGTCGGGTTCAAGCCGCTCGTTTTCCGCACCAACACCTGGCAGGCCGAGATCGTCGAGGAGGGCAAAGGCTGGTTCCACCTCTCGGCCGGGTTCGAGATCGAGGGCGAGACCTTCGAGCTCCAGCCCATCCTGGCCGCGTTGGTGAAGAACCGTTTTCTCGAAGTCACCGAGGGCATGCCCTCGGGGCAGGAGTTCATGGTTTTCCTCCCCGACGGTCGCGGGCTCGCCCTGCCGGTGGGCCGATTCCGCCGCATCCTCACGACCCTCGGTGAATTGCTCGAGTTCAAGTTCGGAAGCGGCCCCGTCAAGCTCGGCAAACTCGATGCCGCCCTCGTCGCGGCGGAGCTTCAAGGAGAAGAGGTCGCCATCGATGTTCCTGACGAGGTGGCTGAGCTCAGCCTGCGCCTCCACCATTTCGAGCGAATCGAAAGGGTGCCGCTGCCGCATGGTCTCCGCGCCGGGCTGCGCGAATACCAGCTCGACGGTTACTACTGGATGCAGTTTCTCGCGGGTCACGGGCTCAACGGCATCCTCGCCGACGACATGGGTCTGGGGAAAACGCTTCAGACTTTGACCCATCTTCTCGCCGGGATTGAATCGGGTCGCAGCGACGGATTGCCCTCGCTCGTGATCGCCCCGACGAGCGTGGTCATGAACTGGCAGCGCGAGGCCGCTAAGTTCGCGCCGGATCTCAAGGTGCTCGTGTTGCAGGGAGCTGATCGCAAGGCGAACTTTCGGAAGATCCCGAGGGCGGATCTCGTCCTCACTTCCTACGCGCTGCTCCACCGAGATCTCGATCAACTCCTCGAGCACGAGTTTCATCTTCTCGCCCTCGACGAGGCCCAGCACATCAAAAATCCGGGAGCGCAGGTGACTCGCGCGGTCGCGAGGCTGCGGGCGAGGCATCGACTCTGCCTCTCGGGGACTCCGGTGGAGAATCATCTCGGCGAACTCTGGAGTCTCATGCATTTTCTGATGCCGGGGCTGCTCGGTTCGCTCGACACCTTCCGCTCGGTCTATCAGACGCCTATTGAGAAAAACGGCAATGAGGCCAAACGCGCCGCCCTCGCCCGTCGAGTCGGACCGCTTATTCTCCGCCGCACCAAACACGACGTGGCCAAGGAGCTGCCGCCCAAGACCGAGATCCTGCACGAGATCGAGATGAGCGAGGCGCAGAAAGATCTCTACGAGACGGTTCGCTCGACGATGGACAAGCAGGTCCGCCAGGCTCTCGCCATTCGCGGCCAGCAGGCGCAGATCGTTTTTCTCGACGCCCTGCTCAAGTTGCGCCAGATCTGCTGTCATCCTCGTCTCTTGAAAGAGCAGGAAAGCCCGGCCGCCTCGGCCAAGTTCGAGTATCTCATCGACCTCCTCGAGGTCTTTCGTGAGGAAGGGCACCGCGTTCTCCTTTTTTCCCAGTTCACCTCCATGCTCGATCTCATCGAGGCGCATTTGGTGGAAGAGAAGGTCGTGTATTTGAAACTGACCGGTGAAACCAAAGACAGGCAGAGTCTCGTCGAGCGATTCCAGGGCGGGGAAGGGGAGGTCTTTCTGATCTCCCTCAAGGCCGGAGGCACCGGCCTGACTCTGACCGGAGCCGACACCGTCATTCACTATGACCCCTGGTGGAATCCCGCCGCCGAAAACCAGGCGACTGACCGTGCCTACCGCATCGGGCAGGACAAGCCGGTCTTCGTCCACAAGCTCATCTGCCGGAATACCGTCGAGGAAAAGATTCAGCAGATGCAGGGGAAAAAGGACGATCTTGCGACCGATCTGCTTTCGGGCGCAACGACGAGTCTGAATCTCACCCCCAAGACACTTGCGGGATTGCTGGGCGATTTTTAGAATGTAGCGAGGGTCGTGAGACCTTCCGGGGGGCAAAGCCTCGCCCGAAGAACTCACGTTCTTCGCCCCTTTTCCGTTCGGGTTTCCGCCTATCTCGCGGGTTGACCCCGCCGTCGCCCTCGTCCATTTTGCCGCTCCTCCTCCCCGTATGTCCGAGCCCGTCCTTCAGGTATCCAACCTCGTCAAAAAATTCGGCGAACTGACTCCGGTGGACGGGATCTCGTTCGAGATCCGGCAGGGCGAGATCCTCGGTCTGCTCGGGGCGAACGGGGCCGGCAAGACCACCGCGATCAACATGATCCTCGGGATCGTCACGCCCACCGCCGGGGAGATCCGTGTTTTCGGAAAGGAGCTCGCGAAAGAGCGCATCGCGATCCTGCGGCGGATGAATTTCTGCAGCACCTACACCCAGCTCCCCGGAAACCTCCGCGTCTGGCAGAATCTCGTTGTCTTCGGCAAGATCTACCGTGTTCCGCATCTGAAAACCCGCATCGATGAAGTCCTCGAGATGCTCGAGATCCGCCATCTCAAGAACCGTATCTCGGGGAATCTCTCGGCCGGCGAATCGACGCGGCTCAATCTCTGCAAGGCGCTCCTCAACAAACCCGAGCTCCTCCTCCTCGACGAGCCCACCGCGAGTCTCGATCCTGACATCGCTGACAAGGTCCGCAAGGTGACCCGCCGCATCCGCGACGAGGAAGGGACCAGCATCCTTTACACTTCGCACAACATGCGCGACGTCGAGGAAGTCTGCGACCGGGTCGTTTTCATGCACCAGGGCAAGATACTCTTCATCGGGACCGCCGCCGAGATTCTCAGCCATTTTCAGGAGGAGTCGCTCGAGTCGCTCTTCATCCGCGTCGCGCGCGGCGGCGAGATCGAGGCTGCTTCCGCCTCGTGACTCGTGACCCGTAAACTCATGGCCCCTGATTGACTTCGCTTCGCCCCGTCCATTTGCTTCCGTTTCACTCCAGCTACCTTTGGTTCCGCTTCGCTCCTAGTAATGACTCTCTCCACCATCCAGGCGCTCGTCCTGCGCAATCTCTTTCTCTACACCCGCACACCGGTGCGGCTTGTCGAGCTGCTCTTCTGGCCGCTCGTGGACCTCCTCGTCTGGGGTTACCTCACCGTCTTTTTGCAAAAGCACACCGGCGATACTTTTCCCTATCAGATCACCTTCCTGATCGGTTCCGTCATCCTCTGGGACATCATCTTTCGCGCCCAGCAGGGGGTCGCGCTCTACTTTCTCGAGGATGTCTGGTCGCGCAATCTTCTCAATGTTTTCTCCGCTCCGGTGACGAATGCCGACTACCTGCTCTCGACCTACGCGATCGGGCTGCTCCGCGCTGCGGTGACTTCCCTGATGCTCTCGGTCCTTGCGATCCTGCTCTATTCCTTCAATCTCTTCGAACTGAACTGGTCGCTCATCCCCTTTGTTTTCAACCTGCTCCTCTTCGGCTGGTCGCTCGGTATGATCTCGACCGCCCTCATCGTGCGGTGGGGACCCGCCGCCGAGACTCTCGCCTGGGCGGTGCCCTTTTTCATCCAGCCCTTTGCGGCGGTCTATTATCCGGTCGCTTCCCTTCCGCCCGCGATTCAGTGGATCGCCCAGTGCATCCCGTGCTCCTACATCTTTGAAGGGATGCGCGACGGGTTGAACAGCGGCGGGGTCTCCTGGTCCGACCTTGGGATGGCGACCGGGCTGAATGTTATCTACCTGATCTTCGCCGGTTGGCTTTTTGTCAGGGTGATGAAGACGGCGCGGGAAAAGGGCTTGCTGACGAAGTTTGTTTCGCAGTAGGGTTACTCCGTTGTTAGAGCGTTTTTTCCGGAAGACCTTAAAAGAAGTTCACGATCCCGGTTTCGAGAGAATATTCGGCACCGACGACGACGAGATTATCTCCGTCGATGAGCCGTTCGAGCACGCGCGATCCGTGGCGCAGGTGATCGACCGAAGCGCGGATGTTTGCGCGCACCGCATGGCGGATGAGGGTCTCCCGATCGTGCGCGACCCCGGTCTCGAGGAGTGTCTCGACCGAGGGACGGATGCGATCGACGATGGAGCTGAGATTTGGCGAGCGGTTGGACTCGGGGCGCTGGAGCTGGTCAATCGTCGCCTCGATCGCGCCGCAGCCTGAGTGGCCAAGGACGACGACGAGGCGGGCTCCGGTGACTTCGGCGGCATACTCGACACTTCCGATCTGGGAGGGGGCGACGATATTTCCCGCGACGCGGATGACAAAAAGATCGCCCAGCCCCTGATCGAAAACGATCTCCGCCGGCACCCGTGAGTCGGAACACCCGAGGATAATGGCAAAGGGCTGCTGACCGGCGACGAGTTCACTGCGCCGGAAAGAATTCCGGATCGTGGCGGGGCTGGGGAGGTCGTCGGCGAAACGTTGGTTTCCTTCCTTAAGGCGGGCAAGAGCGGTCGGACTTGCGATCATAAAAAGCCCCATAGCCCGATCCCGCCGCGAGATCAAGAGCGGAGTCGACGTTTCGGGAAAGACTCCGGCCTCGATCAAAGTGGTTCGCAATCACGCGGCCATCGTGAGCAGGTTCGTCGAAAAAGGGAGCAAAGAGATGCATCAGACCCATCCGGCGGTTATTGTGGGTCCGTCGGCGAAAAAGGAGTGAAGTGATTTTTGTTAAGATTTTTAAAGATGAAAAAGAGAACCCGGTTTGCTATTTTCCTGATTTTTCTTTTTGCCTTCTTCGCGATGACGTCCTGCGATCGCGCCACCGTCGAGCCGGTCGCGGCAGACCCCGCTCCCTTGCCTGAGGCGATCGCCGAGGTCACCGCGCGCGGCGAAGCGGCGGCAAAGGTTCTCATGGAGCGTCTCGGCGCGCAATTGAAAGGTGCCATCGAGAGCGGCGGTCCCGTCGCCGCGATTACCGTTTGTCAGCAGGTCGCGATCCCGCTGACCACCTCGGCGGGAGCAGCATTCGAAGGTGTCACCGTAAAGCGGACGACCCTGAAGCCGCGCAACCCCGCGAATGCACCGGACGAACACGACCGCGCCGTCCTCGAGGCAATGGCGGCGCAATCGCCGCCCCAGCCGGTCATTCGGTGGGAGGACGGCGTGGCCCATTTTTATCGCCCGCTCCTGACTCAGGAAGTCTGCCTGAAGTGCCACGGAGATCCCGCGACCTTTCCGAAGGAACTGACCGAAGCCCTCGCGTTCGCCTATCCCGCCGATGCCGCGACCGGTTATGCCCTCGGCGATTTGCGCGGCGCGATCCGCGTCACGGTCGATCTTCCCTGATATTGTCTCAGAGGCCCCCGACCTTCCAGCCCTCGCGATATTCCTCGTGGATCATCGCGTTGGCCGCATCGGAGCCGACGAACTTCCCGGCCGCCTCGTCCCATTTCAGCGCTTCGCCCTTCAGACGCATCGCCACCGTGCCGAGCAGGACGGCTTCGGTCATCGGACCCGAGTAGTCGAAATTCGTGAGTGGTTTCCCCGGAATGTCGCCGCGGATCGCGTCGGCGAAGTTTTTGTGGTGGTGACCCGCCTCGACCGCCTCGATGACCTCGTCGGACTTTTTCCCGTCGCGGTAGATCGTCGGCATGCCGCCGTGGGGAATCACGAGGACCCCGGTTGTCCCGATCACGAGCGTGCCGGTCGACGGCGCTTTTTCGATCACCTTACCCTCGGCATTTTTTTCCTCGGGACCGAGCAGGGCGATGACCTCGGCGGGGACGCGCTGGACTCCGTCATACCAAGTGAAATCGAAATCACCCTCGGTGAAGGCATTGCCCTTCATGCGATGGTGGACGAGCCCGTCGAGCGGCCAACTGTCACCGTCCACCGGAGCCGGACCATGCGAGGTCACCTCGAGCGTCGTCGGCTGGCCGAGGCCCATGAACCAGGTGTGATAAATGTGGCAGCCCATGTCGCCTAGGGTGCCGGTCCCGTAGCCGATCCGCTTGCGCCAGTTGCTCGGGTGGAACTCGCGGGGAATGAACTTCCGCATTTTGCCGACGCCGATCCACTTGTCCCAATCGAGCGTTTCGGGCGGGGCCTCGCTGCTGTCGGGCAGGGGAGTCATCGCCCCCCACGATTTCGGGCACGAGCTGTGAACCGCCCTGACCTTGCCGACGACTCCTGCCTGGAGCAGCTTCACTGCGGTCTGGTTGCCCGATCCCGAAGCGACCTGGATGCCCATCTGGGTCATCAGCTTGTTGGCGGCGGCGAACTCGCGGAGACGGCGTGACTCCGTAAGGGTGCGGGTGAGCGGTTTTTCGCAGTAAACATGCTTGCCGAGCTGCATCGCCGCCATCGCGATGGGCGCGTGCATGTGGTCGGGTGTGCCGATGACGACCGCGTCGATTTCCTTGTGCATCTTGTCGAGCAGTTCGCGCCAGTCCTGGAAGACTTTCGTGCCGGGATGGGCTTCGTCGAGTTGTTTGGTGCGACCGAGATCGACCTCAGCCACGGCGACGAGGGTCGTGTTCGGCGCCTGGAGCATTTCGGTGAGGTCACCCCAGGCACGGCCGGCGGCACCGAAGTTGGCGAAGCGGAGATTCCCGCTCGGAGCGCCCGAGGCGGTTTTCCAGCCGATCCAGGGAGCGGCGAGGGTCGTGGCGGAGGCGGTTTTGAGGAAGTGGCGGCGGCTGGTCATGGGGAAGTTGCAAGTTTGAAGTTTAAAGTTTCAAGTTGTGACGGTGGGTTTGTTAGTCGGTGAAGTTGTTGGAGACCGTGGCTTTGGTTTCGGGGGAGAGGGCGAAGGGTTCTTTGGAGCCGGGGGTGCGGCGGTTCAGGTCGGTGAGGACGTTGCTGTTGATGAGAATCTTGTCACAGGCCCCGGTGGCGCGCACGGCCGGACCGTCGAGGCCTGAGAACTGGTTGCCCGAGATGACGATGTGTTTCGTGTTTTCGAGAACGACGCCGTGGCCGATGTCGAGCTGGACGGGATTCTCGTGTTCGAGAACCGAAAATTACCAAGTTGCCCGCGCCAGAGGCGCGCCTTCGGATCAGCGTCGAGCGCGGCCTGGATCGCGGGAAAGTCGGCGGCATCGAGCGCCACCGCCGGAGTCAGTGGAGCCCCCTCCCGCGCATGAAGAGACGCGGCAAAGCCCAGGCAGACAAGCAAAGAGGGGTTGAGCAGGGACATGACTCCCCTACATGCCGGAAAAAGAGTCCCTTTGTCAAAGGTCGCGGGAGGCGCGATGGCGGATTTTTTCATGATGACCGCGTTTTTTTAAAAAACTTCCTCCGGTCCCCCCGAAACTGTCCCACCCCCTGGGTTACTGTTTGGAATAAACCGGACGGGAAGCTCCCCCGGAAAGAATAAGGAACTTCCGTATAATAGAAAAAATGACACGCCCCGCGCCGACTCCCGGCTCCCTTTTTCGCGCCACCGACGAACGCCCTTTCTGCGTCGGGGCGGCCTCAACCCTGCCCCGGCGCCTCGTCCACCAGATTGGCGAGATTCGTGAGGACCTTGGAGAGTTCCCGATTCCCCGGGGCGCGGCGTTGCAGAATGGAGAAGGCCTCCTCCAGAGTCGGGAACCCGCTCAACGCGTCGGGAGGGCGTTCCTCGGCCCCCTCGATACGGAAAGAGACCCGGTCGCGGTAGGCATCGGGAAGCACGTCCCGGAGCCATTGTTCAAGGAGGACAGGCCTGTCCTCCTCCCGCAGACAGGGAAGAAGACGGGAAAGCGCTTCGCGGGTCATCCCCCGGCCGCCGTTGCGGAGGAAACTCATCTGCGTGAGCCCGGCCTTGCGCGCGAGGGCTGTCTGTCGGTAGCGATTGCTCGACAGCCAGTCATCAAGAAGATTGGCAACTCGTTCGGTGGACATGGGTGGGGGGGGAGAGAACTATACACAGGAACCCGCCCCAGCGCAAGCGGCAGCCCGCTGCTCTCACCACGCCCGCGTTTTCCGTTCCCCTGGCACAGGCTCTTTCCCGAATCCGTCCATAATAATACTTGACACTAGCCTAAACTATTACAATCTGTAATCAGCGGCCTTCTGCTTAACATGAAACCCGAACTCCACCGCTTCCTCTGCGAATTGCGCGACTGGCTCCAAGCCATCCACTCGCTCCGTCCCACCTATGGGCCTGTCTGCCGCCGCCTCGACGAGGCGATCGCGGCCGATCTCGACGCCCTCCAGGCCAACCGTCCCCTCAGCGGCCTCCTCCGGGGTGTCGACTATGATCCCGCCGACGGCGCGGAGCATGAGGACCGGGACGCGGCGGCATCGTGAGGGCGAGCTAAAACAAGCGCGCCTCCGGCGCGCTACGAACTTCTCCACCGATGCCGTCACCACCTCCTCTTCCTTCCGATAGGATTGTTGTTTATGACTGTCTTTCGGGCCAGACTCACGAAATCGTGCGGGGGCCGTTCTCTTTCGGTAACGATTCCACGAACGATATCCGACTGGGTTCTGACCTTTTGGGACAGGGAAAGGTCGTGATCTCCCGCGTTCGCAAGCGGGTTAACATTGTCTTTGATGGCTGTGAGCCCGTTGTGGAGGTTGACGGAAGTCCCTTCAAAGGCGGACAGCTACCGGAGAAAGAAAAGGGCACTTGGTCTTTAGTGATCAACCGGAGTGCCTTTTTCTTTGTTAAGACGGGAGAGGATGCGGTTGACTGGGCGGTGAAATTGACCGCTCATCCGAAGAACTGCTGGAGGCTGTTACTTTTTTCCGGAGGCAGAGATGCGTATAATGATTGGGCTAATACTCAAAGGTCAGACTACCCCGGGCTCACCATGCGAACTGGCCTGGAGTTCGGGGAGATCTTCTCAAGCCGGAATAAAACGCAACCCGGCGAATGGGGGTTAATTTATCATGAGGCGGCGTATGCGAATGCCGTTGCCATTCCCGGTTTCTTTCTGACCCAGTTAGAAGCACATGAGGGCAGGAATGTTTACGAGCCCTCATCGAAGTATTCAGCAACGGCCGGCCAGTTAGAAGCATCTGAAGGCAGGAATGTTTGCAGGGATGAGGGTGATCTTCGTTGTCACCGATGCTGGCTGCGATTTACGGCGGGGGACATTCTCGCGATTGATCCGTCTGATTATGGCGATGCGGTCCTCGGTGAAAGTGAACTCAAGCGTTTTATTCCCGCCGGGATCGATTCTCAAGGGAGACCGCTGACGAGCGGAGGCGCTCCCTGCACGCGATTGGCCTGTCCCCACTGCCGGGGAGAGCTTCCGCCGAATTTCCTCGAAAAGCCGCCGCATCTGATATCTATCGTGGGTGACAGCATGGCTGGAAAGTCTTACTTTCTGTCCGCCGTTGTCAAGAAACTGCTGGGTCAAATGAAAAGGGACCTCGGTATCTCCTTCACCGACGGGGATCCGGTCGGCAATGAGGCTTTGTCGAAAATGGTTGCCAAACTTTTCAGTCCCACTGAGAACGCCGGGGAGACCGTTTTGGAAAAAACGGGGCTTGCCGGTGCGACTTACAAGACTTTTAACCGCCGGAACAAGCTTGTGAGTCTTCCGGCCCCGTTCACCTATAATCTTTCCGCGAGGGGGCGGCCCGACGCGAGTACGGTTTTTTACGACAATGCCGGAGAACATTTTCGTCCCGGAAAATCCGAAACTGACAAATCAAACTTCACCGAGCATATCGCGTGGGCTGGTGGCCTTCTCTTTCTCTTTGATCCTCTGCAGCACGGGGATTTGCTGCGGATTATTCACCCGGACGCGGATCCGCAGGTTTCCAGGATGAAGCGAAACGCCGCGTCTTTGCGGTTTGACCAGCATGTCATTCTCTCTGAAATGGCCACCCGGCTTCAGGCCTGGCGGGGAGGCAGTTCAGGGACCACTTCGGATGTTCCACTGGCCGTGGTGCTTGGGAAGCATGACCTGCTCGGCGATGCTTTTCCGGCTTCATCGCTCCACTTGGCAGTCTGTAGGGGCGGGCTCGTCTCGTTGGAGGCGATCAATGAGAATTCGCGGCGGACGCACGAGTTTCTTCTCGAACACTGCGCTGATATTGTTTCGGCGGCTGAGGAGGTCTCGGGAAACGTGAAATATTTCCCGGCGAGTTCCTTCGGTTCCCCTGCGGTCGAGATATCGAATACCGGCGATGACAGTGGCGAGGCCATGATTGGTCCTGATCCCCTTCGGCTTAAATCTTACCTCGTCGAAGCGCCGTTTCTCTGGCTCTTCAGTGAACTCGAACCTTCACTCGTTCCATCGACAAAATCCGGGAAAACATGATGCTCCTGCAAGCAATTTACACGAGCTCAGTGAATACGCTCGATCATCGCCAGGGGCTCGGGCTCGTCTATTGCTCCTCATCCATGCCGGTTGCGATCAGGGAAATGCTATCCCGGTTCGATTACAGTAGCGACGCCGGGGGCTGCCCTATCTACTCGTTCGAACGCATTGACTCGGAGGGTGAGGTGTGGCTACTCCTCAACCGAACCGTTCCGGCCGTTGACTACACCGGTCGCTCCAGTTGTGTTTCCCACACGCTCGCGATGCGGGAAAAGGAGTTACAGGATTGTGCCATTAAAACGGCGTCTTCCTTTCCCAACGTCTTCGAGTTTATGCGGCAATTCTCGTGGAAAAGCGACTGGAATGGAGAACCGCGCTGGGAATCCGACGAAGAAGCGCTCTCGATCGAGGGCTCCCTTCGTTCGACAAGGCTGGCCAGAGGGGATATCGGCGGACCACGTTCATCCTCGCTCCTTCTCGCGTTCAAAGCGTCAGACGGTGATTCTCTCCTGCCACACCGCGCCGCCTGGCGGACTTCCGGCGAGCACTCCGACCAAATACTTGATTTTTTCGCCTCGATCTGGCTTGCTTTGGATCCGTGGAGGGGGGAGTCTCCCTACAAAGGGATTCTCGACGAACCTGTCATCGGGCCCGCAGCGAGTTGGATCTACAGCTTCACGACCAATCTTCGCAACAACCGCCCCGACCCGTATCATTGGATCGTCCTTTCAAAAAACCAACCGTCTGTTGCGGGCCGGGAGATTCTAGATCCGGCTGCTTGGCGGAGTGCGGATCCGGTCGACATCGGGGCGCGCCTTGACGATGCCGGGATTCCGCGGCTCGTCGTCGATCGGATTGAGGAGGGACCTGAGAAATGGGCGCAAAGGCTTATCAAAAAAAAGTTACAGGATCTTAGAGGCGAGTTCGAAGAACGAATTCGCTCTGAAAATATCGAGATTGCCCGTAAGTTCGCCGAACTGATTGAGCAGTTGGAAAGTTCGATCCGGGGAATCCAGTCGAAATCGCCTGAACTCTGGGAAATCTACCTTCAGTTACCGGATCAGGAGGGTGATCTTCCGGCGCGTCTCGCGGACGAGTTTGCCCGGTGCAGAAAAACAGCGGAGAGCAGAAGTCAGGTATTGCTTGCGGAATACGCTCGAGCCTCAGCCCTCTTTAAAAACCTCCTTCGTCCCGGCCCGGGAGACGAGGGAGGTCTCGCTGACGCGAGTCCTCTTTTTGGAACAGAGGACGTCCGGTTCGCAAAGCTATCTGAAAAATGGCGTGAACTGGCTCCCGTGATGGCCTGCTTTGAGGCGTACAAGCGTTCTTACGACGTATACAAAACGGAATTTGAAAAGCTGTTGGTTGAGCAGGGACATATCTCTGCCGAACTGGAAGAGACGAGGGCCAAAGTAGTTTCCCTTAACGGTCAGCTTGAGAACGAGGTGAAACGAAGAAAACTTGAGGAGGAGCGAAAAAATGAGGCTCGTCGGGAGCTCGAAGCCCGCACGAACGAAATCGCATCGCGAGAGGACGACGTCAGACTGATACCGAAGGTGAAGGCGACGGAATCCTACCCTTCCAGGCTCTATGCCTTCGCGGCGAAATATTGGTTATGGGCGGTTTTTGGTCTCTTGGGATTCTTGTTACTGGTCTTAACCATTTTTCTTCTGCCTCGTTTTGTCTCATCGCCGACAGATGAAGGTGCTGAACCGGAAAATGCCGGGCAAGTCAAGCCGTTTACGACAAAGCCGCCGGATTCTGTTCCCGACATCAAGGGGCAAAACAGCGATGATGCGCCACTGCCTGGCGTGAGTGACTCACCGGCAGTTCCAGCGGGGAACCGTCCCTCTACCGACATTCCAGCAGACGGCCTCACGGATCCGACATCGACGGAAGACGTGGAACGTGCCGCCCGCGACAAGGCGGCGGAGGCCGGAAAAGAGACCGCAAGACCTCGGCCGAAAAACGCCACGCCGCCGGAGCAAAAGGGGCAATCCGTCAAGTCTCCGGATACCCCTGCCGATTTAAAAGCAACGCCCAAACCTGCTGCCGAACCTGCTGGCGGGTCGGGCGAGGCCCCCAACTGATCACGATGTCATCGATGCCACAGAATTCCCCTGAAGATCCCCGCATCGTCGCCTTGCGTTCAGACGTTCGGGGGGCGCTCCTCGGCCGCAAAAAGGCTGACGCGCGAGATCTTCTGGGAAGACTTCTTGCCCTCTCTGATTCGTCCGAAGACCGGGCCAATCTGGTAAATCTCGTCCAGGGGGTTGACGGTGAGTTGCGCTGCTACCTCAATTCCCGCGGAGAGATACGGGCGCGCTTGGCAGGTGGCACCTCTTTGGAAGCGATTCGAACGGAACTGGATCTATCCATCCCTCACTGGCGGGCCTTCGTCAACGACTTCGCCGAGTTCCGCCTCGCTCGAAGCGGGTTGCCACTGGGCGAAGACCCTCACTTCCTTGGCCGGGTGAAGGACTTGAGAGAGCGGCTTGCTGCCGGTGAGGTGGACGCCGTCCTCGCCGAGTGGGGCGAGCTCGGCGCACCCCCGAGCTCGGAGGGCGACGCGTTTTACCAGATCGCCGAACTCCTGACGCGCTTGGATCGACTGATCGGGGACCGGGACTGGGAGGGTGCCCGTATCGCCCATTCCGAGTGCTCGGCTTTTCTGAAAGAAGAAGATTGCGCCGATTTTCGCGCGGGGATTGGATCTTATTTGCACCGCAGTGCACAGTCTATCGGCTGGGAAGAGTTGCTCATCGCCTGTGAAAAAGCGCTTCCCCACCCTTCCGCGGAAGAGAAACGACGACTCGCCCTGGCTCTCTACGAAGCCACTGACGCGATCAGGATCAGGGTCAACGAAGCCCGCAATGCGACCCTCGAGGAGTTGCAGAAAAAGGTAAAGGAAACGCTGGATGCGGTCGAGGCGTCTTCTCCGCCCGTCGTCGTGGAAGCTTCCGGAGTGAGGTCGATCGTCCTTGTGCTCCTGGTCATTCTGGCGCTTTTGGTAGGGATCTGGATTTTCTATCGCGCAAGCGCCGGCTCATCGGGCGCTGAATTCCGTCCCGGGGTGGACGAAGGAGTTTGCTTGAGTCGTGCCTTCGCCGTTTCCCTCTCTCTTTCGTGAATATCGCCATTTAACACATACAAACATGCAATACACAATCGAACTCCTCGAACTCTGGTGGAACTGTCTAACGATAGCGATGAAGGATCGGTCCCTCGCCTTTCCCATCAGCGTCGTCGTCGGCGCGCTTGCCGGTGGTCTTTTCTGGTGGCTCGCGGCTCTGTCCGCGAAACTCTGGAACCGGCGCTTTCACATGAAGGCTGCGCTGCAGGTCCTCTGCGGTTTTGCCGCTTTTCTCGCCGTTGTCCTCGCCATGACCTTCACGTCCTCCCGGCACATGGAAAAGGCGGTGGCGATCAGCCTCAATCAGTGGAAACAGGTTACCGTTAACGACGCCGAGTGGAAAAACGAGGCCTTCTGTGATGCGTGGGATGAGGTCGCCCGGCTCGGGCAGGAGCCTCAAGTTCGGCTTGAGCCGAGCCCGCGGACCGACCCGAACATGAGCTTGCTCTCGATGGGGCACCCGGAATCGAAAAAGGCGGTGGTTCGTGTCTATACCTCGGCTGCGCTCGGGAAATTCCGCAAGGAGAAACCCTATCTACACGGGATCATCAATCCCGAGGCGGAAGTTCCCCAGGCCCGCCTTGATACGAGCCTCCAAAGCTGGTTTCGGGACAATCCCGGCAGCGCTTATCCGGTAGAGCAGGGAGTGGAGGTCCTTGCAATCATCCTGGAGCACGGGGCAAAGCAGCAGATCGAGCCGGTCGGTGCCTACACCCGGCGGCTCAGTTTCGCGATTTTCATTCTCACTCAGATCTTCGTCTTTGTTGCCATCGCCGTCGTGGCACACCGATCGAACCGCCCCGCCACCGGTAAGTAACCGATCGCCCGAATCCTACAACCCATCTTTTGTCTTTTCTATTATGAGCAACCATCTGATTATCGGCCTCGGAGGCACCGGGGGAAAAGTGATCCGCGAACTACGTAAGTCCATCTATCGGGATTGGCGGCCGAAGGTTGCCGGAGCGGGTAACGACCCGGCCAATGTCTCGTCGGGCAATGCGTCAACTCAAACTGAGCTCCTCGACCCCGTGGCATCGGCGACACCGCCCGGACTAAAGGTGGAATACCTCCACGTTGACACGAGTCGCGATCAGATGGGCGATAATGACCCAAAATGGAAGGTCATGGGAAAAAACCTCCAGCTAAATCCAGCCTCGCAGTGCCACCTAAAGAGTGCGGATTTTGGTGCCCGCCTTGCCGACATTGCTGCCTACCCTGCGTTCGCACCCTGGGTGGGGAAAACGGAGAATTGGTCAAGCATGAGCAATAAGGACCAAGGAACAGCCGAGACAGAGGGTGGGCAAAAACGGCGCATGGGGCGTTTTCTTTTTGGCGTAAACGCAGGCGATTTCCTTCGGAAAGTTCAAACAAAAGTTCGGCAAATCCAGAGCGGAGCGGCCGACGCCGGAGTTCGCTTTCATTTGATTTCCGGGCTGGCCGGGGGCACGGGCAGCGGTTCACTTATCGACACGATCTGTCTCATTCGTGCGGAATTTCCGGATACGCAGCGTTTCCCGATCATTTTATACCTTCTTCTACCTGAAGACCAACCCCAACCGGGTTGGGATACCGGAAATTATCACGCAAACGGTTATGCCGCTCTCTGGGAGTTAAATGCCTTAGCTGTCGGAAAATACGTTCCCCATAATCTCGCTGGGCAGGGGGAACGTTTCGACGAGAGGAAGATCCAGGGTCCGTTCAAGGCGTGTTTCCTGATCTCAAATGAAAACAACTACGGCGCTCCGTTTGATATCGGGATTGAGGTTCCGCAACTAATGGCGGAAACCTTATATCAGACCCTCATGGCGGATAGTGTGGGCGCGGGCGAGGAAGTCAATCGGGTCGTAAGTTGGGTGAATATGGCTACCACCAATGAAGGGCGTGGCCCTGACGGAAAGGCTGAGCGATCGCGCTTGTTCGCCTCCTTTGGAATCAAGAAAATCTGCTACCCTGAGGAAGAAGTTCGTGAATACATCGGCTACCGCCTTTCGTCGCAGACGCTGTTGCAGATGCTATACAACCACTGGGCTCAAGGCTATCTGAACGAAGCCCCAACTACCCTCGCGGTGGAGGGCCTCGTGGGTGACAGTGTGACTCAAAAGGGCTACAATCTCGATCGTGAAGCGTTTTTCCTCGAGCGGCAGTTTTCCACCGAGACGGTTGACACGGACCAGCCATCCTGGCGTGCTTTCGAGGTCGATTGGAAAGCTTTTGTCGAGCGTCTTTCCGCCGACGTCATTCGAGACGAGGGTAACTGGGTGGAAATTCTCATGCGCCGCTGCGAAGAGCGTCAGAAGCGCTCCTTCCGGGGGGAGCGGGGCGTTCTCGATTACTTCAGTTGGAAAAAGGATCGGATTGTGGAATACGCAAGGCTTGTGGTTTCCGGAATCGAGGAAGACCTTAGTGGCGCGATTCTCGAAGGGAAACGTTCCCTGACGGAGGTCGAGGCGATCCTCCGTGCCCTCGTAGCGATGCTGGAAAAGAGAGAGGAGGAATGGCAAAGGCAATCCGAAGAAAACTCAACTCATGCCGCAAAACAGCGGCTCCTCGCGGTGGAGAACTCGCAGCGTTTTGAGGACCTGGGGCCTCTCGCCAGAAGGATGCCGGGGAACAAGGAACGCATCTTCGAGACCGGGAAGAGCGCGTTGATTACGCATTTTTCCCTGTCGTCACGCGTTTCCGCCTGGGAATTTGCGTCTGCGTTCGCGAAGTCCGTGAGAGTCGAATTGCTCCGCCGGGCCGATCATGTCGCCAACGTCATTGCGGCCTTCAGAAAAGCCGTTGATTTTTGCCTTCGACAGTCAGAGGACCGGCGCCCCGAAGAGCGGAATCTCCAATCGACGGAGGTGGTTTGGCGCCTCTTCAACGGAGACGAGGTTACACGATACGTCGATGCGTTGATCGGGAATAAAGAGTTCCAGGACTCGCAGGCACGCGAGGCGCGCGACCTGATGGTCCAACACTTGATGCAAGGTCGGAGCGGACTTCTCGCTCTGCCGCACCAAAATCGAGATGAACTTCTCGATATCCTCGCACAGTCATCCCACAGCACGCTGGTAAAGTTTGATGCCGAGGCGCGGAGCGCGGGTGAACTTGAGAGAAATTTCGGACGGTTGCTATCGGTCAGCATCGTCGATAAGCTCAGGGAACGCTACGAGGGGAATCCCGATTTGATGAAGAGGGAGATTAAGGAGCACGTCACGAAGTCCGGATATTTGCTCCGGCTCAATGAGGCGGAACACGGGAAGCAGGGGCCCGGAGCCGACTTTTCTAACGAAAACAAGAGAACCAGTCTCATCATCATGCTCCCCGAAGCGAACAAGGAGGACGATCCGTTCATCAGAGAACTGCGGTCCGCTTTTGAAGGTTCGGTCGGTGACGGAAATTTCGTAGAGTTTATTGACATCGGCGACAAGAAAAAACACGAGATTTCAATTCTGAGCTTCGTGCAACTCTTTCCTTTGCGATATGTCGAACTCCTTGGAAAGTTGCAGGAACGGTATGAAACCCGCAGGAAGAGCGACCCGACGCAGAGTATTCTGCAACTTCACACAGAAGATCCCGCCGGGCAGTTTCCTCCGCTCTTTGTGCCACCTGTGCGTGAGACCGCAGGCCCGGCGCTCCTTCTCGGCCTCGCCCTCGGAACGATCCGGCCGAAAGTGAAAGGAGGCGTTCCGGGGACGGTCCACGATGAACTCGTCTGTGTCGATGCGGCAGATGACCCCTTGTTTGATCTCGGTGCCGGTTTCGAGGGATCTATCCCCGTTTGCGGGACACGGGAGATTTATGAAAAGGTGACGCAAAGAAATCTTATCCGGACCACCGAATGGAAGGTTGAGAGCGGAACAGAAAAACTCGATGAAACACGGAGTCGAATCGTGAGTCTCTCGAAGGAAATTTCCGCGAACGACGACGACATCCGTAAATCGATGCGCCCGATGGAGGAGAGTGCGCTCGAAATCCTGGACGCTTATTTGAAAAAGAGGCGGAGCTGATGGCCCGCTAAAACAATTCAATCTCATGGCCAATAAAAATGATGTCCTCTGGCGCTGCCAGAATTACAGCTCCTGCGAAAAAGCGGACGCCTTAACCGAGATCCCCTTGGAACCGGGTTCTCCTTTCCGTTGCGATTGCGGATGGGAAGAGGGGGTCCGGATCCGGTCGAAAACCAAGTTCCCGGTTTTTCCGGTCGCCGGGGGTGCGGGCGGGTTGATCCTCCTCTTCGGGCTGATTAAGTTACTGCAACCGCCTGAGCCGGCGCCCGCCAAGCCCCTTCCCCCCCCGCCCCCGGTGGCAAGAAGCGCCAGCGCCGGGGCGGTTGAGAAAGATCTGCGGACGGCCATCGACCGGCAGATTCTAGCCCGTCCCGACTCCCGCGTGTATGCGGATACGAAGGATGCGACGTCTACGGAAAAGCTCCCCGGGAACTTCGAGCGTTTCTTCGTCTTCGGAAGCGAGCCCGGATGGCTCGAAATCGGCGAGACGCGAAACGCGCCGATCGGATGGATGAGAGAGGAGGATACGGTCGACTGGCCCCATTCCATCGTGGTGGAACACGGCAGTCCCGAGAATCGTCTCCCGGTCCTCTACTTCAAAAACGAGAAGGATCTCGCCGACCTTCTCAATTCCGGCGATCTTCGCGAAGAGCGTGTCCGCAAACTCTACGAAGAGGCCGACGAGGCAGTGCGCAGCGGCAAGCCTCTCTCGCCGGGTCACCCGGTCATTTGCATCGAGCCCTCCCAAACTGACGACGGGCTCAGTATTACCCCGGTTCTCGAGGCGAAGATGGGGACAACGGGACGCCAGCCAACCCGGCTGCTGCGGATCACCGCAGCCGGCTCGGAGCGCGGTTCAACCACGCTGGATAACCCCGAATACGTCAGTCTCTTGAAAAGGAATCGTGATCTGAGCGCGGAAGTCGAGTCCGGAACGGACGGAGGCATCGACTTCGACATCGTCTTTGTCGTCGATACGACCGGTTCGATGCAGCCTTGGGTGGATGGCCTTTTTTCAGTCATCTCGGATGTGGCGAGCGGAATCCGGGACGACCCGAAAATCGCCGGACGCGTTCGTTTCGGTTTCTGGGGTTATCAGGATAACCCGGGGTATTCGGGAATCCAGTATCTGACCAGGAACTACACAAGCGAGCTGGTCGATGCCGCGGAGTTCTCGGCACTACTCAGTCAGATAAAGGTAAATCAGCGAACTTCGGATTCCTACCCTGAAGATGTCTTCGCGGGTGTGACCGATGCGATCGGGAAAACGGCGTGGCGTTCCGCGAATCGCGTCGCAGTCGTCATCGGTGACGCTCCGGGGCACACAAAGGTCGCAAGTGGCGGTGCCGGGGATATTGACGCGCCCCAGGTCCGTCAAATCGCCACCGATGCCGGCGTGAGCATCGTCGCCCTGGCGATTAAGGATGGTAGTTCCGCCAACTACCGGAAGCACCACCCGCTCCTCGAGGACCAGTTCCGCCTGCTCGCGACGAACGGAAACCGGGCGCCCGCTTTGGTCAGTGTCACAGACGCGGGGATGGAGGAATTCAAGACAACGATGAAGCAGATCGTCTCCGAACTCGCTGAGCAGAGGTCTCTCGATCGTTCGGATGGGGGAACCGAAGAGACGGATGACTCTGAGCAAACCGGCGACCCTTCCGGCTTTGAAATCGCGAGCGGCTTGCTTGAGTCGGCAAATGTACGAGTTATCGCGGAGATCGTGAACGCCGAGGGTGAGACTGTCGCGCCGAGGGATATCAACGGTTGGGTGGCTGACCGGGATCTCCTGAAACCCGAAATTGCGTCCCTGGAGCCAAAGCTTCTCGTGACAAAAGATGAACTCAACAAGCTCCTCATTCTCGCAGAGGGATTGATTCGAAACGCCGAGGACGCGAAAATTGTCGGGGGGGATTTCCACGATGCCGTTCTCAGGGCGGTGGCCGGTACGGCAAGCAACAGTCGCACTGACAGCCTGAAGGACAGTCTTCCCGATTTCATCAAGGGACTTCCCTATCGCAGCGAATTCATGGAGAAGTCCAAGGACTGGTGGGCTGCTCCGTCGCAGGAGGAGCAGGAACGATTTATCGACACGATGAAGGCTAAGCTGACCTATTACCGTACGGTGAACGAGAACCCCTCTCTCTGGAAGCCGCTCAACCGTGACTCGGGTGTCGGCGAATACGTTGCCGCGATACCGCTGAAGCAACTCCTCTAAATTCAACAAGGATGCCCGAAACGCTACTAGAGATCCGCGAGGCGATCCTCCGCCGGGGTAGCGTTTCGGAAGGCTTTGCGGTCAGGGTCGGAGAGTTTGCGGTGCGGTCTTCGGAGCTGCTTGCGATTCTCGGCCCCAGTGGATGCGGCAAGAGTACGCTCTTGGATACTCTTGGACTGGTTCTCCGCCCGGATTCGGCGGAGGTGTTTGAGATCGATCTGGGTGGCGGCCGCCTTTTCACCGGCCTTCACCGGCGGGACGAAAGCCGTCTCCTTCAAATCCGCAGGCAGCACATGGGGTATATTCTTCAGTCCGGCGGGCTTGTCCCTTCCCTCTCGATCCGTGAGAACATCCTGACGGCTTGCCATTTCTCCGGAAAACGATTCGATCGCGAGCGCTTCTCGGTCCTCGTTGAAAGACTTGCCCTCGGTCCGCTCCTTTCGCGCCGGCCGCGCGACCTTTCGGGTGGACAGCGCCAGCGGGCGGCGATCGCGCGGGCCCTTGTTCACGGCCCTTCCCTCGTTCTCGCTGACGAGCCGACCGCGGCAGTCGATCACAAGCTTGCCGATGAGGTCTGCCATACGCTGCGTGAGTGTGCGAAAGAACTCGGCGCGGCGGTCGTCATGGTCACACACAATCGGGAGCTTGCGGCTTCGTTCGCCGACCGCATCCTCGATCTTGGAGACCCGTTGAATCGAACCGTAACGCGAGTGTAGGGAAGGCCGCTAATACCAATGATTCAAAAGCTATTCTGGTCAGTTCGTTTTGCATTCGCCGAAATCCGTAACGAATGGCTGTTCGGCATTGGGGTCGCCCTCGCGGTTTCCTCCGTCGTTACTCCGGCAGCTCTCCTGTGGGGAACAAAGTCGGGTATGATAGACGCGATGAGAGAACGATTGCTCCGTGAACCGGCGATTCGGGAGCTTGTCGGACAGGAGAATCATGCTTTGCCGATCGCCTGGTTCGACGAAAAGACGGCTGACCCGCGTGTCGCCTTTGTCATCCCGTCGGTGAGGCGCATCAGCCTCTACGGTAGCGTCGCCAAATCCGGTTCCGTAGAGGATTTTGTTAGTGACGTGGCCTACCTTCCCACTGCGCCCGGTGATCCAATCGGTGGCGGAGTGGGCTTGCCTGCGGATTATGAGGGGGGCGGAGTACCGTGCATGATTTCCGCTAGAGTGGCAGAGTCTCTGGAAGCGAAAGAGGGTGACGCAATAGCAATAACCGTATCGAGGATCGAGAATGACGCAATAGTACAGGTTTCGCTGGAGGCGAAGGTTGATCGCGTTCTTGCTCCGGGCGACTCGGGTGCGATGGCCATTTACCTGCCGCTTCCTGTGATTGAACGAATCGAGGACTACAAGGATGGAAGCGCTGTTCCTCTTTTCGGATGGGGCAAGGGAGTCCGGGATTCCATGCGAACCTATGACTCGTTTCGAATCCGGTTCGATTCGGCACGAAGCCCCGAAGATGAGGCGGCTGTGATTGCCGATTCCGCAGTAAGAGGGAAGCTACCCTTGCGTGCGACCTCCGAAAAAGGCGAATACGAGGCGGTCGCGAATCGCGACGGGATTGCCCATGGCGAGGTCCTTGAGTTGGTTCGTCAATTCCGCGGTCTCGACCCGAAAGTTCTTCTCCTTGCTGAGGCACCGTTTGAAGTGGAGTCATCGGCCGGGGCAGCGGGAAGCGACGGTTGGCTCCAGGGGGATCCGCAAGAGTGGTTGAGTCTCGAAGATTTTGAAGGCATTGAAGCAGCATCCCCCGCCCAAGCGAAAGACGACCCACCGGCCCGCGTTTGGAAAATAGCTACCGCTGGAGGGACCTCGTCGCTTCGCCTCCGTCTTCCCGCTCCCGTCGCCAGCGGATCCCGAGTGATCGTTGCACCGGAATTTTTGGGAGTCGTCGGTGCCGCGAAGCGACGGATCATCGATTACAACACGGACAGTGGAGAATTCCGCTCCCCACGGCTCGCATATCCCGGCTTCCGCCTTTATGCAAGGGAGCTCGAGGACGTGAGGCCCTTGCGGCTGGAGTGCGAGAAAGAGGGTATCTCTGTCCGAACGAACGAGGACCGGATAGACAGTGTTGTCTACCTCGACGCGGCTTTAGGGAAGTTCCTTGCATTTGTGGTCGTTGCCGGAGGACTCGGCGGTCTCGGGGCGCTCTTCACAAGTCTCTATCTAAGCATCGAGCGGTCGCGACGGCAGTTCGCGGTGCTTCAAATCCTTGGTATTCCGCCGTTATACGTTTTTCTCTCTTCGTTCCTCCAGGCAATGATCATGGTGTTGGCCGGTGTTCTTGCGTCGTTTGCCTTTTTCCAGATGGGGTCGGCATTGTTGGCAGCGGTCCTTGCGAGCGAAGGCGGGCCGAACGACGGATTTTGCGAATTGGAAACCGGCCAATGGGCGGTTTTGACAGCAACATCCCTCGGGAGTGCTTTGCTCGCGACCGTTCTCGCTCGCAGTCGGCTCCGCTTCAAGGATCCGGCTGTTGTTGCGAGAAGTGAATAGGCTCAACCTCGCTCAATCGCATTGATCGGAGATGTGAGATGGAAAAGAATATTTCAAATGGAAAAGAATAACAAACTGCGCGAATCACGAGCCGTCGGTGCCATCCTCGGCGGAGCCATTGGCGATGCCCTCGGCGTGACCAACGAAATTTTCCCCCGCGCCGATTCACTTGACGCCATTCATAATGATGTCCTCCTGCAGAGGCTTCACTTTGACGGGGTCCAGACTGAAATCGTCGGCGGGGGGCCGTGGACCGACGCGGGCTTATTTCTCGAGCCCGGGGAATGGACCGACGATACCGCAATGATGCTCTGCGTGGCCGATAGTTTGATCGTAAAAAGCGACTTCGATGCGGGTGACCTGATGTCCAGATTTTTCGACTGGTATGAACGAGGCTATAACTCCTGCCGTGCTCACGCGTTCGGCGTCGGACGCGTCGTGAAGCGGGCGCTTGAGAACTTTGACCGGGCAAATCCCGGAAACCCCGCCGGTGGATCCGATCCGGCTAGGGACGCAGGCAACGGGAGCCTGATGCGGCTCGCTCCCGTACCCGTCTTTTATAACGAAGACCTCGAGCGCGCGATATCCGTCGCCCGGGCCCAGTCGGCCTGCACGCACCATGTCGATGAGTGTCTTGATGGATGTGCCCTGATGACCTTTCTTTTGTGGAACGGCATCAACGGAAGTAAGAGAGAGGAGGCAGGTGGTCTGCTCAACCGATGCAGCGGATTATCACACCCCGCGATCCGTGAACTGACGGAGCACGCGGATCGGTGGGAGCGGCTTCATTCGGCGGACATACGGACACTCCCGGGAAGATGTGTCATCAGTCTTGAAGCTGCCCTGTGGTGTTTTTTAACGACCGAATCCTTCGAAGATGCGTTGGTCCGGGCGGTCAATCTTGGTGGAGACTCCGATACCGTCGGCTCAATAACCGGCCAAATCGCCGGGTCTTTTTACGGCAGGGAAGGAATTCCCGAGAGATGGATTCGGACTCTCAAATTCCGGGACGAGATCGAGGCACGTGCGGTCGCGTTATTTCAGCACGGACCCTGGGATGGCGAGTCGATGGATCTCGATCGGCGGAAAATTCCGGAAGCATGAGTAGGCGGAAAAAAACAAAGATCTGCCTCTCAGATCCGGCAATTTGAATTCAACTCAACTGAAAATACGAAATGGAATACAACGAACTTTCCCAAGCCCTTAGTGGAAGCCGAATCGACGCAGTAAATCGTCGTTTTTCGCTGCTCATCCGTCGTCTCCTTCGCCTGCCGGGATTCGCCGAGGAGGCGGACTCACGATCGAATTTCAAAATACATCTTGAAAAGGTCAATCATCTAGGGCTTACGCTCCTATTATTCGGCGGCTTTCTTGCGGGGATCTTGTTGATGGTCACGGCAATCAAGACGGACTCTTCCAAAGTGTTTTTCATCGGGATTGCTTTGATTCCCGCAGCTTACCTGGTTCAGTTCATTGTCAGCCTCGTTTGCAACGCGAACCTCAACCTGACTTTCGGACCACCTATCAAGTTGGTCTCCATACTTGCGCCCGAAGTTCTTACCGTCTTTAACCTTATTATCCTGATCGGATATCTCCTTTTCGGGATTATCTCCAGTGCGGCGGCGTTTGATTTGTCGCTTCAACTTGGGCTGATGACGGTATTGGGCAATTTGCTCATGCTCGCACTGCTGTTTTATAGCGCATGTCTTGCGGCCAATAGTGGACCTTTGCTGGGGGTGATGATTTCTCATCAGGACACACCGCAAAGTCCCGCAGAGTATCTCTTCAGCGTTGTTCTTTACTTCGGACGCTACTTTCTTGCTCTGGTTCCGTATTGTTTCTTGGGAAGTATGCTGGCTGTTGTGGCAAGTTCCGCCTATGTGGGGATTCGCATCCTTTCAGGGGGACCCCTCTTTACGGATCCACTCGCATTCTCTGTCGTCGGGGTTGGTGGTGGCGTGGCCGTTTTGATTTTGATTTTAATCTGTCTTCAACCAATCGTAGCGCATTTTAGCTATCTGTTGATCGTATCCGTTGCAGATATCGGTATCGTCTTCTTCCGGGTGGCTGGCAGCGCGGAAAGGATCGCCGTTTTATCCGAGCAGGCGATGGGCGCAGTCGCGGTTGAAGAACTGTCGGAAGCCGAGGATTAATCCTGATCCGCAATCATATCAACAGACCCGAACGGTGATGGAATCGACAACATTAAAAGTTCGCTTGGGCGGACGTGATATCTACCTCGCTTGCCGTCGACGCGAGTGCTTTTGCCTCGGGTCGGCGGAGGACTGCAAATTGTCAATCGACGGCGAAGGAATTGCGCCGGAGCATTGTGAGATCG
This sequence comes from Akkermansiaceae bacterium UBA6138, assembly GCA_002422425.1. Classification (GTDB taxonomy): domain Bacteria; phylum Verrucomicrobiota; class Verrucomicrobiia; order Verrucomicrobiales; family DEV007; genus Arctic95D-9. Next base: position 32,836 of record DIVG01000077.1, on the reverse strand, counting down.
AGCGCGGCGATGGATTCAGCTTCGTCGTGCGTTCTGTTGAGGGAGAAACGCTGACCGTCATCGGCACCGACCCTTTATTTCCAGGTGTTGCGCCGCGCCGCGTTCTCCTGGGACGGGGTTACGCGGACGAAGCGGAAGTTGAAAGCCCCTTCGTTCTGGAGATTGGTTTTTTTGAGTTCGAGGCATCACTGGTAGAGGACTCGGAGGCGGAGGGTTTCGAGGAGCTAAAGCGCGATCAGAAAGACGACTCACCGCCGACTCTGGTAATTTACCGAAAAAGTAAGAAGCAACTTTTAGAAGTCGGTATTCAAGACTCCGTCCTTTCGCCAGCATCACCTCCCGGGAACAGTTGGGCTGAGGAATTGCCTATTCAATGTCGACCGGAGACTTCCGTCCTCCCGAATGTCTGTTCGGCTTCTTCCCGTTCGCTAACCCGCAGGGCTGGCGCGGTCGCCTTCGCCTGCGCCATCCCGGCACTTCGCTTTGGCTTTCCCGCGGCAATGGCTACTCGTCCCGGCGCAGTAGGTGAGGCCACGGTCTGGCCCGATTCGGGAGTCAAACTGATCTCCTTGTCCCGACACCACGAAAAAAGAGCGGCTCATACAAATGTAACGCACTTGTCCGAAGTGCCTTCCGGCTTCTTCCTCTTTGCCGTGATCTTGATTGGCCTTTTCTCTGCGAGTGGATACGGTTGGTTTGAATGGCGTAAATTTACCTTACCGAAGAATCCGGCACTTCTTCGCGCAAAGATCGCCAAAGGCGACACTTTTGCCATGGCCACACTTGGCTTGTCACTGATTCGAGGGGAGTGGGGGGTCGAGCTCAACACCACCGAGGGTATTGGACTAATTGAAGACTCTGCCTCGACTGGAGATCCTTTCGGACTTCTGGCGCTCGGTTACGTTCAAAGCGAGGGTTACCAAACTAGCACAGGCGAGAATATCGAAGGAGAGCACTCCCGAGGGGTTTTGGCATGGAGTCGTGCCTTCCAGTCAGGGCTGGAGGATCGGATTGGCGAGGTCAGTGATTCAAGATGGTGGGCTTTAACGGGACGTGCTGGCCTGGCCGTTCCGGGGCAGGATGCCGAAGATTCGCGAGGCTGGCTCTTACGGGCGGATCGCAGGCGGGATCCTGAAGCTGCGGCACTCTTGGCGGGTTTTTCACGCAATGAAGCCGATAGTGCCGAATGGCTTCGTCGCACAGAGGAAAACTCCAGGATGGCGGCTCGGCTCGGATCTGTTTTCGCCCGCCGCATTCTCGGTGAACTTCACCGCAGCGAGACGTTTGCGGAGGGTGATCCGTATTTCGGGGCTGACGAAATCGAACGTGCCGCCGGGGCAGGTGAACCGAAAGCACAGTTTTTGTGGGGTGAATTGCTTGACGAGCGTGGCGACGGGAAGGAGGCCTTTCAATGGTTCGAGAGAGCTGCGGAAGCCGGATTCCTTCCGGCAAAAGTGGAGGTCGCGCGGCGGTATCTTACAGGAGTAGGGATTCCGGCTCAGCCGAACCATGCGTTGTTGCTTGCAGAGGAAGCGGGTGCTGCCGGCGAAGTGGCCGCTTTCCGCGTTCTTGCGAAGGCCCATGCAGAGGGGATCGGGGTTGATCAGGACACTGAACGTGCCATTCAATTCCTGACCGAACCATCGGATCGCGGTGACATTGGTGCGGCGGCCGACCTCGGCAGGATCCTTGCTGATGAGGGGCGAGGCAACGAGGCGGTCGCCCCCTTGCGGCGTGCCGCCGAAGCGGGAAATCTGGATTCCGCCCTTGCGCTGGGCCGTATCCTGTCGACGGAAGTCGGCGACGCTTCCCACGCCGAAGCCGTCATCTGGTTGGAGAAGGCTCTTGCCGGCGGGCGGACGGAGGCCGCCATTCATCTGGCCGAGGCCCTCGATCATCCGGACCGGAGTCATCGAGATCCTTCTCGTGTCGTCTTATTGCTTGAGTCCCTCGCAGATGGAGGCGACCACCTCTGCGGATTGAGGCTGAGCCGCTACCTTCTTGAGGGGCGCGGGTGCGAGCTCAACCCAACGAAGGCGTTTTTACTTGTAAAAAAAGCGGCCGACGCTGGCGAGAAATCCGCCTTTTTTCCGCTCGGCGAGCTTTATGAAAACGGTGCGGGCAACATCGCACCCAGCCCTGAAGCGGCACTTGTGGCCTATCGTAAAGCGATTGACTCAGGCGACGAACGGGTGTTCCAGCGTTTTCCGGGGCTTCTTGATGCGCCTGCCGCAGTCGTCTCATTCATGAAAAGCTGGGAGTCGGTCAATCACAATGACACGATCCTCTTCCTTGCCGATTCGGTTGACTCCTATTTTCATCTGGAAAAGCCCGACGCTGCTCGTATTGCATCCCTGGAAAGCGGATTCCGACAGCTATGGAAGCGGCGCGAAGTCAAAACGGGAAGCGCCGAAACGATTTCTCTGGAGGCTCTGGACCACATTCGGCTCGAAATCCCGTTTGAATTTACTCTTGCGCGGGAAAAATGGAAAGTCGGAGGAAATGGCCGCGCCAAGGTGGATCTCCGACTCATGGCAGGCGGCGAGTGGCGCATCTTCCGTTTTACTGAAAATATACAAGAATGGGGGTTTGATCCGGGGCGGCCGAGCTTTGACGTTGGCCAGGATAGTGTCGCAAACTCTCGCGGTGTCTTTCCCGCCTTAACGCCGGACGAGGCAACTTACGACATTACCAATTTCCCCCTCGGTCTCGTTGATCAGGTGAAAGCAGCTCCTTTCGCCGATAAGTTCAGTCGTCGTCTCGCGCTTCTTCCGACTTCAATCGGAGAGGATGTGATTATTTTTTCCCGGATCAATACGGGTGGTGAAGTTATTCTGCCCGTTTCCTATTTTGATGCCGACGTAATCGAAAGGATCGAGTCACTCGCTGACCTTCAGTCGTTTACATTCTACGAGGAGCTTTTCAGCCAGTTACTTCAGGAACCGAACCGTGCAGATCCTGCGGCTGCAGCGCTCCTGGCATCCGCCGAGGGAGGTGATCACGAAGCCGCAGCGATCCTTGGCGAGCACTTCTATGACGGGCTTGGAAGCTTTCCGGTGAACCGGGTGGAGGCATTGAAGTGGTTCGTTCAATCGGCCCGTGCGCAAAATCCTCTGGGACGTCTATGGATCGCTGTCATGACCGATCGCGGAGAGATTTCGGCCTCTTCCCCGGTAAAGGACTTGTATCGGAACGTACTTCCCGACCTCGCACCTATTATTGCCCGAAGTGAGGCGAAAGCACCCTATTGGCGGGCGACTGGCGAATGTTTTGCCGGAGGTGAAGAAGTTTCTCTGGCGGAGCGCCAGCCACGTGAGTTGCTCGAACGGGCCAGCCAGCGAGGAGATCTTCGCGCGAAGCTTCTCCTTGGCGAGACCTTTTTGAAATCGAATCCGATTGAAGGGATACGCTACCTGCGAAACGCGAGCGATGGAGGCTGCGCCACAGCCTCGACGAAGCTCGCCTCCTACTACCTTGGTCCCGGAAACGATGTGCGCCTCGTGCCTGACCTGCTCCGGGCTGCCGCGCGAAAAAACGATATCGAAGCCCAGATACTTCTCGGCATTCACCTCGCTCCGTCCGAGCCGGCGGAATCGGCCTTTTGGTTGAATCTCGGTCTCCACCATTCGATTCAGTTCGCGGTCAAAGACCTAGAAGTGAGCGCCAGAAGAGCCGTCCGAGAGCTGAAGCCGACGGTGGGAGAAGATCATTTTCGCCGAGCCGCCAATTTTCTAGCCAAGAAGAAAAAAAGCCTTCGCTAATGAGTGTTTTCGCGCTTTCAGCAAGACACCGCTTGACGAGTGATCGGGAAATGCAGAAAGTGACTAACGATGAAAGAACTCGATTCCTCCGAAAGAAACATGGCGGTAATGGGGCACCTCGGCGCTCTGCTTATCACCTTTGTAGCTCCGCTTATTTTGATGCTGACAAAAGGAAAGGAGTCGGCCTTTGTGAATGCGCATGCCGTCGACTCATTGAACTTTCAAATTTCCCTGTGGATTTATTTTCTTGTAGCCTACATCCTAACCTTCGTTCTGATCGGATTTCTGTTATACATACCCTTGTTTGCGATAGCGGTAATATTTCCTATTATGGCGGCGATCAAAGCCTCAAACGGAGAGTCTTTCAACTATCCGCTGACAATCCGGTTTTTCAGATAGTCCAGCCGGAGCGGATCCTTGGAAAATGAAACGGCTCCGCGCAACCGGCATCCGCTTCTCCGCACATTTCCCGGCCGTTCTGGCGGCTTTTCAGCTACTACTTTCTCTAGTATCCGGTGCAGATCAGGGCTTAGTTGGGAAAACTATTCCTTCGCTGCGTCTTGAAAACGGCAAAATCTACAATGAGGTCACTTTTTTAAGAATTGAGAACAACGAAGTTTTCATCCGACACGCCCACGGTCTCGCGACCCTGCCAATTGAGAGTTTGCCGGAGGATTGGTCGCGCGGCTCCGGTGCTCGTGATCGCGGTGATTCTGCCGGAACCGGTCGCAGCGAGAGAGCGAAGGGAGAGCGTTCGCCGAATTCGGAAGGTGGTCGGCCCGGCAAATCGACACGATCCGCTGCCGACAGTCTTGAACTGCGTGAAAAAATTTACTTCTTCACTTTTTTGCTATGTCTCGGGTTTTTGATCTTCACTGCGATCGGTTTCAGTAACTCCTGCCCTTCGTGCAAAAAATGGTGGTCAAAAAAGTTCCGTTTTAAAAGTGAGATAGGGAGAGCGAACCGCTACAAGACCATTACCCGGACGGATATCCAAAAAGACCGTGACGGTAAAGTTACCGGCACTGTCGAACGTCAGGAGCAGGTCCATGTGACAGTTGTTTCTTACGAAAACCACTGGAGTTGCCGGAGGTGCCATCATACCTGGGTCACGTTCACGGAATCAGAATGTTGATCGCTGTGGCAGGCGGGATGCCTCGAGCGGGTCGGGTCCGGTTCCTCGATCCAATCGCCGACTTCTTGGGAGTCGAGCCCGGCGAAGCAGGCCGTTTCATCACCGAAGCTACACAAGCCCCAAATACATCGGCACCGCCCTCACCTGCTCGATGTCGTAGTTTTTTGTGCCCTCGTCGAGTTCATCGTAGGGAACGAGGTTGGGATGGATCCGGCGGGTATCATCGCGCGGCCCGGGGGTCCACCCGGCCATCCAGAGCGGGGCGGCCCAGCGCTCGTGCTCCATGCGGGCGAGCTGGTCCACCTGGGCGTCGTCGAGGGACGGCCAGGCCGCGACCAGCCCCTCGCGGTCGGCGGGATCGAGGCCGAGGGCTCGCACCTTCGTTGGGAGGTGATCGGCGGCGAGGCGGTTGACGTCTTTTTGCTGTTCGGTCAGGGCGTTCCACTCGCGGTAGGTGTCCTTGGCGCGGTGCTTCTCCGCCGTCTCCGCATCGCCCGCCACCTCGGCTTTCCGAATTCGGTCGTCGGTCCCGGCCTTCCAGACCTCGTGAATGCGCCGGGCGATCGCGTCGAGCCCTGCGGCGAAGACCGCCTCGGTCCCGCAGGCGAGGCCGAGATCGGGCAGAAAGCGGACCCAGGAGAGCAGTGGTCCATTTTCCTCCACCATCTTCCGGACGCCACTGTCCCCCGGGGCATCGAGGAGGGCACGGACGACGGGTCCATCCTGAACCCGTTCGGAAAGAAGCAGGGCGTCGGTTAAGGCCGGCTCGGGACTTCCGCACCGCAGGAGGGTGACGAGGGCGCCGGGGCCGCAGTCTGACACGAGTGCCGCAGCGGCTCCGACGAATTCCCCTTCGTCCCCGAGAAGGTGAGTCTTGAGCCCAACGCATTCGGTGATGCCCGGGTATTCCTTGCGCAGAGAGGCCTCGTCCGCCCTCGCCTGCGTCGAGACGAGGTGGACGGCGACCTTGCCGCCGTCGCGGAAGTGCCCGGTCTGAGCCGCATGGATCACCAGAGCCCTTTCGAAAGGGCCGAGCGCTCCCACGACGAGGTGGACCTCGTCGTGGAGCCCGCCGGCAGCATCCCATTCGAGGGGGCACTCGGCGAGGGTGAGGCGGGCGCGGTTGGCGAGGGAGTTGAAGAGTCGGATGTGGCTGCGCCGGTCGTGCGCGAGCTCGAAGAGACGGTTTCGCTGGAGGATATCGCGCATCGTCACTCCGGTGACATGCACGTGGACCTCGAGTGGATCTGAGACTCGCTCGTGCGGCAAACTCGCCGCCGCCGCAAGGGCCATGCCGATGTTGGCCCGGTCGTCACCGCTGAGGCAGACGAGTCGCGCCGCGCGTTCGAGCCCGGCGGCGCGGAGCGCCTCCGCGTCCCCGCCGCTGCCTTCGATCACGACGATTCCCTCCGCCCTCAGGCGCTCGGCTCCATCGGGCTCGACCGGATCGACGAGGACGACCCGCTCACCGGCCGCAGCAAGCTCCCGCGCGAGGAGCGAGCCTTTCATCCCGGCCCCGCAGACGATGGTGTGGCCGCGTGCCATGCGCAGGCGGAAACTCCCCCAGACCCGTCGGAAAAAGGCGTGGGCCGCTGCGTAGACGCCACCGAGAGTCGTCGCTGGGGCGAGAAAACGCCCGACCTCAAGCATCCAGGGCACCTCCCCTTTCACCTCACCGCCCGAGAGGGCGAACATTTGAATGGCGAGGTAGACGCAGGTGGAGAGACTGTAATCCTCGGGCAGCAGTCGCAGCCCTGCAACTGAGAGGGCGAAGGCAGTGATGGAGGAAAGAATGAGGAGCAGGACGGCGGGGCGAAGCTTCATGGTGGCGGGGTAGGGGTCAGCGGCCTTAAGGGTGGCGTCTCATCGGGACTTTCGCCAACTACAAAGAGAACAGCATTTTGGAACGGGGTGGGGGGTGAGTTTAGTGAGGCAGGTGAGGCTCGAGGAACTGAAACAAGGTCGCCATCGCTTCGACGGCGGATTCGGCGATGGCGGGCCATTCGGCTTCGGGTGAGTCGTAGCCACCGGAGACTTCAGCGGTGAGACTGATCTGCCGGGTGATGCCCTGCATCGGGCCGTTGCCGGTGATGCCCTGGCCGAAATCGTGGCGGCGGCCATCATCCGCCGGATGAAGTGTTTCAACGAGGCGATCGTAGAGGGAAACGCCGTCTTTTTGAAAGAAGATCTGGGCGCGGACTTCGCCCCGGTTGAGGATGAAATGGAACAGGAGGCCCTCGCGCGATTGAACGAAAAGACGATTGGGTCTCGCGAAACCACCACAGCCATCCGGGAGGGCGAGGCCTTGCTCCGCCATTTGCAGGTAACGAGTTTTGATCGCATCAGCAAAACCTCGGAGAACACGAGTTTCCTCGTCATCGATTCCATAGGCCGGGATTCTGTAGCTAAATTCCCTTTTCAGAAATTGCCGCCAAGGCCCGTTCGGACTGTCGGAAAGGGTTCTTTCAACTTCCTCACCCGTCTTCCACGCTTCTCCCCAGCTACTCGCTCCGCAGCAGGCCTCAAGGGCTTTGCAATACGAGTCGTAAGCCTCGCCCGTGGTATTACTATCGGGAAGTCCGACGACGGTGAGTCGGATACCCGTTTCCGGAAAGAGAAGAACGGCAGTTTGCGCGGTCCATTGGTCTAGGAAGAAGGCATCGGGTTTTTCCCGCAGCAAGGAGAGCAACTTGGTGTAGAAGGAGATGCCGAGACCGGGAATGGATCGAGCGGCCTTCTTAGCGAATTCAAAATCGTCGATCCGTGTCGCGGTGCTCGAGCGCAGTGCTCCGACGAGGCGGACGAGTGCCGCTCCGCCGTCGTCAAGACTGCGACGATAGTTCCCGAAGTCCCGCCCGCCCCAGGCCATGATGCAGGCGTAAGCGGTGAGAGAACCCACTTCGAGATTCCGACAGACCTCGCGAAGCTGCCGGCGCGTGAGCGGCTTGGCTCCCTCGTGCGGGATCTTGGCACGCTCGGCGGCATCCGGTCGATGGCCCTCCGGTAACTCGTCGAGGTAGCGCTGAGGACTGCGGCCTACGGGGCCTTGTTCGGGAGGGGAGGTATAGTAGCGGGCGGGACTGTTTTGCCGCCACTGCGCGCGCATCGCCGGATCCAAATCGATCGCTTGGATCCGGTAGAGTCTTACGAGGTCCTCGATGACCGCGAGGGTTTCGGTATGATCGGTTCCATAGATGGCCTCAAAGCCACCGCGCGCGCTCCGAAGGTGCGGGGCTGCTTCGTCAATTTCCGCGTTCGCGAGGAGAAAGCGTCCGAGAAGATGGTGCCCTTTGATCGTGGTAGGATGGCGCTCACCCAGCGCCGCTGTCGACATGGCGAGCGTGTCTTTCAGAAGCTGGAGGAGTTCCTGATTGTGGCGCTGAATTTCTGCGTCGTCGGCAACATCGATGACCGCCTTCACCCCGAGGACCGTGGCAAGATTCTGCGCCGAGCCAAGAGTGCCGGAATCCTGCGGGCCGAAAGTCTTGTGAAAAGAGGCGTGGGCAAGGCGCGCTTCCCTCTCTGCGTCGGCGTGGTCCTTCAATCGCGACAGGCAGGTGCTCAGGTCTTGTCTGACCGTGAAGCTTTCTCGCAGTCCCCCGGCACCCGAAGCCTCCCATCCCGCCAGCGCCTCCGTGAGTTTTTTGCTCGCATCCCGAAGGTTTTCTATCTCGTTCGTTTCTTTCTCCTCCGGCTTATCGCGAAGCGTCGTCGCCCATGCCGCGAGGCACCGCAGTCGCTCCGGGTGCTTTGGCTCAAGGAGGAGCCTGGCTTCGGCATCGAGGGCGGTGTAGCCCTTCAGGGCCAACTCAAAATTCTCCTGCTGTCGGAACAGGTGGGCGATCCGTCGTCGCACGGCAAAGACCGAAGAATGGGACTTTCCGTGGGAACGCACGAGGGATTCACGGAGCCGCTCAAAGAGCAAGCGCGACTCCTCCCACCGTCCTCGCTCGGCGAGCAATTCGGCCAGCCCCTCAAGCTCTTCGGGATCATCCTCGTCCTTGCTTTTTTCAATCAATTCCGGCAACCATGCGGTGATTTGATCTTCCCACGCTATGAGGTCGGTCCTCCCCAGGAAATCCCGGCGTCGGTTAGCGAAGTGCCTCCGCAGGCAGTCGCGCAGCTGGGGGATGGCCGGAGCCGGGTCGGTAAAAAACACACCAGCGTCTCGATCGCCGAACCAGGCGCGCAAGGTTTGATGGAAGAACACGAGTCCACTCTCGCGTTCGACAACAAAGCTGCCGAGGCGGCGGCTGGCGGTGGAGACTTCTTCGATCGACCGGTGCAGGACTTCGGCGGCCAGCGCAACGGGCAAGGGACCCGGCGCGGCGAGGATGAGCCGGACGATGGGTTGAATCGCGTGGGGAAATTCGGCAGCGCCGATCCGGTGTTGGAAATTGGCTTGGTAGACACCGTGCAAAAGATTGGCTCCAAGATCGAGATGCCGCAGGGAGTCCGCCGCGATCCCTCCCGCTTCCAGTGCTTCGCGTAAGAGACGAAGAAAAAGGACCATGCCTTGGCTCCTTGCGACGAGTTCGTTTCGCAACACGTTGCGATCATCCTCAGGCCAGTTCTTGAAGTCTGCGCGGGAGAGAATCCTTTGCTCCGCGTAGGTTCCGAGGTCTTGAAGATTGGCGGGATCGTCGGACCGGATTTCGAAAGGGTTGAACCGCCCCAGGTAGGGATCGACTGCCGTATCGGGTCGACTGGTGACGACGAACCCGATCCATTTGGGAAGGTCTGGAAAGGTATTACCGACCAAGTCCGCCAATTCGTTGACGCCATTATTCAGACGCGCCTCGTCGAGGGCGTCGATCAGGATCACCAGCTTGTGCTCCCTCGGCGGAAGATCCGCGAGTGGATCACGAAAGAGGTTCGTAAAGAGGTCCGGCACCTGCCACCCTGCCAATCTTTCACGGGCCTCCCGAATCGGTTCGGGCGTCGAATCGGCATGTAACCCAAGCTTACGGAGCAGTTTGGAACGGTAATCGGGTAATCGCAAAGCCAGTTCAAAGGCCAGTGACTTCAAGGCCTCGGCCGGGTCGCTCAAGTCCACGCTGCGGGCATTGCAAAACCAGGAGCCGACGACCGCCGCGCGGTAACGGGTGGCGAATTGCACCGCGAGGGCGGTTTTCCCGAAGCCCGGTCCGGCCTTGATCCGAAAGACTCGGGATTGAGGCTGATGGTTGAGCCAATCCTCGAAGGCCCGGAAACACCAATCACGACCGATGAAATCATCGACTTTTTCGGAGAAAAGTGAATCGAAGGAATGGGGGGCTAACGCCTTGCGAAGGACCTCGCTCTCGCCTGAGAATCTTACTGCCTCGCCGCCCTCAAGGCGTTGAATGATCCGGTGAAGGTTCTCCTCGTAGAATCTCTCGTAGGCCAAGGGGTCCGGGCCGTTCTTCAGTTCGTGCCAGCGGCTGAGATCGGGCCATTGCAGGTGGTCGATTGAGGCTGGAATTCTCTCGAGCGGTACTTGTTCGACGAGGAGGGAATAGACGATTCCAAAACGGTTCATGGCCAGGGCGATCTCGTTGCGACAGACCCCGGGATCGCGGGTCGAATGAATCGAGAGAAAGGCGATGGCGAGCTCGGAATCCTGGATGCCCTGCACAATCTTTCCGCGCCAATCCTCCCAGATTCCGATTTCCTTCCAGTCCACCCAGACTTCGTGACCGCGCTTTTCGAGGTCGTTCGTGATGCGCTCGACCAGTTCTCGGTTGGGGTCATGGCCGTAGGAAATGAAGATCTTAAGCGGCTTGGGCGCGCGGTCTGCAAGCGGCGCGGACGGGAGCGCCGCTATTGGAGCGCCTCCTTCGAAGCGTCCCTCGCAGGCACGGCATTCCCACTGGGCGGGTTTGGGCTTCCAGACGGTGTCGGGGGAGGAGCAGTGGGGGCAGGTCGGGGTCATCGGGTCAGGTGAGGCTCGAGGAACTGAAACAAGGTCGCCATCGCTTCGACGGCGGATTCGGCGATGGCGGGCCATTCGGCTTCGGGTGAGTCGTAGCCACCGGAGACTTCAGCGGTGAGACTGATCTGCCGGGTGATGCCCTGCATCGGGCCGTTGCCGGTGATGCCCTGGCCGAAATCGTGGCGGCGGCCATCATCTGCGGGATGAAGTGTTTCAACGAGGCGATCGTAAAGGGAAACGCCGTCTTTTTGAAAGAAGAGCTGGGCGCGGACTTCGCCCCGGTTGAGGATGAATTGGAATTGAATCGCGCGCCGGGCGCAAACGTGAAGGCGATTGGGTTTCGCGAAACCACCACAGCCATCGGGGATGGCGAGGCCTTGCTCCGCCATTTGCAGGTAACGAGTTTTGATCGCTTCCGCCACGGCACGGAGCGCGGGTTCACTTCCTTCATCGGAGTTTCCTGCGGAGCTAGTTCTCCGCGCGACTCTGCGTGGTCTCTCAAGAGCTTCCCAGTGGGATTTCAGCCACTGGCGCCAAGGCCCTGTCGGGCTGTCGAAAAGCGTTTTCTCGACTTCTTCACCAGTGCCCCAGGCCGGACCCCAGCCGTCTGGACCGCAACAGGCTTCGAGACGGGAGCAAAACGCGTCATAGGTTGGGCCCGTGGTATCGGGATCGGGAAGTCCGATGACGGTGAGTTGGACCCCAGTCTCAGGGAAGAGAACAACGGCGCTCTTCGCGGTCCACTGATCTAGGATGTAGGCATCAGGCTCTTCGCGCAGGAAAAAAAGGAGCTTGGTGTAAAAGGAGAGGCCGAGACCGGGAATGGATCGAGCGGCCTTTTGGGCGGTCTTGAAGTCCGCCAGCCGGTTCGCGGTGCTGGCACGGAGATTGCCGATGAGGCGGCCGATCCTCTCGCCGCCGTCTTCGAGGCTGCGACGATAGTTCCCGAAGTCCCGCCCGCCCCAGGCCATGATGCAGGCGTAGGCCGTGAGCGGCGGCAATTTCGTATCCCGGCAGAGATCGCGGACCTGCTCGCGGGTGAGCGGCTTGGTCCCCCCGTGCGGGATCCGTTTACGCTGGGCGGCATCCGGTCGATGGGCCTCCCCTAATTCGTCGAGGTAGCGCTGCGGACTGCGGCCCACGGGGCCTTGTTCGGGAGGGGCGGTGAAGAAGTCAGTTGGTGTCATGGTGGTGGGTTGGTGGTTCGGTTGTCAGCCGTCAGGATGCCCGTTTCCGGGCGAAGTCGTGGGAAGAATTATCGGGTAGAGAGGCTGAGGGCGGCGAGGGCGTAACGGCTCAGGATCTCGGCCGGTTTTTGCCTGGAAGGCGGCGGTTTTTTCATGTTCGTGTCTGCTTTCGGTTTGTCTTCGATGGAAAGGCTTCGAGGGGAGGCGGCAGGATAGGCCACCTGCCTGCCCGAGGTCAAGGCGCCAAGGAGGGGCCCGCGGGGCTCAAGCAGTGCGTCTCCCCGTTCCGGAGGCAGTGCACGGGGATCTCCGGCCGGGCGATGGCGGCTAGGGTCGATTCGATCGCGCCGACGGCGCGGCGCGGGGTGTTCCATCGGGGATCGAGGTGGGAGAGGAGCACCCCGCCGAGGCGTCCGCGAATCGCGAGCTGGGCGACGAGGTCGGCGACCTGCTCGTTGGAGAGGTGGCCGTGGCGGTTGGCGACGCGGAGGCGGTTGGGCACGGCGGTCGACTCGTCGGCCCGCAGGAGCTCCTCGTCGTGGTTCGAATGGACGAGGACGCAGTCCACCCCGAGGAGCATTGCGGCGAGCTGACTCGACGCATACCCCAGATCGCCGGTGATCCCGATGGAGAATCCGGATCCGCGCTCCTCGACCAGCCAAGCGAAGGGATCGACGGCGTCGTGGGCGACGGGCCAGCCCCGGAAGGTGAGGTCGCCAATCGCGAAGGGGAGGCCCGCCGAGGCCGGCGACCAGCGGACCCGGGAGATCGTGGTGCCGGCCCGGAGGAGGTGGCAGGTGCGGTCACTGGCGACGATGGGGATGCCGTCGCGAAAGGGATGGTCCTCAAGGCCGCCGACATGTCCGCCGTGCTCGTGCGTGAGAACGACGGCGTCGATCGAAAGGGGGTCAAGCCCGATGGCGAAGAGCCGGTCCCGCATCGTCCCGGCGGGCAGGCCGCAGTCGACCAGCACGCGGGTCGCCCCGGAGCGGAGGAGGTAGGCGATGGCGTGGGGTCGGGCGCCGAGGATGTGGAGATGCATGGGGCGGCAGGGTGGCGGAAGATCGTCGGCGTGGGCGGCCCCGTTCACCGAAGGCTGTCGCGCAAGCCGGCCCCGAAGTGCCAGATCGCGATGAGGAGCAGGAGAATCAGGAAGCCGATCATGTCAGGAGTGGATCGAGGTGAAGCGAAAGTGGTGGAGGAAGGCGAGGAGCCCGAAATCAATCGCGCTGAGGAAGAGCATCCCGGTGATTCCCCACATTCGGAAAGCGAGGGTGTAGATGGCGATTTCGAGGACCAAAATGCCGAACAGGTAGAGGAAGGGCTTCATCGGGTGCCAGGGGGCAAATCCATTAGGGTTGTTTTTACAGAATCCTTCGCAGGACCGATTGCGGCCATTACAATCGCGAAGCGGGTTTGTAGCGGGCGGCCTTCACAGCATCCCGGCGGCTAGGAGGGCGAGGAGAGGGAGCGGCACGACGCCCTTAACGGTGAGGAACCGGCTGCTCTGGTAGCGCGCGACGTGCTCGCCCTCCCAGGTGAAAAGGCGCCGCCCCTGGTAAGCGCTGACGCCGCGCTCGTCGATTTCGTAAAGGCGCCTGCCTTGGTATTGGGCGAGGTAGCGCCCGTCCCATTCGTAGAGGCGCCTTCCCTGATAGTGGGATAAGTAGCGCCCGTCCCAATCATAGAGGCGCTCGCCCTGGTGGATTGCGAGATGGCGTCCGTCCCACCCATAGAGGGTCTTGCCCTGATAGAGGCTGATGGCGGCGTCGGCGGCCACGGCGGAGCCGGTCCCGGCGGCAAGGAGGAGCGAGGCGAGGACGGGGAGGACGGCGAGGAAGAGGGGCGCTGGTGATTTCATGGGAGATCGAAGGGGGCATGGTTGCCTTCCGGAGAGGGGGACGAAGGGAACGGAGGGCTATGCAGGCGATTTTTCAAAGGTGGGAATCCCTCTTCCGCGGTGGGCTTCGGCTTCTTTCACCAACCCCGGAACTTCTCCCAGAGCCGCACCATCGCGAGCGTGTCAAGGCGGCAGTATTCGAGCAGCTCGCTCCTGATCTCGGCGTGACGATTCCTGGCTGTCGCCGGGGTGATGGCTTCGCGGTAAGCGTCGGCCGCCATCTTGCCGTCGGCGACCCCCTCGAGATCGTCGTAGGAAAGACCGGGACACGCGGCCGGCAGCACCGCCTTGAGGCTCCAGCTACCGTGTTGCGAGGGGGCGTAGAAGTGGGCCGTCGCGACGGGGTGAAGATCGACGAACCGATCGGCGATCGCGAGGAGCGGCCCGGCCAGGTCCGGAAACCTGGCGGAGAGCTGACGGATCACGCTGCGCTCGAAGGACGCGCTGTAGACAAAGACCGGCCCCTCCGGCCCAATCTTGGCGAGAAGCTTCTCGGCCAGGGGTCGGGAGGGATCCTCCTCGACGAGATCGAGAAAGTAGTCGTGTCCCATCGATCCGTCCTCCCCGACCCGGTGGAGGCTGAATTGGAAGGGGATCTGCTCGTAGGGCCGCGTCCCCTTCCAGATCGGCACCGGCATCGCCAGCGTCTCGAAGTCGAGGAACCAGGCGGGAAAGCCGTGCCCGGTGAGCGCCGCCGCCGCGCCGTCGCGGTCGAACCGGGTCTCCCCCGCGATCGTCACCTCGCGGACGAGGTTCTGGTGGTCGGTCAGGAACCGCTCCGGCACCTCGCGCAGGTCGGTGATCCCGAGCGCTTCGATGGCCTCGCGGCGGTCCGCGTTCAAGCGCGGCAGCGAGCTGAGCGGGTATTCGGACCGGGGCAGGTTCCTTGAGCAGTGGCCGGCGAAGGGGCAGTCAAAGGGATCGGAGCACTGCGGTCCCATCGCGATCTCCGGTTCGTCGGGGCGAGCGGCGGTCGCCTGGGCCCCCGTGATCCAGCCTTCCACCTCGCAGGCAAGGGAGAGGCATTCTTCGGTAAGGTCCTCCTCGTGGAGCAGTCCCCGGTAATCACCGTCCCCCGGGTAGACGAAGGAGCTGTTGATGTGAGCGATTCCACAAGAGTTGAGGTCCACCCCCGTCTCCACGGCGAGATAGGCCTGGATTGCGAGATCTTCGCGATGGTAGGCCTTCACGCTGGTGGACGACTTCACCTCGAGCATCCGCCACGCGGTGGTTCCGTCGGCAGGGAGCGGCAGCATGACATCGGCGAAGGCAAGGGCAGCCGTGGAGCGCAGCCCGGCCTCGAAGACCGGCCCCGCCCCTTCCCCGAGAAGTTCGTCCGTGCGCCGAAAGGCCTCCTCGTAACCCAGCGCCGCGACATCGACGAGCGCGCCCGTTCCGTCGGGATCGTAGACCCGGCGAGCGATCTCGCCGACCTCGTTCCCGATCCGGAAGGCCGACTCGGCTCCCGAGTCGTCGCGGAGCTTGGGACTATTGAGTTCGAGCCAGAGCCGTTTCGGGCACTGGCGCCAGGCGATGAGTTTTGATTTGGAGAGTCGGCGCATGAGGGTCGGTCAGGTGGACGGGGAAATCTTTCCGCGAGGGCGAGAGAATGGGTCGCGTTCGGATCTGGTTTTAATTTCGCACAGGGGGTGGAACATTTACGGGGTCATGCCACGGGATTTTTTCGGGGTAGCGGAATTTCTTTCCCGGTCGAAGGGAGTGGATGAGACACGGTCCGGGGTCGAGATTCCCGCGAAAATTTGCCCTCCGTTTCCGCCCGGGCCTCGTTGGTTTCGTTGAAAAGGAATCATGCGCTCCGGTTTACCATTTAATATTTTCCCAATACTCCGGATCTCCCTTCCCCTGCCTCATGTTAGATTCTTCAATTTCCTTTAGAGTAGGGCTCCATGAAAATACCCTAAGTGCATGATCTACTTCGAGCCATGATACTCCCAATAGATTACCCAAGGAGTGGACAATAGCCATCCACAAAAAGTTTCCAAAACCAACCAACCGGTAAAGAGCATTGAGGCGATTGATCCCCACGTTTTATCAAATAGATCTTTCATACTTAAAACCTAAGACATGTATAAAAAACCAAAATGCGAATTTATTTACAACCCAAGTGCACACGAGCAATAGCGGAACAGCCAGCAAACATCCTATACATCCATTTTTGATTTTTTACTCCCCTTCCCGATTCGATCTGTCTTTTGTTCTAGCATAATCTCCATTTCTTTTTTACGAACGATTGAAGCACAAGCGAGATCTCTCTATCCCCTGCGCGCGGGCGGGGCGGGGGCGGGAGGGATGAAAAAGCGATTCCTCATTGATAGCCCGCAAAGGCGTCGCGGATCCACGACGCGAAATCCTCGGCGGTATTGTTTGTTTTCCGGTCGGAACTCTCCCCGGGATTGACCTCCACGATGAGGGACTCCGTCGCGTCGATCGTGTAGAAGATACCTCCGAAGGCATCGAGGCGAGCCTTGGCTTCCCTTACGATATCCGGAATCTGACCGCTGCTGTGATAAATCTGGTCGCCGATCACCCAATAGCGGCGCTCCGATTCAAAATGTTCCGGCGGCAGGTATTCCCGGAGCGCGTAGGGGCCTTTGCGCGGGTTGCGTGAAAACTGCTCGAGCATCGATTCGAAGGATACGTCGGGCCAGACCGACTCCAGCGGGTCTTCCTGCACGAGCGATTTGACCGAGTTTTTCACAAAGGTCCGCGTCCAACCGAGTTCCTTCACAGTGGCTGCCGCGTTCTCATCGAGGTCGTTGCAGAACACGGTGTCGATCGTGAGATCGGCGATCAGGGGATACCAGCGGTCGATTCGACCGTAGTTGGTGTAGGTTCGTCCGTCCTGCAGGTAACGGGGATCTTTTGGGCAATCCTCCTCGTCGATGATCAGTCCCCGGCGAAGCAAGGTTTTCGCCTTCTCGCTCGGCTGCAGGGCGACAGTCAGCCCGGCGGCGCGCATCGACTCGACTTCCTGCTGGTAGAGCCAATGGGGGATGATTCCATCCTCGGAATCGTAGATGAGTTCAAATGACATGTTGGTTGGTTGGGGGGTGATGATTGGCTTCATGGAGGGCCCGCTCATTCTCAAGCGCGCCGAGGAACGGGATCCGTCGGTTCCGGAAGAGCACATTTCATCGGATCGTCGGGCACGAGATAGCCGAGTTCGACGGTCCGCTGAAAAACCTCCGCGGCGGCGGCTTCCCTGATTTCGAAGGCGAAGTCTCCGGCACCCATTGGGACCGCCGAAGCGCGCAGGATTCGCCAGTCGTGTTCGGAAAACCGGAGGACGCGCGGACCTGGGAAGCCGAACTCGACGAGAGCCCGCTCCTGTTCCCACGGGGCGACTCGCCAGAATCCGTGGAGACGCACGCCGGGTTTCAGCACGGGAGCGGCGGGCCAGGTGGTGTAGAGAGACTGGACCGCGGTCAGCAGATGTGGTTCGGAATGGGCCTGCCCCCTCCAACCGAGACCCTCGACATACAGTCCGTCATGACTAGATGCGGGGATTTCGCGCAGCGCGTTTCGGAAGGTCGACGGACCATGGGCGACCAATCGTTCGAGACGCGCCGGGCATCGCCAACCGCCGTCGGGTGGCGGCGCGACGGGGAGAGCAAGGAGGGCCGCGATGGCGGCGGCCATCTGGGTGTGACTGTCGTTTCCGGAACATTCCGAGGCAACCAATTCCCGGTTGAAGGCTGAGGCGTGTTCCCTTTCTGCGCTCGTCCAGGTCATGACGCGGGCCATCTCTCCGGCGGCTTCCTTCAGGCTGTAGCGAACGCCCCCGAGGGTTGGCCAGGTTCGCACGAGGCCGCCGATCGCCTTCCGGCCGAATTCGCCGAGGCCGCACCAGTCCGTGACAATCGGGATGGCACCTCCGGCGGCCGCTTCGCGCGGCGCAAGCCCATAGTTTTCATCCTCGTGGAAGGAGAGATAAGCGAAAGCCGCAGCCTGTTGGTAGGATAGGGCAAGCGCGCTCGCGGGCAGGGATGGCGTCTGAATGAGTTTCACATGAGAAACACGATCCACGAACTCCCTGCGGAGGAAGGTCGGAAAGTTGAAATGCCCGCCACCCGATTGGCTGATCGGAAAATCCGGCTCGAACTGACCAACCGTTTCGAACGAGGTGACGCCAACATCCCCAAGGCCCAGCGCCCGGGCCGTTTGGACCAGCCCTTTGTTTGCGATCCATCGGCCGGCATAGAGAAGGTGGTTGGGCAATCGGTGGTTCGTATCCCCGCGAAGCCCTGTGGCTTCCGCGTCGAGAAACTCGGATCCGACCTCCGGATAAAAGGGGAAGAAGTGAAACGGGAACGTGGGGAAGGCCTGCGTGATCCGAGAGGCCTGAAGCGCAGTTGTGACGATCGATACCGTCGCCGGATGATCAAAGGTCCACTCACCAGGAAATCCGCCCGTAAGCATAAGTCCCCCCTTAGTGTGCTGGAGGAGGCGGCAGGGTAGAGGCGGCGGCCTTTCGTGAAAGATGGCTACGAAAACGTCCGCCTCGCTGAGGGCACGCGCGAGTTCGCTGCTGGGATTTGCCTCGTCGCGTTTGAATTTCACGATCTCTCCGAACCGACCGAGCGTTTGAAAAAAATGCGCCTTCAGTCTTGAAACCGAGGTTCCCGAGTCGAGCTTGAAGCTTCCTCCGCCGGACGGAGTCGCACTCGCGAAGTCGAACTCGTTCTCATCCACCAAAATCTTGAGAGTCGTTTTCATCTTCACGGATTCAGCGCATGCCAGGATTCACCACGCTGCGGCCGTAGGGTCGAATTCGTAATTCCGATCCATTTCGCCATGCTCACCACCCAGACCGCCGCGGAGGTCCGCGCCTCGATTCGCTGGTAGAGTTCCTTGCGGGGGCGATACAGATCCTCCGCGAGCAAGCCCTCGAGCCGCCCCGCGTCGAAATAGGCGTTGCCGGAAAGTTCCCGCGCCTCGGCATGGAGTTCACGCATCGGGCCAAGCGCGGCGAGCAGCCCATCGATCGAACGACCCCAGAAATCCGCGCAATAGGTATATTCCGCGAGTTCTCGCGGCACGAAATCGCGGAAAAACCGGCGGGCCCAGCGTTTGAGTGGGTCGTTGCCCTGACCGCGGCGCAGGCGGAAGAAGGCGTCGACAATGCCGGCATCACCGAAGAAGGAAAGAAACTCGATTCCCATGGGCCGGTAGACGAGATCGACGGGAAAGGAGTCGGTGAAGGTTTGGGGCCGCCATCGGGATTCGGTGGCTTCTGTGGGAACGGCCATCCCAAGTAAGCTGTCGCCGCCGCCGCCGCTGAGGAGCACCTCGATTCCGAGCTGCCGGCAGGCCGTGGCCATGTCGCGATCCTGAGCGAGGTTCAGGGAAAACAGGTCCGGCACTTGATGCGGGGGAACCTCGCGTAAGCGGGCACAGGGGAGGCAGGTGGCTTCGTCAATAAGGGCAACGTCGCCGTTTTGCTCCGCGAGTCGCTGCTGGATGATGCGCTCGGTCCGGAACTCGTAGCGCGGCGACTCCATCCCGACAAGGCCGTGGGAGATCCCAAAATGCCGGAGCAATCCGATGATGAGGCTCGAATCGAAACCGCCGCTCAACTGCACGCCGATCTTCCGCCCGTCGAAGCGCGCGAAAAAGTTCTGCGCCGCCTCGAGAAAATCACCCAGCGAACCGTCGCCCTTCGCGTTGGGGAGGTGGACGGGGTCGAGGGCGCGCTCCGTCCGGGCACACCAGGTCTGTCCGGTGTCGAGGGGAAACCAGTTAGCGAAGATCGGTAGCCAGTCGCTCCGGTCCCCCGCGCCCTTCAGGGTGTTTCCTTCGTGGGCGTCGAAGTCCGCTTGGCGCCAGAGCCCGTGGAGGCGTAGTTCGCGCCAGATCGAATCGGCGATCTCGCCGGAAGGGCGATGATAAAAGCGCAGGCCGGGTTGGCTTGGCGCGTCGCCGGCAGGCGTGAGCAGCATCGAGGGAGAAGGGGACAGGCTCATGGATTTCGAAGGAGGGAGTCGGTCGTCTCACGGATTTCACCCGATTCACTGATCTGCCACGACCTCAGGCAGCAGCCTGACCCGGGATCGAGGAGCAGACCGGTGAGATGGCCGCCGAAACCGCAGCGAGTGTTGAGGTTGATGTCGCGGTCCTTGATCTCAACTTGTTCAACAAGGGCGTGCCCGCGGACGACCGTCGCACCTTGCCAGTCTTCCGGAATTCCGTAGGTCCATACCAGTTCTTCGGTTGGCACCTGCTCAATCGGAACCGCGGAGTCGCTAAAGCCGCCGTGGAAAAAGAGGAACGAACTGGAACGGAAGAAGGCGGGCCGTTCGCGAAGCCATTCGAGAATTCCAGGACGCTCAGCCGGCGATAAACGTGGCAGGGTTTCGGAAAAGGTGCGCTCATCGAAACCCTCGGCATGGCGGCGGCCTTCGAGGATCTCCTTTAGCATCCAATCATGATTCCCGAGGAGAAAAACCCAATCCGGATGCCGCCGTGACGCAGCCATCAGGACCTGAAGGACCCCGCCGCTGTCGGGACCGCGATCGATGTAGTCGCCGAGGAAGAGCGCCGGGACGCCAAGGTCTTCCGACAGGGAGACGGCGGCCTCGGCGGCGGCGCGGTGTCCATGAATGTCGCCGAAGCAGAGGATTGGAGTCGCCTGCTCGGTGATCGGCGACAACAGAGGATCAACGATCGAAGAAACCGTGGCGTTCATGAAAGCATGGCCACGGGTTGGTAATTGATCCAGATCCCATCGTATGGATCTGCCATCTCATCGCCTTCGATGACCCACGCGTGCATGGCTCGCGAAGGGAGGAACACGCCGATGACCACGGCACCATGATCGGCAAACATCCGCGAGGTCTTCGCGGCAAAGAGAGCACGGGCGAGGCAAAGCTCCTCTTGATCACCCTCGGCGTGCTGGCGGAAAAAGACGATGGCCTCGCGGGCGGTCGCGAAGAGCGGCACGCGCCAGGAGGCGTAGAAGCGGGTGCAGAGAAATTGGCGTCGGCTGAGCCAGATTAGCCTCTCCAGGAAGCGGATCGCCCATTTTTCTGCTTCCGGAGTGAGTGGCGTGGAAGTAGGTTGTTGTGTTACTTCCGTCGGTGCCGAGAGCAGATAGGGATTCGAGCAGAGCTCTGAGGCGTTTCGGATTTTCAGTGCGACGCCGCGGGGTGGCTGGAGCGTGGAATGGTCCTCCCTAAATGAAAAAAGCGTTCCGAACAGACCACTGATTTGGAATGATAATAACGGGTGTCGAATAGGAAAGTGTGTAACGCGGCGCGGAAGCATCATGAAATCCGGTGCTGTGAAGTTCAACAAAAGCCGGTGAAGTGGGGATTTCCGCCACTTCCTGTTCGCGGCTGGCATAGGGTTTGGTCCGCAGGCCGGGGGACACATCAAGGCACCGCGTCCGCGATAAAAGGACCAGAGCCGCATGCAATTGACCCGGTCCCTTCTGTATGAAGGGAACGGGTCGCGAGGAGCAAACCTTGCTCAGTTTGCATTGCTGTTAAGGTCTCTCCAATCGTTCCCACTGAGGTCCCGTTTTCCACCGCTCTTTTGACCCTTGATATCCGACAAGGAAGCGTGGATTTGCACTTTGCCGAGGATGCGTTGAATCAGATGTTTCATACTATTTCTTAGTTTTGTCTTGTTCCTGCTACCCGCAGGCGGGTTTCTCCATCATGGAAAAAGTCATTTTCACCGGGTCGGTGATTCCTCACCTCCGCTTGCGGACGGCCCGAAGGCGTTTCCCAGCGAAAAGAGGAAAAATTCGAGTTGCTCAGGCGTCGCGCCCTCAATCCCGCAGGCCGCCGAGGCGGTCGTCTCCAAATAGCGGAGATAGTGCCTGGAGGCATTGTTGTAAGTCACGCGCCGCCGTCCCGCAAATTCGGCCCAGGTCCCCCGCGTGAGGACGGCCACGATCCGACTGTCGAGAATCACGGCGGGATGTCCCTCGAAGGTTTTCCCGAAAAAGTAGGCCAGCTTCGTGATCGTGGACATCCCGAGGCCCCTGAGTGCCCGCAAATTCGCAAAGTAGCCGGGCCAGGGGGCATCACTTGCGGCGCGCTCGGAAATGGTGTCGAGATTCGCGAGGTAGGATTCATGCCGGTTCCCGCGCATCCCCGAAGGATACCCCCAGAGCAACACCTCGAGACATTTCCGGCGGCGGTCCGCCTGTCGGCGAATCTGCTCGCGGGCGAGGGAAATTTCGAGTTCGTCTCCGAAGATCGCCTCGAACTCGGTTGTCAGTCCGGCTGCCGCAAACCGCGGCTCCCAAACCGACCGCGCCACACGGATGGTGTGGTGCTCGACCGGCAGGGAGCGGATCAGGGCGGCGTAGCGCGGATCAGCGAGGTCCATGGCAATCAATTCTTTCATTAAAGACGGCCTGCTTCGATCACTCGGCCGGAACGCCGTCGAAGAGCTTTTCCAGTGCGACCGATCCACCCGCGCCAGCCACGATCAGAAGAATCGGAATCGCGCTGGCGGCGCCTAATTTCACTAGGACGGCGTCTGGGTAAAGGAACCAAAGAATCCCTTTGGGACCCATTTTAACGATGATAAAAAGCCAGGCGAGGATAAAACCGAGGGCGAGCGGGACATAGATGATGTTTCTCATTTTTTCTGAATCGGGTTGGATGATGAGGTTAAAAAATTAAAGGTTTGTTTTCATTTCGATTCCTCCGCGGCGGACTCCACCCCGTCCTTTCCGGCGAGCTCGTTCAAAAGAAGGCGAACCGCTTCGGAGGGCGGGCAGCTCTCTGCCTCCGCCTTGGCCACGACCATACGGAGGACGGCCGGGTCAAACTCGACTAAATCGAATGGAAGCGAGAGAAACATACTTTTAAGTGATTTTAAATCCTGTAAAAGTATTTTTTTAGGGTCGAGTGAGGCCATTGTCAATCTTGAAAGTTACGTTTTCGTTGGTTCAGTATCCTTTTTCAGTATGGATGAATTTTCGCTCAAATTCCGTCGGTGGATGGACGGCCAGAAAATGAAGGCGGCGGAGGTTGCGGACGCTCTCTTTGTCACGGAACAATCGGTGAGGAACTGGCGCAGTGCCGGCATCCCCCGGCGCCGCCAGCCTCAAATTGCGGACTGGATGGCCGAGATCGATGCGGCGGCGAAGGGTTCGCCCATCGACTATCTCCGCGCCCGCCCGCTCATCGTCGAGGCCGGTCTCGAGGAGTTCCGCGCCTGGGAAAGTGCCGCGCTCCGGGAGGGCAAGACTCTCACCGAGTGGGCGCGGACGGGACTCAGCGCGATGGCTCACGGACGAGGAAATGGTGGCGCGCCTGACTCTGACGAAACACCACCGACGGCGAACGAGGCTGAAGCCATCGCCGAAGGCGGCGGATGACGGCAGGCTGGGGATGCGAGGCGAGGGCGATAGCGTCATTCAGCGGGGGGCGATGGAGGGAGATGGGCTTGGGTTGCCCCGCTTTTTGAAACGAGGAGCGATGTCCTCCGGATGGCGCCAGCCGCCCCGGACGCCTTTCATTGTACGGAAGTTCGTTTTCAACCGGCCCGTTTCGCCCCCTATTCGGGATAAAAGTTCTCCGCGATCGCGCCATCTTCCGTCCTGCGGGCAGCGCTTCTCGTCGCGAACTTGAGCGGTTCGTTTCTCCTCGCGGGCGCTGACGCCGCGCTCGTCGATTTCGTAAAGGTGCCTGCCTTGGTATTGGGCGAGGTAGCGCCCGTCCCAATCATAGAGGGGCTGGCCCTGGTGGATTGCGAAATGGCGTCAGTATCACCCATAGGGAGCGTTTTCCCGCAGGTGGTGAGACTTGACTATGGCTCGGGCACCGCGCCGCTGGAACCGTACTCTGTCGCGGTAGCCGCGCAGAAGACCTGATCACGCGGCTTTGACGGAACGACTGCGGCGCTTATGGATGGGGCATCATGGCAAAATTCCGCGTCCCTTTCGTCCTGCTTCTCCTCGTCGTGTGCCTGCTCCGGGCGGAGACGGCCTTTGGCGGCCTGGTCAGGATAGAGGTGAGGGAGCGCTTCCCTTTCGCCGGGGGCGTCTCCTACGGGCGGAGTGGCGCTTATGAGGTCATGGGCGGGCGGCTTTATTTTGAACTGGACCCGAACGATGTGGCGAATGCCCGCATCGCCGATCTGGCGCTCGCCCCGGTCAATGAAAAGGGGCTGGTCGAGTTCTGGTCGGATTTCACGCTGCTGAAGCCGGTTGATCCGGCAAAGGGCAGCGGCACCCTTCTTTACGATGTCCACAACAGGGGGAACAAACTCGCGCTCTGGACTTTTAACGAGGGCGAGCGCACCAACACCCCTTCGGAAGCGAAGCACGCGGGAAATGGGTTTCTGATGCGCGAGGGGTATTCCGTTCTCTGGACGGGGTGGAGCGGGGAGATCAGGGACGATCAAACGGGCCGTCTTCTCGCGGGGATCCCTGTCGCGGTGAATCCGGACGGCTCGTCTGTGACAGGGCGGAATCATGTCGAGATTACGGTCGACGAACCGGCCTACAGCCGGGACTTTTTTCACAGCCCGTGGGGCATCTCGGCCGCCTACCCGTCACTGAGCCTGGATAATAGCGATGCTATCCTGACAAGTAGAGAAAACCGGCAGTCCCCGGCCGGGAAGATCCCGAATGAAGACTGGGCCTTTGCCCGCTGGAACGACGCAAAGGCGGAGCCCGACTCCGTCAGCCTCTACCTAAAGGAGGGCTTCCGTCCCGGCTGGATCTACGATCTCGTTTACATGGCGCGCGACCCGAGGGTGGCCGGGCTCGGGCTCGCGGGGCTGCGCGATACGATCTCGTTCCTGCGTTTCGAAGAGGCGGCGGACGACGGGTCAAGAAATCCGCTCTTCGGTTTTCTGGATCGCACCGTGATTTTCGGCGTCTCGCAATCGGGACGTTTCATCCATCATTTCCTCCATGACGGTTTCAACCTTGATCCCGCCGGGCGTCGCGTTTTCGACGGGGCCCTCATTCACGTGGCGGGAGCGGGGAAGGGGCTTTTTAACCAGCGCTTCGGAATGGCGACGGTCTACGGCAACTACCGCGAGGGCAATCTCTCACCGACGGATTTTTTCCCTTTCACTCCGGGTTTGCAGACCGATCCGGTGACGGGGGAAAGGGGAGACTCGCTCGCCCGATTGCGCGAAAAGGACGGGGTGCCGAAAATGTTCTTTGTGCAGACTTCGACGGAATACTGGGCGAGGGCGGCTTCTCTCCTTCACACCGATGTGGAGGGGAAACGCGATCTCGAACTGGATCCTGACATGCGCCTCTATCTCATCGCGGGGACACAGCATCTCGGCGGAGCCGATGACATCGAAGCGAAGGGCACGGCGCGCTATCCGCTGAATCCGGTGAAACATCGCGGGCCGGTCCTGCGTGCGCTCCTCTCCGCGCTCGATGCGACCCTGCGCGATGGCACGGAGCCTCCGGCGAGCCGCTACCCGCGAATCGATGAGGGCACCCTCGTCGATCTCGCCACCTTTCGCGCGAGATTTCCGACGATTCCCGGGGTGGAGACTCCGGCGCAGGTCTATGCGCCGCTTCGCCTCGATCCGGGGCCGCGCTGGCGGGATCAGGGCATCGCCGATCTCGTGCCGCCGCAGGCGGGCGAGCCCTACGTCACGCTCGTGCCTGCCGTCGATGCCGACGGCAATGAGAAGGCAGGGATCCGCCTCCCCGCGATCGCCGCGCCCCGGGGCACAGCGGCGGGATGGAATCTGCGCGACGACGCCTTCGGAGACGGAGGAGTCCTCGCCGGTTTGCCGGGGGCATGGTTTCCGTTCGCAAAAACACAGGCCGAACGCGAGGCGTCGGGCGATCCGCGTCTCTCGCTCGAAGAGCGCTACCCGAATGAAGCCGCCTACCTCAAAGCGGTCACCGATTCCCTCCTCGAGCTGCGCGAGGGCGGGTATCTCCTCGATGAGGATGTGGCGCGTTTGTTAGAGATGGCGGTGAATTGAGAGGGTTCCGGATTACCCGGCAAAGCGCAAAGGGTGATCGCTCACCCGATCAGCGCCTTGACCGGCTTGACCATTTCAACACCGGTGAGGCGGCCGTCGAGGCCCTGGTGTTTGTAAGTGAGGCGAAGGTGATCGAAGCCTAACAGGTGCATCACGGTGGCGTGAAATTCGCTGATGTGGAGGGGATCGCGGACGATGTTGTAGCTGAAGTCGTCGGTCTCGCCATAGATCGCTCCGCCTTTGGCTCCGCCGCCGGCCATCCACATGCTGAAGCAGCGGGGATGGTGGTCGCGTCCGTAGTTTTCCTTCGAGAGATTTCCCTGACTGTAGATGGTGCGGCCAAATTCCCCGCCCCAGATAATGAGGGTGTCCTCGAACATGCCGCGCTGTTTGAGATCCTGAATGAGGGCGGCGCAGGGCTGATCGATGTCGCGGCACTGGTCGGGCATGCGCCCGCCGACATTGGAGTGGTGGTCCCAGTTGTTGTGATAGATCTGGACAAAACGCACCCCGCGCTCGGCGAGGCGGCGGGCCATGAGGACGGAGTTGGCGAAGCTGCCGGGCTTCTTCGCCTCCTCGCCGTAGAGTTTGTAAACGTGATCGGGCTCGGACTTGATGTCGGTGAGCTCGGGCACGCTCGCCTGCATGCGGAAGGCCATCTCATACTGCTGGATGCGGACACGTGTCTCGGGGTCGCCGAGGGCTTCGTAGTTCATCCGGTTCATCGTGTTGATGCCCTCGATGGTCTGGCGGCGGACCGAATCGGAGACGCCGGGAGGATTGTTGATGAAGAGGATGGGGTCTCCTTTGCTGCGGAAGGAGACGCCGGCGTGTTCGCCGGGAAGGTAGCCGCTCGACCAGAGGCGGGCGGAGATGGCCTGCTCTTGCTCGCGGTTGGTCGGGGTGGCGACGAGGACGACGAAGGTGGGCAGGTTCTCGTTGAGTGAGCCGAGTCCGTAGGAAGCCCACGCGCCGAGGCAGGGGCGACCGGTGACCTGGTTGCCGGTCTGCATTGCGGCGATGGCGGGCTCGTGATTGATCGCCTCGGTGTGGAGCGAGCGCATCCAGCAAATGTCGTCGGCGCGTTCTCCGAGGTGGGGGAGCAGGTCGGAGTTCATCCACATGCCGCATTCGCCGCGCTGCGCGAAATTGAACTTCGACGGGGCGATAGGGAAGCGGGCCTGACCGCTCGTCATCGTGGTGAGACGCTGCCCCTGGCGGATGCTGTCGGGGAGGTCTTTGTCATACATCTTCACCATCTCCGGCTTGTAGTCGAAGAGATCCATTTGCGACGGCCCGCCGACCATGTGGAGGTAGATGACCCGCTTCGCCTTGGCGGGGAAATGGGTCACGGGGAGCGAGACTTCGGGCTCGGCGGCGGAGAAGACCCGGCGTGGTCCCATCAGCGACGCGAGGGCGGCGGTGCCGAGGAGATTGCGACCTTTCGCGAAGAAATGGCGACGGGTCTGGTTTAAAAGATAGTCTTGGGGGAGCATGGGGAGGGGGGAGTTCAAAGTTCAAAGTTCAAAGTTCAAAGTTCAAAGTTCAAAGTTCAAAGTTCAAAGTTCAAAGTTCAAAGTTCCTGAGTGGAGTCGTTGAATTTTGCGGGAGTAGTTGAGGCGACAAATTTCCTTCCCTTTTGATCGGATTCACGAAGGTACCTTGATAGAGCGTCGACGAGGCGGGAGATTTCGAGACAGAGGTTGTGATATTGCCTCCACGTTTCTTCGTCCAAATATTCCGCATCAAAGGCTAGATAGAGTTGGGACCGAACTTCGCCGCATGATCCTTTAGCGTGAGACAGAAACTGAATGAATTCTTTATTACCACCGCGTTCGAATCCTTCGGCGATATTCGAAGTAATCGAAATGACTGCCCTGCGTATCTGGTCTTTCAACGCAAAATCTTTCGCGAAGGCGTTTTCCTGAGTCGACTGATAGATTTTGCGGGCCAGCTCCCGCCCCTTTTGCCAAGCCAGAATGTCCTCAAACTGTCTAATTGATGCCATTCGCTCGAAACTTTGAACTTTGAACTTTGAACGTTCTATTTATTCAACGCCTCATCCAGGTTCATCAGTTGATTGCAAACCATCGTCCACGCCGCGAGGACGGGCGGGGCGATGGCTTTTTCGGCGGGGCTTTCGCCCACGGCGAGGAGGGCGGCGGTGTCTTCGGGGGAGGACTGGTAGTGAGTGAAGAGCGAGAGCCGGCTCGACTGCATGACGTTGCTCTCTGCCTCGTTGAGCGGACGGGAAAGGAGCCTGCGGGCGATGAGGTCGAGGGTGCGTTCGTCGTCGCCTTTGGACTCCTGCAGGGCGAGGGTGGCGAGGCGGCGGGCGGCTTCGATGAACTGGGGATCATTGAGGGTCACGAGTGCCTGGAGGGGGGTGTTGGTGCGGTCGCGCTTGAGACAGCTCACCTCGCGGTTGGGCGCGTTGAAGATTTCCATGCTCGCGGGCGGAGCCATGCGCTTCCAGTAGTTGTAGACAGTGCGCCGGTAGAGGTTCTCGCCTTTGTCCTGCTCGTATTTGGCATTGCCCATGCCGACGGTCTCCCAGACGTTCTCGGGCTGGTAGGGTTTCGTGCCGGGACCGCCCATGCGGGTCGAGAGGGTGCCGCTCGCGGCGAGGGCGGTGTCGCGGATCATTTCGCCGTCCATGCGGTAGCGGGGTCCGCGGCTGAGGAGGCGGTTATCCCGATCTTTCTCCACTTTCTCCGGCGTAGCGAGAGCGGCCTGGCGATAGGCGGAGGACATGAGGATGGTCTTGAAAAGGGCTTTCGTGTCCCAGCCATATTCGATGAATGTCATGGCGAGCCAGTCGAGCAGTTCGGGGTGGCTCGGGGCGGCGCCCATGATTCCGAAGTCGTCGGGGGTGGCGACGATGCCGGTTCCAAAGATCTCCTGCCAGAAGCGATTCACGGTGACGCGCGCGGTGAGAGGATTTTCAGGATCGACGAGCCATTTCGCGAGGCCGAGACGATTCGCGGGAGCGCCCTCGGGGAGCGGATGGAGGACGGCGGGCGGGGCGGCCGCGACCTGTTCACCGACCTGGTCATAGGCTCCTCGCTCGAGGATGTTCGCCATCGCGGGCGAGTCCTTTTTCTCTTCCTGGATGTGGGTCACGGGACTGCGGCCTTTGATCGTGTCACGCTCACCCTCGAGTTTTACGACGGCGAGATTGAGATCCTGCCACGCTTTGTCGCGGGCGGCGAGGTAGTGCTGGAGGAGGCTCTCGGCCTGCTCGGGCTTGCGTTTTTCACCGGCGGCGAGGGCCGCGTTGAGAGCGGGGAGCTGGTGAAGGCGGGCGGCTTCGGCGGGGGTGAGCCGCTTGGTGAAAAGGCGCAGGTCCTGGACCTGACCGTCTTCGTAAAACATGCCGGTGCTGCGCTGACCGAGGCGCAGGGGCGTATTCGTGCGGGTCTCGGCGTCGGCTTTGAGTTTGTCGGTGGTGGCGCGCAGGGGAGCGTCGGCTCCGTTCACGTAGAGTTTCACGCCGCCGGCCTTGCCGCTGCCGTCATAGGTCACGGTGAGGTGCTGCCACTGGCCGGGTGAGAGGACGGCGCGGGTCGTGGTGACCTTGAG
Organism: Akkermansiaceae bacterium UBA6138; assembly: GCA_002422425.1. Classification (GTDB taxonomy): domain Bacteria; phylum Verrucomicrobiota; class Verrucomicrobiia; order Verrucomicrobiales; family DEV007; genus Arctic95D-9. Next base: position 3,411 of record DIVG01000077.1, on the reverse strand, counting down.
CGCATTGTCGGGCCAGGTGTCGATGAGGTGAAAGGCGAGGTTGCGGTTTTCCTGAAGGATGTCCCAGCCGCGGTGGGCGGCGTTGTCGTCCATGCGCGCGATGAGGGAGCCGTTAAATCCATCTTTCGGCGAGCGGACCCAGAGGGCGATGGTGAAGGCCTCGTTGCGGGCGAAGTTGCCGAGATCACCGAGTTCGACCGGTGTCGCTTTTTTGAGGACTGGTGCCGGTCCGAAGCGCCCCCCTGCGGCCCAGGCGAGCTCACCGGAGGCCTTATAGGTCGCCCCGGCGGGGAGTCGTGCGGCGAGGTCGGGACCGTTGCCTTCGTTGAGAGGGAGATGGGCGACGAGGCTGCCTTTGGGCATGTCGTCCTCGAGTCCCTCCGGGGTCGCGGAGGCAAGCCAGGTGTCGAACTCGGGCCTGGCGGCGTTGCGGCGATCCTGCCGTTTTGTCGAGGCGGCGGTGATCTCGCCGGGCAGGGAGGACCAGCGGGGGCGATCGGCGTCGCTCGGGACGACGAGGATGGGGCCGCTGTCCTTCACGTTTCCATCCTTGGGTCCCTGGGTCGTGTTGCGGAAAAAGGCGGCCATGGCGTAGTAGTCCTTCGCCGAGAGGGAGTCGAATTTGTGGTCGTGGCATTGCGCGCAGTTGAGGGTGAGGCCAAGGTAGATCCAACCGAGGGTCTGGACCCTGTCAGAGGCATAGAGGGCGATGTTTTCCTCGTCGATGGTGCCGCCTTCGTTCGTTGTCATGTTGCATCGCTGGAAGCCGGTCGCGATGAGCTGGTCTTCGGTGGGCGAGGGGAGGAGGTCGCCGGCGATCTGCTCGACGGTGAACTGATCGAAGGGCAGGTTGCGGTTGAAGGCGCCGATGACCCAGTCGCGGTAGAGCCACATCTCGCGGTAATTGTCGAAATGGAGTCCGTGGGTGTCGGCGTAGCGGGCCGCGTCGAGCCAGTAGCGACCGCGGTGTTCGCCCCAGTGAGGTGAGGCGAGATACTGATCAATAACTTTCTCGTAGGCCTTCGGGTCCTCATCGGCGACGAAGGCCTCGACCTCGGCGGGGGTCGGGGGCAGACCGGTGAGGTCGAAAGCGACGCGGCGAATGAGGGTGCGGCGGTCGGCCTCGGGAGCGGGCTCGAGTCCCGCCTTCTCCAGGCCGGCGAAGATGAACTGGTCGATGGGATTGGCTACCCGGTCCTTTTTCGAGACCTCAGGGAGGGCAGTCCTCCCGGGTTTTACAAAACTCCAGTGCGGCTGCCACTTCGCGCCGTCGGTGATCCAGCGGCGAATGATTTCGATCTGCTCGGGCTTCAGTTCTTTATGCGAGTCCGGCGGCGGCATGATGTCGTCGGGACTGTCTGCGATGAGCCGGTCGTAGAGGGGGCTGGCCTCGGGCTTGCCGGGAATGACGACGGGATCGTTGCCGCCTTCGCCGAAAAAACTCTGCTCGGTGTCAAGTCGCAGGTCGGCCTTGCGGGTGCCGGAGTCCGGGCCGTGGCAGTGAAAGCACGCGTCGGCGAGGATGGGCCTGACATCGCGATTAAACGAGAGCGGAGCATCGGCGGCACCGTCGAGGGCGGGCAGACCGAGCGCGGCGGGGAGGAGAATGAGAAATTTCCGGATCATGGGGAGTTTTCGAATGGATCGTGGGTAGGCGCCTTGACGGGCAAAGCCCCCCGTAAGAAACGTCCGCCTGCGGGGATTAACTTACGCAGGAAATACTCCGACGAGAGGCGCGATCGTGGCCCGGAGAGGTCGGGGAGCGAGGGCGGAAAAATGAAAAGACTTCGTGAAATCGTAGGTATTGTCTCTTCAATGCTCTGCCCTACGATCCGATGAAGAGGCTTTTCCCGTTCGCTCCCGTTCTCGCTGCCGGCGTCCTCGCTGTGGTCCTAGTGCTCCTCAGCGGCAATGTTATCATCGCAAAAAAGGTCATCGCCCATCTCATCCTGCCGGCCGGGTTTCTCTGGCTCGCGGGTTTCGGCCTGCTCTTTGCGCGAGGATTGAAAAAGTTCGCCTGGATCGGGCTGGTCGCCGCGTGGTTGCTCTACTCGTTCGCAGGGAGCCCTTACGCAGGCGTGGCCTTGTTGAGGATCCTCGAAGAGCCCTATTACGTCCACGAGCAGCCGTCGGAAAAGCTCGACGCACTCGTTCTCCTTGGCGGCGGAACGGGGCTCTCGCCGGGCGGTCGTCCTGCCTTGGGAACGCACGGCGATCGGCTCACCCGGCCGGCGATCCTCTTTCACGAAGGCCTTGTCGGCACTCTCATCACGACGGGGCGCAGCATCACCGAGGCGGGGGAAGACAGGCTGCTCTCGCGCGAGACGTCTCTGATTTGGCAGTCTCTCAAGGTGCCCGCCGAGGTCATCATCGAAGTGCCCGAACCGCGCAACACGAGCGAGGAACTCGCTGCCGTAGCCGAACTCCTCGGGAGCCATCCGGAATGGAAGCGGGTGGGGCTCTCCAGCTCCGCCTCGCACCTGTCGCGGGCGTTGAAAGAGGCGACGTCACAGGGCCTCGACCTCATTCCCGTGCCCAGTGATTTTCGTTCCGGAGATTTGATCTTTTCACCGCTCTACCTCGTGCCGCAAGGGCGGGGGTTCCGCGATGTGCAGACGGCGCTGTGGGAGTTTCTGGGGAGGGCGGGGTGAGGGCGAAACAGGTTAGTCACCTTCCTTTCGGGTTTGACCAATTCTGCACGATACAGTATAAGATATGTATGAGGACCATCACGGTTAATGTGTCGGAGCCGGTCTATGAGGAATTTCAGCAATTCGCCCGTAAGAAGGATAGAAAGACTTCCGAGTTGATCCGGGAAGCGATGGAACTATATCGGCAGCAGCATATGGGACGTAGAACCAGTCTGCGTGACCGCCAGCCGGCGAGCGTGGGTGGTCCTATCCAGCCAGTCACACCGGACGACGACCTTCTGGGAGACATGCTCGATGACGCACGGAATTGACACGGATTTCCTGGTGGCGGCGGAGGTTCGGGAACATCCCTTTCACCGGGAGGCGGATCAATTGCTCGACGAGTTGCTCATTCAGGGGCACGAGTTCGCGCTTGCCCCACAGACTCTGGCGGAATTCATTCACATCGTGACTGATCCGAAGCGAATGCCGGTTCCGCTTACGATGGGAAAAGCAATCGCCCGGGCAACTCACTGGTGGGAGGCGAACGAAGTGGTGCGGGTCTTTCCTGATGGACGGGTGGCGACGGAATTTCTTTCCTGGCTCGGTCAGCATGGGCTCGGGCGCAAGCGACTCCTCGACACCCTTCTCGCCGCGACTTTTCGAGGTGCGGGCATCAAACGTATTATTACGAACAACGAGCGCGACTACCGCGTCTTCGGTGTCTTTGAGATCATCCGCTTCGGAGAGTGAGGTTTTTCGTGTTCACTTCTTAAACATC
>DIVG01000073.1:262519-264841 GCA_002422425.1 Akkermansiaceae bacterium UBA6138 | reverse complement strand
GCGATGAGGGGAGCGAGACCTCCGGCGAGGGGGGAAGCGAGTTGATAACCGAGAGAGGCGCCGCTGTAGCGGACCCTGGTCCCGAAGAGTTCGGAGAAAAAGGCTGCCTGTGGGCCATACATGGCCGAGTGCCCGATCAGGCCGATAACAACGGCGATGATAACAAGGGCGGGCTCCTTTGTTCCGACGAGCCAGAAGAAGGGAAAGGCAAAAAGGAGCAGGAAAAAAGCGCCGCCGAGATAGACAGGACGCCTCCCGAGTTTGTCCGAGAGGGCGCCGAAGGCGGGGATCGCGACGAGTTGCACGGCTGATCCTAACATGACCGCATTGAGGAGTCCCGCTTTGTCCATTTCGAGCTGCTGGGAGCCGTAGCTGAGGACGAGTACGGTAAAGATGTAAAAGTAGGCATTCTCGGCGAAGCGGGCTCCCATCGCAAGAATGACGTTGCGGGGATGGTCGCGGATCACGGCGAGGATGGGCACCTTCGGCCCCGGGTCTTCCGCTTTGGCCTGAGTGAAGACGGGGCTTTCCATGATCTTCAGTCGGATGAACATCCCGACACCGAGGAGGAGGACTCCGAGGAGGAAGGGGACGCGCCAGCCCCAGCTGAGGAAGGCGGCCTCATCCATGCGTGAGAAGAGCATGAAGACTCCATTCGCCAGCAGCATGCCGACGGGGACTCCGGCCTGCACCCAGCTCGCGTGGAAACCGCGGCGTCCGGCACGGCTGTGCTCGACGGCCATGAGAACGGCCCCTCCCCATTCACCGCCGACACCGAATCCCTGGACGAATCGCAGGAGCACGAGGAGGATGGGCGCCCAGATCCCGATCTGAGTGTAGGTCGGGAGCAACCCGATGAGGACGGTCGCGATGCCCATCATCATGAGCGTCGTCACGAGCATCGATTTCCGCCCGATCTTGTCGCCATAGTGGCCGAAGACGATCCCGCCAAGAGGCCGCGCGAAAAAGCCGACCGCATAGGTCCCGAAGGCGGCCATTGTCCCCGCAAGCGGTTCGAGGTTGGTGAAAAAGAGCTGGTTGAAGACGAGGGCGGCGGCAGTGCCGTAGAGGAAAAAGTCATACCACTCGATCGTGGTGCCGACGAAGCTGGCGAGGACAACGCGGCGGGTGCTCGCGGGGGTGGGGGCGGAAACGGGAGTGGCCATGGGGGTGAGGGATGGTGGCAGAAAGGCAAAGATGAGGTCAAGCGTCTGAGGAGCGAAATCGGTGGTTGTGACGTATAAAAACCGAATTATGTTACGTCATGGCGAAACTCACCTTACACGTTCCGGATGATCTGGTCGTTGCTGCCAAAAGAGAGGCAGCCAATCGGGAGACTTCCGTTTCAAGGCTGGTCAGCGATTATTTTAGAGCGCTCTCCGGTGCATCGATGGCGGACAGCGAAAGGTCGCTGCCTCCCGTTACCGCCTCTCTTGCGGGCTGCATCGCGGGGGCGGATGATGACCTGGATTCCTACGTGGATTATCTTGAGAAGAAGCATTCATGATTGCCCTCGTGGACACGAATGTGGTTCTCGATGTGATGCTTTCACGGGAGCCGTTCTTCGCCGACTCGGCTGCGGTTCTGGCGGCGGTGGAGCGTTCGCGTTGTCAGGGCCTGTTGGGGGCTACCGCGGTGACGACAATTCATTATATTGCAGGGCGTGTCGTTGGGTATGAGGCCAGTCTGAAAAGGATCGCCCAACTGATGTCGATCTTCGGTGTGGCGGCGGTCAACCGGTCGGTTCTGGACGCGGCGATCGGTCGAAAAATGCAGGACTTCGAAGACGCGGTGTTTCATGAGGCGGCATTGCAAGCCGGTGCCGACTGCATTGTGACCCGCAACGTGAAAGATTTTGCCGGGGCGATTATTCCCGTCTATTTGCCGAGGCAATTTCTGGGCATGCTGGAGTGAACCCTCTTTGGTGACCGATCGTACCCGGTTGAGTCGGGTTCGAATTCACTTCACTTCTGCCGCCATCTCGAGCAGGGCGTCCATCACTTTTACCGAGGCTTGCGGCTCGATGTTATTGGTCCCCGGCCAGGTCTCGTAGCCGCCGAGTTCAAAATGGCGCGGGGTCGGCATGTAGCCGTAGTAGCCGTTGGCGAGTTCGATCATGAAGGACTTCGCAAAAGGGCTGCGCTCGCGGAACTCAATCCCGGTCTCGGCGAAGGTCTCGCAGGGGGTCGTCCCGATGCAGACGTCGCCGATTTTGAGAATCTGCACAGGCAGCTTTGTTTCGGGGCTGGCCCGGGAGAGGCGCTGGACGCGTCCGGCGTAGGCGAGGGGGAGGACGGCTTTGTCCCCGATACGCGGGGCGGC
>DIVG01000073.1:261212-262494 GCA_002422425.1 Akkermansiaceae bacterium UBA6138 | reverse complement strand
GGCGACCTTGCCGGCGAGATCGTTGGCGACGAATTGCATCTGTTCGTAGGGCGCCTTGCGTTCGCCCGGCTTGCGGAAGTTGACGTTGTTGAGGTCGCCGCTGGTGGCGTTCGCCATCATCGCGACGAGGGGGGGATCCTGCGTTTCGGTGCCGAGAGATTTTTCGATCGCCTTGCTGTAATAGCCGAAGTAGTCGGCCGAGACGTGAGCCTGACCGACGCCGCCGACGTAGTGTAGCGAGTAAGCGGAGAGCAGGGAAATGACGGGACCGCCGGGTTCGCGCAGGACGAGGAAGGAGACACGGGGATCGATCGGACCGGCCGGCTCGACGAGATTGTCGGCTCCGGCACCGGGGTTCATCTTTACTTTTTCATCGCTCCTCCCGAAAGGATTCACCGGCATAGTGCCCTCTTTGAGAAACCAGCGGCGGTTAAAAACGTGGTCGGGCACCTCGATGCTGCCGAAGGCGATCTCGGCGGGACGGAGCAGATTGACGGAGCGACGCACGCCGTCAGCGATGCGGCGGGCGACAAAGCGCTCATAGTCCGAGAGTTCCACGTCAGAAGCATAGACCCGCGGCGTCGGGCCGAGCACGGTGGTGGCGGAGTGGGTGTGCGTCGCCGAGACCATGACATGACTCGCGGGGATCGAGAGCTCGGATTCGATGTGGCGTTTCGCCTCGAGGATGACGCTGCGGTGGATCCCGAGGAGATCGCAGACGACAAAGGCGATCTTTGTTTTCCCGTCGTCGAGGACGAGGCAGCGCGCGTGCAGTTCGTCATGGATGTGCTCGGCGGGGAAGGGGGTGAATCCGCCGACGATGGGTTCGCCAAGGGGCGGGGTGATGACGCTGGTGGCGGCGCCGGCACGCAGGGCGGGCTTTTTCGATTCTTCGGCCTGCATCGGCACGGGGAAAAGGAAGGTCAGGAGCAGCAGGGCGGAGAGGAGAGCGGGGCGCAGCGGATTCATGCACTGAGGCTGGCAGTCCGGAATGGTCGCGGCAAGAGCGAAGGCGGTCGCAGGGCTGGCGTATGCGCGGGAGTTTCGGAGGACGTGAGGATACTGATTTTTCAAGCAGATTCAGGGAGGCCCGCAGATTTCCTTTTTGAATTCCTCCTCGAATCATCTGTTGGCGCTCCCGAGGGCCCTCTAAAGCGCCCTAAAAAGCGGTTGAAGTAAGCGCGGTTCCTCACTACCTTCGCGGTCCCCGCCGGAAATCCCATTTCCTGCGGGCAACCCGCATACCTCATGCTCACCCAGATTCGCCACATTCAAAAAGGCA
>DIVG01000073.1:176391-261166 GCA_002422425.1 Akkermansiaceae bacterium UBA6138 | reverse complement strand
CCGACTTCATCATGAGCCTTGTCATTCTCCGCAAGGAAGCCGAGCGGATGGGCATCCAGCCTACGGCAGCCGAGGTCAAGGAGGCCATTCCCCAGCTCCCTCTCTTCCAGCAGCCCTGGGTTAATGCCGCCTATGTGCAGAATACTATTCTCGGTCCGAATGGCTTCACCGACGGTGACCTTGCTAATCTGGTGAAGGATTATCTTTGCTTCCAAAAGCTTCGCAGCCTCATTGGGGCGGGCCTCAGTGCGGTTCCGAGCGAGGCGGCCCGTCTCTACACGAAGTCGAATCAGCGCTACACCGCCTCGGTAGTGCGTTTTGACCGTGCCGACTTCACCAAAGACATCCAGATCACCGACGAGGAAATCAGGACCTACTACGAGGAAAACAAGGAAGGCCTCAACTCTGAGGCGAGGCGCGGCTTTGACTTTGTGAAGTTTATCCCCAAGCCCGAGATTGAGGGGGCTACGAACGAAGAGAAGGCCAAGGCCAATCTTGAATTCGCCAACGCCGTGAACCGCGCTTACTCCGACCTCGCCGAGGACGGTGCCGATTTCGTCAAGGTCGCCGGCCAGTATGCCGGTGAGAGAGCCGAGTTCACGATGGAACAGGGTAAGCTGGAGCCTTTTTCTCCCGCCGAACCCGTGGAGAGGCTGAAAGACGAGCAGACCGTGCTTGAGGCCATCTTCAGCCCCGCGCAGCAGCTTAACACGGTGACGGTGCCCCTTCAGGTTGAAGGCGGCGCTTATTATGTGTTCCACTACGGCACCCTGGTCGAGCCGGTTCCGCTGACCCTCGAGCAGGCTACTCCCGCGATTCGCGAAGCGCTCACCTCGATCAAATCCAACCGGGCGGTCAGCGATGCCGCCAGCGCCGCTCTCGCCAAACTGAACGAAGCGGTCAAGGCGGGGGGATCCTTCGGGGAAGCGGCCGGGTCACTTGGCTTGAAGCCTGAAGCGCTTCCGAATTTCTCCGAGAGCGAGCCACCCGCCGATCTTGAAGACGCCGGACTCATCGTCGAAGCCGTCTCGGGTCTCGGGGAGAAAGAAATCTCGGCCGTGACAGATCGCCCGGGCGGGCTCGGCAGTCTCCTTGTCTACGTCGACAGGATTGAGATTTACAACGATGAGGAGATTGAGTCGAAGAAGGATTCTCTCGCTGCTACGGTGGAGAATCAGCTCGATCGCACCCTCTTCACCGCCTGGTTCAATCAGCGCCGCGCCGAGTCGGGGGCTCAGCGTCCCGCCGCGCAGGGCAACCTTTAAGGAATCTGTTGAGCGACGAACTGCAGGACCTTTTTGATGACGCCAATGGCGAGCTGGCCGTTGGCGATCTTGAGGCCGCAGTCGTGAAATATCGTCGCTGTGTCGAGCTCGACTCCGATTTTTTCGATGGCTGGCACGCCCTCGCGATGGCCCTGATGAAGACAGGTCACCTCAAAGAGGCGATCGGGGCCGGACTGAAGGCCACGACGCTCCAGCCCAACGATCTCCTCGCGTGGACCGCGCTTTCGCAAATGTATGTGCAGGACGGCCAGATCGGCGAAGCCGAAGACGCCAAGGGCAAAGCCCGCATTCTTTCGCTCGGCGGTCGCATCGTGCGGGAGTGAGCCGCACCGCACGACAGATTTCACAGGGAGCACCGCATTGCGGGCGGGCAGAGGGCGCTTTCGGGAGGCTCTAACAGAGCGAATGGCGACGGTTTGCGGCCTTTAAGGTGCTCTTTTCTTTCGTCTGGAATCCCCGTGGCAACGGCGCTTGTGTCGCAATCTTTGGAAAAAATCTCCAATTTTCGACACTTGGCACGCTGGGTGCTTCTTCGGGTCTTGAACCGGGAGCGAGAGATTCTCAATGAACCCCTTGTGAACTAACCAAAAGAAATATGAGATATACATTCAACCTGAAAACCTTGTTGTTGGCCGCCCTTGTCGCGGTGCCGTTTACGTTTGGAAACCTGAACGCCCAGGAGGCGGCCCCGGCAGCGGCACCTGCGGCTGCGGAGGCTGAGCCCGAGGCCGGTCCAGTGGACGACTACCTCGAACTGGTGGAGTCGTCCGGTGCGGAGTTCGCCCCGGCTTTTGACTTCTTCACCGTCTCGATGCTGTGGACCGTCATTGCCGCAGCGATGGTCTTCATCATGCACCTCGGGTTCGCCACTCTCGAAGTGGGACTGACCCAATCGAAGAACACGGTCAACATCCTCTTCAAGAACAGCTTCATCATTGCGATCGGGATTGTGTCTTACGCCCTAATCGGATTCAACACTCATTACCCCGGTGATTTCAACGGCTGGCTCTCGATCGGCGCTCCTATCGGTGATCTTAATGCCGATGGCGGAGACGGATGGGGCTATGGAGGCCTCGCGCTGGCCATGACCGGTTACGGTGACTTCATTTTTCAGGCCATGTTTGCTGCGACTGCCGCGACGATCGTCTCCGGTGCGGTGGCCGAGCGGATCAAGCTCCCTGCCTTCATGATCTTCGCGACTCTGCTTGTGGGGCTCGCCTATCCCATCGTTGGTTCCTGGCACTGGGGCGGCGGCTGGATGGGTGGCCTCAACGGTGGCAACGGCTTCAAAGACTTCGCCGGCTCGGCGGTGGTGCATGCCTTCGGCGGATTTGCCGCTCTCGCCTGCGTTATTCTCTTAGGTGCCCGCAAAGGCAAATACACCAAAGACGGAATCAAGCCCATCCTCGGGCACAGCATGCCTCTGGCTGCGGTGGGTGTTTTCCTGCTCTTCTTCGGTTGGTTCGGCTTCAACGGCGGTTCGGTCCTCTCGGCGGCTCCCGGCCCTCTCGGTCTTGTCTTCACCACCACGGCGCTGGCGGCCTGTACCGGTGCGCTCGGTGCGATTCTCGTTTCCTGGATCGTGCTGAAGAAGCCCGATCTCTCGATGACCCTCAACGGTTTCCTTGCCGGTCTCGTGGGTATCACCGCCAACGCGGACATCGTCTCCCCGTCGGGCGCGATGATGATCGGGCTCATCGCCGGTATCATCGTGGTTTTCTCGGTGCTCTTCTTTGATAAAATCCGCATCGATGATCCGGTTGGGGCTATCTCCGTCCACGGTGTCTGTGGTGTCTGGGGTATCCTCGCGGCCGCCATTTTTGAAGTGGTGGGTGAAGGGGACGAAAAGCAATTCTTCCTTGGCGGGCAGTTATTGGGTGTTCTCGCCGTAGGTCTTGCTGCGTTCGTCTTTTCCTTCGTCGTGTTCCTCATCCTTAAGCTGACGATCGGGGTTCGCGTCAGCGATGAGGAGGAGCACGAGGGTCTCGATGTGGCCGAGCACGGAGCACCGGCCTACCATATCCAGTGAGTATCGTCAGACTTCCCACTGTCGGAACTACTTGAAAAATGCGGCAGGGTGAGAACCCTGCCGCGTTTGTTTTCGCGAACCGCCTCCTTACCGAAAAACGGTTACCCCGGAGAACAGAACTCGACAGCAGCGATCTGAAAACCTATAATTCCGCCGTGCAAGAGTACGCCTACATCCACGACGAGGACGATATCCCGGCCCCCCTGCTGGAGGTCCCTTTCCTTGAAGCCTTCTCCAAAGAACACCTCGACCAGGTCCTCCATGCCGCTGCCTTTATCGAGTGCGAGCCCGGAGATGTCATCATCGCGGAGGGCGACGAGGCCTCCCGCATTTTCATCCTTCTCGCCGGCGAGGTTGCGGTGGTAAAGGGCGGTGAACAACTCGTGACGATGAACCAGTCCGGCGATATCTTCGGCGAATTGGCCGCGCTTGAGGACGAGGTGCGATCCGCCTCGGTCGTCGCGGTGAAAGAGGCCTTCTGTCTGGCGGTCGATCAAAAATTCCTGCAGCACATCCTTCCCAAAGAGGAAAACGCGCCCTTTTACGCCTGCCTCTACGAGTTCATCGCCAAGCTGACGACAAAACGACTCAAGGCGACCTCACAGTATCTGGCCACGGTGGATCAGGAGCTGCGTGAACTCAAGGCCCGCCTGGCGGCGGGCTGAGTCTCGTCAGGTAACGGGGGCTTCAGTGAAGATCCCGCCGCATCAGTCCGCTTTCGCGGCGGCGATGGCGTCTTCCGCCTGAGTTGTCGGGTCCGCCTTGAGATCACGCCAGATGACTTTTCCGTCCTTGATGAGGAAGCTCTGGCGGGAGGCGAAACCCCGGTCGTTCGCCGGGACGCCGAAGGCGGCGATGACCTCCCCGGCTTTGTCGGCGAGCAGGGTGAAGGGGAGGGAAAATTTGGCCGCAAAGGCGAGCTGTTCTTCCGGCGAATCGGCGGAGACGCCGAAGACTTTGATGCCGGCCTTTTTTACTTCTTCGAAAGCATCACGGAGGTTGCAGGCCTGCTTCGTGCAGCCCGGAGTGTCGGCCTTCGGGTAGAAGTAGACGAGGCTGATCCCCTCGGCAAGCTCCTTGCCCAGATTGACCGGCTCGCCATGTTGATTGACGGTGAGGACAGTCGGCGCTTCAGCTCCCACTTCGAGGGGCGCTGCGTCGGAAAAAGAGGGTGAAAAGAGGCCAAGGGGAATCATCGTAAGAAGATAGAAGAGTTTTTTCATTCGTCCATAATGAAAGCCTCTCCAGACCGAAGGCAAGTCCGCGCTTCGGGTCGTGACGCGCAGGGGAGCGTTTGGGGCTTTGCCGGAAAAGGCGGCGGCACCGCAGAGGCCGGACCGTGTGACTTGTTATAGCGCTAAGGGCCTACTCCGCGAGCTTCGTTCTTTTGATCTCCTTTTGATCGACGGTTCCATCACTGAAGAGGAATTTCAGGTCGTCCATTTCGAGATTCCGGGTGAAGCCCTCTTCTCCCAGCACACTCGTCATCATTTCGCTTTTTTGCTGCTGAAGAATACGGATCTTTTCCTCTACGCTGTCCCGCATGAGGAGGCGGTAGGCGTTCACTTTGCTCTCCTGTCCGATACGGTGGCATCGGTCAATCGCCTGGTTTTCCACGGCGGGGTTCCACCAGGGATCATAGAGAATGACGTAGCTGGCCGAGGTAAGGTTCAAGCCGCTGCCGCCCGCTTTGAGGGAGAGAAGAAAGACCTTGGGTTCTTTGGTCTCCTGGAAATCGCTGATGACTTCGTGGCGGTTTTTTGTCTGGCCGGTGAGGTAGCTGTAAGGCCGGTCGCGGTCTTCAAGCTCTTCTTTGATGATGTCGAGCATCGAGACGAACTGGCTGAAGACGAGGACTTTGTGCCCTTCTTCGTGGAGCTGGTCGAGGAGGTAGAAAAGGGCGTTGAGTTTGGCGCTTTCCTCGTAGCGGTGCTTGGCGTCGATCAGTCCGGGGTGACAGCAGATCTGACGCAGGCGCATGAGCCCCTGGAGGATGACAAAGCTGTTCTTGCGCAGGCTCTCGTCATTCTCGATCCCGAGGAGGACTTTCTGAATGCGCTCTAGTTCGGCGCGGTAGAGCTGCTGCTGCAGGGTCTCCATTTCTGAGAAGACGTCCTCCTCGATCTTGGGCGGCAGGTCGAGGGCAACTTCGCCCTTGGTGCGGCGGAGCAGGAACGGCCTGAGGCGTGCGGTGAGGCGTGTTTGCGACTGACCGTCTTTCTTCTTGTCGAAGTTGTCGCGGAAGTACTTACGATCGCCGAGGATGCCCGGCATCGCGAAGCCCATGAGACTCCAGACGTCGAGAAGGCGGTTTTCGATCGGCGTTCCCGTAAGGACGAGCCGGTTTTGTCCGTCGAGGGCGCGGGCTGATTTGGCGGCTTTGGAATCGGGATTTTTGATCTGCTGGCCTTCGTCGAGAATAATCCCGAGCCATTTCATCGGCTTGAGCTCGTCGGCACAGGTGCGCAGCTGGCTGTAGTTGATGACGAGCAGGTCAATGTCCTTGCCGAGGCGGTCGACCTCGAGCTCGACCTTGTTGCGGAGCACCTGGACGCGGATGGAAGGAGCGGCTTTTTTGACCTCATCCCCCCAAACGTCGAGGACCGATTTCGGACAGACGACGAGGCTTGGTGGAGCGCCTTCCCCGGCTTGCTCGCGCAACCAGAGCAGCCAGGTGAGGGACTGGATCGTTTTTCCGAGACCCATGTCGTCGGCGAGGATGCCGCCGAACTGGTTAGTGGAGAGATAAGCAAGGAAGTGGAAACCTTCGATCTGATAGGGGCGCAGATTGACGTTGAGTCCCGGCGGGATCTCGGGGCGGACCTGGAGTTTGAGGTTTTTGGCGCGTTCGGTGATGCGCTCCCAGGCCTTTGCGTCGAAGACTTCCCGGGCGGCCGGTTCGGCGAGCTGGAGGGCGTGGAGGCGGTGGACTTCGCCGGTGAGATCGAAGGGATCAAGGCCGATTTTGGAAACGGCGATCTGCTGCTCTTCGCTGAGATTCATTTTCAGGCGCAGCCATCCGCCGCGATCCATACGGACGAACTGGCCGCGGGCCTGGACGAGGGCACGGATCTCCTCCTGAGTGAGGTCCATGCCGTCGACTTTGACGACAACCTTGAGGTCGAACCAGTCGATCTCTTCATCGACGACCTCAAAGGAGACCTGGGCCTCGATCGGATCGGCTTCGAGGGTAGCGAGGTCCTTGTCGGCGCGGATCTCAATATCAGACGGCAGTGACCCGAGCCACTCGGCGTATTTTTCGGGAAAATTTTTCGTCACCCGGGCGCGGTAGCAGCCGAGGTTGCCGTCGTAGGTCGGCTGCATCGGGGCGATGAAGCGTCCGACGCGGCGCTGCAGATTGCGGTCGTAGCGGTAGAGGATGTCGGCTTCGCCCTTCTGGTGTTTCACCACTTCCCAGCCCTCGCGACCGAGGATTTCCTCGCGGGTCTCGTCGCTGTTCGCTGCCATGATTTTCATGATCATGTGCTCGCTTGAGGCGCCGGTTGCACTCGAGGAAATGCTGAGCTCAAAGATAATGCGCAGTTTCTCTTCCTTGATTTTCTTCTCTAAAACCTCTGGAATGGCCGAGTTCAGCCGGTAGAGGAAGGCGACCCCCGATTCGCTCTCGATGACGCTGCGAGGAATGACAACGCGCGGGTCGATCAGGGTTTCCGCCTTGACCCAGTGTTCAGGTCCGCGGAATACCCATTCGTCACTCATGTAGAGGGACTCGTCGCCGGGGAGGAGGCGAACGGTGTGTGAGACGTCACGGTCGTCGCCGGTAAGGAGCTGCATCTCGTAATCGTCGCCGCCCATGGAGTCGGCACGACAGGTCCAGTGGAGCGGCTTTTCCGCGATGCGGAAGGGGATTTCGTCGAGATTGACGATAAGCCCGTCGAGTTCGGGCTGATGGAAGAGGCGATTGAGAAAGCGGCAGTTCTCGATCTTGTCGAGAATAAGGCCGCCGTCGCTCGACTCATCCTTCGCCGCAGCATGGATGAACTTGCTCCAGAGAATCTCGCAGGGACCCGTCATGCGCAGGCCACCGTTGGTGTAGCGCTCTTCGAGGCGGGTGAATTGCTCCTGATCGGCGATGCGCTCAAAAGAGCCCGTCTCTCCCGTGCGAATCATGAGGCGTGCTTCGCGGGTGCTGATGCGGAGACGGAACTCAACGAGTTCGACGGGCTCTTCGGCGGGGCGCTTTTCAAAGACCTCGACCTGATAACGCCACTCACTCTCTTCGCGGCGTTTCTCCCACGCCTCCATGCGCTCGCGGGTCCATTCACGATCGGTGATTACTTCAAGGAAGTCGGGGAAGTCGAAGTTCCCCTTTTCAAAGGCGTGGGCGACGTAGTTCCAGAACTCGACGATGTCCGTGGGCGGAGTCGGCCAGAGAATAAGCGGCTCGAAGCTGTCGACGGGCCAGCGGGGATTTAGGCGAACGATATCAGAATCGAAGATCTCGCGCTCGAGTTCGAAGCGACGGTAGCGGCGCTCGATCTTGCCCAGGTATTCGTCCTCTTCGCCGGTGAGACCGCGCCCGAGTTTGTCTTCGATCACTTCGGTGAGCGTTTTCTCCCCGACCTCGTTGGGCGCTTCGGGAAGGTCTCCCTTGCGGGCGACTTTCTCGAGCATCGTCGCGTAGAGGGCGGCACGGCCCGAGTCGCTCTTTTCATCGGCTTCGCCGATCCATTCGTTTCCCTGCAGCTGGATGCGGGTGCGGCACGACCAGTCCTCGTCTTCGATACGCCCCTGGATGAGGAGATGATTCCCGAAAATCTGCGTGACGGCCCCTTCGTCGTGAAGGCGCTGGCCTTCTTTCTTTTCGTCTTGCGAGAATGAATTAAGGAAGTCGAGCGTCGCGCGATCTACGTTCATAAAGGATATAAAGAGGAGAGAGAGGGGTTAAGAAACGGCATGCTGAAGGGATGCCACCTGGTCAAACGGAGAGAGAGGGCGTTGCGGCCGGGAAGACGATTAGCCGGAAACGAGGGCGGGTAACTTGGCCCAGCCTTTCGTCAGCGTCAACCGTTCGGAACGCCGCGTCCCGGGCCCGGTGAAATCCCGATGCCACCCGCACAAAAACGAGAAAGCCCCCCATGGTATAGGCCAGAGGAGGCTTTTATAGCGAGGGCGGAGAAGACCGCCGGGCGTAAAAAAGCCCTGACGGTTAATCCGCCGACCGGATGGAAATCAGAGGCGGCGGTAGTGCTGCAGCATGACCTGTTCGTTCAGCTTGAGGTGCGATTCCACCTCGTTGATTGCGGACGGATCCGCTTCGAAATGATACTGCACGTAGTAGCCGTGTTTTTGCTTCGCGTTGTTCGGGAAGACAAATTCCTTGCGGCCGAGGCGCTCGATTTTGTCGAGTTTGGCTCCGCTTGACTCGAGTTCCTTGGTGATTTTACCCACCATTTCGTCGATTCCTTCGTCCTGCCCCTGGAGTTTGAGGATGTAGATCCCTTCGTATTTGCGTTTCATAAGCTGATGCTTGGAGTTCAATCCAACGATATTGCCGGTTCGCTGTAAGCGTTAAATTTAAGCCCGCCGGTTGTACTGGTTCATGGCCGAGTCCAGTCCTGCGGAAAGGGCACAATTTACTCCATCTACAGCAATCGCTAGGACTTTTTCCATTTCGGGCCATTCTTCCGCGCTGAAGCGGCCCAAAACGTGGTCCGTGAGAGGGCTGTCGCCGGCCTTTGCCCCGATTCCGATACGAAGGCGGGGAAATGCTTCGGTCCCGAGATAGTCGATAATGGATTTGATCCCGTTGTGCCCGCCGGCCGAACCGTTCGCTCGGAAACGGAGACTACCCGGGGGGAGGGAAATATCGTCATAAACGATGAGGATCTGATCGCTGCGGAGCTTGTGGTCGCGCATGAGCCGGGCGACCGCGTTTCCGCTCAGGTTCATGTAAGTGAGCGGCTTGGCGAAGACGAGGTCCTTCCCGCGCGCGGCCACCTTTGAGCGGAATTTGTGTTCTTTCGTCCACTTGAGCCCGCGTTCTGCGGCGAGCCTCTCGACCAGGTCAAAGCCGATGTTGTGCCGGGTCTTCTCATACTCCGGTCCCGGGTTGCCCAGGCCGACGACGAGGCGGAGGCCGTCCGGCGATACGGGCTCACCCGCATCGGGGCGGGAGATGAATCGATCAAAAATGCTCACTCAAGAACTAAATCGAAAGCAGCGCCCGCGCAACCACGCCTTAACCGTCCCGTTATGACATGCAAATAGGTGGCGGGGGCGTCACATGTGGTTTAGCCTTGGCACCCTCGAATTTGATGAGTGAAATCGGACAGATTGAAACCCAGTTCCAGACCATCGCGACAGCGGAGCAGCCCTTTGTCTTCCGTTCCGGGGCCTCTCTCGATCACGTTGAACTCGCCTACGAAACCTACGGTGAGCTCAATGAGACGCGGTCGAATGCGATCCTGCTTTTCCACGCCTTTTCCGGAAGCCAGCATGCCGCAGGCTACAATCCGGGGGTAAAAGGCAACGCTTTCTGGACCCGCGAATGTGAGGATGGCTGGTGGAATCTCTTCATCGGCCCCGGAAAGGCGCTTGATACAAATCAGTATTTTGTGATCTGCGCCAACTACGTGGGCGGCTGCTATGGATCGACGGGGCCGGCCAGCCTCAACCCCGCCACGGGGAAACGATACGGTGCCGCTTTCCCCCGCATTATGGTGAGCGACATCGTTCGCAGCCAGGCGCTTCTCCTTGATGCCCTCGGGATCGGGCAGCTCCTCGCGGTCGTGGGACCGTCGACCGGCGGGCTCAGTTGCGTCACCTTCGCGACACTTTACCCGGAGCGGGTCCGGCTGATTGTGCCGCTCGCGACCGGGGTGAAGACGACGGTGCTCAACCGCATCATCCTGCTTGAGCAGATCCTCGCGATCGAGAATGACCCGCGTTTCCGGTCGGGCGAGTATTATGACAGCGGCGCGCCCGAGACAGGCCTCGCTCTCGCGCGGATGATCAGTCACAAGACTTTCGTCCACCTCGACGCGATCGAGCGGCGCGCCAGCAAGGACGTCGTTCAGCCGGGGGATCGCTTCTCCTGGTATCAGGCTCATGACCACGTTGAGAGCTACATGCTCCATCAGGGGAAAAAATTTACCGATCGTTTCGATGCCAACACGTACCTGCGCATCTGCGAGATGTGGAGCCGTTATGACCCGGTGATCGAGGCGGGGGCGGAAGATGCCGACGAGCTCTTCGGTCGCTCGCGCGAGGCCGGCCATCAATACCTCGTCTTCAGCATCGACGAGGACTATTGCTTTTATCCCGAAGAGCAGGCCGCTCTCGTGGAAAAGCTGCGCGGTGCCGGCGTGCCCCATCTCTTCCTCACGGTTCATTCGGAGAAGGGCCATGACTCCTTCCTCCTTGAGCCCGAGCTCTACACCCCGCACCTCCAGGTGATGCTGCGGAAGGCGAGTGAGACCGCGGCGGCGGACTGAAAGAGGCCGTTAGCAAAAAAAGCGGCTCTTGCCGAGTCGCCGGTTGATAAAATCCGGGGCCTGTCCTACTCTCGCGACATGGTGCGACACAACGTTTACTTCTGGCTAAACCCGTCCCTTACGGACGAGCAAAAAACCTCATTCGAGGAAGGTCTTCGTGTCCTCTTCACGATCGACGTCGTTGCGGGCGGGAGCGTCGGACGAGCCGCCGCGACGCCGGTTCGCCCAGTTACCCGGAATACCTTTGACTACGCCCTTGTTCTTGAGTTTGACTCAGTCGAGCAGCATAACGCCTATCAGGTCCATCCTGATCACGATGTTTTTGTGAAGCAGTTCAGCGGCTGGTTCAAAGAAGTCCGGGTATTCGACACGCAATTTTGACCCGGCGCGCTTTTTCACTTAGACATTTTTCATCAGGCCCGCAAATTACCGAAACGACGTCATGTATTTGGAAATACTCAACTCATCGAAGGAGAATCTGGACTACGAATTCCATGGAGATCCTTCGGATACCTCGCTGCTCGCGATCATCGGTCATGGTGTGACCGGAAACAAGGATCGCCCCTGGGCGATCGCTCTGGCTGAAGCCCTTGAAAAAGCGGGCTTCAACGCGCTTCGTTTTTCCTTCTCGGGCAACGGGAGATCGGGTGGCAAGTTCGAGGACAGCACCATCACGAAAGAGTTGAAAGATCTCAAGGCGGTTGTCGACGCCGCCGAAGAAGAGGGCTACCACCGCATTTGCTACATCGGCCATAGCATGGGGGCCGCCGTGGGCGTGCTCGCGGCCGCCAAGGACGAGCGCATCGAGTTGCTCGTTTCCCTCGCCGGGATGGGCAATACCAAAGAATTTGTCGAGCGTGAGTTCGGTGACCAGAAGCCCGGCAAGGGCTGCATGTGGGAAGATAAAGACTGCCCGCTTTCCCAGGCCTTCGTCGATGATATGAACAAGATCGACAATGTCTTCGGCAAAACGGAGAAAATCGAAGTCCCCTGGCTTATCCTCCACGGTGACGCCGACGACGTCGTTCCGGTCGAGGAGGGTCAGAAAATGTATGCGAGTGCTTATGAGCCGAAGGAGATCGTGATTCTTCCCGGCGTTGACCACGTTTTCAGTGGCGACGGACTCGGTCAAATGACCGACGCTGTCCTCTCGTGGCTCAAAGGCCATCACAGCTGATGCCTCCGGCTTCCGGTCCCGGCTTTGATATCCTTGGCCTCGGGATGTCGATTCTGGACTCGATCCAGGTCGTCGGGTCTTTTCCGGGCGGGGGTGGGGTCACCCCGGTGACTCGTTCCGCGTTGATGGGGGGCGGCCCGGTAGCGACAGCCCTGTGCGCGGCCTCCCGTCTCGGGGCAAAAACGGCCGTGATTGATCGGATCGGCGACGACTGGCGGGGGGAGCGTATCCGGGGCGATTATGAGCGTTTCGGCGTCGATATTTCCTATCTCGTGACTGAGCCGGGCCGCCGCAGTTCTCTCGGTAATGTCCTCGTGCGTGAGAGTGACGGCGAGAGGCACATCGTCTTTGAGGAGGGTGACTTCACCCCCTTGTCCTTCTCTGAATTACCCTGCGGTGAGTTCGCAACCTGTCGCTTTCTTCACTTGAACGGTCGCCATTGGCCCGCTTGTCGCGACGCGGCCCGGTCTGTGCGCGAAAGCGGCGGTCGAGTCTCCTTTGACGGAGGGGCTCATCGCTACGACCCGCGCCATCTGGAACTGCTGCCCTTCGCCGACATTCTCATTGTGGCGCGTGACTACGCCGAACGCCTCGCCGGCACCGATTCCCGGGGCGGGCAGCTCACCGCCCTCGCGCAATGGGGGGCTGAGATCGTCGGGATCACCGACGGGGCCGAAGGGAGCTGGTTCCTTGAGCGGGGAGGGGATCGTTTTCATCAGGCTGCTTTTCCCGTGGCTGCGCTGGTTGACACGACCGGCTGCGGGGATGTCTTTCACGGAGCCTTTCTCGCCGCGAGCGTGTTTGGTCAGTCGTGGGAGGATGGTGCATGCACGGCTGCGGCTGCGGCCGCTCTTTCCGCCACGGCACTGGGTGGACGAGGGTATCTGCCCACCCTTGAGGAAGTGCAGAGAATGATCGCGAGGGCGGGTTGAGCGGTTCCCGTATTCTTCTCGTGGCGCTTCCGGTCGATCGGGTGTAGGTTCCGCGCATGGAACGGGCCGGAGATGATCGCTGTTTTCTTCGGGATTCAGAGGAAAGTCCGGACACCACACGGCAGCATGCCCGGTGAAAGCCGGGGCACTCCTTCGTAATGGCGGGGTGACGGAAAGTGTCGCAGAAAATATACCGCCCTCCGGCGCTCGCCGAGTGAAGGAGGGTAAGGGTGAAATGGCGAGGTAAGAGCTCACCGCCCCGAGGGTAACCGAGGGGGCACGATAAACCCCATGCGGTGCAAGACATAACAGGGCAAACGGACAGCCGGTCCGGTTTTGCGGTTTCGGCCGCGATATGTGTCCGGGTATTAGTCGCACCCCGCTTCGGCGGGGAGGGGGCATCTCTTCGGGGAGGCCCGCTAGATAAATGATCGTCCGCGCGGTTCGACTACGGGCCGGGCGAACAGAATCCGGCTTACGGTGGCCCGTTCCATTTTTTTCCACGTTTCCCGCCCGGGGGGGGATACGCCCGGCTGCCGCGCTGCAAAAACGGGGCGATGCGCTACCCCCTGTTCTCTTCATCGATTTGGATAGTGGCGCGTCTATGGCTTGTTGTCGTGCTTGCGAAAGTCAGCGCTCTGTCCGAAGTGAAGGCTCGGATGGAGAATTTTATCATGGCGGGCGTCCCTTTCCCCGGGACAGGGCAGCGGAAAGTTTGGAATTGGCAGTGGCCTCTGCCGGTCCTTGCGCTTGCCTTTTTTCTTTTCCCTTCCTGCTCGCCCCAAAGATACGAGGGGCGTGCGGACCGTGAGGTCTATTCCATTCTCTCGGAAAAAGCGGTCGAGGTCGAGAATGTCGGGTCTGATGATGTCAATCTTCCCGAAACCCCGATTGTCGATCTGACGGGTTTGAAAACAGCGGGCGGGAAAGACGGTGAATTTCTCGGCGATCTCGCCCGGCAGGAGCGCGGCGCGAAGCAGATGGGCCTCAACGAGGCGGTCGGCACCGCGATCGTTCATGGACGTACCTACCTGAGCGCCCGCGAGCAACTCTTCCTCTCCGCTCTCGACCTCACTCTCGCGAGGCACCGCCTCGCTCCGATCGTCGGCGCAGGAGGATCGGTCACCCGGGCGACGGATTCGCGCGGGGCGGAGCTTGAGGCGGGAATGACCGAGCTGGTCTCGACGAACACCTTTTCACAGAACCGCACGGCCGGTTTTAAATGGCTCTACAAAACCGGCGCGAGAATCTCGGCGGACTTCACTCAGGATTTTCTCCGTATCATGACGGGAAACCGTTCGCTCAATGACTCCGACCTTGCCGTTTCTATTATGCAGCCCCTCCTGAGGGGGGCCGGCACGACGGTGACACTCGAGGCATTGACGCAGGAGGAGCGGAACCTGCTCTACGAACTCCGGGATTTTGCCGATTTCAGGCGCGCATTTGTGGTCGGGGTGGTGAGTGACTATTACGGGGTCCTCCGCGCCCGAGATCGGGTTCACAACAACTACGTGGCCTATCGGGGGTTTGTGAAAAACGTCGAACGTGAGGAGGCACTCGCCGAAGAGAATCGCCGGACGCAAAACCAGCTCGCGCGCCTGCGCCAGGCCAAGCTGCAGTCCGAGAGCCGCTGGATCGATGCCATCCGGGCTTACCAGTCTGTGCTCGATGAGTTCAAGATTACTATTGGCGTTCCGGTGGACACTCATCTCGTCCTTGACGAGGGAGAGCTCGACCGCTTGAAGATCGAGACGATTCCGGTCACGAAAGAGCAATCAGTCGAGATCGCGATGGTCGCACGGCCCGATCTGGTCACGGCAAACGACCTTGTCGATGATGCCCTTCGCCAGGTCAAAGTGGCTAAAAACGGGCTCCTGCCGGGCCTCGATCTCTCTCTGGACTACAACGCGGTGAGCACTCCCGACGATACGACCCCGGCGATTAACTGGAATCGTCGCCGCTGGTCAAGTTCGGTCGATCTGGATCTTCCGATTGATCGCAAGGCCGAACGAAATATTTACCGGGCCACCCTCGTTCAGGTGGAGCGGGCGAGGCGGGGGCGTGATCTTGCCTATGATAGGGCCCGGCTTGAGATCTATGATTCGTGGCGCGCGCTCGAACAGGAGCGGCAGAATTTCAAAATTGCCGAGGAAGGTGTCGCTCTCGCCTCGCGTCGCCTTGAGGAGCAGATTCTCCTCGCGGAACTCGGTCGAGGGGAGGCAAGGGATCTTGTCGATGCGCAGGAAGACCTCGTTGATGCACAGAATCAGCGCACCGCAACCGTGGTGAATCATACCTTAGCGCGGTTGCGCCTTTGGAGGGACATGGGGATCCTGTATATTAACGATGACGGGTCGTGGGTGGAGAAACTCGAACGAGAATCACTCTGACCCGTTTATAGCGTTATGAAAAAAAGGATCATAGCTGGGGTAACGGTGGTGGCTGCGGTCGCGATTTTCCTGGGATTAAGAGGGGGAGGTAAGGGTGAGTCCGCCGAGAAGGATATGCCCGTCGCCGAGGCGCAAAAAGGTGATCTCGTCATCGACGTGCTCGAGGGAGGGAATATCCAGGCCCTCAATTTCCTTGAGTTCCGGAACGAGGTGAAATCCGCCAACGGGGTGAAAATTCTCGAGATCATCGACGAGGGATACTATGTAACCGAGGAAGATGTGGCGAACGGGAAAGTGCTTGTTCGTCTCGATCAGTCCGAACTCGAAGAGGCGATCGTCGATCACGATGTTCAGTTCCAGCAAACCGAGGCGGCTTACGCCGAGGCGAAACAGAGTATCGAGATTCAGGAAAGCGAGGCCCTCAGCAGTATCAAGCTCGAGCGTCAGAAGCTGCGTTTCGCGCTGCTCGACTTCCAGAAGTTCGTGGGAGCGCAGGCGGCACAGGCGACGCTGAAAAAGCTCGGGCTTCCCTTCGACAATGATTCACTCGCGACCTACGAAAAAGAGGCCACGACGCTCATCGTTAACGCTTTTGACACGAGGAAGCTGGCCGATGATGCCACTGACGACACCAGTGTGACGAATTTCGCTCTCGAAGCGGACGACAGTCTTGCCGCCAACGTCAATTTCGGTTCCTTCCTCAAGGACGAACTCCTCGGTGACGGTGAGGCCGAGCAGACGATCCGACGCATGCGTGACGAGGCGCTCGTGGCGTCGTCCGAACTGTCCGTCGTGGAAGAGTCGGTCGAGGGGGCAAAGCGTCTCCACCAGCGGGAATTCATCACCAAACAAACGCTGGAAAATGAGATGGTGGGGCTCGACAAGGCCCGACTCGCGTTACAGCGATCCGAGACCGAGCTGGAACTCTTCCGCGATTACGAGTTCCCTAAGGAGGCTGAGAAGATGCTCTCGGTTTATGAAGAGGCGCTCCTTTCCCTCATCCGCTCGAAGCGCGGCAAAATGGCGCAGATGTCGCAGATCTACGCCAAATACCGCTCTGCAAAACGCCGCTACGAGCTCGAGTTGAAGAAGCGGGAAAACCTCGAGGAGCAGCTCGCGAGTTGTGTTATCCGGGCGAAGCTCCCCGGTCTCGTTGCTTACGGCGGTGCTAATGACAACTATTATACGTCGCGCTTTTATGACGGAATCTCTTCGGGCGCGACGCTCAAGAACGGCCAGCCTATTATCACGATTCCGGACATGTCAAAACTCGGGGTGGAGGTAAACATTCACGAATCGCACATCAAAAAGATCGGGCTGGGGCAAAAAGTCTACATCACGGCGGAGTCCGTCCCTGACAAAACTCTCGTCGGCCGCATTGCCAAGGTGGCGGTGCTGCCTGATTCAAACGCTTCGCGCTACAATCCTTCGCTCAAGGTCTACCCCGCCACGGTGGAGATTGACGGCACCCATGAGTTTCTCAAGCCGGGGATGAGCGCCAAAGTCGAGATCATCGTCGAGGAGCTTGAGGATGTGACTTACGTTCCCGTCCAGGCGGTCTTTGTGGAAAACAGCGAGCATTTTGTCTTTCTCAAAACGCTCGGTGGCTACAAGCGTCAGAAGGTGATGATCGGAGCCAACAACAACGACTTTATCGAGCTCCGCGAGGGGGTTGAAGAAGGCGATACGGTTTTCCTGAAGATGCCCGACAGCTACGAGCCGGCCAAGTTGCAGAATTCACGCATCGCGCGCGGAGCGGATGAGCGCAAGATCGAGACCGGGAAAGTGGATGGCAAGACCGCTTCGACGGCCGGTGAAACGGAGGAAGCGGTCGAGTCTGACGAGAAGGCCTGAGCTTCCCCGGACTCCTCTTCTTTTCCCATGGTGCTGTCGTCTCTTCCCGAACCGGTCATCGAGCTTAGGGGTGTCGAAAAACACTACCGGATGGGCGATACCCTGGTGAAGGCGCTCCATGGGGTGGACCTCAAAATCATGCCCGGCGACTACATTTCCATCCTCGGCCCGTCGGGTTGCGGGAAATCGACGATGCTCAATATTCTGGGCTGTCTTGATCAGCCGACGGTGGGCCAGTATTTCCTCAGCGGCCAGGATGTTTCGAAACTTTCCGATGACGATCTTTCCCAGGTCCGCGGCAAGCGTCTCGGCTTCATCTTTCAAAGTTACAACCTGATCCAGCAGCTGACGGTGGTGGAAAATATAGAGGTGCCGCTTTATTACCAGGGGGTGCCTGAAAAGGATAGTCGCGAGATCGCGGTCGGGCTCGCTCGCAAGGTCGGCCTCGGGTCTCGTCTCGATCATCGCCCCACCGAACTTTCCGGTGGTCAGCAACAGCGTGTCGCGATCGCGCGGGCCCTCGCTAATGATCCTGCGGTGATTTTAGCCGACGAAGCGACGGGGAACCTCGATTCCAAATCCGGCGGTGATATCCTTCAGATATTCGACGAGCTCAATGCCGACGGGAAAACGCTCATCCTTATTACGCACGATGAAGGCATGGCGAAGCGGACGTCCCGTACCATTCGTCTTAAGGATGGCGAAATTGCTTACGACAGCTACACGGAAAGGAACCCGGCGTGAGTGCTCCCGTTATCATTCGGGAATTTTCCCTTTTCCGGTTGAAGCGATCCATCATTCTGGGGGTGAAGAGTCTTTGGATGCACAAGCTGCGTTCCCTCCTCACGGCGATGGGAATTGTGTTCGGAGTCTGCTCGGTCATCGCGATGCTCGCGATCGGAGAAGGGGCCAGTTACGAAGCTCAGCAGCAGATCAAAGACCTCGGAAGCCAGAACATCATTCTGGAATCGGTGAAACCTTCGAATAAAACGACGGCGGGTGAGCAGGAACGATCCCTCATTCTCGATTACGGACTCACTTACAACGATATTTCCCAGATCCGCGCCACCGTTCCGGGTGTCATGGTGACGATCCCCTCCCGCGAGGTCAAGGATTTCATCTGGAACGAGGCCCAGAACGTCGACGGGGCAGCCGTTGGCACCGTTTCCTGGTATCCGGAAATGCGAAACCGCCGGGTGGTCCGCGGGCGTTTTTTCACCGAGCTCGAAATGTCGATGCGCGCGCCTGTCTGCGTGCTCTCAAAAAGTCTTGCGCGCCAGCTTTTCCCGCTTACCGAGCCGATCGGCGACACCGTTCGCATTCAGACGAGTTACTTTCGTGTCATCGGAATCATCGAGGATGATCCCTCGGTCGCGGCGGCGAACGAGGAGAGCAAGGGGCGCGGGGATCAGGCGGATGGTATGGAGATGATGATCCCGCTGACCACGCTGGAAGACCATTTTGGCGAGGTGATTTTTAAATACCGCTCCGGAAGTTTTGAGGCGGAAAAAGTGCAGCTCCACGAGGTCACCATCCGCATCTCCGAGCCCGATCAGGTGATGCCCGCTTCGCTTGCGATACGCCACATTCTCGAGCGCAATCACAAGCAGGTCGACTATCGTATGACCGTTCCGCTTGATCTCCTGCGGCGAGCCGAGCGCACCAAACAGATCTTCAACATTGTTCTCGGATCGATTGCCGCGATTTCGCTTCTCGTCGGCGGGATCGGAATCATGAATATCATGCTTGCGACCGTCACCGAGCGGACCCGGGAGATCGGAATCAGGAGGGCTCTCGGGGCAAAGAAAAGAGATATCGTGATTCAGTTCCTGATCGAGACGGTGATGCTCTCGGGTGCGGGTGGTGTTCTCGGCGTGGCGTTGGGGCTGGCGATTCCGATCATGATCACCCACTTCGCCGAGATGGTCACGATCATCGAATTCTGGGCTCCGGCGCTGGCCTTTACCATCTCGGTTTTGACCGGAGTGCTTTTCGGAATTTATCCGGCCTTCCGCGCGGCGGGGATGAACCCCGTTGAGGCATTGCGGCACGAGTGACAAAGTTGTCGCGGTAAATAAAAAAACCCCGGCACCGGGGTGCCGGGGTTTACGGGAATAGCTTTTCAAGAGGCGGGTTTTTCTTCCGCTTTCTTTTCGGGGCGGGCACCGGCGCCTTCGCGTTCGCGATAGACTTTTTCGAGTTCCTCTTTACTCAGGAATCCGTCGGCATTTTCGTCTGCCTTGGAGAGCCTTTCCCACATTTCCGCAGGCACCTCCGATTTCGAGAGTTTTCCATCCTTGTCCTCATCGAAGCGCGAGAACATCGCGCCGGGACCGCCCTGGGGACCACCTTTGCCGCCGGGACCTCCGGGGCCCGCACCGGGACCGCCTTTGCCTCGCATCGCGGCCATTTCCTCTTTGCTGACGGTGCCGTCATTGTCCTTGTCGAGCTTGCTGAGGCGCTCCCACATTTCGGCGGGGACTTCGTCTTTGCTGAGCTTGCCGTCCTTGTTCTTGTCGGCGTTTGCAAACATATCAGGACCGCCTTTGCCTTCAGGTCTGCCCTGCGGTCCCCCTTTGCCTTCGGGTCCGCCCTGCGGGCGGGCGGCCGCCATCTCTTCCATCGTGACTTTGCCGTCGTCGTTCTTGTCGAGTTTCCCGAGGCGTTCCCAACGTTCCCCGGCTTCCTCCCTGGAAATGGCCTTGTCGCCGTCTTTGTCCATGTTTCGGAAGAAGGATCCGTCGCCCCGGCCTTCAGGGGCTCCCGGCCGCCCGGGGTCGTTATTGCCGGGTTTTGGCTGGTCATCCGCGCCAAGAGGTGAGATCGCGAGTCCGGTAGTAATCAGAATGAGCAGGGTGTTTTTCATGAGTTGATGATTGAGTCACTTTATGGAACCCCCCGCTCAGGAACGGGTTGCATTTTTTTTCGGCAACTCTGTCAGTCCGGCTCAGGTTCGCTGACGTTTCGCGAGGTAACGTTTCGCGAATTCGTCCCCGATTACTCCTGCGAGAATGACGGCTCCTATCACCGCGAATTCGATATTTTGCGGGATTTCGTCAACAAGAGTGATCATATTGCGCAGCAGCTGGATAAGTGCCGTGCCAATGATCACTCCGATGATTGTGCCGGAACCGCCGCGCAGGCTGCACCCCCCGAGAACGGCGGCGGCAATCGCGAAGAGTTCATAGAAATTGCCGAAATCGACCGGCTGGGCCGAGTTCGTGTCGAGGACAAAAAGCAGTCCGCCCAGCCCGGCGAGAAACGAACAGATCAGGTAGGCAAGAATGGTCATACGATCCGTGTTTATCCCGCTGAAGCGCGCCGCCTCTTCATTATTCCCGAGGGCGAGGAGATAACGGCCGTAGACCGTACGGTTGAGAAAGAGGCCCGCGAGCAGAGCAACGATCGCGAGGATAAGGCACGGCACGGGCAGGCCGAAGGAGTCGGTGATCGGGATCTCCCCGTTGGCGAGCCACCGCAGGCCTTTCAGCTCACTATGAAAACCGGCCGTCTGATCGTTCGTAAAACCTCGCGTGATCCCCCGGTAAATGAGCAACCCGCACAGTGTCACGACAAAGGGCTGCAGCCTCATCTTCGTAATGAGGAGTCCGTGGGCCAGACCGATGAGGATCGAGATGACGAGCGCCAGCGGCAGCGCGAGCCAGAGCGGCTGCCCCATCTGCACCGCGAGCCAGGGAAAGCCGACTCCGATGAGGCAGACAACGGATCCGATCGAAAGGTCGATCCCGCCGGTTATGATGACAAAAGCAACGCCGACCCCGATGATTCCGAAAAGGGCGGTCCGCCGCAGGAGATTTTCCTGATTGAAAGGGGAGAGAAAACTCTGCCGGCCCGTGAGAAGATCGCTCATCAGCCAAGTGGCGAAGTAGACAACAACGAGGAGAGTGAAGATGCCGAGGGTGCGCTTCATGCAGGAGAATGTGTCAGGTTTTATCGCGTGCCGCATGGCCTGTCAACGCGGATCGGTAGGCGGGACGGCGCGCGGTTCTGGTGGGGCGGGGGGAGACTGAAATCGGAAACAGGATATGGCCCCTTTTTGTTTCTCCCTGAATCTGCTGGAGATCAGCTATTTTTCTGATGGTTGAGTCTTGATGCGCAAGGCTGGCGCGGGGACGGGTTCGGGAAATCGGACTTTGCGTTTTCGCGGGTCGAAGCCAAAGTCCCGACATGCCAGACGAAGAAACGATCCCCGAAGATTCCCGCGCCGCCCTGCGAGGGTCCCCGATACCCGGTTGTCTCATTCTCGGAGCGATCGTTTTTGTTTTCGGCGGCCTCATCATCCTCTACACCGTCATCGGTACGTATCAGAATCGTGCCATCGGCACGTTCACGCAGGATACGCCCGCCGAGCTCCCTGTCGTCGAGCCAACCCCCGCCGCCATCGACGCCGTCAGGGCCAAGCTCGATCTCGTCGCCACTGCGGTCAGGGAGAACCGGGCCGAACGCATCCTTTTCACGGCTGAAGATTTGAACCGGATTATCGCGACCTTCGAGGTGGCGAAAGATTTTCGCGGCAATACCTCGGTCGAGAGCATCGGGCCCGAGGGCATCGTCGCGGCGATGGCGCAGCCCATGCGAAAGGGTATTTTCGACAAAGGGTTACGCTATCTCAATGCCACTTTTATCCTCGAGCCCGAAGTTCGCGCCCGCACCGTTGCGTTCAAGGTCAAAGACATTCGTCCCGCGACGGGCGAGATGCCGTCCGGATTCGTCGACAACTATAAGGCGCTCGACTTTTTCAAACTCGATCCGGAGAACGAGGCCGTCAAAGCGCACATCGCGTCTCTCGGAGCCGTTTACGGCGAGGCCGGCCAGCTTGTTGTCGAGACGAAGGTGCGTGACGATCCCGGGGAGTGAATCGCCTTGACCCGCCCGCCCCATCCTTTACCCTACTATGAGCGGTTAAAATTCATCCGGATGACCGTACAACTCCCTTAAATCCACTATTCCACATGGCTATTCCTCTAGGCACCAACGCACCCGATTTCGAACTGACCACCATCGGCGCCGACGGCCCCGAGACCGTCAGACTCATGAACCTCCTCGGAGACGGCAACCTCCTCCTCCTTTTTGTCCCCATGGCCTTCACCGGCGGTTGCACGAAAGAGTTCTGCTCGGTCACGAGCGAGCTCTCCGAATATGCCGATCTCAATGCGAAGGTCTACGGCATCAGTGGCGACAATCCGTTCGCCCAGCAGAACTGGAAAGAAAAAGAAGGCATCGAGATCACTCTCCTGAGCGATTACGAGCACGAGGTGGCCAAAGCCTACGACGTCGCCTACAAGAGTTTCCTCCCCGATAAAAATCTCCCCATGGGCGGCGTGCCGAAGCGTTCCGCCTTCATCATCGACAGCGCCGGGATCGTTCAGTATTCCGAGAGTAACGACAACCCGGGCGAGATGCCGAACTTCGAGGCGATCAAAGCGAGACTCAAAGAGCTCGGCTGATCGACTGGTCGGCGTTTTCACGAAAAGCCCGGAGCGATCCGGGCTTTTTTTGTGGAGGGGGATGCTGTAGATTCCCGCCATGGCCGCCGTCTTCTACAAACCGAACTATTGTATCGAGGACTACCTTCTGTGGGAAGGGGACTGGGAATTATGGGACGGGATTCCCGTAGCGATGTCGCCTGCACCGAATTTTTTTCATCAGGCCATTGCCGGTAACCTCTTCTTTCAATTGAAGACTGTTCTCCACAAGGAGCCATTTCCCGGCAAGTGTGTCGCCATTTATGAAAGCGACTGGCACGTCGATGCGACCACCGTCGTCCGTCCCGATTTCATGGTCGTCTGCGAAAAGCCGACCGGACAGTGGGTCGAGCGTCGCCCCGAGTTCGCCGCCGCGATTCTATCGCCCTCGACGCGGCAAAAGGACCTCGTCGCCAAACGCGACCTTTACGCGGCCAACGGCGTCCCGTTTTACCTGATTCTCGATCCCGAAGACCGCTCCGCTCTGCTCCTCTCGCTCGACCCGGACGGGGCCTATCGCGAACTCCCGCCCGAAGATCCCTTCGAAATTCATCCCGGCTGCGTCCTGCAACTCGAAGTGGCCCCGCTTTTTGTCTAAAAACCCTTTGTTGAACCGGCGCGCATCGTGCTTTACAGATTGGGGCGAAATCGTCCGGATGCTGCCGCTCGCGCGGGTCAACAGGGTTCGTACGGTCACTCCACCCCGTCCGGTCCGGAGATCAGACGGGGATTGCGCCATTCTGAAATTTGTAAATCGACCTGAAAAGATGAGTTTTGACGTTGTCCGTTCTTTCACCACCGGTTCCGGAGCCGAAGGGAAATTTTACTCGCTGCCCGCGTTGGCCGAAGCCGGTGTTGCCGCGAATCTCAGCCGTCTCCCCGTCAGTATCCGCATCGTCCTGGAATCGGTATTGCGCAACATCGACGGACGCAAGGTCAGTGAGATCGATGTCAGAAATCTCGCGAACTGGAATGCGAAGGCACCGGGCGAATACGAGATTCCTTTCACCGTGGCCCGCATCGTCCTGCAGGACTTCACCGGGGTGCCGCTCCTCGTCGACATCGCGGCGATGCGTGACGCCGCTGTCGCCCGCGGAGCCTCCGCTGCCAAAGTCGAGCCGCTCGTTCCGGTCGATCTCGTCGTCGACCACTCCGTCCAGGTCGATTTCTCCGGTTCCCAGGCCGCGCTTGACCGTAACATGGCGATCGAGTTCATCCGCAACCGCGAGCGCTACGAATTCCTGAAATGGGGCCAGCAGGCCTTCGAGACCTTCTCGGTCGTGCCTCCGGGCATCGGGATCGTGCACCAGGTCAACCTCGAGTATCTCGCCAAAGGAGTATTTTCCAAAGACGGCGTCTATTATCCTGACACCCTCGTCGGGACGGATTCGCACACGACCATGATCAACGGCCTCGGCGTCGTCGGCTGGGGCGTCGGCGGGATCGAAGCCGAGGCCGGCATGCTCGGCCAGCCCGTCACCTTCCTTGTGCCCGAAGTCGTCGGTGTTTACCTCCACGGCGCTCTTGCCGAGGGTGTCACCGCGACCGACCTCACTCTTCGTGTCACCGAGATTCTTCGTGCCCACGGAGTCGTCGGTAAGTTTGTTGAGTTCTTCGGCCCCGGAGCCACCGCTCTTTCTCTCCCTGACCGTGCCACGATCGCGAACATGGCTCCCGAGTACGGCGCCACAATGGGCTTCTTCCCGGTGGATGATGAGACGATCAACTACCTCCGCGGGACCGGCCGTTCCGAAGAGCTCTGCACCACGGTGGAGAATTATTACAAGGCGCAGAATCTTTTCGGCATTCCCGACAAGGACGAGTGTGACTACACCGACCTGCTCGAGCTCGACCTGTCCACAATCGTGCCCGCCGTCGCGGGTCCGAAACGTCCCCAGGACCGTATCGACGTGCCGCAGCTCGGCAATAAATTCAACCAGCTCTACGCCGCCCCCGTTAGTGCCGGCGGTTTCGGTCTCGATCCCGCCAATCGCGGCATTTCCATCCCGCTCCACCTCAACTCGCCCGCCGGGGAATTTGAGAATCCGCTCGTTGCCGGTGAAACCATCACCGCCCTCGACGTCGATACTCAGCTCAGGCACGGCAGCGTCCTCATTGCCGCGATCACGAGCTGCACGAACACTTCGAACCCGAGTGTCATGCTCGCGGCCGGACTCGTCGCGAAAAAGGCCAACGAAAAAGGCCTCACTGTCGCTCCCTTCGTGAAGACCTCCCTCGGGCCGGGCTCGCGTGTCGTGACCGACTACCTCGAGGCCACCGGACTTCAGACCGAGCTCGACAAACTCGGTTTTGAAACGGTCGGCTACGGCTGCACCACCTGTATCGGCAACAGCGGCCCGCTCCACCCCGCGATCGAAGACGCGATCAAGCAGGGCGACCTCGTCTGTGCCTCGGTTCTTTCCGGCAACCGCAACTTCGAGGCCCGCGTCCACGGCTCGATCCGGGCGAACTTCCTCATGTCACCGCCCCTCGTCGTCGCTTACGCCCTCGCCGGACGCGTCGATATCGACCTCACGAGCGAGCCGCTCGGCAATGACGTCGACGGCAACCCCGTCTTCCTCGCCGACGTGTGGCCTTCGCAGGCCGAGATCCGCGCTCAGCTCGCGAGCGCGCTCAAGCCCGAGGTTTATGCGAAACTCTATGGCAACGTCGACACCGCCAATCCCAAGTGGGGCGAGATCGACGGCACGACCGGCGCGACCTACACCTGGGATGAAAAATCCACCTACGTGCAGTCGCCTCCCTTCTTCGAGAGCAAGGTCGGCGGTAGCGAAGACATCGTCGGGGCCCGCCCCCTCGGCATCTTCGGCGACTCCGTCACGACCGACCACATCTCCCCGGCCGGATCGATCAAGGAGACCTCGCCCGCCGGTCAGTATCTCCTCGCGAACGGAGTCGAGAAAGCCTCTTTCAACTCCTATGGCGCCCGCCGCGGTAATGACCGCGTCATGACCCGCGGCACCTTCGCGAACGTCCGCATCAAGAACCTGATGTGCCCCGGAGTCGAGGGCGGCTACACCCAGTACTTCGGTGCTTCCGACGTCGCCGCTCCCGACACCACGATCTCGGCAGCGGCCGGAGCCAAGCCCACCTTCATCTACAATGCCTCAATGGCCTATCAGGCCGAGGGCACGCCCCTCGTCATCATCGGAGGGTCCGACTACGGGATGGGATCCTCGCGTGACTGGGCCGCCAAGGGCACCCGTCTCCTTGGTGTCAGCGCCGTGGTCACGAAGTCCTTCGAGCGTATCCACCGCTCCAACCTCATCGGGATGGGCGTGCTGCCCCTGAACTTTGCCGATCCGGCCCACTACGACAAGGTCAAGGACCTCGCCGAGGCCACCTTCGACATCGTCGGCATCGCCGGTGAGTTGAAGCCCATGCAGACCGCGACCCTCGTGGCCCATCTCAGCGACGGGACCAGTCTTGAGATCCCGCTCAAAGTGCGTCTCGATACCCCGGCCGAAGTGGACTACTACAATGCGGGCGGCATCCTCCCCTACGTGCTGGAGCAGATCCTGGCGGGTTGAAGGGGGGCGCGAAAAGGTCTAAATTACGCAGGCGACGCCACTTCCTCATTCCGGCTCCTCAGCACCTTCCCGACGTGCCTGCTCTGCGGCCGGTCTCGAGGTGGATGATGGACTCCTCCCTAACATGTCCATCACCGATCTCCGCTTCACCTATGGAACGCCGCCAATTTATCGAACACTCCGCAATGCTCGCCGCTCTTGGCGGGATTGAGCCGCTTCTCGCCGCCGGTGGCGAGGCGGACTTTCCCGGGGGTAAGGCGCAGGCCTGCATCCTCCTCTGGCTTGGAGGCGGTCCTGCCCAGGTCGATACCTTTGACCCGAAGCCGCTCGGGGACCCTGCGACGAAGAAAGCCGGCAGTGCCTATCCCGCCATCGACACGGTCGTGCCGGGAGTGCAGCTCTGTGAGTATCTTCCCGAACTCGCGAAACGCATGGATCGTGCCACTGTTCTGCGGACGGTGAGTCACGACGTCATCGACGAACACGCGGCGGCGGTGAACTTCATGCATACGGGACGACCCGTCAGCGGAACGGTCGTGTATCCCTCGATCGGGTCCGTCATTTCGCACGAACTTGGAGCCGGGCAGGAAGGTGTCCCGGCCTACGTCCTCGCCGGATATCCCAGCGTTTCGCGCGGAGCCGGCTTCCTCGGGGCAAAGCACAGCTACCTTTACCTGCTCGATACCGAAAAAGGTCCCGCCGGTCTGACCCGCGCGCCCGACGTCACCGACGAACGTCAGGCGCGACGTGACGCCCTCCTCGGAAAGGTGCGAGAGACCGTCCGCGAGACGCGCAGTGATGACGATCCGGTCGTGAAGTACGACACTCTCATCGACGAGAGTCGCGCTCTCGCGAGCGGGGCCTTCAGCGAGGCCTTCAATCTGAAGTCCGAGCCCACCGAACTCCGTCAGCGCTACGGCGGAGAGTTCGGTCAGCGTTGTCTTCTCGGACGACGGCTCGTCCAGCAGGGCGTGCGATTTGTTGAGATTCTCGATAATTTGAACTTCACCAACGGCACGGGATGGGACACCCACAACGACGGTCAGGTGAAACAGCACGAGCTCATCCGCGGACTCGATCAGGCGCTTAGTGCGCTGATGGACGACCTCGAAGCGCACGGTCTGCTCGAGACGACTCTCATCTGTGTGGCCGGCGAATTCGGTCGTCCTTCGGAGTTTGACGGGGGCGGGGGACGCGGTCATCAGGGCTCCGTCTTCAGCGTTCTCATGGCCGGTGGCGGTCTCAAGCACAAAGGCGCCATCGGCGTCACCGACGAGGCTTCCAAAGTCCCTCTCGAGAGGCCTATCTCGGTGCCGGACTGGCATTCGACGATCTATCACGCGCTGGGAATCGATTACCAGAGAGACCTCTTTGACGGCGACCGTCCCGTTCCGATCACTGATCGCGGCACACCGATACGGGAGCTTTTTGTGTGAGCGATGTGCGGCAAGGGGGGAGACATTGCTGTCTGCCGATCATCCCCGCACCACTCCTATTTCAGCTTCTCAATCGCCTCGAGAATATCACCGGCGGTGATGATGCCGTCTCCGAAACGCAGCGGCGGCTTGGACGTATCGGCGGGATAGAGCAGATAAAAGGGCACCCCGGAGCGGCCGAATTCGGCGAGGACTTTCGTGATGCTGGGGTCTTCGTTAGTCCAGTCGGCGGTGACGAACTCGACGTTGTTTGACTTGAATGCCTCCTGCACTGCGGCGGTGTTGATCGCGACGCGTTTGTTGACCTTGCAGGTGATGCACCATTCGGCGGTGAAGTCGACGAAGACGTGTTTTCCTTCGGCCCGGTGCCCTGCGATCACTTCGGCAATGTCGATGGAGCTCGGCGCGACCTTTTTCGCGGTGGCCTCCCACGCTATGGCGACGGAGAGCAGAAAGACGAGCGCGGCGGCGATGCGGGCTTTATTGCGGACACCGGTGGAGCGGTCATAGCCGGCAAAGCGTCCGATGATCCAGCCGGCGATGGCGACGAAGAGCACGGCGGTCAGGGCCCACTGCAGACCGGCGACGTCGAGCTGCTTCGAGAGCACGCCGGTGAGCCACACGACCACCGCGAGCATGGGGAAGCCCATGAGCTGCTTGAAGGTCTCCATCCAGGCACCGGGCGCGGGGAGGTGATCGAGCAGTTTCGGGAAGATTGCGAAGATAAAATAAGGTGCCGCGAGCCCGAGTCCGAGGCTGGTGAAGACGAGGAACATCAGCGGAGCGGGTGCAGCGAGGGCAAAGCCGATCGCCGGAGCCATGAGCGGTGCGGTGCACGGCGTCGCAAGGAGTACGGCGAGGGCGCCACTCCAGAAGCTGCCGGCGTAACCCGACTTGTTGGCGAGGTCTCCTCCGACCGCCGTCATCGAGGCACCGATTTCGAAGACGCCGAAGAGACTGAGCGCGACGATGACCATCACGAAAATGAGTCCGATGACGAAGCCGGGGTAGCGCAGTTGCACGCCCCAGCCAATGTCCTCGCCGCCGACACTGCGGAGCACGAGCATGGCGATGGTGAGAAGCCAGAAAAAGACGAGGATGCCGAGGGCGAAAACGAGTGAGTGGGCGAGGACCTTTCGTTTGTCTTCCCCGGCGAGTCCGACGAAGGACATCACCTTCAGCGAGATCACGGGGAAGACGCAGGGCATCACGTTCAGAATGATGCCGCCCAGGAAGGCCGCGAGGACGATCCCGAGGATGCCCCCGCCGAAGGGCAGTTTTTCGGTCGTGGTGGCCGATTCTGCTCCGCTTTCCGAAGCGGGTTCTTCTGTCGTGGCGCTCGTCGCGGGGGTGGCGGTGGCGCCTGCGGTGGAAACGAGGAATCCGGAGCTGCCGGTGCCGGTAGCGGCGACAATGAGTCCGGCGAACTCGACGGGGGCGGCGGTGAGCGACTCGTGTTTGGTCCCGCTGATGGTGATTGCATCACCGGCTACGGTGACTGCGGCATCGGCGAAGGCGTCGAGGACGAGGTTCTGCAGCGGGTAAAAATAGAGTTTTGCCCCGTCGGGGAGCGTGCCTGCGGGAATCGTGGTCTTGAGGATGACGTTTTCGCCTTCAAGAGAGACGGCCAGCGGAGCCTCGATTGTTTTGGGGAGCTTGTTAGTAAAAAAGTCGATCACGCCTTTTTCGGGAGCGGTGACGGATTCGGTCCCGGTTTGCAGGGTGATGGAGAGGTCCGCCTTGCCCGGTATGCAGGTGTGCGGGTCACACATGAGAAAGGCCGACCGCCCTGACAGGGTAATGGTCTCGCCGGGCTTGAGATCCGTCGGCGGGGTGATCGTGACGGGGTGCACGACGGAGCTTTCGTATCCATAACCGGCCTCGCGGACACCGAATCCGTAGTCGGTGATGAACTTTTTCGGGACGGGAAACTGGAGCTCTCCGGCGGTGAATCCGGCGGGCAGATCGAGCTTCAGCGAGGTTGGGATACCAGTCTCCCCGGGATTGATCCAGTAGGTGTGCCAGGTCGGATCGATGGTGAACTGGAGCCCGATCGTGAAAGGTTCGCCCGCCCTAATCGTGCTGTGGCTGGAGATGAGGCGCGCCTCCACGTTTTTGTCTCGGACCGGGGTGGACTGCGCCACGAGCGGTGCATGAAGCAGAGACGCAAGAACGGGGATCGCGCGGAGGAGGAGTCGATGAAATGACATGCAGGTTGGACGGGGCTGAGCGGAATACCTTAACTTTCCCTCACTGAAAAGCGATTCTCAAGTGACGCTTGCGCGGGGAAAGGAAGGCCTGCGTGACGGCAAGGTAACGAATCGCGCCTTTTTGTTTTCGTGACTCACGGGCACCTTTATCGGACAATAATGCAATGAAAGCGCATCCCTCCACCGACCGTCGTCACTTTCTCAAAGCCGCCCTCGCCACGTCGGCCGTTTTCGGCGCTGAAAATGCCCTGTCTCAGGAGACTACCCGCAAGGCCTCGG
This sequence comes from Akkermansiaceae bacterium UBA6138, assembly GCA_002422425.1. Classification (GTDB taxonomy): domain Bacteria; phylum Verrucomicrobiota; class Verrucomicrobiia; order Verrucomicrobiales; family DEV007; genus Arctic95D-9. Next base: position 231,079 of record DIVG01000073.1, on the reverse strand, counting down.
AAAACGCGGGAAAGGCGAAGAATGTCATCTTCATGGTTAGTGACGGGATGAATCACGGGGCGCTCTCGCTCGCCCGGCAGTTCCGGGTAGCGTCGGGCGGCGAAGAGACTCACTGGACCAAGCTCTATCGCGAGCGACCGATCGTGCGCAGTCTTGTCGAGACCTTTTCGGCAAACAGTTGCGTGACGGACTCCGCCGCCGCGGCGAGTGCCTGGGGAGGTGGAAAGAGGGTCGATAATGGCGTTCTCAATCTCCTCGCCGACGGTGGCAGGGTGGAGACGCTCCAGCAGAAATTACAAAAGGCGGGGCGGAAGACCGGTCTGGTCTCGACGGCGACGATCACCCACGCCACTCCCGCCGGGTTCGCGGTGAATGTGGCCAGTCGCGGGGAGGAGGAAGAGATCGCGGGCCAGTATCTTGAGCGCCGGGTGGAGGTGCTCCTCGGGGGCGGGCGAAAATTTTTCAGCGCGGATCTGAAGAGCCGTTACGCCGCTGCGGGTTATGACGTGGTCGAGTCGAAGGAGGCGCTCGCCGCCCTTTCCGGAGAGAAAGCTGCGCCGCTCCTCGGACTTTTCAACGAGAGCCACCTGCCCTACACGGTGGACCATCTCAACGTGGCGGAACTGAAGGCTTCGATTCCTACGCTGGCGGAGATGACCAAAGTCGCCCTCGATCGCCTCGCTCCCGCGCCGGACGGATTTTTCCTGCTCGTCGAGGGTGCCCGGATCGACCACGCCGGTCACGCGAACGACGCCGCCGCTTCGATTCACGACCAGCTCGCCTTTGACGATGCTATCGGCACTGTCCTAATGTTCATCGAAAAAAATCCCGATACCCTCGTCGTCATCACGACCGATCACGGGTGCGGCGGTATCCAGATGAACGGCGTCAGCGGCAAAGGGGGGCAGGAAATCGCTCCGGGTATTTACGATGCCAGCAGTCTCGCTTTTGATCGTCTTCTCGGATTTAACCGCTCAATCGAGTGGATGAAACAAAATGGCCTCTCCGGTCTTAGCGGGCCTCCGCTTGGCGAGGCGATCACGAAATACACCGGCCTTACTCTCACGGCGGAGCAGGTCAAGGCCGCCCAGGGATTAAAACCGGTCCTCAAAGAGATTTATCAAGATCACACCGGTATCGGCTGGACCAGCGGAAACCACACCGGCGAGCTTGTCGAGTTCTGCGCTTTCGGGCCGGGGAGCCGGGGAATTCCCGCTTTCATGCAGAATCTGGAGGCGCACGAATTTATTCTCAACGCCCTTGACCTGCCTGCCTGATTTTCAATGAAGCCTTCGTCCAAAGCTACCCGCCGTCGTTTCCTTGCCGCTGGTTCGAGTCTCACCGTCGGTCTCACGACCGGGGTGCGGGCCGGTTCAGGCACCCTGGCAACGGGTTCCGCGCCTCCCGCACCGAAGAAAGAGGAGTATGGGCCCGTTGTCCCTGTTCTGCCTGTTCCGGGAGCGTCCTTTCTCCATGCGGGGCCGCTGGTGGGGCACGTTACCTCGACTACTGCCGCCCTCTGGGCGAAGAGTTCGAACATCGGTCGTCTGGATTTTAAAGTGGGGCGTGAGGCCGATCTCTCTGACGGCCGGATCATCGCGGGATCTGATCTCGCGGAGGAGTCCTCCTTCACGGGGCAAGTCGTGGTCGATGGCCTCAAGGCGGCGACGCGGTATTATTACACTCCTTTGCTCGATGGCGAAGCGGCGATGCCGCGCCCTTTTCCTTCATTCGAGACGGCCCCGATCACTCCGGGGACACTGCGGGTGGCCTTCGGATCGTGCGTCGGTCAGCGCGGTCACCTCGCGGCGGCCGCCTTCGGCGAAATGGCGGCGCGGCGGAACTTCGACATGCTTCTGATGATAGGGGATAATCATTACGGTGATACGACCGATCCGGCACTGCTGCGCGACCATTATCACATGCACCGAAGCGTCGGTGGATTCGCGAGTCTCATCCGGGAGATCCCGACCTATGCGATCTGGGACGATCATGATTTCGGCCCGAACAACTCCGATGGCACCACTGTCGGTAAGGCCGATTCGCTGCGTGTCTTTCGTGAGTGGTGGGCCAATCCCGCCTATGGTGAACCGGATAATCCCGGCTGCTATTTCCAGTTCAGCCGTCCCGGGGTGGATTTCTTCATGCTCGACGTGCGCTATCACCGCACTCCTAACAAGATCACCGATGACGGCTCCAAGACGATGCTGGGGTCGCGGCAGCTTGAGTGGCTCAAGGCCGCGCTCGCTGCGTCGAAGGCTCCGTTTAAGGTGATTGCCTCGGGAAGTGAATGGCAGACCCTCACGCAGCCCGACTGCTGGTCGTCTTTCTCCCGCGAGCGGCAGGAGATCTTTGACTTCATCACGGGGCAGGGGATAGACGGCGTCGTGCTGCTCTCGGGAGATCGTCACTTTACGGCCGGGTATCAGATTCAGGAGCGCCATCTTGAGTTTACGAGCGGCCCGCTCGGCAGCGGGAATGCGACTCTTTTGGAAAATCCCGAGCGGTTTACGGGCGCGGACGAAGGCAAACTCTGGGCCGTGCTTGAGCTTGAGCCCGCTGCGAGCCCGCCCCGGTTTCATTACGAGATCTGGCAGGCCGGCGGCGGACTGCTTGAGCGGCGTGAACTGAGTTACGACGAGGTGAGCGGTCGTCAGCGCATCTCACCGTCTCCCCTGCCACTGTTGCCGGAACGCATGGAGAAAAAGGAAGGGCGCTGACCTTTCTGTCGCTTCACCACGAGGCGGGGTCGAGCCCATAGAACTTCGCGAGTTCTTCGTAGAGTTCGGGATGTTCCTCGGCGAGGTCGCCGGGGTCTTCGAAAAACGTTTCCGAAGCGACCGCAAAAAACTCGGCCGGATGGGTTGCCCCGTAGGGATCAAGGAAGGGTTCGGGAATCGAATGGTCGGCGCTGGCGGTGACGAGTTCCTCGTAGTGGGCTCCCATCACCGTCCCCCAGCGGGCGTAGGCGTCGCGGTCGGCAAGGTGGGGGATCCCGTCGGCGATGCCGTTGAACTGGTCGAGCTGGTGGGCGAATTCGTGGATCACCACATTCATCCCGTCATCGGCATTGCGGCCCCCCGCGACGACGTTTTCCCATGAGAGGATGACCGAACCGGTTTCCCAGGACTCCCCGTAGAGAATGCCGCGGTCACCGGTTCCGGCAAGGTCAAAACGTCGCCTTCCATGGTCACGAAAGGCACCCGGATAAACGAGGATGGATTTCAGACGGGGGAAATAATGATGACCCTTTTTCCCGAGTATCGTGAGCGCGGCCTGGGCACAGATGAGAAGGCGCATCTCGTCGTTGACTTCTGTGAGGGTTCCGCAGGGTTCGAAGTTCTTCTCCTCCATGAGGACGCGCGTATCTCCCGCAAAGCGCGGCAGCAGGTCTGCGGGGATGTCCCTCCATCGCGGGAAACCGCGGTCGAGGAGCCGTTTTTCTTCTTCGCTGAACGGCCGTGTGAGGCGCTCGCGGCGGGCTCGCTCCCGTCCCGACCTTTTTACCAGCAGCGCTCCAACCGCTGCCGCGAGGATTACCACCGCGCCGATCTCAAGTCCAACCATCCAGCCGGGAGAGGTCATTTCTCAACGGTCGAAGGGACTTGCGCTAAACTCGAAGGCGCTGTTTCTGTCGTGCAGGATGCTGATAAGATAAGCGGCGGGAAGGAGGACGAGCCAGTTTTCATCCTGATCCATCGCGAGGGAACTGCCCGAGGGCAACTGCACGCGGGGCGCATCGCGGTTGTTTGTGCCGGGGGCGGGATTTTTTTCCCGGACCCATTGGGCGACGCTCCAGGGGGAGCCTTCAAGGCGGCAGCTGACGTTGTATTCGCCCTCGAGTCGCGCTTTCATGACCTCAAACTGGAGCGGGCCGACCGCGCCGAGGAGGGGCACACGCTGGGCGCTGCCGTGCACGTCGTAGGCCTGGGCGACACCCTCTTTGAGGAGCTGCTCCATGCCGGTGCGGTAGCGTTTAATATTCGCGGTGTCGCTGTTGAAAAGGTAGGAGAAACACTCGGGCTTGAAGCGCGGCATCTCATTGTAGACGATGCCCTGTTCGCTCGTGAGGGTGTCGCCGATGAGGAATTCGTAGTTCCCGACGAGGGCGAGGATGTCGCCGGCGTAGGCTTCGTCGAGCGTTTCCCGATCCTGCCCGAAGAGCTTCTGGGCATTGCCGAGCCGGACCTTGCGACCCGATTTGATGTCGATGACCTGCATGTCGCGCTCGAAGATACCCGAGACGATTCGGATGAAGACAGCCCGGTCGCGATGCCGCGGATTCATGTTCGCCTGAATCTTGAAAACAAAGCCGGAGAATGCATCCCGGTGCGGATCGACCGGTCCATCGGCCGAGCGGCGCGGTGCCGGGCCCGGGGCGAGCTGGAGGAAGCGCTCGAGCATCAGCTGCACCCCGAAGTTGTTCATGGCGCTACCGAAAAAGATCGGCATCTGCCCGCCGGCGAGGGTCTTTTCGATGTCGAGCGGCTCGGTCACCCCGTCGAGCAGCTCGAGTTCCTGCTTGGCCCGTTCGTAGATCTCGCTGTCGAGCGCGGCCTTGACGAGTTCGTCATCGATCCCGCCGACCGAGAGCGGGGCCTTGAAGGCGCCGTGGGGCGTGCGTTCGAAGAGATTCACCTCGTTCGTCTCGCGGTTGAAGATGCCGCGGAAGCGGGGGCCGTCGCCGAGCGGCCAGTTGATCGGGACAGGCGGCAGGCCCAGGACATTTTCCAGCTCGTCGATCAGCTCAAGCGGCGGACGCGAGGGGCGGTCGAGTTTGTTGATGAAGACAAAGATGGGGACGCCGCGTTTGCGACAGACTTCGAAGAGTTTCAGCGTCTGCGCCTCGATCCCCTTGCCGGCGTCGATCACCATCACGGCCGAGTCAACGGCTGAGAGGACCCGGTAGGTGTCTTCGGAAAAGTCGTGGTGTCCCGGGGTGTCGAGCAGGTTCACGCAATAGCCCTCGTAGTCGAACTGCAGGACGGTCGATGACACGGAGATGCCGCGTTCTTTTTCCATTGCCATCCAGTCGCTCGCGGTCGAGTTCTGGTTCTTCCGCGCCGTGACGCTCCCGGCGAGGTGGATGGCGCCGCCGTAGAGGAGGAGTTTTTCAGTCAGCGTCGTTTTTCCCGCATCGGGGTGGGAAATGATCGCAAAGGTGCGGCGTCGGTCAATCTGGCGGGCGATTTCGGGGGCAACGGTCTTGGAGGCAGTGGTCACGGGAGTTCGATTTTTTGAGATCAGCGGGGTCAGGCGGGCAAAAGCGTCGCCGGCGATGGGTGGATTCGGACAAACTCAGGGAGACAGGGGATTTTGCCATCCCAAAATTTCACCGATTTCGGATGCGGGCGATTTTTAGGAAACCGGGAAATTTCATTTATTGGGAAAAACTTCCCGTAATCAAGTGATGCGGGTTAACGCCATTGTCGGGGGGCTCGTTTGGCCGGACCTTTAGCAATGAAAAGGAAACCGCATCCCCTTCATTCTTCAGCGAAGTTCTGCACAGGCCTGGCTCTCGCGGTGCTCTTCCTGAGCGGGTTGCCCGGCGAGGGTCTGGCGCAGGTCAAAAAAGAAGATGAGACGAAAGAACCTGCGCGGAAGGTCGCTGCGGTGGACCCCCAGCTCATGAACGCGCCCTCGGCTCCCGACGGCTCGGTCACCCTTCGCAGCGCCGTGGGTCAAGAGATCCAGGCCCACCTACTCTCGGCTCACGGGGATTCGGTTCGGATCCGCCGGGCGGATGACAGCCGTGAATTCGTTGTCCCGATCTCCAGTTTCGATGAATACACCGGCGAGCAGATTCGGCAATGGATGGATCGTGATCCCGAGGCGGTCCAATATTCCCTCTCTGTTTCGTCGCAGAAAAATCTCGTCGATACGAACAGTTTTCAGACCTTAAGTCGTGAATTCAAGACGTCGAAATGGTCCTATCGCGTGAGTGTGGCAAATCTCACGAGGAATACTCTGAGCGGTGCTCTGCTGGAGTATCGCATCGTTTTTAACGATCAAATCGAATTTGTTCGCACGGCTGTCGGGCCCGGAAAGGGAATCAACCAGCAGGATGGCCAGTCTATCGACCTCCCTGAAATGGCCTTCAACGACACGATTGAATTTGACACTCCCGCTGTGGATCTCAACACCTACGAGTATTCCCCCACCCGTGGCGAACGCGAGTTTGCGAAAGATTCCGTCAAGGGGATTTGGATCCGGATCACGAAAAACGGTAAACTGCTTGCAGAATACAAGAGCAGCCCCGCCGCCCTTGCCAGTGTGAGCTGGGACAATGAGGACGACGTTGAGATCCGCATCACAAATCGCTTTCGGGACTCGGTCGGGTCCCGCGTGAAGGAGTGATTTCTCGGGAGTTGGCGCGGCCTGCTTTACTTCCGCTCGAGGAGGTAGGCGACGAGGTCGCGAAGCTCTTCAGAGGTGAGGGTTTGGTCCAGTCCCGCCGGCATGAGGGAGACCGGAAGTCGTTTGATCGTCGTGATTTCTTCGTGCGGAACCGTTTCTCTTTGTCCCCCGGGGCCGATCAACTCGATCCCCGCAGTGGTTTGCGAATTGATCAGGCCGACCCGGATGGGAGCGTCTTTGACCTTTACCCTGACCTCAAAGGTTTCGAAGTCTCTGGCGATGGATTCGGCCGGATAAAGAATCGATTCGTAGAGATCCCGCGCGCTGCGGATGCGGCCAATGGTGGAAAGATCGGGACCGATCTCGCCGCCGAGTTCCCCGACACGATGGCAGACGAGGCAGGCACCCTTTCCGGACCTAAAGACCTTTTCTCCCTCCTCCGCGTCGGCCGACGGCATCGAGGTGACGAGAGACTCGATCTTCGCGCTGCGCTGGCTTTTTTCCTGTTCCATCCTGGTAATCCCGGCGTCCAACTTAGCTGCTGCGTCGGGGTAGTCGGCAAAGAGGGCTTTGAGTGGCTCGATATCCAGGTTCGGGAGGGCGGGTGACGCAACGAGAGTCTCGATAACGGTCGCGGCCTGTTCCGGTGAGTCTATCTTCCGGAACAAATCCGGGAAAGAGCCCCACTCGACCGGGTCAAAGCCTTTCAGAAGAGGGGCGAGGCGGTCGCGCTCGGCTGCACCGAGAGCGGACCTCCCGAGGAGCGCAACAGCTTGCGCTCGAAAGATCCCCGGGTTGCCGGGATCGAGGGTCGTTTCACAGAGGGTGAAAACGGCGGGGGAAATCGGACTCGTCGGAACGAGGAGGGCTCTCGCCGCGTTGAACCGGAGACCGGTATCGAGGGTTTCGTTGCGGCATAATTCCGCAAGAGCGGTCGCGAAACGATCGGCCCCGGTTGCCGCGAGGGCCTCCACGACGGCAGAGAAAAGTTCGGCGTCAGGATCGGCGGCGGCGAGGACACGCTCAAAGACCGGGGTCCATTCCTCCTGATAAGCGATCCCGGGGGAAAGCGCGATCAGGTCGATCGCAAGACGGACCCGTGCGGGGCTGGGGGAAGTCATGAGGCTCGTGAGGTAGTCCACCATCGGCGGCGCGTCGGAGTAGCCCGGCACGAGGGTTTTGATGATCTCCCGCTGGATTGAATTCAGCTCATCGGGCCAATTGAAAAAGGCGTTGGCGAGAGCCGCATCCCACTCGCGATGACGTTTGGCTACGGCAAGAGCGGTCGTGCGCAGGGCGGCGTCTTCCGACTCAAGAAAGGGCAGGACACTCAGGACTTCCAGTTTCGATGAAGCCATCCCGTCGAGGGCGCGCAAGGTGCCGCTGAGGGTCTGAGGGTCGCTCGACTCCAGCCCTGCGCTCGTTGTCTCAAAGTCGTCGATCTCGATCAGCGCGTAAATGAGCGAATGTTCCAGGAAGCGGTCGTCCCCGGCGCGCCCGAGTCGGCCGGTGAGGGCCCCGATGGCGCGGCGCTCTCCCATGCGACCGAGTGCGGTCGCGGCGGCGCGGGCGACTTGAGGTTCATCGGCCCGGACGATCCCGGCGAGCGCCCCGCTGATGGTGAGATTTCGTTCGAGCTCGATCTCGCGCTCGGCGGGCTGGTTCGCTGCCACGATTTGCCAGCTTCGGGTGACGCTGAGGGCATTGCAGGCGGCATGCCTTACGGCGGGCTCAAGGTCGGTGAGGGCGCCGTAAATCAAATCGGTGGATTCGGAAAACTTCATTCTCGCGAGAGTCCAGACCGAGTTGATCCGCTCTGCCGTGGTGGAGGTCTCCGATGTCAGGATTCTTTCAAGTTCGGGTAGGGCGGGGGCACCGCGCACCGCGAGCTCGGTGACGGCCCGTTCCCGCAGCCAGTGCTGCTCAGCGCCGAGATAGCCGGAGACCTTCTCAGCGGTGAGCCGCTCCCATTCGGGATAAGTGGGGGCAGCGTAGGGGCCTGCGTCCGTCCTTGAGAGCCGGTAAATAGTGCCGGCGACATCGGGTTTGGCGATCTGGGAAGTCGGGCAGCCGTTACGGAACCAGCCTCCGGTGTCGATCACGAGAAGATCGCCATTGCGATCTTCGAGCAGATCGGTGAGGTGCGTGTCGGGTTTCAAGGACTTGAAAATCGTGTGAGTCCCCTCCGTCACGTAGGTCGCGCCCTGCGCCCGGGTCCGTGTCAGCGTGACTTCGCCGGTATTGAAGTGGGTCACGAGCCATCCGTCGGTCCAGTCAGGATTGAGAGTACCGCTGCGATAGCGGGCCATTCCCGAAACCGCGACATGACCGAAGTCGTGGATCGGGCCGAGCAGTTCACCGGTTTTGCGGAATTCCTCAAGAACGAGGCCCTGATCGAATCGCGGATAGGCTCCCCCGTAGATCCAGTGAGTCAATGTGTCGCCCCGGGGACGACCGTAGAAGAGATTGACTGTGCCGATAATCTCGCCTTCGTCAGTGAAGTCGATCTCGACCGGATTGTCCATCCCGCCGCCGGCGAAGGACTCGACTTCGCCGCCGCTCAGTTGAGAAGACCAGATTCGGGCGCCTTTGCCTGTTTCCATGATCTGCCCGGTATCGTTGTCCGGAATGGCGAATCCCTTGCGACCATGAGCCCAGAAAAGACGCCCGTTCGGATGCAGAAAAGGCCCGTGAACGTCGGCGGCATTGCCCGTGAAATCGAAGCCGGTTGCGAGTTCCTCCCGTATCTCGGCCTGACCGTCGCCGTCCTCGTCGGCGAAGCGCCACAGGCTTGGCGGCGACATCACGTAGAGTGAATCGTAAACCCAGAGAGCCCCCTGCGGGAAGGTGAGCTTGTCCGCAAAGAGGGTTGCTTTATCGAAGACACCGTCACCGTTGCTATCTTCCAGCAGGTGGATGGAACCCGGCCGTTCGCGGAGAAGGCCCTCTTTGTCGAGATTGACGCCTTCGTTCGCGGCCACAAAAAGACGTCCCCGGTCATCAAATGCGGCCATGACGGGATGCTTCACCAGTCCCGGACTCATTGCCGGGGTGACGGAGATCCCCGGATCGACTAAAAAATTTTCGGCGGGGAGCGGCCCGACCAGGGCCGCAAGTAAAAGGAGCAGGAGTAAGCGGGTCATTTTCCTCAAGATGCCAGATTCGGAAGATAGCTGCAAGAGTGTCTTCGCGCGGGGGGCGGCAATAGGGCAGGATCAGTGGATGAAAAGCGGGGGCTGAGCCGCTGTCCGACCGTCCGAGGGAGGGCTTTTCCCGAAAAAACCTTGCCGGAGAGCAAATCATGAATCATAACCAATTGATGAGAAATCTCGCCTTCTTCCTTTTTCTACTGACTTGCGTCATTATCCTGCCCCGGGGAATGGCGGCGGATAAAAGGCCAAATATCGTTTTCATCTTTTCCGATGATCACTCCCCGAACGCGATCGGAGCCTATAACCGTTGGCTGAAGTCGGTGAATCCGACGCCGAACATCGATCAGCTCGCCGCAGAGGGGATGCTCTTCGAGCGCAGTTACTGCACGAACTCGATCTGCGGACCGGTCCGGGCGGTTATCGAGACAGGAAAACACAGTCACCTCAACGGGTTTCGGCAGAATGGCGACAAGTTCAACTGGGACCAGCAGACTTTCCCGAAACTGCTCCAGTCGTCGGGTTACCAGACCGTGCTTTACGGCAAGTATCACATGGAAGGCAAGCCGCAGGGATATGACGACTGGGTCGTCCTGCCTGGGCAGGGACTCTATTACAATCCCGATTTTCTGACCGCCGAGGGGAAGATCAGAAAAGAGGGCTACTGCACCGACCTTGTCACGGATATGGCGGTGGAGTGGCTCAAAGAAAAACGCGATCCGGAAAAGCCTTTCCTGCTCCGCGTCCAGCACAAGGCCCCGCATCGAAACTGGATGCCCGCCCTGCGGCACCTCGACGCCTTCGATGATGTCCTCATTCCCGAGCCCCCGACACTCTTTGCCGACCACCGCTTTCAGGCTTCGCCTTCGCGGAATCAGGAACTTGAAATCGATCGTCACATGGACCTCAATTACGATCTTTTCGTCGATCTTACCGCCGAGTTCGATCGGCCCGCTTCGCAGGAGACGCAGGACCGATCCGCCTGGGCCAACATGAAGCGCATGTCACCCGGGCAGATGGAGGCATGGCGGGCGCACTTCGAACCGCTCGACAAGGAATTCCACGAGGCCAATCTCTACGGGGAGGCGCTCGTGCGATGGAAGCACCAGCGTTATATGCGCAATTATCTCGCCTGTGTCAGAGGCGTCGATGAGAGTGTTGCGACGATGATGAAGGCGCTCGAAGAGCTCGGTCTCGAAGAGAACACGATCGTGGTTTACGGCTCGGACCAGGGTTTTTATCTGGGCGATCGCGGCTGGTATGACAAGCGATGGATGTACGAGCCGTCTCTGGAAATGCCGCTTATCGTGAAGTGGCCGGGCGTGACTAAACCGGGCTCGCGGAACTACGACCTCGTCCAGAATCTCGACTATGCCTCGACTTTCCTTGAGGTGGCCGGGGTGGAGATCCCCGGAGACCTGCAGGGACTCTCGCTCGTGCCTTTGCTGAAAGGAGAGAAGCCGGAGAACTGGCGCGACGCGATCTACTACCACTACTTCGAATACCCGAGCGTTCATATGGTCGCCCGTCATCGAGGGGTGCGCACAGACCGCTTCAAACTCATCCATTTTTATCAGTTCGATGAATGGGAGTTCTACGATCTTGAAGCGGACCCTCAGGAGCAGCGCAGCCAGTATGACAATCCGGTCTACGGGGCCGAGGTGGCAAAGTTGCGGGAGAGACTGGAATCGTTGCGGGTGCAGTATGAGGACGAGACTGACATCTCGCCGAGACCGCCGGAGTGGCGGGAAAAAGTTCGCAAGAAAGAGGTGAAAGACTAGACCACCGCCTTACTGGACATTCGGAAGAACGTGTAAGAGAGTAAAAGACAAAATGAAAATAATCATCGCCCTGCTGTTTCTTGCCGCCCCGATGCGAGGGTTTGCCGACGAGGGCGTGACCCTCTCGGTGACCGTGACGAATATTCCCGGGGCACAGGGGACCATCCTTATCGGTCTTTACGAGAGCGCGGGATCATTCACTGATAGGCCCCTTGAGGTGTCACCCAAAGTTGCGGTGACCTCGACGGATGATCTCACCGCAAAGATCGAAAACGTGAAGCCGGGAACCTATGCCATCGCCGTGATTCAGGATCTGAACGGAAATGGAAAACTCGATCGTAATTTTCTCGGCATGCCGAAAGAACCTCTCGCTTTTTCCGTGATCAAAGAGATCCCCCGTGGTAAACCGGATTTTGCGGCCTGCTCCTTTGAAGTGAAAGACAAAGACGTCGCCATGACAATCCCGCTCACGGTGAAGTGAGTGGGAGCCCGGGCTGCCGATCGCGGGACGTCCCCCGCTCCTCAACCGGGGGCTCTGGGTCGGGCGGGACGCCCCCCGTTCAGCGGGGAACTTCCGTTCCCGTCTCTCCGTTACAATTGCAGGTCCCCGTCAGTGATCGCGCCCTCTGATGCCGAGTTCACCAGCTTCGCGAACTTGGCGAGAACGCCGTGGGTGTAGCGGGGTTTTGGCTGCTTCCAGGCCTTTTTCCGCCCGGCGAGATCTTTGTCGGAGACGTGGAGGGTCATCTTGCGTTTCTCGGCGTCGATGGAGATTTTGTCCCCGTTCTCCACGAGGGCGAGGGGGCCGCCGACATAGGCTTCGGGAGTGACGTGGCCGATCACAAAGCCGTGGCTGCCTCCGGAGAAACGTCCGTCGGTGATGAGCGCGACATCCTTGCCGAGACCTGCCCCCATGATTGCCCCGGTAGGCCCGAGCATTTCGCGCATCCCGGGACCGCCCTTGGGACCTTCCATGCGAATGACGACGACATCACCCTTTTTGATCTTGCCCTTGAGGATGGATTGCATCGCCTTTTCTTCCGACTCAAAGACTCGGGCGATCCCCTCGAAGGTGAGGCCTTCCTTGCCCGAGATCTTCGCGACGGCGCCGCCGGGGGCGAGGTTGCCGTAGAGGATGACGAGGTGCCCCTCTTTTTTGACGGGATGACTGAACGGACGGATCACGGTCTGTCCCTTCGGGTAGGGTTTCACCTTTGCCAGGTTCTGCGCCATCGTTCTGCCGGTGACGGTCATGCAGTCACCATGGAGGAGACCCTTGTCGAGCAGCATCTTCATGAGCGGGAGGGTGCCGCCGATTTCGACGAGTTTCATCATGACATTGGTCCCGCTCGGCTTGAGGTCGGCGAGGACGGGGACGCGCTTCCCGATGCGGGTGAAGTCGTCGATCGTGATCTTCACCTTCGCGGCGCTGGCCATCGCGATGAGGTGAAGGACCGCATTGGTCGATCCACCGAGGGCGGTCACGATGGTGATGGCATTTTCAAACGCCTTCTTTGTCATGATGTCGCGGGGACGAATGTTGTTGTTGATGAGATTCACGACGGCGGCACCGGCGTCGAAGCAGTCCATCAGCTTCTCGTCACTCACGGCGGCCTGGGCGGAGCTGTTGGGGAGGCTCATGCCGAGGGCTTCAATCGCGCTCGCCATGGTGTTGGCGGTGTACATGCCGCCGCATGAGCCGGGGCCGGGGATGGCCGTCGCGGTGACTCCCTCGAGTTCGGCGTCATCGATCTTGCCGGCGCTGTGTTGGCCGACCGCTTCGAAGACCGAGACGATGTCGACGTCTTCGCCTTTGTGGCAGCCGGGTTTGATTGTGCCGCCGTAGACGAAGATGCCGGGACGGTTCATCCGCGCGATCGCCATGATACAGGCGGGCATGTTCTTGTCGCAACCGCCGATCGCGACAACGCCGTCCATACCTTCGCAGCCGACGACGGTCTCGATGGAGTCGGCGATGACTTCACGACTCACGAGCGAATACTTCATGCCCTCGGTCCCCATCGAGATCCCGTCCGAGATCGTGATCGTGTTGAACTCAACCCCTTTGCCGCCGGCCGCGTCGATGCCTTTGACCGACTCTTTCGCGAGTTTGTCGATGTGCATGTTGCAGGGGGTCACCATGCTCCAGGTCGAGGCGACGCCGACGATGGATTTTTTAAAATCTTCGTTGGTGAAGCCGACGGGATGCAGCATCGCCCGGCTCGGCGCGCGGTCGGGACCGTCGAGCATGGGGGAGGAAAATTGACGGTGCGCGGGGGTGCCGGACTTGGCGGATTTTTTTGCGGGGGCCATGGGAATTGTGTCTGGGTGGGTTGGGAAATCTTAACGTCATGACCATGCCGGAAAAAGCGAATTGATTGAAATACTATTTTTGCCCCTGTGTGATACTTTTCCGGTATGACTGAATTCTCCCTCAGGGAACTGGAGTGCTTCATCGCCGTGGCCGAGGAGTTATCCTTCACCCGCGCGGCGGAAAGGCTCAGGCTGGCGCAGCCGCCTCTCTCAAGGCATATCAAAGCGCTCGAAGGCAAGCTCGGGGTGGAGCTGCTGGAGCGGTCGCGCCGCCATGTCGCGCTGACGCCGGCGGGAACGGCCTTTCTCACCGAGGCGCGGGACATCCTCCTGCGGCTGCGCCGGGCCGGGGAGGTGGCGAAGCGTGCCGCCCAGGGCGAGACGGATCAGGTGAAGGTCGGGTTCGTCAGTGCGGTGTTGTCACCGGAACTGGTCGAAGTCTTTACGCGCTTCGGGAAAAAGCATCCGCACATTCGCATGCAATTGCACGACCTGCTTCCCTCGGCCCAGCTTGAGGCGCTGGCTCGCGGGGAAATCGAGGTGGGATTCATCGGCGTGGCACCGGAGAAGCTGCCGACAGGGCTGGAGGTGGTGCGCTGGCGGGACGAGGAGTTGCTCGTCTTTCTCCCACCGAATCACAGGCTCTCCGGAAAGACCGGGGTCCAACTGGCGGATCTCGCCACGGAGCCTTTTGTGATGATCTCGGCTGAGGCGGCTCCGGCTTATCATTCATGCGTGCATCGCCTCTGTCTCGAGGCGGGATTCCGTCCCCGCGTCGTACAGGAGGCGGTGCGGGCGCAGGCGGTGGCGGCGCTGACGGTGGCGGGCGCGGGTGTCGCGATTCTGCCCGCATCACTCAATCGCATCACCGGCAACGGGCTCACGCTGCGGCGGGCGGGCCGAATAAAAAGCAGCATGACTCATTCCGTCGCCCATCGTGCGAGGCTGAGCCCGTCGGCGGCAAAGTTGCTCGCGTCACTGCGCGGGTGACTCCCCGATCATGCGGCCGAAGCGCGGCGTTTCAGCATGCCGATAAGTCCGCGCGCCTTGGTGCGGCCCTCTCTGGAGAGAGAAAGGGATTTGGTCGAACCGGTGAGGTAGGAACGGCTCGTTAATCCGCCAATCGCCGACGTGATGTGGGCGACGCGGGGGCGACCGCATTCCTCGATAATGTCATTGAGGTCCCGGGACGAGAAACTGTCCTGCTGATGACCGACGCTGAGGATAAGAGCGGCGAGAAGTGCCTGGTCGGCGAGAGTCAGATCATAATCGCCGACGGCCTCGAGGATCATGGTGGCCTCATCGTGTAATCCCGGTCCCTCGTCGTCGCGGGCCACTAGGGTGGGAGTGCTGTCGGTCGAGAGGTTTCCTTGAGATCGCATCTGGATGGCGACTCGAATGGCAACTTCAAGAGCTCGTAATTCACTCAATTCGAGCTCGGGAATTACGGATGCAACTCGATCAAGGGGTAAAGAATTCATTTTGTACTCAAATAAAACCAAATTTGCCAGATTTTGATTGCGTTATTGTCTTAAAAATGAGAAAGTGTCTCAGTTTGGCGAGGATTTAGTAAGAAGGAGGCAGGGAATTCTGTTATCTCCCGTTAGTTTCACTCAAATTTTATTAAAAAGCGAGAATAAATTGAGATATTTACGATGAGAGAGATCGAAACAATTGAGATTGGCGGCATGGAGGAGTTCCTCCGGGAGATGGTTCCCCAACTGGGATTCCAGCGCATGCCGGTGTATCGGGGGCAGGCCTCGAGTGAGTGGAAGCTCTTCCCGCCGCTCTTCCGCGAAGAAGTGGCGAAGACGGAGTTCAAATCCTGGTCCGATCTCGAGGCCGCCTTTCTCATCGGACTGAAACAGCGCGGCCGCGGCGAACTCGGATATGAGCCCCCAACCGAGCTTGAGTGGCTCGCCCAGGGGGCGCACCATGGTCTGCCGACTCGATTCTCCACCTGGACCGAGAACGCTCTCGTGGCGCTCTTTTTTGCGACCGACCCGTCCCGGCCCGAAGAGGATGGTGCCGTTTGGCGAATCATGCCCGGGGACAGCAGATTCGTGATCTCGCAGGACTACGAGCAAATTCCCGAGCAGGCGAGACTTTATCGCCCGCAGCGGCCGAATGCGGCGATGCTCAATCAGAAGACCTGCTTCCTCTCGCATCCGCTCCCCAAAGAGGACGCTTCGGCTGAGTCTTTCGAAGATCTCTTCGAACTCGGTCGCGAGCGCCTCTCACTCGCCAGGCTAGTCATTCCCGCCGGTGAAAAAGCCTTCCTGCGCCGCCGCCTCGCGACCATGGGGGTTGATTATCGTGCGATGTTCCCCGGCATGGGCGGGCTCTGCCACGATATCCGGGAAGAGTTGTATTCGCATACCGATTCGTACGAGTGGATTTTTCCGGAGTGAGGATTAAAGAAGTTTGCGGAAGGCCTCGGGGGTAAGGCCTGCCGCTTTCGCGATTTGTCCCATGGTGAATCGCATGAATGGGATTGTGACGGGGTATAGGGAATGCTTCAGTTCCTTTGCCATCGCGACGACGCCTGCGTCCGTCTCCCGCGCAAATGCGCCGCATTCGCCACTCGACCGCAGTGCCTTTGATAGCCTTTGATAAACTCATGACAACAAGACGTAGTATTCTCAAGGGAGGGGTAGCGGCCTCGGTGTTGGCGGCGGCACCGGCGATCGTGCGGGGGCAGAATCTCAATTCGAAGCTCCAGCTCGCCTCGATCGGTTCGGATGGCAAGGGTTTCAGTGACATCTCCGCGATGTCGACCCACGACAGGCAGCAGTATGTGGCCTTTTGCGACATCGATCTCAACCGCACTCTGAACGTCAAAAAGCTCAGCCCCGAGACTCCCATTTATCAGGATTTCCGCGAGATGTTCGCGCAGATGGGTGACAAGATCGATGCGGTGACGGTCTCCACTCCCGACCACATGCACGCCTACTGTTCGATCAGCGCGATGCAGTTAGGCAAGCACGTCTATTGTCAGAAGCCGCTCACGCACAATATCTGGGAGTCGCGCGAGGTCGCGAAGATGGCGAAGGAAAAAGGACTCATCACCCGCCTTGGAAACCAGATTCACTCGCATAAATTTTACCGCACCGCAGTCCGGATCATCCAGTCGGGTCGCATTGGAAAAGTGAACCGGGTCCACTCCTGGGTTGGCACTCCCGGTCATTGCCGGAGCGGTCATATCAGCCGACCGACGACCGTCGATCCGGTTCCGGAAACGCTCGACTGGGACAAGTGGATCGGGGTTGCGCCGATGCGCCCCTATTCCGGGAATCGTTGTTACGCTCCCTGGGGATGGCGTGACTGGCAGGACTTCGGCGGCGGGGCGATCGGAGACTTCGGTTGTCACATTCTCGATCCCGTCTACACCGCGCTGAACATCACGGGCCCGTCCGACCAGTTTATAGCCGAACATTCCGGGATGAATGACGAGGTCTGGCCGGCTCAGACGACTTACAGTTTTACCGTTCCCGGGACGGAATACACCGCGGTGGAGCGGCTCAAGATCACCTGGTATAACGGCGGGCTGATGCCCTCGATCAAGGGATCGCATCTGCCCGTGCGCGAGGCCCTGCCGCCGAGCGGTTCCATGGTCATTGCCGAAGGCGGCACTCTCGTGATCCCCCATGTCGCCGAGCCGATGCTCTATTTCGAAGGGAAGGAAATGAGCACCGACTACGAGATGGCCGACGATCAGGATCACTACCACGGCTGGATCGACGGGTGCCTCTCGGGCAAGCAGCCTTCCGATGATTTTGAATATGGAGCACGCCTCACCGAGACCATCCTGCTCGGTAACATCGCGATTCGCTACCCTAACACCACACTTGAATGGGACGCGCCGAACATGAAGTTCAAAAACAATGATGATGCCAATCGTTGGATCACTCGTGAGTATCGTGAGGGCTGGGATCTGAAAGCGCTGATCGGCTAGTCCGTTGCCTCGAAGGCCTCACGACCTTCGCTACGCTTGCGAAAAGGTGCGAAACTCGGGAGAGTTTCGGAGGCTGGGACTCCCACTCTACCCGGGCGCATACCAGCGCCCCAGCGTCTTCACGATGACGCGTCTTAACTCGGTGGGATCGATCTCGCCGGAAAAACGATGCAGGACCTTGCCGCCGGGTGCGATGAGGAGGGTATGAGGCAGCGTTCCCTGCCATTCGGGATCGAGCGCCTCGGCGAGGGAGTCAGTAGTGCCGTGGTAGAGGTAGTTGTTCGTGCGGCGACCTTCTTCGAGGACCGATCCCTCGGTGAGGTCAGGCATGGCGGCGTGGAAACGTTTCAAAAGTGTCCCGGCTTTTTCGATCGCTTCGGGTGCGTCGGTGCTGATCGTGATCATGTCAAAACCGCGCGTCTCGAACTGGCGTCCGATCTCGACGAGGTGCGGCATTTCGCCGAGGCAGGGGCCGCACCACGTCGCCCAGAGATTGACGAGGCGCAGCTTGTCGGTGGAGTTGGCGGCGAGTTTTTTGACGGCTTCTTCATCGATCTTCTCCACGGTCACCGGCCTGGCCTCGAACTTCGCGTTGTATTCATCGACAAGGTGGCGCTTCGCGGCCCACTTGGTCGAGCATCCGTGTGCTCTTGTGACCGGTTCGGCGATGGCGGTGCCGGCAAGGATGGCTGCGATCGCCTCGCGGGCGTCGTGTTTTTTGATGGTGTCAGGATTACCCAGGCGGGAGTCGTCGATGCGGCCGCTGTAGCAAAGCCTGCGCTCTTTATCGAAGAGGAAGATCTGCGGGGTAGCGGTGACGCCGAAGGCGAGGCTGACGCTCTGGTTTCCGCCGTCGTAGAGGTAGGGGAAGTTGAACGCATATTCGGCGGCGTGGAGTTTCATCTCCTCGAGGGTGTCGCCGTAGATCGAGTAACCGAGTTCGTTGAGGCGCACCGATGCCGGGTCGTTCGGCGAGATCGCGACGAGCTGGAAGCTTTTGTCAGCATAAGTCTCGATGAGCGCTTTCACCCTTGACTCGGCACCCTGGGCACTGGGACAGTGATTGCAGAGGAAAACGACGGCGAGAACGTCGGCGGCGGCGTAGTCGGCGAGCCGGTGATTTTTGCCGTCGACCCCGGGGAGGTCAAAGTCGGGCGCGGCAGCACCGATCGCGAGGATTTTGATTTCATTATCACCCTGAGCGGCGTGCGCCGGGGAGACGGCAAAAAAACAGGCGGCGGTGATGGTTAAAGGCAGCAGGGAGAAGGAAGGGCGGCTCATTGGACGGGAGGATCACTGAGCCGTTGTGGCCTGGTTTTCGTCGGGTGTGGCGGGGAGGCGGGTCGAGCCGACGCCCTGGGCGTTTTCGATGAGGCTCTCGAACTCGGCGTAAAACTCTTCGCCGAGCGGCGTCTTCAGATTCGCTTCGACGAAATCGAGCATCATTTTTGCTCCGTTGACCTGATCGACATAGAGGAACATGTCCTTGAGTTTTCCCCACTGCATCTGAGGCAGGGTGCGCGTGGTGAATTCTTCCCTGCTGTGGTCTCTGAGCGGGCCTCCCTGGTTGACCTGGGCGTTTCTGGTCCGGCGTTCTTCATCGCGGTTGAGCCCGCGAAGTTCTTCCTGCTTCTTCGCTTCGAGCGTCATGACGAGGCGGGTTTGCTGCTCAATCCGTTTGTCCCAGGCATTCATGAGAGCGGAGGGATTTTCATTTCTTAGGTAGGGCAGGATGGTGCGGCTGTAAATTCCCGCGATATTAATAGGAACGGGCTCCCAGTTTTCGTTTTTACCGAGGAGGTTTTCCAGATAGTAGGCCTTGGCGAAAACAGAATTCGCGACCGACTGGGTGATTCCCCCGGAGGGCATTTCCGTAAGGCGGCTGAGGTTGTCCAGATGGGTCATCAGAGGGCTGAAAATCGCCGCCTTGTCGCTTGTTTCGGCGGCCTGGCAGCTGAGGGCGAGGTAGCGAAGTTGATGTTGAAGAGACTCAACAAATTTCGGGTCGCCGAGGTTTTTAGCTTGATTGTCTTTCCAGGCGCGAAAATCCGATTCCGGGCGGCCTGTGCGGTCGTATTCCACCATCTTGACGCAGTTGAGGTAAAGCTCGATGGCGGCCCGGGGGTCTCCTGCGGCGTTGAGGAATGACTGGCCCGCCGAAGTGTTTCGTGAAGTGATGTGGCTGTTGAGATTCTCTTTAAGTGCCTCGAGGCGGCTTTTCAGCGAGACGATCTGTTCGGGTGTGAGTGACTGACCGTTCGCAGCCGTCAGGCTGAGGCAGGCTATGATGGCGAAATAAGAAGGGGCTTTCATCTTTTGACGGATCGTAGGCATTTGGAACCGTTGCGACAATCCCGAAGTTGCGGTAGAAGGAGGGAAATATTCAAGCCGCGAGCCGAGGCCTCTTCCAGAGGGAATTACTGAAAGATCCCGCTTTAACGGGGACTCGCGGCCCTGGATTTTGGAAATATTGACTTGGTTCTTTGGCTTAGTTGCCTGAAAGTATCCCTGATTTCCTGAATTCTCCTCTCTTTATGCTTTTCTGCTTTTCCATATTTCCCCCTCCGGGGGCTTCCGGCGGTGCCTCTCCGGCGGTGACGGTGCTGGAATCGTGGCCCGAAATGGTGGAGGTGCTCTCCAAGCCGGTTTCGATCGCCATTCTGCTTGCAGGGATTTTTGGACTCATCGTCGGCTGGCTGGTGCGGGGCCGCGGACCTGTCTCCGAGCCCCTCATCCGGCCGGTGGCGGGGCTGGAGGAGTTGCGCTGGCGCCATGAAAAACTTGTTCTCATCGAGCGGCAGCAGGTCGAGAAGCAGGCACGGCTCGACGAGTTCGCCGCTTCTCCGGCGGGCCGGGTCTCGCCGGAGAGCATGAACGCGGCACTGTGGTTTTTTGTGCTGGCCGAGAGGGTTCGCGAGGCGAGGCAAAAGACCGGTGCGGATTTGTCACGCATGCTCGCGGTGCGTGACAGGCTCGGGTCGATCAATGTCGAAGGCGGTCGCGAAAGCGAGGCGGTGAAGGCTTCGGTCGCGATGGCCGAACTGCGTCACGCCACGCTCGAAAAAGCGCGGGATCAGCTTCGCGCGATTGGCGATCGCATTCTCCATCTCGAAGGCGAAGTCGCAGCCGGTCGATTGGACCCGGTGAAGTCGGGAGAGGGCCTTCGCCGCGATCTCCGGGAGATCAAAGGTGAGATTTTATCTCTCCCCCAGGGTTGGGCCACTTCCGGTGACGAGACCGACCGCCAGATCCGGGAATTGCTTACCATGATCCGAACTCCGGAAATCGAGGCGGTCCGTGATATTCTCCTCATCGACGGGGCTGTGACTCTCTCTCTCTCGGGCGCGGGAGTGATCGATCTAGCCGGTGCCGTCAGTGAAGTGATGGCGGCCCTTGAGATTCCAATGGCGGCGGACCCCGCCCTTTCACCGGCCGATGCGGATGAGGCCTCCGCCACATCGGCGGGTTCGGTCAAACTGGAAAATCCGACCGATCAGAGCGAGGGGTTTTCCGCCGCCGTGAAAGAGCTGGCGACTCCGGCGCTCACTGGTATTTCCTTCAGCGAACCTGCCGAACCTGCCGAACCTGTCGAATCTGCCGAACCTGCCGAACCTGTCCGGATACCCGCTCCGCTCCCGCCTGACGACGATTTTCGGGATCCGGTTGATTTTGCCGGGACACCATTTCGGAGTGGTAAGGGTTTTCACGATCTCACCACGGTGGACTCCGTGAGCGCGCCGGCTGCTTCTGAAGGAATCGAAGAGGAGATCCCGGAGAACGATCCTGACAGGAATCGCTCCCTCATTCTTTTTTGTTCAAATGATGCCGAGATGTGGGGAAAAGAGATCTACCGCGGTGCCAGTCGGCGAGCTCGGGCGATCAAGGATTTCCCCGCCTGGGCGCAGTGGATCTCGATACGGCGCCTCGACACGAGGGAGCGCGTCTTTGCCCCGATAAAGAGCGCCGGTCTTCTCAGCGATCAAATGAGTGATCCGTCCGGTTTTAACGGGACAAACGAACTTTTTTACGGGGCGAGACATCTCGGGATTTTCTCCGGGTCCTGCCCTAACGATGTCGAGACCCGTTTCACCTACGGGGGTTGGGGTTTCGGACACCGCGCCAACGGGATCGCGCCCGAATCTGAGCAGCTTCAGGCGGCTGGCTGGGGAGGGCTTGAGATCCCTTCGGACACCGTCTTTGAGATCGTTATCCATGAGGAATTACCCGTTCTCGGGAAACTCGATCATCTCCTTGAGGAAGCCGGCGGGGATCTTAAAAGGTAGGGTCTCGGGGTGATCATCTATGGAAAAGGGAGTCTCCTTCGTTTAGAGTCCTGTATCGCAGAGTCATCCGACATCCCCCTTATTCCCAATTTTGAGCTCCTCGGTCGCATTGGCGGAGGTTCCTACGGTGAGGTCTACCTTGCCCGTTCCGTCACCGGAATGTACCGGGCGGTAAAAGTCGTGCGGCGGGAGGATTTTGAGTTTGAGAGGACTTTTGAGCGCGAATTTGAAGGCATTCAGAAGTATGAAAAAGTATCGCAGGACCATCCCTGGCTTGTCGATGTCCTTCATGTCGGACGCAGCCGTGAAGAGGGCTTTTATTATTATGTGATGGAGCTTGCCGACGATGAGGGCGGCGGTCACGAGGAGGTGGATGTGGATTCTTATCGGCCGCGAACTCTCTCCTCGGACCTCCGCCGCAAGTCGGCACACTCCGTCAGGGAGTGCGTTGATCTGGGAATGTCCATGGCCGGGGCCCTGGGGCATCTTCATCATGCCGGCCTCACCCACCGGGATGTGAAGCCTTCAAACATCATTTACGTCAAAGGCCAGCCCAAACTTGCCGACGTCGGTCTTGTCGCCGCCACGGGGCAGCGCACGTTCGTCGGGACGGAGGGCTACGTTCCGCCTGAGGGGCCCGGGACGAGTTCGGCGGATCTCTACTCTCTCGCGATGGTGCTCTATGAGATGCACACGGGAAAATGCCGCCTCGACTTTCCCGAACTCCCGACCAATCTTGAGATTCCCCCGACGGTGAACCGGGATGAGTGGCGCGCGCTTAACGGGGTCATTTGCCGCGCCGGTTCGCCCGATCCACGAAAGCGTTTCGAGTCGGCCCATTCCCTTGCCCGGGCATTGCAGTCGGTTTGCGGCGATCTCGATCCGGCAACATCCGGGAGGCGCAAAAGATCGCCTTTTCTCCTGATCGGTGCTTTTGCGACGCTGCTGCTTCTCGCGACGGCAGGATTCGGCTTTTACTGGCTCTGGCAGGACAATCAGTCCTTTGTCGGCAAGCATGGAACTGAGCTTGCGGAAAGCGGGAGCAATGGAGCGGTCTCGTCTGATCCGGGCCGCGGCGTCAAAACAGCAGGGCAGGTTCTGCGGCCCGCGATCGATCCCCTTGCGCTGGTGGAGCCGGTCGGGGGGGTGATCCTGGAACCTGTCAAGGGGATGGCGGGCGATCCTGGTTCCAAGGGAAAAGAGCGGGTTTTTTCGTTTGTTGAGCCTTCCGGGGACATGAGTGCTGCGGCGGGCGAGGTTGTTATCCGTGATGAGGTCGTCGAAGTGAAAACGAAGGGGGAGGAGGGGGATGGCCTGAAGACGACGATGATCGGGTCCGACCGGGAAAAACCGGCTCTAATTGCCGATCCTCTTGAGCAACCAATCGCCCGGGTCAAGATCATGAGCCGTCCCAGTGGCGCGACCGTGACGTATCAGGGGCGAGAGATCGGGATGACCGAGACCCGTCTCCTTGAGTTCCCGATCGGCCCAATCGAATTAACCCTCCGGCGTGAGGGGTTTCACGAGGTTCTTTATCGCGGGGAGATTGTCGAGGGAAAGACCAGTGTCATCGAGGTTGAGATGCTCCCGGACCGCAGTCCTGTCGCGGGAAGTCCCTGGGTGAATTCTCTCGGGCTGGAGTTTACCCCCGCCGTTGACGGCACCTTTGTCTCTCTCTCGGAGATCGAGCTGGATATCTTTGATCTTTTTCTGTCCGAGACTGGACTGCAAATTCCCCGCGGCGGGGTGAACGGGATCGCGCAGGTTCCCGAGGATTCTGCCATCTGGAAGTTCTGCGACTGGATGACGGAGAAGGACAGGGCTGCCGGCTACCTCGGGCCGAAGCGATATTATTATCCCCGGCGCCAGCCGGGGGAAACCCGTCGCAATTCCTTTTTCTGCTCGATTGAGAGCGATTTCGGTATGCTGCTTTTGAATTCGGAGCCGAGCGGTGCCCGCGTTTTTGACGGTGACACCGATCTCGGTAAGACGCCTATCGTGCTCAACGAGATCCGTTTCGGGATTTTTGAGCTGCAGCTTTACCTGCCCGGCTACAGAGTGACGTCGGCGAGGGGCGATATTAATGAAACGCTTGTGAATAAAACTCTTGATCTTGTCCAGCCCCTGGAGCGCGATGCATCAGTCGTCTTTGGGCAACCCTGGGCGAATAGTCAGGGGATGGGCCTGGTTCCTTTTGAGAATCTTCTCGTTGCCTCGACCGAGACTCCGTCGCGGGCCTACCTTGAGTTTCTCACTGACGAGGGGGTCGTCACCGAGCCGGTTCTCGCGGCTCCCCCGGGATCTGATTACCCTGCCTATGGAGTCGGCTACGCCGAGGCGGTAGGTTTTTGTGAATGGCTTACCCGACGGGAGCGCGCCCTTCATCTCATCCGCCCCTGGCAGCGTTATCGGCTCCCTACCGATCTCGAATGGAGTCGTTTTGCGGGACTTCGCGGTGAGAGCGGTGCGACGCCGGAGCAGCGAAACTCGACCAGCGGCACCGCGTTTCCATGGGGCCCCGAGTGGCCTCCCCCGGCCGGAGCGGGGAATTTTGCCGACATCTCCGCGACGGCGTATTTTGGGACGAACATCGTTGAAGGGTATACCGACGGCTTTGATACGACGGCTCCGGTCGGCAGCTTTACGGCCTCGCCGTCCGGGTTTTATGATCTTGCCGGAAACGTGTGGGAGTGGGTTCTGGATCCCTACACCGACGGCAATGACGGTCTCCAGGTGGTGAGGGGAGGAGGGTGGAACTCAGCTGAGCGCGAAGTCCTTGCGACAGCTTACCGCAACCCTGTGCCTGCCTCCTCAAGAGAGGGCTACTACGGTTTCCGCTATGTTCTGGAGAACGTTGGCGCGACGGAGTAAATTGCCGCAGCGGGAAGCGGAAGGGGCGACCGATCGGGTCCTCGGTCGCCGTTCTTTATCCGGTTGAAATTTGGCGAGGTCTTTCGATACTGCGTTATGTTCAGAACACGAGTCGTTGAGATCCTGGGAAAAGAAGTCTCACCTGGTGCGGTTACAGTGATGGGATGGGTGCGAACGAAGCGTGATTCGAAGGCTTTTGCTTTCCTTGAGATAAACGACGGGAGTTGCCTCGCGAACCTTCAGGTCGTCGCGGATGCCGGAATCCCGGGGTATGACGAGGGCGTTATCCCTGCCCGGACCGGAGCCTCGGTCAAGGTCGAGGGAGTGATCGTTCCCTCCCGAGGACAGGGTCAGCGCTGGGAATTGCAGGCATCGAAGATTGAGCTGCTCGGCGCGGCCGCAGAGGATTATCCGCTGCAGAAAAAAGGGCACTCGATGGAATTTATGCGCTCGATCGCCCATCTCCGGCCGCGCTCAAACCTCTTCGGCGCCGTCTTCCGGGTGCGCAGCCGAATGGCTTACGCGATCCACCGGTTTTTTCAGGAGCGAGGCTTTGTTTACGTTCATACCCCCATTATTACAGCGTCGGATTGCGAGGGGGCGGGGGAGATGTTTCGGGTCGTGACAATGGATGGCGAGGTCATGAACACGGGCGGCGGGGAGTTTTTCGGGAAGCCGACTTACCTCACTGTGAGCGGGCAACTCGAAGGTGAGACCTTTGCCTGTGCCCTGTCCGACATTTACACTTTCGGTCCCACTTTCCGTGCCGAGAATTCACATACCTCGCGGCATGCGTCCGAGTTCTGGATGGTCGAACCCGAGATGGCGTTTTGCGATCTTTCCGCCGATATGGACATGGCTGAGGCGATGATCAAATATCTCGTCTCGGACGCGCTTGAGTCCTGCGCGGCGGATCTCGACTTTTTCAATCAGTTCGTCGATAAGGGGCTAATCGAGCGCCTCCAGTCCGTGCGTGACCGTCCTTTCGAGCGGGTCACCTACACCGGGGCAGTTGAATTACTGAAAAGAAGCGGGGAGAAGTTTGCCTACCCGGTTGAGTATGGGCTCAATCTGCAGTCCGAACACGAGCGCTACCTGACCGAGAAATATTTCCGCTGCCCGACGACGGTCTATAATTACCCGAAAGAGATCAAGCCTTTCTACATGCGGAAAAACGACGACGGCGCGACGGTCGCGGCAATGGACCTTCTCGTGCCGGGTATTGGTGAGATCGTGGGCGGCAGCCAGCGCGAGGAGCGCCTTGAGGTTCTGCGGTCCAATCTCGCCGGGCACGGGCTCGACGAGTCGCACTATGACTGGTATATCGACCTGCGCCGCTACGGCACCGTGCCGCATGCAGGATTCGGACTCGGTTTTGAGCGTCTTCTGATGTTCGTGACTGGCGTCGCGAACATCAGGGATGTGATCCCTTTCCCGAGGACTCCGGGGGCGGCCGGTTTTTAAGTCCCGTCGCAAAAGCGGGATTTACAAAGTGAGTCGGGACGGGCATGATCCCGTGATGCACGGGGTTTTTACTTCAGAGGAGCTCTCCGCCTACCGCACGAATGGTTATGTGATCAGGCGGGGGCTTTTTTCCGCGGAGGAGATCGATTTGCTGGGTAGCGCGGCTCGGGGTGATCACGCGATGGACAGGGCTTCGACG
Source organism: Akkermansiaceae bacterium UBA6138 (assembly GCA_002422425.1). Classification (GTDB taxonomy): domain Bacteria; phylum Verrucomicrobiota; class Verrucomicrobiia; order Verrucomicrobiales; family DEV007; genus Arctic95D-9. The sequence continues at coordinate 204,707 of DIVG01000073.1, read as the reverse complement.
GCACTCGATGACGGAGGCGGAAATAGGGTTCGTCTCTCCCTCTGGAACCACCCCGGGGATGGTATTTACGGCATGGTGGCACGGTCACACCGAGTGGTTGACCCGGTCGAGCAACTCATCGGGGGCGAGGTCTATCACTATCACTCCAAGATGATTCTCAAAGATGCCTTCACCGGTGGGGCCTGGGCCTGGCATCAGGATTACGGTTACTGGTATCAGAACGGCCTGCTTTTTCCGGATCTCTGCAGCGTCATGATTGCCGTCGATCCGGCGACAAAGGAGAACGGCTGCCTCGAACTGCTGAAGGGGTCGCATCGGATGGGTCGTATTAATCACGTCCTGTCCGGCGAACAAGCCGGGGCCGACCCCGAGCGTGTCGCCGAGGCGGAGAAGCGTCTTGAAAAAGTTTATTGTGAGATGGGGGCTGGCGACGCTGTCTTTTTCCATGCGAATACCCTGCATTGCTCGGGACCGAATCATTCCCCCCACCCCCGCTGGGCCATGATCTGTTGTTACAACTCGGCCGCAAACGAACCCTATAAAGAGTCGCATCACCCCGGCTACACGAAGCTGCATAAAGTTGACGACAGCGCTGTGCTGGCAGCGGGAACTTCCCTGCCTGCGGGGACTAACGTCGAGTTCGCGAATCTTGCCACCGATGACAGGAGCGCGCGGGGGTTGTCGGAGGAGGATCGATAGATCGCCGAGTTTCCGTCTTTCGGAAGAAGATTCTCCGGTTTGAGTGCCGCGTGTGTCGGGACCTTTTGATTGCCACGGCGCGGACTCTTTAACCTGTCCAAAGTAAGTTTGGCAATCGGAGGCGGGATGCGCTAAAATCCGCTGATGTTCTGGCTTCGCACGATTCTCTTTTCGTCGCCGCTGTTGCTGGTGTGGGGTGGCTACTGGTTATTCGACAAGATCGGTGAACTCCAGTTATCGCATGACGCCGGAGCCCTGGTCTGTGCGATCCGCGAGCCTGTCGGCTATCTAAATCCGCTCGTGCCATCGACAGGCGTGACGGGCGAGATCACCGACCTCCTTTTTGATCCGCTCCTTCGGCGCGACGATGACCTGAATCTCCAGCCCCATCTTTTCGAGAGCTGGACTTCACAGACGGTGGTGACGATACGCTGCTCTAGCGAAGAGGCGGCGGGTGACTCCGAGGCGAGGCTGCGCTCGGGAGAATACCTTGTCGGCGGATTGGAAATGCTCGCCCTCGACCGCGCTGAATCGGTTCTTACCGTCGCCCTGAAGGGAATCGCGGCCGGTCTGGACGAACAGCTTGTAGCAGGGATTGATCCGGAAAATCTCGGTGATTATATTCTTGTTAGTCTTGAGCTGAAGCATTCGGCCCGCATTTCGTTCGAGGCATTTCTGGAAAGTTCGATCGAGAAGACCCGGGTTCGTATGATCGACTATACGGGCGATCGCGAGGTGAACCTTTTTGTGCGCGGTGATGCGGAAGGCTTCCTCCGCGAGCTCCGGCTCTACTACGAGTCGAATCGGAGTCTCGACCCGCGCATCAGGGTCGTCGGCGAGCGATGTCATACCACCGCTCGCGAAATGATCATCGATCTCAGGGGTGGCGTGCGCTGGCATGACGGGGTGCCTTTTACGGCTGCCGATGTGGTCTTTTCCTACAATCAGTTGACTCGTCCTGACGCGCCGTTGCCGCTCGCTTCGAGTTTCGGATTTGTCGAAGATCTCCAGGTCCTCGGTCCCCTGCGGTTCAAGGTGACCTGCCGTGAGGTGCCTGCTACGATGATGGAGAGCTGGGAAAAGCTTCCGGTGCTCCCGGCGCATCTCCTCACCCGTCTCACTGACGCGGGGGAGCTCGACGTTTTTTTCCGCGATCCGGTCGGGACGGGGCCCTACCGACTCGCGTCGAGACGTCCGGACGGAGGGATCGAGCTGATCGCAAACGAAGCCTACTTTCGCGGACCTCCCCTTGAGAAGCGTATCGGATACCGGCGTTTTGTTTCGCTTGAATCCATCCTCCTCGGGCTGAGCTCCGGCCTCGTCGATGTCGTCGTCCCCGACGAACGTTTTACCGAATGGTCGAGGCGCAATCCGGGGGCGGCGGAGATGATCCGCTGCGAACCGCGCATTCAGCACTTTGTCGCGTGGAATCTCGACCGGCCGCCCTTTGACCGACGGGCCCTGCGCCTGGCCCTCGCGAAATCGGTGAACTTGAAGGAAGTGCTCCGAGACTCCGCAACCGGTTTTCAGCAGCCGGTCACGAGTTTATTTTTTCCCGGTAGTCCGTATAGCGAAAGGCCCATGCCGTTGCCGGAATACGATCCCGTCGGGGCGGGGGATCTGCTCGATGGCGAGGGGTATACGCTCAACGAGAGCAGCGGCCTGCGTGAGAATAGAAGCGGCGAAGTTCTCACTTTCACTCTCGCCTTAAACGAGGCGAATGCGGCGCACCGTCGCCTTGCCGCGTCCCTCGCCGAGCAGTGGGGCGGGCTCGGGGTGAGGGTCGAAGTGGAGTCACTGGGGTGGAACGAGCTGCTTGCAAGCCGCCTCCAAACGCGCGATTTCGACGCGGTCATGCTGAGCTGGGAGATTCCGTTTGAGCGGGATCGTTATGATGTCTGGCATTCTTCGGGGGCGGTGTCTGGAGGGGGAAATCTTCCCGGATTGCGCAATGGAGCGGTCGATGAAATTCTCGTGACGCTTCGCTCTTCGGACGATCCTGTCGAGTTGCGGCAGAGCGCGGAGAGTCTGCAAAAGGCCATTGCCGAGCTGCAGCCATGCTTTTTTCTCTGCGATACCGGTCGCTTTCTGATGGTCCGGAGCGGTGCTCTGATGGTTCACTTTCCCGCCGTTGCGTCGGAGAGTGACGGGAGAGCGCTACCTCTTGAAATCGGTAAGCCCGGTCTTGAAGGGGGTCGCCCCTGGTGGGTGCGGCGCGAGACCCTCCGGGGCAAGGGAATCGTCTTCGACTAAACCCAACGCATGGCCCGAATCCTCATTTATCGCCTTTTCGTTTCCACGATCCGCTTTGCCGCCGCAGGGCTTGCCCTTTTCGTGCTGCTCGAACTGGCTTTCTGTGTCATTGGGGGATCCGACCGTCACGTCTGGCAGGCCGAATCGTATGACCCCGTGCCGCCCGAACTCTCGGTCCGACCGGTGAGCTGGGCGGGGCTGCTTGAGGATCGAGTCGGGATGAGTCTGCCGGTATTGGTTATCTGTGTCCCCGGCATCCTTCTGATCGGTTACAGCTGGGGAGTGCTCGGGGCGCGATTGCGTCGGTTTCACGGGGCAGGCTTGCTCTCAGTGCCCTTCAGCCTGTTTGCCTGCCTTCCGGGGTTCTGGTTCGTCGTTCTTGTGGCGATCTACTCCTGTTTCGAATGGAAGCGTCCCGGTTTTGCCAATGACCTCGTTGTCGAGGAGGGGCCCGACCTGCTGAGGTGGTGGCATGCGGCGGTCGTTGCCCTGCCCGCCCTTGCGGCCGGAGCCGCCTGGCAGATCCGCGCGGTCTCGGCCGTGCTTGAGCGGGAGGTGACCCGGCCTTATGTGAGGGGCCTGTTCATGGCCGGCTGCCGGGAGGATGAGATTTTTTACCGCAATGTCGTCCGCAGGTCGCTCCCCGCGCTTTTTGCCTTGAGTGACCGCCCCTTTCCGGCACTCGTCGGCAGTCTTGTCTGCCTTGAGTATGCCTTCCGCTATCCCGGGATCGCATCGCTCCTCGTGGAATCGGTTCGGATTGGAAGTTACGGCGGGATCCTCTTAAGTTCGCTCGCTATCGCCGCCTTTCTCTCCGTCGCCAGGCTCTTCAGTGAGTGTTCGGCCAGGCTTTCCACCCCCGGTAGCCCGATCGGATGAACCGCCGCCAGTCCAAGCTCCTTCGTTCGCTAGCCCGGTCCCTCGTCCGACTGTGGCAGAGGCGCGGCATTCTTTTTCTCGTGTTTTCGTATCTTATTCTCCTCGGTTGGCTCTGTGCCGCAGGCAGCCGCATCGATTTGCGTCCCGGAGAGTTTTACGGGATTCCTGACAATCCGGCGTGGACAAGGCCTGATTCCGGGCATTGGTTCGGCACGACGGGAAACGGCACGGATCTTTTCGAGCTCAGCCGTCTCGCGATGGCCACTTCGGTCTCCCTGGCAGTGGTCGCGGTCTCTCTCGGAATCACCCTTGCCCTTCTTGTCACCATGCTTTTTGTCTTGGATCGGGGAGAGAAGCGTTTTGCCCTGCCTAATCCCGCAGCTTGGTCGGGTTTCGCTCTCCCCCCTTTTGTGGTGCTCGTGATTCTGGCGGGGGGCTCGGGGGGCAGTCTTGGCGTGACTCTTTCAGGGCTCATTTTTGTAATCGCTTTTCACCTCTGTCCGGTTCTGATGGGGTGGTTTCAAGAAGGCGAGAACGGGTTCGATGTGATTGCCGCCTACGCACTGGGACTCTCGCGGCGTGACATTATGGTGAGTCGCATTCTGCCCGGGATTCTCCCCCGGCTCATCGGACTCTTTGCCACCTTCGTCCCCGCCGTGGTCCTCATCGAACTGGCGCTCTCCTTTCTCGGGTTGAGCGGAGACCGGCTGAGTTGCGGAGCGATGGTCGCTTACGGGCAGACCCTCATTCTTGAGGCTCCGTGGATGGCGGTCTGCCCCGGCCTCATGGCCACCCTCGTGGTGACAGCGCTTTCCCTGCTTGGATGGAGGGTATCTGCAGCCCTGCGAACGGGTCCGGTTCCTCGTCTTTTTTAATTCTCCATGGAAGTTACCGACCGATCTTTAATCGAAATCAAGGATCTCACCGTTGAGTGTTTTGCGGGTTCCGGCGACGCTCGTATCGGCCTGCGTTGCGTTTCTCTCGCGATCTGCCAGGGTGAGTTTAACGTCTTCGCGGGTGAAACCGGCAGCGGGATATCGCTTCTCGCGCGGCTTATCGCCGGAGCGGCGGGGCCGCAGGTGAGGTTTCTCGGAGGAACGATACATTTTGAGGGGCGGGATCTTCTCCGCATGAAAGCGCGGGACCTGACCGCGCTGCGCCGGGGGCCGATCGGCGTGATTTCGGGTGATCCTGCCGGACTGCTCAATCCCGACCGCACCGTGCGTCAGTGGTTGCGTGATTATGGGCGTAGGGGAGGGGGGCACGCCGGGTTTCCCGGAGAGAAGGAGTGGAGCGATTATTTTTACCGCGTCGGTTTGATCGAGCCCGAGCGCATCCTCCCGCAAACGCCCGGTGAGCTTTCTCCTCTCACCGTAAAGCGTCTTCTCGTGATGCGGGCAATCATGGCGGGGGCGCGGCTCTTTATCTGTGACGAGGTCGCTGCCGGGCTTGACCGTATTGCCACTTACCGGTTTATCGAGTTGCTCGGTCAGGTCAGGAAAGACACCGGCGCGGGTATCCTTCTTACCACCGGGACTCTGCGCGGGGTGGAGCGATATGCCGACCGTTTGGCGGTCTTTTTTGAAGGGGGCATCCTCGAAGCGGGGGAGCCTGCCCGGCTTCTCGGGAATCCCCGCTTTGCCTACACCCGGGAGTTCCGCGCCTGTGATCCGGGACTCGGTGACCTGCGTTCCGAGTTGCCTTCGATCAGTCGCGAGGCGGTGCGTGAGGCCGAAGCGGCTGTTCATGAAGCCGTCGCTTCTCCCGGCGAGGAGACGACAGGGTAATCGAGGAGGGTGGTGGCCAGCCCGGCTCGCTGCGGCGGTGCGGGGTCACCTGCACGTCGCAGCAGGGCGGCATACCCGCCCGCACCGGGGACTTGGTGGGGATAAAAACGATACCCGGAAAAATCCGAAAAAGGCGAGCGCCATTCCTTGAGATGCGGCACGGCAACGGTTTCGAAGTCGGGTCTTTTGGCGAGAAATTTGTCGATGACACCTTCGTTTTCGCGCGGTGCAAAGGTGCAGGTTGTGTAGAGAAGCCCGCCGCCCGGGGCAACAGCTCGCGCTCCCGCCTCGAGGATCCAGAGCTGGCGCCGGGCATTTCCCTTCACCGTCGAGGGGTGAAAGCAGCCGGGATTTTCAATTCCCTTCGCGAGGAGCGACTGGCCCGAGCAGGGCGCGTCGATGAGGGCGAGGTCGAAGGCAGCGGGGGCGAGCCCGGCGAGTTCCTCGGGCGCGAGACGCTGGGTCCAGGCATTCGCAACGCGGCAGCGGCGCAGATTATGCCGCAGAATCCCGAGTCGCTTCGCCTCGACCTCGTTCGCGAGGAGAAGGCCCGGTTTTAGAAGCACGCTCGCGAGGAGCGATTTGCCGCCCGGTGCCGCACAGAGATCGAGGACGCGCGGTGCCGCCGGGAGAAATTCCCGGGCCGTCAGCAGGGCTGATCCGGTCAGGACTGAGGCGTAATCGAGACTGTAGATATCCCCTGCGAGATAAGCGGCGGAATGGCCGATTTTTACCCCCGGATGGATCAGTTCGACTTCGTCGGGAAGCCAGTCGGGCAGGGTTGTGCGGTCGATCGATTCGAGCTCGCCGAGCCGTCGGGGAACTGTCCAGAGCACCGCATTGCCGCGCGGTGCCGGATCCAGCAGCGCCGAAAGAAAATCGGACTGGTCCGCCGCCGAATCCGCAAAAAGGGCGGATGCGGACTTGCGCATCAAATTGCTCGGTTCCTTCTTTGTCATGCCTCTCTGTTGGACTTCGCGCCGTATTGGCCTATCGGAAAGTGCCAACCGCAAAAAAGAATGATTACGGAAGATTTAGTTCGGGAAAAGCTGAAGAAAGTCAATTACCCCGGTTTCAGCCGGGATATCCTTTCTTTCGGGTTGGTTAAAAAGATCGATCTCCACGGGAACAACATCACCGTGTTCATTAGTCTCGCGACGCGTGATCCCGCCGTGCCGCGCGGTATCCATGAAGGTGTCGAAAGCACTCTCAACACGATAGCCGGCGTCGGCAAGGTCACGATTGAGTTCGATATTAAAGATCCGCCGGATCCGGTGACGGGCGGCAACCCCGCCGCCGGACAGTCGAGCATCCCCGGGGTGAAGAAAATCATTGCCGTCGCCAGCGGCAAGGGCGGCGTCGGCAAATCGACCGTCTCGACGAACCTCGCCATTGCCCTCAGCAAAACCGGTGCCCGCGTCGGCCTCTGCGACTGTGACCTTTACGGTCCCAGTATCGCGCTGATGCTCGGAGCGACTGACCAGCAGCCGATGGCGACGGATCAGAACGAGATCGTCCCGATTGAAGCGCACGGGATCAAGGCAATTTCGATGGGATTCCTCCTCAGCGAGGACTCGCCCGTGATCGTGCGAGGCCCTCTCGCGACCCGCTACACCCAGCAGTTTCTGCGGCAGTGCCTGTGGGGCGAGTTGGATTATCTTGTTCTCGACCTGCCTCCGGGCACCGGCGACATCCAGCTCACGATCGTGCAGACCGTCGCTGTCGACGGCACTGTTATTGTCACGACGCCGCAAGAGGTCGCCCTCATCGATGCCCGGAAGGCCGCTTCGATGTTCCGCAAGGTTAATGTCCCTATTTCCGGTATCGTCGAAAACATGGCCTGGTTCGAGTGTGATCACGGGGTCAAATACCCGATTTTCGGTGAAGGCGGAGGCGCCACCGAGGCGGCTCGTCTCGGCGTGCCGCTCCTCGGCCGGATCCCCCTCGACATTGCCACGCGTGAGCGCGCCGACAGCGGGGAGCCCATCGCGACGCTGGATCCGGCCGAAAATGCCATTTCCGCCGCGTTTGCCGAGCTTGCCGCCGAAATGATCCGCACGGTCAATTCGTGACTGAACGGAAGACGAGCAAGCACCGGTCCGGACGCTTTTAACCTCCCCACTCGAGACCCTGGTCCCGCGTGAGGTAGGGTTTTACCCCAGAGCAGTCTGGATGGAAACTGCTATCATTTCGGTAAGAAGCTCTCGGTTTTTCGGGGGCTCCCGAGCCATGAAATTCCTTTTACCAGCGCTGCTGTCTACCCTTATTGTCCTCACCGGCACTTCGTGCAGAACCCTCGAGCAGACGAATCGCGATTATTCAAGAGCCTACCGCAAGTCGGTGCCGTCTGCTTACTACACGGCCACGCCGATTGATCCTTACGGGACCTCCGGTTATTGGGATGTCCGTCAGAGGAATGGCGCGACCGCAATTGCTTTTCGAAATTAAGCACGATCGGCGGTTGGCCCGAGCCGCAGGATGGAGGCATCCTTATTCGCCCGGTATGGCGCGATGCAGTGCTGAAATTCCATTTGCATCGAGGAGTTAATGGAATTAAGTCTCATTATCGATCGGTGCGCGGGTAAAAGACCTTCCTTGACCGTTTCCGGTAATGACGCCTCAGTTCTGTTATGAAAGGTAATCAGGAAATCATCGACGCCCTTAATGCCGGGCTTACCATTGAGCTTACGGCCATCAATCAGTACTTCATTTGTGCCAAAATGTGCAAGGACTGGGGGTTGAACAAGCTGGCGGACCACTTTTATGCGGAGTCCATCGAGGAGATGAAGCACGCGGAGGAGGTCATCGATCGCCTTCTCTATCTCGACGGCATCCCCGAGATCGCCCGATATGATAAAATTCTTGTGGGCGACAGCCCGCAGCAGCAGATTAAAGACAGCCACACCCTTGAGAGCCGCGGTGTCGCGACGTATAACGAGGGCGTTCGTCTTTGCCTTGAGTTAAACGACGCCGGAAGTCGTGATCTGATGGAGCGCATGGTGGTCGAGTCCGAGGAGAGCATCGACTGGGCCGAAACGCAGCTCGATCTCATCAACCGCGTCGGTCTGGAGCGCTATCTTTCCCAGCAGTTCGGCGAAGCGGCCGGAAAATAACCCGTTTTCATCCATGGTCCCATGCTGACCAAGCTCCCCGCTACTGTCCCTGCCTGTCGCTTCGCCGCTGCGGAGTCGTCCGGGGGCTTTCTTTGCCACTGCGCAAAGGTGGTGGAGTCCGAGGTGAGCTCGGCGGTGGCTTTCGGGCAGGTCAGCACGGTCGCCGAGGTGATGGAAGTGACGGGAGCCGGAACGGGCTGCCGTGCCTGCCATTGCCGCATCCAGCGAGTTCTCAGTGGTCTCCCCGCCAAGTGCGGCGGTCGCTTTGACCTCTGCAGCCAGTGCGGATGCATCGGTGCGATCTGCCGCTGTGAGGCGGCGTGACTTTATTTCCCCGGCAGGCTCCAGATCGCTTCGAAGCCCGGGGCATCGGGCCGCAATGCCTCGTCGATGCGGTCGAGGAGGCGTTTCCCCGGGCTGTCTTCGGGCACTTCACCGAGAAAGGCAAGGAGGTCACGCCGCGCTTCGTGAAACTCGCCTTTTTCGAAAAGAACGAGGGCGGCTTCGTAGCGCGAGGAGAGCCGTTCCCACTCGTCGAAGATCCCGGGCACCTTGAGTTCGTGAAGGTGGACGGGGGTGCTGATGTTCTGCACGCGGACCTGGCAGAGGCGACGCGTCTGGAAGGTAGTGCGGATCTTTTCCGCCGTTTCGCCGGTAATGAGAAGCGAGGCTTTGAAAAATTTCGTTGCCCCCTGCACCCGGCTGGCGAGGTTCACGGCGGTGCCGAGAGGACCGTATTTAAATTTGCGATGGGTGCCGATATTGCCGACAAGGGCTTCACCCGAGTTGATCCCGATGCCGACTTCGGTCTCGGCTCCGACGCGCGGCTGCCAGATTTCGTTCAGCGCGGGGAGACAGCGCAGGATCTCGAGGGCGGCGCGGCAGGCGAGCTCGGCGTGATTCGGTTGTTCGTTTGGGGCACCCCACATCGCGAGGAGTTCATCGCCGGTGTAATCGACGAGCACTCCGCCGTGATCGATCACGATAGAGGAAAACTCTCCCATCACTCCGCTGAGCCAGTCGACCGTCTGGGTCGGTCCGAGGCGTTCGCTCACGGCGGAAAATCCGCGGATGTCGCAGAACATCACGGAGACGTCGGCCTGGCGTGCCTGCATCTTCATCGGATCGGGATTGCGGGCGAGCTCGCGGGCGAGTTCGCGGGTGAAATGCTGCTCGAAGACTTTTTCCCGGAGCCGTTTTTTCTCAAGGCTGGCGCTGAGCCGGGCCATGAGCAGAGCCGGCCGGATGGGGCGGGAGAGAAAGTCCTCGGCACCATTCTCGATGCAGCGCACGGCATCCTGCTCTTCCTGCAGGCCGGTCACGACGATGACGGGGGTGTTGCGGAGCTGGCCGCTCTCGCGGAGGCGAGAAAGCACCTCAAAGCCGTCCATCTCGGGCATCTGGATGTCGAGGAGGACGGCGTCGAAGTCCTGGGCCGCCATTTGCCGGATTACGTCCACCCCATTTTCGGCGAAGGCGAGGCGGAATCCGTGCGGCTCGAGGAGACGGCCGAGAATGGATCGATTCCCGGCGTCATCGTCGGCGATAAGGAGGTGACCGGCGCTGCCGGGAGTAAGCATCGCCACAGCGGTGGCGGGAGGAGGCAGATCGGGCTCGGGAAGCTGCTCCGGGGTCATCGCGGTGATGGCGGCGAGGCAGGCTTCGAGACTGCGGACCGCCTCGGAACTGAGGTGCAGCAGGGTCACGGGTGGTTTGCCGAGGCGGATCAGCTGAATGATGCCGAAGAGGTGGTTGAGACGGTTGCGGGCGTCGTGGCGGGCCTCGCGGAGACGTTCCTGCTCGTCCCTGGTATGGTCCGGGAGGCGCGAAGAAACCGGGAACCAGCCGGGGATCTCGCTTTGGAAAAGGGCGGCCTCGTTTTTGAAATTGCCGAGGTCGCGGCCGAGGATGTCATCTGTTGCCGGGTAGAGGGCGGCGAGACGGTCCGTGACGCGGCAAAGCCTCTCCGCTGCCGAGGCGAGGTTTTGCCTCGCGGCCATTTCGGGCTGAGTATCGGTGCGTTTTTCCAAGGGGCACAGTTTCGAGGTGATCGCGTCCCCTCGCCACGGAAAATTTCACCCGGCGAGTTCGCGCCGCATGAGATAGTCGTCCATCACAAAACCTCCGCCGATGGGGCGGCAGTCCGTGGCATAGACCTCGAAGCCGTTCTTCCGGTAAAAAGCAATCGCAGGGGCGTTCTCGCGGTTTACCCGCAACTCGATCGAGGTGGCACCTGCGGCCGAGACGAGGGAGGCGAGGGCATCGATCGCGGCGCTGCCGTGGCCGCATCGCTGGTGTTCGGGGAGAAGGTAGCACTTGTTGAGGGGGCACGGGGCACCCGCCGCGACCGGCCCGGCGGCGAGAAAGCCGATTTTTTCCCCCCCGGTGATGATCCAGTGGTAGGCGATCGATTCCTCCGCCATCTCGCGATGGATGGACTCCTCCGCATACATCCACTCCAGCATGTAGTCGATCTGCGAGCCCGGAATGATCCCGGCGTAGGCAACGGGCCAGATGAGGCAGGCCATTTCGCGGAGCGCGGTAACGGCTGCTTCAGTGACCGGGATCAGAGCGATCCCGGTTAGCGGCGCGGGAGGAGGCGGATTCATGTTTGGAACACGGAAAAAAGGATTGCCGGGCAGTACCTGCGCCCCGAATTCCCTCGTAATGCTTACCGTTAACGAGGCATTCACATTGACATCCTCCGAAATAGAGCTTTTTTCCACCCCAATCATGAGCGCCGAAACTTCCGACTCGAAAAATCCGATTCTCTCTGTCATCGGAAACGTTTTTCTCTTCCTCGTGCCCCTGTCACTCGTCGTGATGCTCGGCATCGTCGGGGTCGCCTTCATCGGCGGGATGAAAGATAAGAAAGTGGAGGATGCTCCCGTCGCTGCCGCTGTTCCTGCCGCCCCGGCCCCGACCGATGGGGGGAAGGTCGCGGCTGCCTCTGCTGTCGGTGCTGAAGTGACCTCTGCTCCCGCGCCCGCCGGCGGTGCTGCCGCGATCGATCCGGAGGTGATCGCACTCGGGAAGGCTTCCTACGCGATGTGCGCCGCCTGTCACGGACCCGATGGCTCCGGGATCAAGGTCGGCCCCGCGCTCATGGCACCGAGTCTGATCGGCTCGAAAATTCTCCTCGGTGATCCCGATCTCTCCCTTCTCGTGACCCTGAAGGGAATCGCTAAGGAAAACATGGACTACATGGGCATGATGGCTTCCCTTGCCGCCGGTCTCGATGACCAGAAGATGGCTGCCGTCCTGACCTACACCCGCAACGAGTGGGGCAACAGTGCTCCTCCCGTGACCGTCGAGCAGGCCGCTGCCGCTCGTGCCAAGTTTGCTGAGGTCAATGCCCCTGCCGGCGTCAAGCGTGGTGAGATTGAGGCGATCGTGAACGCCCACAAGTGAGTGGTTCCCTTCGGGAGCAAGGAGGGGTGTCATTCCTGTCGCCCGGCAGGGCCGGGGTTCTCTACTCCGCTTCACGCGGAACCGACCGAAACTGATTGGTCTCTGCCACGTAGCGATACCCCAGCGTCTCCATTCGCGACTCAAGCGTTGTGCGGTCGATGTCGTGTGTTTTGACCAGGTCGTCGAGATCGTCACAATCGTTCCGGAGCGCGGTGTTGACCAGTCCCGGGAGCAGATTCGGGTCCATCGTCTCAAACGAGCTCAGTTTCATCGCGGTCAGGCTTTGCGCAACAGGATGGCCTCGGTATCGAAGTCACGGTTGAGGATGTCGCTGAGGATCACGACGGGGTGGCCCGACTCGACGAGTCCTTTTTCCTTCAGGAAATCGACGGCACGGCGGATGCTGTCTTCGGGATGTTCAGCCATTTCCATCTGGAAAGGCGTCACCGCGCGATTCATCAGAAGCGAGCGCACCACGGTCTCGTCGGGTGAAAAGGCGAAGATGTCGGCACGTTCGGGTCGCTGATGGGCAGCGTAGTTCGCGAGGATGCCGCGGGCGGTGAAGATGACGAGGCAGGCGTGCTCAAGCGAGTTTGCGAGGACGACGGCGGAGTTCACGGTGTGCTGCTTTTCGCTCGTGAGCTCGATCGCCTTGGCGAAGCCGGCGCCGGGCTCGCGTTCCATGCGCCGGGCGATGCGGTCGAGGATTTCGATGCATTTCACGGGGTAGCGCCCGACGGAGGTTTCCCCGCTCACCATGACGGCGTCAGCCTGCTCGAAGACGGCGTTGGAGACGTCGGTGACCTCGGCCCGGGTGGGGACCGGATTTTCGATCATAGACTCGAGCATGTGGGTCGCGACGATGACCTTGCGGCCGATGCGGGCGCATTCTCTCACGATGGTGCGCTGCACGATGGGCAGTTCCTCAATGTGGACCTCGATCCCGAGATCGCCCCGCGCGACCATGATGGCGTCGGATTCCTCAATGATGCCGGTGAGGTGCTTGACGGCCTCCTGATCCTCGATTTTGGAAACGATCAAGGCGGCGCATCCGCGAGCGACGAGTTGCTCGCGCAGGTAGCTGACGTGTTCGGCATCGCGCACGAAACTGATCGCAACGTAGTCGACCGCAAGCTCGGCGGCGAGGTCGAGGTCGTGCATGTCCTTCTCCGTGAGAACGGGCAGATTGACCCGTATCCCAGGCAGGTTGATGTGGCGGCGCGAGCCCATCGTGCCGTCGGTGAGGACTTCGCAGGTGAGGCGGCCTTCCTCAATGCGGAGGATGCGGACATGGATCTCGCCATTGTCCACGAGCATGACGTTGTCCACCGCGACATCCTCGTGGAGCTTGTCGTAATTCGTCGAGACGGAGAGGGGGAGGGCGGGCTCAAGACCGGCATTGCGAAACTCGAGCAGGTCGCCGCGGGTCAGGACGAGTTTTTCCGCTACATCGCCGGTGCGGATAGAGGGGCCTTGCAGGTCGATGAGGGTGGCGACATTTACCCCGATCTCAGCCGCATTGCTCCGGATCGTGCCGACGAGATCCCGTGTCCAGTCGTGGGGGGCATGGCTCATGTTGAGCCTGAAAATATTTGCCCCGGCGAGGAGGAGATTCCGGACGGCCTCGGGGCTCTGGGTCGCGGGTCCGAGGGTGGCGATGATCTTGGTCTTGCGTCTCATCGGGTGCGGCGGTTCACGTGGCACCGTGTCCCCGAATGGCGGGGCCTTAAATGACGGGAACGGGGGAAAGAGCTCCCGCTGTCACTGCCGCTCAATTTTCGCCTTTCAGGAGATACTGGAAGGCGAGGACACCGAGGAGGAGGAAAAAAACAGCGATTACGAGTCCGAGGAAGATAGACATGACGGAAATAGTAGACACAGTTTCAGAAAATGCCAATTCGAAGATCGTGAGAGGGATCCCTTCCGGGCTCAGGCGGTGACGGTGGGTTTGGGAGCGGCGAGGTTGTCGCGCGATGCCTTGGCGCTTCTGTCACGGAACCAGACGGCCACCCCCATGAGCAGGAAGACGCCAAGCACGGCCCACGAGCCGTAAAGAGCGCCCCAGACACCTTCGGTGAAGCCGTAGCTGTGCAGCCCGACGCCAAGGTTGTTGACCCCCCACCAGCTGAAGGTGACGATGATCGCGAGAATGAGGCTGTTCATGTGGATGCCGATCTCACGGATCATTCCGCCCATGCGGCCGTGGAGGATCACGAGGGTCCAGAGACAGATCATGAGGGCACCGTTTTCCTTGGGGTCCCAACCCCAGAAGCGTCCCCAGCTGTAGTTCGCCCAGATCCCGCCGAGGACGGTGCCGACGAGGGAGAAAAAGAGGCAGAAACAGATCACGCCGTAGTTCATGCGGGTGAGAACCTGGAAGAACTCCTTGTTGGTTTTGCCCATTAGCATCATGACAAAGCGCCCCGCGAGGTAAATGACACCGATGATCGCGGCGACCAGTCCGGCGGCGTAGCCGATGTTGATGATGGTGACGTGGGTGGCGAGCCAGAAGTTCGTGTCGAGCACGGCGACGAGCTGGGTGATGGTGTCGGTCGCCTCTTTGGCCTCGTATTTCATCGCGAGGAACATGCCCATGACGCCCGAGACGACAGCGACGAGGGTGCCGATCCCGACGCGGGTGAAGTATTCGATGAGGAGCCCCAGGAGCACGGCGGTGGCGGTGATGAAAAGGACGGTGTCGTAGAGATTCGTGATCGGGGGGCGCTGGCGGATGATGGAGCGTAGGGTGATCCCGTAGACGTCGAGGACAAGCCCGAGGAGGGCGAGAAGACCGGCCCCGAGAATGAGGAAACCTCCGACGCGGCTTGCCGGGGTGAGCCAGCTGAAGGCCATCACGACAAAGGCGATGACGAAGCAGTAGAGCGAATAGCTGAACCACTTTCCACGATAGAGGGTGATCTCCATCTCGGAATATTTGCCCTCGCCCCGCTCATCGGCGATGGCGTTTTGTTTTGTCGAGAATGCTTTGAGCGCTTCGTGGAAGGCCGCTTCGCCCTCTTTTTGCGCGAGGACGAGTTCGCGGATGCTGCCGAGCTGTTCGGTGGCCCAGGGACGGACCTCCTTCGAGGCGAGACCGGCGAGGAGGGTGTCGCCGCCTGAGACCCAGACTTCATTGTCCTTTTCCTGCGGCGGAAAAAGATTGAGGCCCCGCGCGGAGTTGGCGTGGAAGAAAAAGAGGCGCAGGGCTCCGCTGAAGGTGCGCTCGTCTTCGGACTCGCTGGGCTGCTGACGTATCGTCTGGACGAGTTGCTCGATTGTCATCTCGGGCATTTTCTCGAGCATCTCGACGGTATCGAGTCGCTTCGCGAGATCGGTGAGTTCCTGCGGGAGGATGTTTTCATTCACCAGCATCTCGCCCTGACGGGCAAAGCCGAACTGGCCGACGAGGTATTCGAACGAGCTGATGTTGCGGCCGAGGGTGAGGATCATGCCCTCGATGCGATCGAGTTCGTATTGCGCGTCGCGTTTTTCGCTCTTTTCATACTGGCTCTGTTTCTCGGCATACTGGGCGCCGAGTTCGGCGAGCTTGGCCCGGCCCGTGACGAGTTCGTTATAGGAGTAGCGATCGCGCTTCGATTTCGGAGAGACCCCGATCTGGACGACGGCGGCGGAGTCATCGACGATGAAGACAGGGAGATCCTTCGCGATCTGGCCGCGGAAGAGCACATCCAGAAGCCAGGCGGCGTAGTGGATGCTGTGGGTTTCGCCGTCCCGGGTCTGGAACGAGACCTTGGATTTCCCGCTGAACTGCAGCAGGGTGAAGCGGGCCACCGTATAGAGCGGCTTTACCCGACCATCCTGCTGCACGAGGAGGTTTTCAAAGGTGTGCACGGTCTCGTCTTCCCACGGGACGTAGTTTTGCAGGGCCGATTTGGGGACCTCGCGGGCGGAGAGACCGAGCGGGAGAAGGCCGAGAATCGCAAGAGCGAGGAGGGCGGGGGAGTTTCGCTTCATGAGAGGGCAGGCAGGCTGAGTCTTTTGTTGCGGGCGCGGACCGTGAAGTTCACCAGCATGATGACAAAATGGATCCCGAGGCCGATGCCGTTGATGATGAGGGCCCAGAGCGGCCACTGGTCGGCGGGGTTGTTGGCGACAGCGAACTGGGAGAACATCTCGTCGCCTGGTTGCGAGCCGGACGGGCCAAAAGACTCCTGGAAGAAGGTGTAGCCTGCATGACGCATGGGCTCGTTCATTTTGATTTCGAGCGGTTTGTCAGGCTGGGCTTCTTCGAAGCGGGTGACGCGGCTCTCATAATTGCGGGCCGTCATCACACCCGGGTGACGTTCGAAGATGAACTCATCGAGACGCACCGTAAAAGGCACGGTCCACGACTTTTTCACGAGGAGCGCCCCGTAGAGCTGGCCATTGACCGTGAACGTGAAGGGCATGGGCTTTTCCCGGGGATCAAAGCGGTAGGAACCGGCCCAGAGGATGGCCTCGACCGGGGCCGAGCCGTCGCGCGGGCGAAATTCGACAAAACAGCCGGGCAGGTTTTGCTCGGCCTCTTTGGAAGGCTTTTGCGGGGAGAGTTTGAATCCGTCGAGTTCACGGCCGGTGACGCCCGCCGCCATGGGGGCGGACACGGGGATGGGGGTGGCGTTCTTCGAGTAGCCGTTGATGACGACGTCAAAGGGGAGGGACTCAGCCTTGATGACGCGCTGCTCGTCGGAATACATTGTCTCAAGACTTTCGGCTGGATAGATCCACGCCTTTTCAGCAATGCCATCCGTCGAGAGCGGGATGATTTCGAGCTGCCACTCGCGGTAACTCTCGACACGGTTTGTCGACATGCCGGGGTAGAGCGCCATGTAGCCGTCGGTTGAGAAGGCCCAGGTGATGAAGCCGCCCGCGAGGAGCATGAGCATGCCGAAGTGGGAAACGAGGAGGCCGGCACCCTTCCAGCGTTTGCGCACTTTCACGATCGCCCCGAGGGTCATGTTGATGAAAAGGATGATCATGAGGAGCAGCCCGCCCGGCAGGATTACGGGAATTCCGAAAATCTTTTCCGAAAAGACGAAGGAGTGAAAATACTTCACCTTTGCCGCGTGGAGACCATTATCGACCTGACCGAGAGTGCCCAGCAGGGTCACCACGGTCATGAAAACGAGAATCACTGTGGCGAGCTTGAAAGAAGTGAAGAAGCGGTAGAGGAGCCGCGGCCAGTTGGAAGGAGACCAGTCGGTGGGAGCTTTAGCCATGGAGATGGGGGGAGATTAGTTGAGATTCACGTCGATGGACTGCGTGAACTGGTCGAAGGCGGCCTCGTTCTTCGTGATGAGGTCCTTTGGGCCGGTCATTTTGACGAAAACAGCCCCGGCGTCGGAGGCGAGGATCAGCCCGAGGAGCCGATAGTTTTCAAAGGTGTCCGTCGAACCCATGCCGGGAGTGTAGTTGCCATCGATCGCCACAAAACTGGCCTGCTGCCCGAAGAGCGTCTTGGTCGGGAGCGCTGCCACCTGCTCCCCGGTGAGGGGCTCGGCCCCCATCTGTGACCGCCAGCGGTTCACGTTGGCAAGCAATCCGCCGCCGACTCCGGGGAGACGGGCGACGTAGCACTCGGCCTCGGCGTTTTCGCCGATCGAAAAGTTGATGTCACGCATGGCCGATCCGGGCTTTTCGGTCCAGCCTTCGGGGGTATCATAGACAAGTTTGGGACCGCCCGTGTTTTCCGCAGCGGCACTCGTCCCGCCGACGGAGGGAGAGGTTTGGTAACGGAACCGCTCGGTGCTGGATTCGGCGATTTTAAAGTTCTTCTCCGAATCAGACAGAGAGCGTTCGATGAGAGCGGGAGTGATCTCCGAATCTCCACAACCGACGAGGAGCAGGAGCGCCGGGACCGCGAGGAGAAAGGATAAGGAATAGCGTAACATCATGGGGATTTGCTCAATGAGTAAATACGACCACCGTCGCGGGGGGAGTGCTCAAAAAGAGCCGCGATTGCGGGTAGGATTTCGTCGAGGATCATCCCCGAATCAAGGGAAGTCGTGGTTCAGGGGGCTTTCTTTTCCGCTGGCGGGGCAGGAGGTGTCGCCGGAGTTGCTGCCGGAGCCGGAGGTGCTTCGGCCGGTTTTGGCACATCGGTCTTCGGCTCGGCGGGTTTGGGCGCTTCGGCCGGGGCTTTGATCTCCTGCGGAGCGGGTGGCGCGGGCGGGGCGGCGAGCTCGACACCGGTATTGATCTCGAGGTTCACGCGGCGTTCAAAGGCCTTTGCCTCGGCGGGATCGACGCCGGTCTGCCAGAGGTAAACTTTTTTCAAGCTCGGGATTTTGGCGAAGGTCTCAAAGATACCGTTGCCTACCTTGGTGCCATAAAGATTCAAATATTCCAGTTTTCCGAGGGAAGCGAGGTTGGCGATGCCGGCATCGGTCACGGCAGTATTCTCAAGATGGAGTCGTTCGAGTTCGCGCATGAGGCGGATTGACTTCATGCCCTCGTCGGTGATCTGGCTGCGGGCGAGGTCGAGCCAGACGATGCGCTCGGCCACGGGTTCGAGGAGTTTGATCTGCTCATCCCCGAACTCTTTTGCCGCATTGATGACGTTCACACGGAGCCGCTCATCCTCCGCCGAGACAGGCATGACAGAGAAGTGGTAGCGCTCCGCCGCTTCGTTGACTTCAGTGAGGCGGGCGATCTGTTCCTCGGGGGAGAGAGTATTCCAGATGCTCGCGTAGCTGGCGGGTGCGATCTCGGCTACCCCTTCCTCTGAGCTGGCGTGGATTGCTGCGACTTCGAGAGCGGTTGCGGCGATCATCGGGTCATCTCCAAGCTGGGCGATGGTCATGTCCGCAGCGGCACCGGCTTTGATCCAGAGGCTGAGCAACTGCACCTCGGCGGGCTTGAGCGGATCCCCCTTCGGTGGCATGAATTCGTCGTCGTCTTCGGGCAGGGATACCCGCACGATGAGTTCGGACTCATCGACATTTCCCGGAACGACGGTGGGGGTGTCCGATCCCTCGGCTCCGGCGAGAAGGAGATCGTGGGTGTCCATGCGAAGCTTGCCCTTGATTTTATTTTCGTTGTGACACTCGTTACAGGTCTTGTCGAGAATCGGAACGATGAAATCGGTGTATACGACGCGCTCGCCAATGGGAACCTCGGCGGCGGAGGGTCCTTCGGCTTCAGCGGGAAAAGACGGCGGTTCGGAAGCGGGTGCGCTCAGCCCGACGAGGAGGGCCGGCTTCAGGGCGGCCGGAGCGTATTCGGTGAGATAAGTTGGTTCGTGGACCATTGCTCCGCCGAAGTGACCGCTTGCCATGGTCGTAAAGACGGATGCGGCGATGGCGATATCGGCGATGAAACGCTTCTCCCTTAGGTAGAAGACGAGCGACAGAAGCGTGCAAACGACCACGCCGAGACCGAAATAAAGGTGCAGGTCGAGGGCGCGCCCGGCAAAACCTTCTACATTCATCAACAGATAGCCCGCCACCGTAGCCATAATTGCCCCGAGGAAGGAGAGCCAGAGCGTGAACGGGACCGTAGCCCTGAGGTAGGAGAAGGCCGTAAAATGGGAGAGGAATTCCATCAGGGCAGCCAGGAAGATGACGCCGATCGGGAAATGCACGATGAGGATGTGAAAACGCGCCAAAAAGTGGAAAAACCCTCCGACATTACCCTCCGCATTCCGGTAGGCAAACCAGATCACCCCAAGGATGACGACCCATACGATGCCGAGGCCCAGTGCAAGCCTCACGCCCCCGTGGGTAGGAGATCGATGTTTAACAAAACTACTCATTACCGAGCTTCGTGCCTTGACTCGCGATGGTCAATTGCGTGTTAGCGTCCGATTTTGTGCCGTAACGGGCCATGGACAGCGGACATGGAAATCTGCGGGGCGCTCTGAAAGATCCCCTCCCGGGTAGCCGTAACCGGCAAAAGACATTGCGGGAACGGGGAAAAGACCGTAGAAACCCGATTTCCAGCCCCGAACGGGAGTCACCACGTTTTTGTGCCCCTTTTCCTATGAGCGATACTTCCCGGACCGAAAAACATCTCTATTTCATGGGCATTTGCGGCACCGCGATGGGCTCCGTCGCCGCTGCTTTCCGTGATGCCGGATACCGCGTGACGGGTTCCGATTCGGCCGTCTATGAGCCGATGAAGTCGTTTCTCGAAGACCGCGGCATTGGCATTCTTGACGGCTATAGGGCGGAAAATCTTCCCGACGACGTCGATCTTTTTGTCATTGGCAATGCTCAGAGCAGGGGGAATCCGGAGGTCGAGGAAGTGCTGCGGCGCAAGCGTCACTACGTCTCCCTGCCCGAACTGCTCCGCGACCAGATCCTGCGGGGAAAACGCAACTTTGTCGTGAGCGGCACTCACGGAAAGACCACGACAGCCTCGCTCCTGACTTGGATCCTGGAATCTTCGGGGTGCAATCCCAACTTCGTCATCGGCGGTCTCCCGGGAAATCTGAGGCAGGGCGCGCGCTTCACTTCGTCCGACCTCACCGTGCTCGAGGGCGATGAGTATGACTCGGCCTTTTTCGACAAACGGTCCAAGTTCATCCACTACCTCCCCGAGGTCGCGATCGTGAACAACATGGAGTTCGATCACGCTGACATCTTCGAAAACCTCGCCGCCGTCAAAAAGACCTTCGGTCACATGATCCGGCTCGTTCCCGAAAACGGACTCGCCCTCATCAATGGAGACGATCAGAACTGCCTCGACGTCTTTGCCGCGGAAGGCCATTCGCCGATGAAGCGAGTCGGCTTTGGCGAAGAATGCGAGGCACGGATTTCCGAGGTCGATTACCGCCCCGACAGTTCCCTTTTCACTCTCGAAGGGGAGCGCTACGAGATCCCGCTCAACGGCGAGTTCAATGTCCGCAACGCCGCCATGGCCGTCACCGCCGCGCGTTTCGCCGGCGTCACTCCCGATGAGGTGCGCGAAGCGCTCGCGAGCTTCAGCGGAGTCCGCCGTCGTCAGGAAGTCCGAGGGGTGACCGCGCGCCACATCACCATCGTAGACGATTTCGGGCATCATCCCACCGCTATCCGCGAGGCCCTCGCGGGGATGCGCCGTCGCTTCGCGGGCGCCCGACTCTGGGCCATCTTCGAACCGCGTTCGAACACGACCCGCCGCAATGTCTTTCAGGAGGCCCTCCCCGAAGCCCTCGGCCACGCCGACGGCGTCTGTCTCTCCGCCGTCGCCCGCGCCGACAGCCTCGCCGAGAGCGAGCGGCTCGACACCGACCTGCTCATGACGACCCTGCGAGCGAAGAACATCCCCGCCTTTTACGAACCCGATGCCGACGCCATCGTCGCCCGGCTCGAGGTCGAGGCCCGCGATGGCGATGTTATCATCGTTTTCAGTAACGGCGGCTTCGGCGGGATCCACGATAAGCTGCTCGAAAAACTGTAACTTACGTCATCTCCTTTCGGGGGCGGGCAATCCATCGTAGCGTTTCCGCCTTGAGGCTACCGCTTCAAAGACATGGAACTGGAGATGCCGTTCCATTTTCGATTCTTCGGGCTCAGCCGCCTCATCATCTCGACCTCGGATGGCACGACGCCGATTGTCGTTTTTAAATGAGATTCGCGGCGGGATGAACGTCTCCGATAAGATCCGACATCATGTTGAAGAGCGGCGCGACAAAAAGCGTGTCCGCGAGGTCGATTACGAGGGTGACGAGTTCGAGTGAGGTTCATTGAATCCCACCGCCTCAAGATGCCGCTGCCGGTAGCGCGACGGAGTCATGCCGGTCTGAATTCGAAAGGCGCGCGTGAAGGCGCTCTGATCGTAAAATCCGCAGTCCAGTGCGATCGCCCCGGCCGGGCGATCCGTCGCAATGAGATCCTGACAGGCCGCCCGGATGCGCTGGCGGATGAGATAACGCATCGGTGATTCGCCGAGCAGCTTCCGGAATACGCGGGTGAACTGCCGCTCCGAGAGATGCGTGAGCGCGGCGAGCTCCCTCGTCTCGATCGTCTCGCGGAAGCGGGTGTGGAGATGCCGCAGGGCCGGCTCCATTTGCTGAAAAGGGTGGGCGACTCCGCCGACCTCGTGCATGTCGTAGAGGACGATCGCGACCCCGCAGATTACACCCGCCGGATCATGGAGCGGCGCGACCGTGACGACATACCAGTTCAGCGGTCCGTTGATGTCGGGCACCATCTGCGCGTAGTAGGTCCGCGTCTCTCCGCTGCGCATTACTCCCTGGTCCTCCTCGACAAAGGCGGCGCTGATCTCGCGCGGGAAGAAGTCGCTGTCGGTCTTACCAAGCATCTCCCATTCGTGCTGGAGGTTGAAAATTTTCAGGGTCCTCGTGTTGGCGCAGACGAAGCGGCTCTCGCGGTCCTTCGCGAGGAAGGCGATCATCGGCAGCGTCGCGAAGAGAGTCGAGAGCTGCAATCCGCCGCCGAGGCGATCGTAAAAATCGCGTTGAAACTGACGGGCTTTTTCCTCTTCGGTCATGGCCGGAAAATACCAAAGGTTGGCGCTTCACGCCAATTAATAGAATCGACCTTTGGGCATACTTTTAAATAATGAGCAAGACCGTCGCTATATTCGGAGCCAGCGGAAAACTGGGGCGTCATGCCCTCGAGGTGCTCGCGCAACAGGGATGCCGGGTTCGGGCGCTCGTCCATCGCACCTCCGTCACGGGCGAAGGCGTCACTTCGATCACCGGCAGCATCACCGATGCCGCCGCCGTCGAGGAGACCGTGCGCGGAGCCGATATTGTCGTGCAACTCGCCACCGCGAAAGAGGACGCCGACACCTTCTTTGATGTCAGCGTGAAGGGCACCTTCCACATCCTCGAAGCCTGCCGCCACCATGGGGTCGAGCAGTTCATCCTCTTCGGCGGGGACGCCGCGCTGGGGATCTGGTTCTACCCGCAGCCCATCCCTCTCGACGAAAATCACCCGCTCACGGCCTATCCCGGCTACTACGCTTTCTCCAAGGTAATGGAGGAAACGATGGCCGCCCAATACTCAGTCCAGTATGGCGTCCCGATCACGGTGCTGCGTTCCTCGTGGGTTTTTGAGGGAAGCGATCTTCTCAATCACTTCTCGCTCCTCCGCAACGTCAATCCCGCCGAACCCGGTCACGGATTTGGCGAGATCACCGAAGAAGTCATCGCTCTCGTGCGGGCCGGAGACGAGCGTGTCCCCGTCCTGACAGACGCACGCGGAACCCCGCTGCGCCGGCATATCGTCCACGTCGATGACGTCATGCAGGCCTTTGCCAAAATGCTCGGCAATCCCTCGGCGCTGGGTCAGACCTTCAACATCGCCGGGCCGTCCTCCTTCGACTACCGCGTCGCGGCCGATTACCTCTCGGCGAAGCTCGGTGTGCCGACGATCGAGTTGCGCTGTCCGGATTACCATTCCTTCGAAGTCAACATCACCCGCGCCCGCACCGTCCTCGGATATGCACCGAAGAACGACTTTTTCCGCATGGCTGACCGGGCGGTTGAAGACCAATCAAAATGCAACCGCTAACCGCTAACCGCTAACCGCTGACTCCTCACTCCCATGAAAACCTTCCACCACATCGGTCTGCCGACCGACGAAAGTCAGCCCGGCGAATACTACGTTGAAGAAACCAAAGTCTGGGTCACCGACCCTCGCAAACATCCCTACGCGGTCGAGTATCTGCGTTTTGAAGCGGACAGCCCGGTCTCGGGTCCGGTTCGCGACATGCCGCACGTCGCCTATCGGGTCGATGACATCGCCGCCGCGCTCGTCGGTGAAGAAGTCCTCATCGAGCCCTTTGAGCCGTCGCCGAATTTTACCGTCGCCTTCATCCTCAAAGACGGCGCGGTGATCGAGTTCATGAAATTTGAAAACGACAGCGACCTCCCCTGGAAGTGACATGAACCTGAAAGACAAAGTCATCCTCGTCACCGGCGGCACCTCGGGCATTGGCGAAGCCTGCGCACGGCATTTCGCCTCGCTCGGCGCCCGCGTTGTCATCGCCTCGAATCAGGAGGAACGAGGCATCGCCCTCGAGAAAGAACTCCGCGAGGCAGGGCAGGAGGTGAGTTTCATCTTCACCGACGTCTCGCAGGAGAGCAGCGTCAAAGCCATGGTCGATCACGCCGTCGCGACCTACGGACGGCTCGACGGGGTTCACTGCAACGCCGGCGTCTGGGGCAAGGGACGGGTCACGGAGTTCGATGATGCGGCCTGGGAAAAGATCATGGGGGTGAATGTGAAGAGTGTTTTCTGGACCGCGAAGCATGCCATCCCCGTGATGGAAGCGCACGGTCAGGGCGTCTTTCTCATCACGACCTCGGTCGCGGCCTTCATCGGTTTTCCTGCGCATGCCCTCTACTGCGCCTCAAAAGGAGCCCTCGAATCGCTCGTGCGCTGCCTCGCGGCCGATCACGCCGGTAAGGTCCGCGTCGTCGGGATCTGTCCCGGCACGATCGACACGCCCATGCTCGCGGCGACCTGCGAGGGCTGGGACAAGCCGGTCGAGGAACTCTACGCCGAGGTGGCGAAGAAGATTCCCGTGCGTCGCCTCGGACAGCCCATCGACATCGCGAAGACCGCGGCCTTTTTGCTCAGCGAAGATTCGGAATACATCAACGCGACCTCCATCGTGCTCGATGGCGGAACGATGGCGCTACCGCCGTGGTAAAAGTTTAAAGTTTTAAGTTCAAAGTTTTAAAGTTGTTATGAAGAGAGTGAAACATGCCGTGCTCGGACTGGGCTGGTTCGGGGAGAAACATTGCGAGGCCCTTGCTTCGATTCCGAATGTGGAGTTGTACGCCGTTTGCACCCGCAATCCGGAGCGGCTCGCCGAAGTGGCGGAGCGGTTCGGGGTGCAGAAGACCTACACTGACTACCATGAAATGCTCGCCGATCCCGAGGTGGATTCGGTCAGCATCACGACGATGTGGGACCAGCACGCCGATCCGGCGGTGGCGGCGCTCGAGTCGGGCAAGCACGTCTTTCTCGAGAAGCCTATGGCCTCGACCGTGGCGGATTGCGACCTCATCGTGAAGGCGGCGAAGGCGGCGAGCGGCTTTTTCATGACGGGGCACATTTGCCGTTTCAATCCCCGCTACGCCGCCGCGAAGCAGGAAATCGCGGCCGGCAAGATCGGCAAAATCATCTCCATGTATGCCCGCCGCAACCTGCCCGCCTGGGTCGGAGCCACCGTGCTCGACAAGATCGGGCCCATCATCGGCGATTGTGTTCACGACACCGACCTCATGTTCTGGTTCACCGAATCCCGCGCCGTGACCGCCTACGCGCAGACCGTGCAGGTGCGCGAGCACGCCCATCCCGATCTCGGACAGGTCATGTATCGACTCGAGAACGGCGCTTCGTGCATCCTCGAGTCGGTCTGGTGTCTCCCTGACACAACCCCATTCCAGATCGACGAACGCCTCGAGATCGTCGGGACAGAGGGCTCGATCTCCATTCACGACACCCACCCGAACCTCATGATCGTGGACAAAAACGGCGCCCGTTGTCCCGATACGACCTACTGGCCGATGATCCACGGACAGCTTCGGGGAGCCCTGCGCGACGAACTCGCCTACTTCGCGAACAGCATCGTGACCGGGGAAAAACCGACCGTGATCACTCCCGAAGAATCCCGCGAAGCCGTCCGCGCCTGTCTCGCCGCCGAGGAATCGGCCGCGACGGGTAAGGTGGTGGTGATCGGGTGAAGAAATGAAAGACCGCCTCCAGTGTTATTTCGTAAAAAGTAGCATGGGCATCCTGCCCATGCATCGTGTTAAGGCGGAAGTAGGCCGACCACGAGCCGCTCGCTCTGAAGCCTCCGGCCGGTATCGGGATTTCGTTGGAGCGGTCTATACTCTTTCCAGAATGGTGGCGAAAAGCGAATGCCGTTTCAGGATTATTCGGGCGACGCCCTACGATGCATGGGCAGGATGCCCATGCTACCGGGATCCCGGTTCAAATCCATATTCCCCGCAAATTCTGCGGTGAATATGCCCCTTATTCCCCGCAAAGGCAAGTCTTCCTCCTCTCATGAAAACTCCCCTGATCCCTTTACTTGCTCTGCTCTTTCTCCTCGGACCCGCCCGGGCGGCGGAGTGGGAGACGATTTCCGTTCCGGATCCACGTGCGGGAGGCGGCACGGCCTGGATGCGTTCGTGGGTGAAGGTGCACGACAGCTTCTTCACCAAACACGACCGGAATCTCTTCGAGGAGTCGGTCGGGTTCAACCTCAGCGGCCTCGCCGGAGCACATGAGGTCTGGTTGAACGGCGTGAAGATAGGCGCGTCCGATTCGCCGGGGCTGCATCGTCACAAGGTTCCCGTCGGCACCCTGCGTCCGGGGGAGTGGAACGAGATCGCGATCCGACTCGAATCGGAGACGGGACCGCTCGGCTTCCGCAACGAGGCGCCTTTTCTCATGAACTACTTCTGGGAATGTATCTTTGAGGGTGAGTGGGAGTTTCTGGCCGGGGCGGACTACACGCCGGGCAAGGCGCGCGTCGAAAAACCGCTCCGGGCGACCTTCGAGGATTTCCGCGAATCGCATCGTGTCCTCGGGCGGGCCGAGCAGGTCCACGGGCCGAGTCTTCCACCGGCGGAATCGGCGGGCATGTTTACAACTAGCGACGGACTCAAGGTCGATCTCCTCGTGCACGAACCCGAGGTCGCGCAGCCTTTCAATTTCAGCTTCGACGAGCGCGGTCGTCTCTGGGTCGCCCAGTCAAAGCAGTACCCGTATCCGGCGGGCCTCACGATGCTGAGCCGAGACAAGTACTACCGCGCCCACTACGACAAAGTCCCGCCCGCTCCGCCGCAACATGACCGCGGCGCCGATCTCATCTCCATTCACGAAGACACCGACGGCGACGGCCAGTTCGACAAGCACAAGGTCTTCATCGACGGGCTCAACATGGCGAACTCGGTCGTGCGCGGCCGCGGCGGGGTCTGGATCATGCACACGCCCTACCTGCTCTTTTACCCCGATGCAGACGGAGATGACATTCCCGACGGCGATCCCGTGGTGCATCTGTCAGGCTTCGGATTTGAAGACACCCACTCGATGTCCAATGGTCTCGTCTGGGGACCCGACGGCTGGCTTTACGGAGGGCAGGGGAGCACGACCTCGTGCCGTGTCGTGCGTCCCGGGCTCGATCCGGCGGATGCCGAGGGCACCTACTTCGAGGGCTGCATGGTCTGGCGTTATCATCCGGAGACACGGGCCTTCGAGATTTTTGCCGAAGGCAGCGGCAACACCTTCGGTCTCGAATTCGACGCGCAGGGACGCCTCTACTCGGGCCACAACGGCGGAGGCACGCGCGGCTGGCATTACGTGCAGGGCGGCTTTTACCTGATGCAGGGCGTTGATCCCGGGAAGTTCGGTCCTCCGCGCAATCCCTACGCTTTCGGAGATCTCCCGATGATGGCGACGACCGATCCAGTGGTGCGCTTCACCCATTTCGGAGCCTTTGCCGACGGCACCGCCATGCCGGAAAAGTTGAGGGGTCTCCTCTTCGCGATCGATCCGCTCCACAACGAAGTCATCGCCACGAAATGGAAGCCGCGCGGCTCGACCTTCGACACGGTCGATCACGGCGTCGTCGTGAAGAGCAGCGATGAAGCCTTCCGTCCCGTCTACATCGCCAACGCGCCCGACGGTTCCATCTACGTGTCTGACATGTACGAGTATTACATCGCCCACGGACAACACTACCAAAACCAGATCGATCCCACGACCGGCCGCATCTACCGCATCGTCGGCGAGGGCGCGACTTTGGAGAAAGATCTCAATCTCGCCGCCAAATCGAGTGCCGATCTCGTTGGGCTGCTGAGTCATCCGAACAAATGGCATCGCAACACCGCCGTGCGTGTCCTCGGCGAACGAAAAGACGAGTCTGTCGTGCCCGCCCTGAAGGAGGCCATCATCAAAGGCACCGGAGTCGGGGCGCTGAATGCGCTCTGGGCGCTTCACCAGTCCGCCGGGCTTGACGATGCCACTGCGGTCATTGCCTTGAAACATCCCGACGCGGCGGTGCGGAACTGGACCGTGCGCCTCCTCGGCGACGACTATGGCATTCAGCGCAATCTCGGCCAGCCACCAGCCAGGACCGAGGCCTATCCGCTCCCGACCAATGTCTACGAGGCTCTCGTCGCGCAGGCGGCTATCGAGCCCGACGCCGAGGTCCGCGCCCAGATTGCGGCGACGACCCGACGCCTCGCGAACGAGCAGGCCTTCCC